>JAPKXZ010000035.1 GCA_026394555.1 Methanothrix sp.
AATTCGTAAGAAGCTGTTTCAGTCCGCCGTTCGGATCGACAAGATAATTTATTACTAGCTCATATGGTTCCATGGCCTTGTATCCTCCTTGATTTCTGCAATATCTCAAGCTAGGATGCAGGGCTTATTATAAATCCTTCGTATGATCAAAATGCTGCCAAGAACCTGACAGCAAACTACGACTCGCCAGGATTACTACTACTATTTTACATCAATATCGAGACACTACCGACATGCCGCAACGTAGAAGAGGCAAAGATAGCCTTCCTGGCCAATAAAGTGTATCTGTCGATAGGAGGAATCCACTACATGGTATATGACAGCACAGGAAGATCCACCATCGTGGAGTGGAACAAAGATGACGGCAACCTCTACTTCACAGACGGCAACACCAGCAGGCCGAGCATCATGACCAACCATCCTATGTTCATATACTCCAAGGTTGCTCCCCAAGATTTGCCGATTGAAGCAACCATGATCCCGTATAACCACCCATATGATACATTCAATCGCTACAGGACGCTTTATAACTTTACCAGCAGCCATCAGGGCAAGTTCTCAGAGGAGGATGCGGCCAACGCGATATCATCCGTCGCGGTCAACTCAATTCTTGAATTCCAGGGGGCCCTCAGACCGCTTCCCATGACCACGCTCTACAATGTCATCCTGGACCTCACTGATAAGAGCCTGAAGGTGAAGCGCTTCCTCAAGTCCGGGCCCATGGATAACGCGACCAATGAGAGCACTCTGGTGTTCTCACCGTACGTGACGTTCAAGATGAACGACTCAAACCAATGAGGCGGGTGATTTAATTCAATATTTTTTTATTTTAAAACGCAATACCCCGCAGCTTGCTGCGCATGGGTGCGCCGCCGCAGTTTCACTCCATCGCCGAGACCGTACACAAGGAATACACGATCGGGCGCGAGCTGTTTCCACTGCTTGAGCTCAACGCCCCCGTTCGCAAGCCTACGCGCGAGAGAGGGCTGGGCGCGCAGCGTGTGCCTGGGGATCGGAAAGGATGTGATTCACACAGATTCTAATGGTCTGTAAATGTAGTACCTAAGTTCATCACTGTTGGCGGTTTTAATCCATAAGTCGCTCATCAGTGGCAGGTCAATATTTTTGCTGAGGGTTATGGCTTTGTCCTTGTTCTCCATGATGATGGTCCCGTAATTTGCATCTACCGAGGCGATGGTCATCTTACCAAAGGTCGTGTCTGGATTTACATCGATAAGATCTTCCGAGATCTGAAAAATGCCATCTACAACACAAGATTTTCCCTGAGCGCAGTCTGTTTCGGCCACGTGCAATGCCAGCACTGCGATATCATCGACATTTGCAAGGCTTTTTCTGTAGATATATGTACCAGGCACGCTAAGGTAGTTTCTATCCACTATTGTGCCATTCCTGTAAAGTTCGACCAGAGTCTTGTTACAGGATTTATCGATATAGAGCTTAGCTTCCAAACCATCCTGCAAAGACAAAGTGCCACCATTCTGGATTGTATGTCGTTCTACGCTATCGATTAATACTCTCCCGAGCCGCGAATCGCCCAATAAATTGAAATCCTTTGAAGCGTGCTGTAGAGGACTGTCTTCCACATAGCTCACAAGAAAGCTCCTACCTAGAAAACCAATAATATTATAACTCCCCCATTCCTCGTACTCGAATTCCTTGGGCTTTGCAGTGGTCTCATACTTGAGGCCATAGGGCGAGTCGCCGCTTAGCTTACTATCCCACAATGTGGTACTGAGTGACTCGGTTCCGATGTCATTCTTAATATCATAGTAGAAGCCGGCAAAGTTATGTGGGTCCCATTGGAAGTCTGAGGTTGCGACTGCCCCACGGATAGCAGTATCATTTTGAGTGGCATTCTTGTAGAGGTATAACCTGATGTCGGAAACAGAGTCTCCTGAATTAACCAACTTCAGGCCGAAGTCATCCATTAACTCAAGATCAAGCTCCTTTGATAGGTTAAAACCCTCTATATTCTTCAACACCAAGCCGTTGCTGTCGCTTGAAGCGACTTTCATTATACCATATTCAGTTCCCTGGTCGAACACGGTCGGTTTTTCGGAGATTTGGAATAGTCCTTTTATTGAGTAGTAGCTTTTTGGTTTTGCCTTCACGTTGGCCTTGATGCCCACAGCCAGAAGTGTAACGTTCCTATTGCCTAATGATGCCGAATAGACATAATCGGCAGGTGGTGTGATGACCTTCGCGTCAACAACATTGCCGCCGTTATAAAGAAGTATCTTAACTCCCTCATCTGCATCGGATAGTTTTAGACTGTATCCCTCTTTTAGAGGTAATATCTCATCGTCTGCTATTGTCTTCGTTTCAGAGCTATCTATAATCACTTGGCTAAGAATCTTGCCTTCTTCTAACGAATTCCAGGCCTCTGCAATCTGACAATCATCGGGATATCCAGCAAAATACTTCTGCCCAAAGAAGCACAGCACCAAGTAATTGCCCCAGATGCCATGCTCAAACTTGGTTGGCTTGGGATATGTTTTGTATTCAACTGCTCCTGCATCGACATTTTCGTTGCTTAAATTGACCTGAAGGGACTCCGTTGACAGATTCTTGTCAAGGTCGAAACAGAAGCCTGCGAAGTTCTGCTGGTCCCAGGTGAAGGAGTTGTCAACGAGGTTGCTTGAGCCGCCAACTGTGCCGGCCACAGCTCCACGTATCTCTACGGCATCTATCGCATTAGCCGATGCGAAAGCAAAAATAGATAATAAAGTGAGCAGGAGCAAACGGACTCTGGATCTCATTTGTTCACCCCGGCTGGTGCCACCACTACGGTTCTATACAAGTAGTATCTGAGGGTGTCGTTGTCTGCGGTCTTGATGTTTATGCCATTCATCAAGACGGTGTCCATGTTCTTGCTGAGTGTTATGGCGTTATCTTTGTTCTCCATGGTGATAGTTCCGGCATTTGCATCCACGGAGGTGATGGTCATCTTATCGTACTGGGTATCAACCTTGACCTCAGTTGTCTTCTCTGATAGCTGCCAGAGTCCATCAACCTTGCAGTAACTCTTATCATCGAGGATAATCGGCTCTTGGAAGTGGGCGGCGATAACCGGTACACCTGCAATGTTACCTGCTTTAGAAATATAGACATACGATCCGGGTAGTATCAACGCTTCACGATCGACTACTTTTCCATCGTAAAGCAGTTCGACCAAAACACCCTTTTTATCGGTTCCTAGTGTGGCTTTGAGCGCATAACCTTCTGCCAAAGTAATTGTCGAACCCAGATCTATTACCTTCTCTTTGCCATCGTTGATCAGCACTTTTGTCACTTGACCCGATTCGAGGAGATTCGTAATATTGGCTTCGTCCAGCATATCAGAACTTGTGCCACTCCTACTGTAGCCTGTAAAGTATTCGTCGGATAAGAATCCAATTACGTTATAGTATCCCCAGTCTTCATATTCGAAATTCTTATTCTGGGCAGTAGTTTTGTAGGTTACGCCGTAGGGTGCATCGTCGCTGAACTTGTTGCCCTCAGTAAGGGATGTGACAAGCGTCTCAGTGCCGATATTTTTCTTTATGTCGTAGTAAAAGCCGGCGAAGTTCTGTGAATTCCAGGTGAAGGTGTCGCTCTCCAGGTTGCTCTGGCCGTTTACGGTACCAGCAACCGCACCCCTGATATCCACCGAGTCGACAGCGCCACGGAGAGCATAGTTTCCTGGCTCTGTTATTTCTTTGTAAATGTAATATCTAAGTGTGTCATTGTCTGCGGTCTTGATTTTTATGCAGCTCATCAAGGTTGTATCCTTGTTCTTGCTGAGAGTTATGGCGTTGTCCTTGTTGTCCATGGTGATGACGCCGTTGGTGGCATCAACAGACCTGATGGTCATCTTATCGTACTGTGTGTCGGCCTTGACATCAGTCGCTTCACCGGAGATCTGCCAGATACCATCGACGGTGGCCTGGTTCTGATTAGAGCCACGGAAAGCGTTCTTGAAGTGAACTGCGATCGTAATCAGCTTCTTTTGATCGCCTACTTGCGGATTCTTGTAGTAGTAGGTTTTGTCGGCCATGATTGCGTCGGTCTTGGACGGGGATACAAACTTGCTGTCTACTACAGAGCCATCCTTGGAGAGCTCGAGGTAGACCTTGTTATTGTCGATATCAATGGACTTGATCGCCAGCTCATAGCCTTCCGCAAGCTTGAGAGGTGTGCCGGAGGTGACAGTTATCTCCATATCGTTATCGATGAGGATCTTCTGGAGCTGCTCGCTGGACAGGGAATTCTCATCGGTGGACTCCTTGAAGAAGATGTTCTTTGCAGCATCTTCGTTGGTGATGTAGCCAGCGAAGTACTTCTCAGCCTGGAAGCCAATCACGTTGTAGCTTCCCCAGTCCTCGAACTCATAGTCCTTGGCCTGGGCGGTGGTTGTGTAAGTAACGCCGTATGGTGCATCGCCGCTGAGCTTGTTGCCCTCTGTGAGGACTGTGGTGAGCTGCTCATAGCCGATGTCCTTCTTGATATCGTAGTAGAATCCTGCGAAGTTCTGTGGGTTCCATGTGGTGTCTCCGGTAGCGACTTGACCGCGTACCTCTACCTTCTCGACAGCACCTGTTGTTCCAGCCACAACTCCATGGACCTTCGCAGTGTCTGCTGCGGATACCCACGCCGAAGCAAAATTCAATAATATTAGTATAATAAAAATTGCCAATTTAGTATGTCTCAGTATTATTCCTCAAAAGGTAATTCTACACGATATGTGAAAAAACTTTTGGTAGCAAAAGTAAAATCTCGTCGATCCCCTGCGAACAGCTGTTCTCGAAGCGGTGCAGCCTAAAAAAATCCGTTTTGAAGCCCTAAAAAACCTTGTGAATCTCGTTTACCTTTTCCTTCAGCCCTCGCAGTGTCAGCTCCAGCTCCGCCGTGATTCTCTTCTTCGTCTCGCTGCCCACCTTGATCTCGATGTCCGGCAGCGACAGCGGCTCTCTTTCCACCAGGTTCATGAAAAACTCTACCCAGTAGGGCGGCAGATATTCCGCCAGAGGCTCCTTCCTCATGAGGTGAAGGACGCTGGCAAAGGCCACGGGCACCACCTCCATGTTGTAGCCGCCCCCGCCTAAAGCCAGCAGCCTGCCCCGGCAGTGCCGCTCAGTCAGCTCGATGATGCGGCGTACGAGGTAGGTATACCCGGCGAGGGTCATATTCAGAGTGGTGAGCGGGTCGGAGTAGTGGGTGTCCACGCCCAGTTGTGCCACAACCGCTTGGGGCTTAAACCAGTCAAAGAGCCGGGGCACAATCTCCTCAAAGGCGCGCCGGTATTCCTCGTCCCCGGCATACATGGGCATGGGTATGTTCACGCTGTAGCCCAACCCCGGCCCGGCGCCCAGCTCATCGATAAAGCCGGTACCGGGAAAGAGGTACAATCCCGACTCGTGCAGGGAGACGGTGAGCACATGGGGGTCCTCATAAAATATCTGCTGCACCCCGTCCCCGTGATGGCCGTCGATATCGATGTAAAGAACTCGCTTGAAGCGTTCTTTCAGGACACAAATCGCCAGCGCCGGATCGTCAAAGACGCAAAAGCCCGCGGCCTGGGAGGGCATGGCATGATGCAGTCCTCCGCCTATGTTAAAGGCGCTGCAGTCCTCGGCAATTATGCGCCGCGCCGCATCGATGCTGCCTCCAGCCAGGAGCCGCGATGCCTCGTAAATGCCGGGAAAGACGGGCGTATCATCGCTGCCCAGGCCAAAGGCCAAATCCGGCACTTCCGCCTTCACTGATGCGATGTACTCAGGAGTATGCACGCGCTGCAAATCCGCTTCCCCTGCGGGCTTGGGCTCGACCTTGCAAGTGAGGTCGTCAATTTGGCCCTCCTCCTCCATGAGCTTGTAAGCCAGCATCAAGCGAGCCGGATTGAAGGGATGCTCCGGGCCGAAGTTATAGGCCTGGAATTTTTCGCTGTAATAAAGATAGATCATACGAATCTGGGGGTGAATCTCAGGGTGGAGTCTATGGATTGTTTATTTGTAGCCCTTCTCCACCAAGCCATCGCTCCAGTAGTTGTCACATCTCTTGCAGTAGAAGATGGTCTCAATTACGATCTTCTTCCAGCGATCTGCATCCAGTGCCCGCCGGAGCTCCTTTTGCTCGCACTCATTGCCGCATTTGGGACAATAGGGGACGTAGTGTTCTAAAGCGCCCAGGTCCTCGTCAGCCATTTTCCATTCCTCACTAATTCAGGAAGCCGGGCAGGGCAAAAAAGCTGTCGGTTTCAATGCAAATTGACTGCTTTCTAGCCCTGCCTTTAATTCGAACTTCGGGCAGGGTCAGGCCTTCACTTAGGGAATGTCTGCTCCTGCAAGGGTGCTGTGGATCCGAGCTGGGCCACATCTACAGCTTTGGGAAAAGGTGGGCGCAAAGGCTAGCCCACTTTTCTGGGGCAACAGGACAATGTTGCCTCGGGCATCGGCTATTGCTTGCCTCGGGTCACGCCACTTTCCACAGCCAGATGCTACCGTCATTGTTCCCCGAAGCCAGGGTGCGACCGTCTGGACTGAAGGCAACACTCCGCACAGAATCACGGGGTCCATTTAGAGTTCGGATCTCCGTTCCAGTGGCAATGTCCCATAGCTTGACCGTGTTGGAATAGCACCCTGAGGCCAATGTGCGACCGTCTGGACTGAAGGCCACACTATACACAGCACCAGTGTATAGTGTTTGGATCTTCTTTCCGGTGGCAGTATCACATAGCGTGACCGTTTGGCGACTGCTTCCCGTGGCGTGGGGCCCCAGGCCCGAAGCCAATGTGCGACCATCTGGGCTGAAGGCAACACTCGACACTGAACCATAGTCTCCCTGTAGAGTTCGGATCACCGTCCCTGTGGCAGTATCCCATAAATTGGTCGTGGTGCTCCCCGAGGCCAGGGTGTGACCATCCGGGCTGAAGGCCACACTATTCACAGCACCAGTGTATAGAGTTCGGATCACCGTTCCTGTGGCTGTATCCCAAAGCGTGACATTACCTTCATCGTCCCCCGAGGCCAGGGTGCGACCGTCCGGACTGAAGGCAACACTCGACACTGAATCATCGTACCTATGTAGAGTTCGAATCTTCGTTCCTGTAGCCGTATCCCAAAACGTGACATTACCTTCATCGTCCCCCGAGGCTAGGGTGCGACCGTCCGGACTGAAGGCAACACTCCGCACATAAATATAGTATCCCCGTAGAGTTCGGATCTTCGTTCCAGTGGCAGTATCCCATAGCGTAACATTACTGTCAGAGCTCCCCGAAGCCAGGGTGCGACCATCTGGACTGAAGGCAACACTCATCACAAAAGCCGATTGTATATCCATAGTTAATGGAGTAATAATCGCACCTTGTTTTGTCCCTTCTTGAAGCGAATCAAATCGCGTCATTTCCACCTCAATAGGCCCATAACTGCTCGGCTGTTTATTGGTGTTGGAATTATTTTCGTCATTCCAGTTACCCGCGTTATCAACTACGTGCACGCCATACCAGTATTTGCCTGGAGCAGAGGGCGAATCCGTGAACGAGCCGGAAATTGGGCCATTTTCGCCCGCTAGGGTATTTGGCGGCTTAATCTCCTGCCAGTCACTCTGCTCATCCTTGCGCCATAGCTCAACCTGCTTTAGACCTGAGCCGCTATCCGATACCGTGTAAGTAATCTCGAGAGATTCCCCAGAGGTCAAGCTTCGAGATGAGACATCGAAGGCTTGAACTACAGGGTACAGCCAGGTGGGCCAGGCGGCTCCTATTTCGCGGATTATTGATTCGCTATAATTCTTAGCGCCATCGACGTTGGGATGTCCGACTGCATCCAGTTTGTCTCGCAGATATTTACTGCAATCAATGCCACTACTAATAGGCAGAGTCGATCCCGCGTTTTCGTTATTAATAGGTCTGATGCTTAGAGTAAGTGGAGTCGATTCTAAATTAGCGCAAGGTCCACACTCGCAATATTTATCCAATTTCTTTAATAAAGCAACTCGGGTTGTAAACATATGATCATTTGTTTTAACTTGCTCATTTGAATTATCTATCTTCCATAACCAAGATTGATCGGTGCCATAACATTTTTCTGGCGGGAAAAATATACGTGCAAATGCAACACGATTTGTGCCAATATTGTCGTTAGCCTCCTTTGTTGCTTCTTCTAGACTATCTCCAGATACTCGATGGAATAATGTAGATTTTATTACTAATTGATCTTTTTGTGCTTTTTCATCTAACTTTTGGTAACCCTTGGTGATCGGATTTTGCGATATGGGAACTAGAGCTGCCACTGCTTCAGTGAGCCCTTCAGATTTTTGCGAAACTCCTGAATAATAACCTGTTACGATTATTTTACTATTGGGGCACTCATCTAATAATTTATTTAGTAACCTTGACATAGGAGTTTTAATATCTTTGGACCTTTTACGTATATCGTCAACCGTAGAACCTATGGTAATGGTAAACTTCGAGCAGTCAACACCGATTTCGTTTATCGCAGATCCATAATCTAACATTAGAAGCTTGTCCAAATTGACATCATTTGCACCACCCGAAACAAGGATTAAGTCCACTTCTTTCGGATTAGAGATCATATCTGTTTGTTCCATTAAAGTTGGTCTTCCGCTACTTAGCTCAGGGGGATAATCCGTAGGTGAAGTAGAATCGCAAGGCACCCTATCGATAGTTGCCCCTGTGTGCGCTAATATCTTTACATGCACCGGCCTGTTCAATTGCGTTTTTAGCCAATCTGCTACCAGATAGGAATATTTTTCGTTCTTATTCAGCCCAGTTCCCCAGGCAACGGAGTCTCCGATAACGACAACATTGAATACATCGTTATTCTGCGCATTTTCGAGCGGAATATAGAACTCGGTATCTGATGCAGAGTCTGGTACCTCAGAAGCAGTCTGTTCCTCGGCCCCAGCACACAGCACTATCAAGGCGAGCACTATGCAGGCAAAAACATATCTAAGCATTACAGATTCCTGGCTAAGTCCCTAAGCCACTTCAGTAAGATCTGCACGATCATTTGTATCTGTTGATTGGATCTTAAAAAAATTATGACCATGCAATTCGACCAGATTTTATCGGAAAATTTTCAGATTAATGCCATTGGTAGGCATTTCATAACTTCTGCCAAAAGAACGCAGTCGTTATGAAAGTTATAAACACTAATATTACACAACCTTCCAGACCGGTATAATATGGAAGAATAATTTTATAAATATGCTTTCAACCATCAATATAGCGCAATTGTCGATAATGGATTTTATAGAGTCAAGGGATGATTTGTTCAACCGAAGCGAATTTACGATTGCTCAGGCCAAAAGAAGAAATGGTGTGGATGATATACAGGTCATACGCACATCTTCAAGTTGCGACGCTTCGAAATTCAGGCATTCGTTTTCGTTAATCATCAGGGGTCAAACCCCCATAATCCTGGAATCCTGGAAATGGAGAGCAATGAATCAAAATGGTGCAATTCCAGCGACTAGGCAGCCCACCAGGAATCCCAAAATCACTCCGGAATTGAGGAAGGGAAGTCCCGCCTGGGGCCGATCCCGTGAGGTGGTCATTAGAGCCAGGAAGCCAAGATAGGTGCCCAGCATGGCCCCTATCGCCGGAAAATTTACGCCCAAAAAGCCGCCGGCAGGAAGCGAGGTGTAAGCCGATATGACCAGAATAGTGGGTATGATGGCGTCTCCCAGGCCCAGGAAAAAAGCGCCCCTCTTGCCGCCCGCCTTTTCCGCCTGACTGCCGCTCGTCGGGTCCGCTGGATTGCCGTTCGCCTGATTTCCACCAGCATCCCCGCTGGCTGGGTTTGAGACTGGGGCCGGATCCTTCCGGAAGCTGTAGCTGCGGCTCCTCGGCACCACAAAGAGCAAGGGGGCTTTTATCTTAATCACGCCCTCCGCCAAAGAGACCATATGGCGGGTCTTGTAGACGGAGAGGGCATCGTAGACTGCCAGGATGATTAGTAGCAGGAGCGTGGGAATAATGGTCATGCTCACTCCGAATAAGGAACTGATGCCGGCGCACACGACAATGCCGAAGGCATCGATGACATACCACTCCGGATAGTAGCGAAGCAGAAGAAGCACGGCAGCTGTGGGCAGGAGTGCCGGCAGAGGCGGCATGAAAGCTACCATCAGATAATAGATGCTCGTGGCAATGGATATTTGTATAAATCCGCTGACAATCCAGCTCTTCTTCTTTTTTATGGCCAGGAGAAGAAGAGCCGTGAAGGCCAGAATGAGAAGCATATAGACAACGGGATTAGTGGTCGATGTGGGATCCGCAAAGACCCGGTAGTCGCTGGCGGAGATGACCGGGGTGATGGCCAGAGCTAGAAGCTGAACGGTCATCACGAAGAGCAGCATGATCAGAACCGGTATTCTTGAACTCTCGGACATCTCTCTCCCTCCGCTCAAGGCTCCTGTCTTTTCCCTTCATGATCAGCATTGTTTTCTTTCATTTTTTTCTCTTCCAGAAGCTCCAGGTAGGAGCTACGAATCGACTCGTGCAGGCCCAGTTGGCTTAATATGGATAAGACCTTCTGCTTCTGTTCCTCATAATCGCCATTCCCCTCTGCCTCCACTTCCACAAAGCGGCCCAGCCCCTCCACTTCATCTATTGCCAGCACAGCTTTGTCGTAGGAATACTTGCGCCTCTGCTTTCTCACCTGGGCGGAGAGCATAAACCCTAAGGAAGAGAGGATCTGCTCCATCTGCTGAGCATCGTCGATTTTCACAGTCCATTCCAGGCGCGATTTGGTGGTCTGATCAAGCTTGGGACCCTTGTAAGTCAGACGCGCTCCCTCTTCCTTGATGCGGATACGAAGAGCTTCATCGCTCTCTTTGAAGTCACGCTGGGGGGAGTTGAAATAAAGGTCGTGGTGGTTTTCCACCGCCAAAAGAGTGGCCCCCAGGGCGGCGATCCTTTCCGCCAGGTCCTCTGGGGCACGGGCCTTAACCTCGACCTCGATCATCTTCGAACCAGCACCGTGGCATTTTCCAGGCGCAGTATATCTACGGCCTCGCCTGCGGAAAGATTCTCCACGACAATCTCTGCGGCCTCGGCAGGGACCACGATGATCTCACCATCCACTGGGACGGCAATTGATCCATTGGCCTTCTGAGTGGCAACCAGGGCAGGATCCATGCCGCCCAGGGCATTTATGATCTTGCCGCTCTTGTCCTTGAACCTGGGGCCTATTATCTTCATCTGCGGCTTGACGGCTACAGGTCTCATCTCGATCTCGGCCTTGCCTGTCCTGCTCTCCACCTGGGAGTTGGCCACGCCCACGAGATCAATGGTCTCCAGGGCCAGATCGGAGTATACTACTATCCCCAAAAGAGGCGAATTGAGGGCCATGCCTTTCTCTGCCTTGTAGCGGCGCAGCGCGGCAGCAATTTCTTTTATGGCAAGTCCAGCCGGATCGATCGGCGTGCCTGATGGTATTGGCCAGCTTTGCACATGCACGCTCTTACCGGTGAGGGTGTGGTGAATCTCCTCGGAGATGAAGGGTGTGAAGGGCGCCATGAGCTTGGAGATCGTCTCTAAAGCCGTGTAAAGGGTATTTTGGGCGGCTCTCTTCTCCGGCCCGTCCGGACCGTAGAGCCGGGCCTTGACCAGCTCGATGTAGTTGTCGGCCAGAACCTCCCAGGCAAAGCCGCGAATGGCCTTCATGGTCTCGTCAAACTGGTAAGCGTCCATGGCAATGGTCGCCTTCGTGATGAGCGAATCCAGCTCCCCCAGGAGCCAGCGATCCACTTGTCCGGGAACTGCATCAACTTTGGCAATAAGAGGCAGCGAGAAACGATAGATCGACCAGAGCTTCTGCTGGAAGCGGCTGGCGGCAGTGATCTCCTTCCACTGGAACATGATGTCGTTGCCGGGGGAGCCGCCCATGGCCCCCCACTGGCGGAGCGCATCGGCGCCGTTGGTCAGGAAGACCTCCTCGGGACGTATGAAGTTGTTTAAGGACTTGGACATCTTGTGCCCGTCTTCACCCAGAGCCATGCCGTTGACGAGAATGGTATCCCAGGGCTTGACGTCCACCAGGGATTTCGTGCGCAATATGGTGTAAAAAGCCCAGGTGCGGATGATGTCATGCCCCTGCGGTCTTAGCTGCGTGGGCATGCGCAGATCCTTTCCCTTTCTATCCGGCCAGCCGGCCACGGCTAAGGCGGAGATGGAGCTGTCCATCCAGGTGTCCAGGACATCTTGCTCCGGGACGAAATCGTCACTGCCGCACTGGCATTTCTCGGGCGGATGGGTCTGATTGGGATCGAGCGGAAGCCACTCTTCCCTGGCAACTTTCGCCTCCAGGCATTGTCGGCAGTACCAGACAGGTATGGGCGTGGCAAATATCCTCTGCCGGGAGATGCACCAGTCCCATTCCACAGAGTCGGCCCAGTTCTTGAGCCGCACCTGCATGTGAGGCGGCACCCAATCTATCTCTTCAGCCGTCTTCTTGATCTCCTCGGAATTGATTTTGACAAACCACTGCCGTTCCGATAAGATCTCGATGGGGGTTTTGCACCGCCAGCAGAGGCCCACATTCTGCTCCAGAGGCTCCTGCTTGAAGATAATCCCCTTATCCACCATATCCTGGGTGATCTTATTCTTGGCCTCGCTCACACTGAGGCCTGCGTAAGGCCCGGCTATGGCCGTCAGCAATCCATCGCGATCTATGGCCTGGCGCAAGGGCAGATGGTGCTCCATCCACCATCTCACGTCCTGCCTATCACCGAACGTGCAGATCATGACAATTCCCGTGCCAAAGCTGGTGTCAACCACGGGATCAGCCAGCACGGGAACTTCGTAGTCGAATATGGGAACCTTAACCGTCTTGCCGACATATGGACGGTAGCGCTCATCATCGGGATTAACAGCGACGGCCACGCAGGCAGGCAGAAGCTCGGGCCGGGAGGTAGCGATCTGCATCTCGCCGTCCTGTGCAGAAAAACGCATGTAATTTAAAGTTGTAGTTCGTGAATCGTATTCTACTTCCGCAAAGGCAATGGCTGTGCCGCAGCGAGGACACCAGTTGACAGGATGGTTCGCCCGGTAGATCTGGCCGTTCTGGTACATGCGCACGAAAGAGGTTTGCGTCTTGACATAGTACTCTGGCTTCATGGTCACGTACTCGTTGGACCAGTCTATGGATAGGCCGAGGCGTCCCATGGACAGATGAAAACGCTCGATGGCTTCAAAAGTCAGCTTCTCGCACAGCCGGCGAAACTCTTCCCTGGGAACCTGGTTCTTGGTGATATGGTTTAGCTGCTCTACCTTTACCTCGGTGGGAAGCCCGTGGCAGTCCCAGCCCTGCGGGAACATGACATTGTAGCCTTGCATGCGCTTGTAGCGCGCCACGTAGTCGATGTAACACCAGTTAAGAGCGTTTCCGATATGGAAGTCTCCCGTAGGGTAAGGTGGAGGTGTGTCAATGATATATTGCGGTTTTTTCGATTCCCAATCGAAGTGATAGATAGAATTGTCCCAACTCTGCACCCATTTCTCTTCCACCGAACTAAAGTTGTACTCCTTGGAGACCTCGCTCATCTGAATGCTCCCGCCCTTTGGCTGTTAGTGCAGTTGAACACAATGTTAATAGGATTATCGGTAGACCAATAGCATTATGGAACTTGTGATCTATCATGCAAATCAGTGCAACCCCAAGAAATGCACGGGAAAAAAGCTGGCCCGCTTCGATCTGGTTCGCCTGACCCATCATATAAACCAGCTCCTGCCTTTCCTGGTTTTGAGTCCCTTTTCACAAAAGGCACTATCCCCCGAGGACAAAGGGGCAAGGGGGCTGGCTGCCTTGGACTGCAGCTGGGCCCATGCCGAGGAGGTCTTCTCGCGGCTTACGCTGAGGGAGAGGGCCCTGCCATTCTTGGTGGCCGCCAATCCTGTAAACTATGGAAAGCCTTTCAAGCTCTCCACGGTAGAGGCACTGGCGGCGGGGCTGATAATATTGGGTGAGAGAGAGCAGGCAGAATTGATACTCTCTAAATTCAACTGGGGCCACGTCTTTTTAGAGCTGAACCATGCGCCTTTGCAGGAATACGCCGCTGCCAAAAATTCAGCGGAGGTGGTGATAATTCAGGATGCATATATGTCCGATTAATATCATTGGCTTGCTCAGGGCGCGTCATTTTGGAGGAGGAGATGGTGCATTTTGTCCCTCTTCGTCTCCAGATATCTTCTATTAATATTATTAGGCTCGGTTTCCAGGGGGACGCGCTCTACTATCTTCAGGCCGTAGCCCTCCAGGCCAATCACTTTGCGGGGATTGTTGGTCAGGAGACGAATCTCCTTGATGCCCAGATCAACCAAAATCTGGGCGCCAATGCCGTAATCCCTAAGGTCGGCCGGATAGCCCAGTTCGTTATTGGCCTCAACCGTATCTGAGCCCTCGTCCTGCAGGGCATAGGCGCGTAGCTTATTGGCCAGACCAATGCCTCTGCCTTCCTGGCGCATGTAAAGCAGTACTCCATTTCCGTTCTCGCTGATGAGGTGCAAAGCCTTACGAAGCTGCTCGCCGCAATCGCAACGTTGGGAGGAGAAGACATCGCCGGTGAGGCACTCTGAATGCACCCGGACCAGGGCATCGGGTGCTTTGGGATTCCCGGAAACGAAGGCGACGTGACACTGTCCGTCCAAGATGGACTCATAGCCAATCGCCCTAAAGTATCCGTAAACGGTAGGCATGCTCACATCCGAGACCTTGCGGATGAGTTTCTCGCGCTGCATGCGGTAGCTGATGAGGCTCTCGATGGTTACCATTTTAAGGCCATGCAGGGCGGCGAAGACCTCCAGCTCAGGCAGCCTGGCCATGCTGCCGTCATCATTCATGATCTCACAGATGACGCCCGCCGGATTTAGGCCTGCTAGCCTGGCCAGGTCCACGCAGGCCTCGGTGTGGCCGGTGCGCCGCAATACGCCTCCCTCTTTGGCCTGCAAGGGAAAGAGATGGCCGGGAGTGACAATATCGCTTCGCTTCATTTTGGGGTCGATGAGGGTCTGCACCGTCGTGGCTCGATCAAAAGCGGAGATGCCGGTGGTGGTGTTGGCCTTGGCATCCACGGATACTGTAAATGCCGTGCCCATGGACTCCGTATTCTGGGCAGTCATGAGCGGAAGGTCCAGCTCTCGCAGCCGTTCCGCCGTCATGGGCATGCAAATCAGGCCGCGGGCAAAGCGAGCCATGAAATTGATGGCATCAGGCGTCACCTTTTCCGCGGCCATCATCAGGTCGCCTTCGTTCTCTCGATTCTCATCGTCCAACACTATGATGAAGCGGCCCGATTGGATATCTGAAATCGCATCTTCTACAGAGCAAAATGGCATATAAGACGAAAGCACTACTGCCGGATACTTAAGAGTTTTGTAGCGAGTACAAATTAGCGTTATCCTCTTCGCTGATCTTAAGTTATGGCCGTTTCTTTGTGCGTCCTTTGTGGTTTGGTTTTTTTGGGTAGGAATGTGGGATTAGTGCTTACTACCACGCTCACCACAAAGACACAAAGGCACAAAGACGATCATTGACCCATGTACAATTACTTCCAAACCCCGGCAAGCTTTGCGTTGCATTGGCTGCAATGCCCATCGATCACGGAATTTCCGAGGATCTGATATCCCAGCCGCTCGATGAGAACCTCTTTGCAAACCGGACAGAGGGTATTCTCGCTCTCGCCGGGAATATTGCCGGCGTAGACGTACTTCAATCCAGCTTCGTGGCCTGCTTTCATGCCCCGGCGAAGCGACTCCATCCCTGCTCTTGGAACCTCTTTCATCTTATACATGGGATAGAAAGCGGAGATATGCCAGGGCATATCCGGGCTCACGCCGGCCAAAAACGTGGCAAGATCCGCTAGCACTGCTTCTGAATCGTTGTAGCCGGGAATGAGGAGGGTTGTGACCTCAACCCAGACGCCCTTCTTCCAGAGCAAATCGATGTTATGCAAAACAGGGTCCAGCTTTGCTCCACAGACCTTGCGGTAGAATTGATCATCACCCTTCAGATCGATGTTTATGCCGTCCATCAGGGGAATGATCTTTTTCGCAGCCTCTTCACCCATGTAGCCGTTGCTGACAAAGACATTCTTCAGGCCCGCCTCGTGGGCCAGTGCCGCCACATCAAAGGCATATTCGAAGAAGATGGTGGGCTCGGAATAAGTGTAGGCTATGGACTGACAGCCGAGAGCACAAGCCTTGGCAACAACGCTCTTTGGGGCAACGAATTCTCCCGGTATCCGACCGGTTTCCCTGGGCAGTTGAGAGATG
Source organism: Methanothrix sp. (assembly GCA_026394555.1). Lineage (GTDB taxonomy): Archaea > Halobacteriota > Methanosarcinia > Methanotrichales > Methanotrichaceae > Methanothrix. The sequence goes on from JAPKXZ010000035.1 coordinate 16,295, forward strand.
TCTGCATTCTGGCAGTGCAGGCAGCGAAAGTTGCAGCCCACCGTGGCTATGGAATAGGTGAGGCTGCCCGGCAGAAAATGAAAGAAGGGCTTCTTCTCAATGGGATCGGCATTGGCCGCCACCAGGTTTCCATATACCAGGGTCATAAGTTTTCCATTCCGGTTTTCCCGCACCCCGCAGATACCCCTCTTACCGGAACGGATACGGCATTGCTGGTGGCAGAGACTGCACTCTACCTCGCCGTCCAGCCTTTTCCAGAACAGGGCCTCTCTTATCGTCTCTGAAGCCATTAATATTCTCCATGGCGTTCATAATATGTATAATGATCGTGTAAAATACTCAAAACAATAAAAAAAAGGCTTTGAGGGGCAAAATGCCCTTTACTCTCTTTTGCAGAGAACCAGGCTCGCGACTGCTAAGAGGCCGGCGATGGCAAAGATGCCCTCAAATCCGGGCTGTGTCTTGGCGGGCTTTGTTGTATTGTTCTCCTCGGCCTTGGCAGGCTCAGCCTCATGGGTCTCTGCGGTCTTGTTTTCAGACACTACTGAGACGGCTTCCTTTACTTCTTCGCTCGCATGTCCCGTTGCGGAAAGATTCTTCTCTGTTGTATCTTGCGAGGCGTTCTCGGATGCGCATACAACCATGGCCGCTGTTAGTAGCATCATCAGGGCCACAAGAATAACCGATACGAACTTCTTCATTATTAGACCTCCCAATTGTTGATCTCCATTGAAACATCTCTGAAAGCAGCAATATTATAATTCGCTAAGTGCAGCCTCAAAGTCCTCCATTCCACCTGGATGATCGAGTAATTTCGATTTGCAGAAGCCTATATATCGCTTTTGGTGGAAATTTGGCTTGAAACCCAGGATAATTTGAAAGGCTGACTGAAAAAGGAATAGTTCTGGAGAGCCTAGGCCCTCCAGCTATTTGATTTTACTCTTTTCTGCCAAGTACCAGGAAGGCAACTGCCAGGAGTCCGGTTATGGCGAGAATGCTCTCGAATCCGGGTGCGGGCTTGGTTGCTGTCTTGGTTGCGTTTGCTTCTGTCTTGGGGGCTTCAGCGGCGGGCTTCTCTGCGGTCTCGTTCTTGACTACAGGTGCTGCCTCAGCGGCTGGTGCCTCTACGGTCTTGTTCTCGACTGCAGGGGCGGCCTCTACAACTGGTGCGGCCTCTACGGTCTTGTTCGCAGCGGCTGCGCCCTCGATGGTTACTGCCTTGTATATGTAGTACCTGAGGGTGTCGTTGTCTGCGGTCTTGATATTGACGCCAGCCATGAGTGCTGAATCCTTGTTCTTGCTCAGGGTTATGGCGTTGTCCTTGTTGTCCATGGTGATGACGCCGTTGGTGGCATCAACAGACCTGATGGTCATCTTGTCGTACTGGGTGTCTGCCTTGACCTCAGTTGCTTCACTGGAGATCTGCCAGAGACCATCGACGGTGGCCAGGTTCTGATCAGCGCCACGGAAAGCGTTCTTGAAGTGAGCTGCGACTGTTACCAGCTTCTTCTGATCGCCTACGACTGGGTTCTTGTAGTAGTAGGTCTTGTCGGCCATGGTCGCGCCGTCCTTGGACGGGGATATGACCTTGCTGTCTACTACAGAGCCATCCTTCTCGAGCTGCTCGCTGGAGAGGGAGTTCTCGTCGGTGGACTCCTTGAAGAAGATGTTCTTTGCTGCATCTTCGTTGGTGATGTAGCCAGCGAAGTACTTCTCTGCCTGGAAGCCAATCACGTTGTAGCTTCCCCAGTCCTCGAACTCATAGTCCTTGGCCTGGGCGGTGGTTGTGTAAGTAACGCCGTATGGTGCATCGCCGCTGAGCTTGTTGGTCTCAGTGAGGACGGTGGTGAGCTGCTCTTTGCCGATGTCCTTCTTGATGTCGTAGTAGAATCCTGCGAAGTTCTGTGGATCCCAGGTAGCGCCCTCGGTTGCAACTTTGCCCCTTATCTGATATTCTCCGGGCTCAGTGATGGTCTTGTATATGTAGAACCTGAGGGTGTCATTGTCGGCGGTCTTGATCTTAACGCCGGCCATGAGTGCGGAATCCTTGTTCTTGCTCAGGGTTATGGCGTTGTCCTTGTTGTCCATGGTGATGACGCCTTGGGTGGCATCAACAGTTCTGATGGTCATCTTGTCGTACTGGGTATCGGCCTTGACCTCTGTGGGTGCATCGGACACCTGCCAGAGACCATCGACGGTTGCCAGGTTCTGATCAGCGCCACGGAAGGCGTTCTTGAAGTGAGCTGCGACTGTTACCAGCTTCTTCTGATCGCCTACGACTGGGTTCTTGTAGTAGTAGGTCTTGTCGGCCATGGTCGCGCCGTCCTTGGACGGGGATATGACCTTGCTGTCTACTACAGAGCCATCCCTACAGAGCCATCCTTAGAGAGCTCGAGGTAGACTTTGTTGCCGTCTATATCAATGGACTTGATAGACAGCTCATAGCCTTCTTCCAGCTTTAATGGTGTGCCGGATGTGACGGTCTTCTCAGTGTCGTCATCAACGAGGATCTTCTCGAGCTGCTCGCTGGAGAGGGAGTTCTCGTCGGTGGACTCCTTGAAGAATACGTTCTTGTCGGCATCAGCGCTCTCGGTGTAGCCGGCAAAGTACTTCTCTGCCGTGTAGCCGGCAAAGTACTTCTCTGCCTGGAAGCCAATTACCTTGTAGCTTCCCCAGTCCTCGAACTCATAGTCCTTGGCCTGGGCGGTGGTTGTGTAAGTAACGCCGTATGGTGCATCGCCGCTGAGCTTGTTGGTCTCAGTAAGAGATGTGACAAGCGTCTCAGTGCCGATATCTTTCTTTATGTCGTAGTAAAAGCCGGCGAAGTTCTGTGGATTCCAGGTGAAGGAGTCGCTCTCCAGGTTGCTCTGGCCGTTTACGGTGCCAGCAACCGCACCCCTGATATCCACTGAGCTGACTGCGCCGACTGTCATCGCTGTTGCTAGTAACAGCATCATCGATGTAAGTGTAATTGCAGCCAATTTCTTCATCTTTTAACCTCCTATTTTCCCTTCACGATCACTTTCAGCAGCATACAGTCTGATTATTCTTAAAACTATTGCCTGAATAAAGTCTTCGATCGCCCTGCTACATACCGTGGCACGAGATTTCCTGCGATGCCACTGCCGCCTGGCGTCTCTCAGACATGTATATAGCTACGTCACCCTCCTCAAGATCCCATAAGGGATATAGGGTAGTGATAGAGTATTTCCCTATTATATCTTTTTTGGTCCTCTACTAGCAGCTTGGTGCTGTTCTTCCTCTATCTAGAGTTGCAATCGACCAAAGAGCTTTACAAGGCTCTAAGCTGCATTTGTCACTACCTATTTAAAGACTATTCTTAGCCGAGACGGCAAGAAGCCTGAAAGAACTAAGCAACCCAACTAGCTTCATACAGGAGAATAGTCCATCCTTATATTCAGGCCGGGAAAAATACCCAATTACTTTCATAGATAGGAAAACCGTTATTGCGAATGGCGTCACAACCCAAACAAGCATGACAAGAACCTGCCTGATTTATCATCCCATTTATCTCTTGCACGGGGCGTACGACCATCCGGAGAAAAAGGAGCGCCTCACCGCAATCCTGGACAAGATTCATTCGGAAAAGCTTGATGTAGACTTTATCACACCCAAGCTCGCGACCAAAACCCAGGTTGCCGCTATTCATGGACAAAGGTACATCGACCAGGTTAAAGCCATCTCTGAGCACGGTGGCGGTCACCTGGATGTTGATACTATCCTTACCCAAAACTCCTATGATGCTGCCTTGATGGCCGCGGGCGGTGCATTAACAGCGGTCGATGCCGTTCTCGGGGAATACGACAATGCCTTTGCCCTGGTCCGACCGCCCGGGCACCATGCATTGCCCAATCGCGGCATGGGATTTTGCATCTTCAACAACATAGCCGTCGCCGCGAAGCATGCCCAGGCGCGGGGAAGGGAAAAAGTGCTTATCGTGGATTGGGATGTGCATCACGGCAACGGCACCAATGACGTATTCTATTCCGATCCATCTGTACTATATTTCTCCACCCATCAGTACCCCCACTATCCGGGCACAGGAAGAGCAGATGAGGTAGGAGAGGACGGCGCAGAGGGATTCACAGTAAATGTGCCCCTGCCATCAGGCACTGGAGACGCGGGTTATCTCATGGCTTACCGGGAGATCCTGAGGCCCATAGCTTTGCAGTTTAAGCCAGACATAGTTCTCGTCTCGGCTGGCCAGGATCCGCATAATGACGATCCTCTGGGCGGCATGCGTCTCACCTCGGCCGGCTTTGGGGCAGTCGCCGGCGTGGTGAAAGAGATCGCCAATGATTGCTGCAGGGGAAGACTGGCTGCCTCCTTAGAAGGCGGATACAACCTTAGGGCGCAGGCAGAAGCGGTTGTAGCCGAGATCAAAGCTTTTGGTGGAGATGTGCCGCAAGTAGGTGGCACGGATCCGGTTGTAGCCAGGAGAATCGAAGAGATCAAAAAGATTCAAAGCCGCTACTGGAACTGCTTTTCCTGAGCCTTGACTCAACCGATACGAAATTTGGACCGGAAATAATGAGCCAGGAAGATGCGAAAGCCCTCATCCTTTATGGAGAGCAACTCTCGGCCCGCATATATATTGTGCCCATCGCGAATGGACGCGGACAGATGCTTGCCCAGGGAGAGGTTTGCGATCTCCTCTGCCAGAAGATCACGAGCAGAAGTATACTGGCGCGCCTCCTCCACTACGACTTTGCCGTTGGCGATGTAGGGGCCGGATAGAGGGCAGGGATGGGCTGCCAGGAAGCGAGAGAGGTGATCAGCTTCCCAAGCAGGCGGGCCTATGCGCGGGCAGGCTTTGGAGAGCTGCCAGACCTGCATCTCAAAGAGCATCACGGCTCTGTCGCGATAGGTGGAAACGTCGCTACGTAGCAGGGAAAAGCCGCTTCTTTCTATTAGCGCCTTAATGGAGCCTTCCGCTTTGCGAAGTTGGGGATAGAGGACATCTTCCACCACATCGGGCGCGGCAAACTCAAGGAGGATGGGCATCGTCCCCCGCGCATTTATCTGGGCAATTAGCTCTTCATCGGATAGGGGAGACGGCAATGGTGGGAAGAAGAAATCAAGCTTCGGCTCAGCCAGAAAGGAGCGCGCCGCCCCGGCGAACAGGAGCATCCGGTCTAAAGTTAAAGCGGCCGCCACATTTCTTCCCGGATCAACCGGATCGACCATGATCAAGGGCTCGCTGTGTCTCTCTATGCCGTGTCCTTCCAGGTCCAGGCGCTGGCCGGGGCGCCAGGCGTTTGCTGCCTGGAGTACGCCTGCAAAAGAGCCGTAACAGAGCACGAGCAGCTCTGCCAGGTAGCCGGAAAAGCCGCCCATCTTCAGCTCCGAGCCATAGACATTTACGCCCTTCATGAACTGCTTTAGGAGAAGGACATCGTCCTCCCGACCAATGATTCTGCTGCCCACGTATTTGGTATGAAAGGGGGTACGATCCACGGCCGACAACAGACGGGCGGCATTCTCCACCAGATAGCAGGGAACCAGGTCGACCTCAAAGCCGTCCATCCGGGCGTGGACGTAAGCATGCTCCGCATATTTCTCCTCATGATCGGGAGCTATGAGCCTGGCGATCTCCAGGGCCGCTCCCAGATCGCACCCAGGAGGCACCCCTAAAAATATGTCCAGATCATGATCTTCCGAAAGCCAGGTGCCTCGGGCCGCGGAGCCCACCAGCATGGCCTGGAGTGAGATGCCCTGCTCTCTTGCCAGATCCTCGATGCGGGCGATAATGGAGGCGGAGGTCTCCATAATTCGCTTCTTGTCGGATAGACCAGGCCTGACCCGTCCGAGCACCTCTTCCTGGATTTCAGAGAGGGAATCCTGCCAGGTCTTCGTAGATCGGCCCTCCCGGAGTGAGTGTGCTCTTCTTAAGATAAAATCGGTCCACTGTGAAGCTGCCCAAATCCGAGGAAGAGAAGTCTGCGATTCTTTCACCAAGCCGGCGATTCATCTCTTCATTGGGGCGGGCTACCCTGGCAAGAGTGGCATGGGGGGAGAAGCCTCGAGCCTCGGGCGCATAGCCCAGTGGCTGCAAAGCTTGCTCTACTTTCCGATAAAGCTCCAGGAAATTTCCCGCGAGGCCCAGCCACACCACGCGCACAGCCCTCCCGGGAAAGGCACCCATGCCCTTAACCCGCACTGGGAAAGGCGCGAAGGTAACCTTGCCCAGCGCCTCAGTCACGGCCCCCACATTTTCCTCGGGCACATCCCCCAGGAACTTTATAGTGACATGCACCAATTCCGGCTTCACCAGCCGCAGGCCATCCGTCGCGATGCGGGTTTGCAGGCGTCCAATCTCCTCGCGCATGGGGCCAGGAAGCTCTACGGCCACAAAGCATCTCATCTAAGGACACTGCCTTTGCTGGCGGAGGTGACCGAGTTTCTGTAGCGGGCCAAAATGCCGCTCGTTATCCTGGGCTCGGGCGCTGTCCATGACTTTCTGCGTATTTCCATTTCACCGGTTTCGACGAGCAGATCGATTTTTCGGGCCGGGATGTCTATTGAGATCATGTCCCCGTTCTTTACAAGGGCAATGGGCCCACCCACGGCAGCCTCGGGAGAGACGTGCCCGATGCATGGGCCGCGGGTTCCGCCGCTAAAGCGCCCATCGGTGATGAGCGCCACAGACTCGGAGAGGCCCGCCCCCGCGATGGCGGATGTGGGCGCTAAGGTCTCCCTCATGCCCGGCCCGCCTTTGGGCCCTTCGTATCTTATTATCACTACATCGCCGGCCTTTACGTCGCCTTCCATGATGCCTGCCATGGACTCCTCCTCACAGTTGTATACTTTAGCCGGGCCGGTATGCTTGAGCATGGATGCGGATACCGCCGTCTGCTTGACCACGGCCCCCTCCGGCGCCAGGTTGCCGAACATTATGGCAATGCCGCCTTGAAGGTGCACAGGTGCCTCTAGAGTGGCTATGACGGCGGCATTGGTCAGGGGATTGACGAGCTTGAATGCATCCAGGTTCTCGCGAAGTTTCTTGCCCGTGACGGTTAGAGCGTCGAGCGAGAGCATTGAGGCAAGCCTGCTCATGATCGCGGGAATTCCGCCCGCTCTATCCAGGTCGAGAATATGATGAGGCCCGCCTGGGCGCAGGTTGACCAGATGGGGCGTCTCGCGACTTAATTGGTCGAAGCGATCCAAATTCAGATCCAGGCCGAACTCTGCTGCTATGGCCATTATGTGCAAAACGGTATTGGTAGATCCACCTATGGCCATGTCCACGCGAATGGCGTTGTCGATCGCCGCAGCCGTCACTATTTGTCGGGCAGTAATTCCCCGTTTCACCAATTCCATGATCTTCATGCCCGAAAGCTTGGCCTGGCGCATCTTTCGCGCATCCACGGCATGGGTGGTGGCGCAGCCGGGCAGGCTCAAACCCAGGGCTTCAGTGAGGCAGGCCATGGTATTGGCCGTAAAAAGGCCGGCACACGATCCCGCTCCGGGACAGGCCATCTCCTCCAGGACGTCCAGCGTCTCGCCTCCCGCCTGCCAGCCCTCGAAGACGTTGATCAGATCCAGCTCTTTGTCGCAGGCAAAGCCGGGCATCATGGGCCCGCCCGTGACCACGATGGTGGGTAGGTTCAGTCTTCCTGCCGCCATGATATGACCGGGCACGATCTTGTCGCAGGACGGTATCATAACCAATCCGTCCAGCTGATGGGCCTCTGCCATGATCTCGATGGAGTCCTCGATCAGCTCGCGACTGGGCAGCGAGTATCTCATGCCTTTATGGCCCATGGCTATGCCGTCGCACACGCCGATGGTCTGGAATTCAAAGGGCACGCCGCCCGCTGAGAGTATGCCTGCTTTTACGGCCTCGCCCAGCTTATCGAGATGGATATGTCCCGGTATAAAATCATTAAAAGAGTTGACAACTCCAATGAAGGGACGACGGATCTCTTCATCACATAGGCCGGTGGCCTTTAAAAGAGCCCTATGAGGTGCTCTCTCTCTGCCTACTTTGGTGACATCGCTCCTCATTTAAAAAACCTCATTTACTGGCTTTTGCCACTTTTCCGTTTAAGTAGTTGCTGAATACATGTTAAATACCACTAGATACTAGCCGCCAGAGGTGGACAATCTTTGGATGCTTATTCGCTATTTCTGATATTCCTCACCATCTACATTGCGGTCTTGTTGGGCATCGGTCTATATTTTTCCGGTCGGCAAAAGTCTGTAACCGACTTCTGGCTGGCAGGAAGGGAGCTCGGGCCAATCACCATAGGATTTTCCGCGGCAGCATCGTGGATCACAGCTAGTGCATTGCTCCTGGCTACAGGTCTATTTCTGCTCATAGGCGTAGGCTCGATCTGGATTTGGGTTTTTCCCAATATCGCCGGGCTGATAATAATTGCCGCGATCTCGGGAAGGATCAAGAACATTCCTGCCTTAACCCAGCCTGAGCTCATGGAGATAAGATACGATCCCATGATCAGAGCCCCGGTGGCCCTGGCCGTCACTATTATGATGATACTCTTCTCAGTGACGGATTTCATCGGATTCAAGCTGGTGCTGGGCACATTTTTCGCCATAGATCCTTTTTATGCCGTGGTCCTCATGGCCGTATCCGTAGCTCTTTATGTGAGCGTGGGCGGCTTTCGCGCCGTGGTCTGGACCGATATCTTGCAGTACCTGCTTCTGGCCGGCCTTGCCATTTACGTGGCCGCATTGAGTCTGGATCTTTCTGCCGGTAAGGGCATGAGCTTGCTCGTCGCAGCCTCCGCTCTGGGCCCAGAATGGTGGGATCCGCTCCTCCTGGGCGGTCTGATGGGGGCCCTGGTCTTTTTAGTCGCCCTCTTGCCGGGCTGGGTGGCGGAACAGGATCCCTGGCAGAAGATCTGGGCGGCGCGCGATGGGTCCTCCGCGAGGCGCGGCCTGTTGCTGGGCAGCGCCCTGCTGGCCCTGGTCTACCTCTGCTGCTTTCTCACGGCCATCGGCCTTTCCGTGCTCTATCCCCGACCGACGGGAGAAGTAGAGGCGGAGATGCTCTACCTCAAGCTCATCAGCGATAACGTTCCCGGATGGCTCCTGGCCCTTCTCACCATCGGCTTTGCCGCAGCATCCATGTCCTGCACCGACACCTTTGCCACATCGGCAGCTTCCTGCATCTCTCGCGACCTGATCCAGCGGCACCTGCGGCCTGCCGCCACCATGAAGGAGATGCTGGTTATCAACAGAATATTGGTTATCATCATGATCGCTATCGCGGCAGCAATCGCGCTCTATGCGAACAGTATCGTGGATGCCGTGATCATAGCCACGGTGATAGGCACCACATCCTACTTCTTCCCCATCATCGGTGGACTGTACTGGAAGCGCGCCACCCGGTGGGGGGCCATGGCGGCGCTAATAGTAGGCGGCGGAACGCAGATCCTTCTCATCTCCTACGAGCAGTTCTGGCTGAAACAGCCTCTGGACAGCATCTCGCCCTATCTGACTGAGCATGGAGTGCTGGTCGGCCTGACCTTAAGCGCCCTATTCTTTGTCGGTGTCTCATTGGCCACAAGGCCAGAGCCGGACATTCGCTTAGCAGTCTTCTTTCCCGACATCGCAGAGAGGGTCTTTTGTCGCGATCTACCCCGAGTCGACAGAAAGAGCGCGCGCTACATAGAGATCGCTTCACTCATAGAAGAGAAGACTGTGGGTGAGCATTCTCACCTCAACTTAGCCCTCAGACACTATGCAGCCGGCGAGAGCGGGCAAGGGGACCGACAAGAATTGCTGCCCTGGGGGCGTTTTGTGGTGGCGCTCACACAGATGTATCCTCTCTGGTTTACGCCTACGGGAAGCCACATCGTCTACCGCCTCTCCCAGGCGGATATGCTGGCCTGCGTCAAGATAGTGCCCGGCGACCGGAGCCATATCTGGCTATCCGCACAGCCCCGGCGCGAGCAGGCGGAGAGGCTGAAAGATGAGCTCTTTTTGGCGTATGGGGAGATAGAAGAGGCACTGGCCGGTTTTAGCAGGAAGGCAAGATGAAAGGAGATATTATGGTGGTCGTGGTAGGGGCGGGGCCGGCGGGCTGCTCTGCCGCTGAGGCCGTCGCAGCTTCGGGTGGGGAGGTTTTGCTAATTGACAAGAAGAGCGAGATTGGCAGCCCCGTGCAATGCGGCGGATTTCTCCCCGAGGCTGTCGAGCTGGAGAAGCTCATGCCCCGTGCCCACCTGCCGGAGGTGCTAAGGGAGATTCCAGAGCGCATTATTTTGCATCGCACCCATTTGCAGCGTATCTATTCACCCTCGGGAAACTACAAGCAATTTGCCGTAGCCGGTCGGGTCTTGGACAGGCGGGCATACGATCGCTACCTCGCTGCCCGGGCGGCAGGCGCCGGAGCAAGAGTTCTTCCCGCAACGCGCGCCCGCCTTGAGGAAGGCATAGTGCAGCTTTCCGGCCACTTCATCGGGAAAATCAGGCCAGAGATAATAATAGGCGCAGACGGCCCGCACTCGATAGTATCCCGAGCCATGGGAAATCCGATACAAGAGACTGGCATCTGCCTGGAATATGAGATGGCAGATGTGAATATCGATCCTGATGCCGCGGAGATGTACTTCTCGGCTAAATATGCGCCGGGAGGCTATGCCTGGATAATACCCCTCGGCCAGGATATGGCCAATGTGGGCGTGGGAGTGCGGGCATCTTACCTGGCCGGCCAAAAGCTTCCCCTTATACTGGATCGGTTTATTCGCGAGCACACAATCGCGGCAGAAAAACTGGCGGGCGGAGAGGTCCTGGCCGTCATGAGAGGTTTGGTGCCTGCGGGCGGGACCCTTGGTGCTATCCAAAAAGGCAACATGCTCTTGGCGGGAGACGCCGCCGGACACGTCATGGCTACCAGTGGGGGGGGCATACCTTTGGCCGTGGTGGCGGGAAGGATTGCGGGGGAAGCGGCAATAGGACAGTTGCAGGGCAAAATGGCTCTCACCAACTATGCGTCGCGCATTCGCGAAGAGTTCGGAATTGAGCTTATGCGATCGGTTCAGATCAGGAAGATGGTGGATATGGCCATGAAGAGCGACCGGCTCATGAATGCTCTCTTTGCCGCCCTCAGTCCGGCACAGATGAAATCAGTAATGCGCGCTCAGATTCCGGCGCCGCTCATATCTCGCGCCTGGAACAGGGAAGGATAAAACTGGTAGCGCGAAGGAAACTCACAGAGCTCGCGATAACAAAAAAAAGATTACAGTGGAAGGATGGACCGTCCATCCGACCAAATGCTGCTAATTATGCTTTCTCTTCTTTGGGTGATTTGCCCAACAGCTCTTCTATGGACTTGGCGCCAGTCTCCACGACTTTGACATTTATCTGGCCAATATCGGGAGAAATATCCCTTCCATGAATGCTCATTCTCTTCTTCTTTCCATCGGCTACGGGATGGTATCCGGTTCCCTTGGAGAGCAGGATTTTTCTGCGCTTTGTGCCGGGCAGATCTGCCCGCATGGGAAATCCCTCGCGATCGCTGCCGCCCGTGACCTGTACCGAGTAGCCGGGCATGCCCAAGACATCTCCTTCAACCTTGTCGCCGATATGTTTTCCCAGAAGCTTGCCGGCTCCTGGATCCTTAAGCTCTACCTGATAGGCCTTACCGCTCTTCGGATCTGAGACTACGACTCTAAAATCCATCTTTCTTCCTCATCAAATGTAAACGTAACTATGGTGTCTTGAGATCTATGCTCTATAAAACCTTATCTTGCCGAAGGTGGCCCAATCATTTCAGTTCATGGGTCTTCGAGTAGTCCACCAGAATGGATATGGGCGCCGTCTTGATCTTTACTCCCAGCTCCTCGGCGGCCACCACCCCATTGACTCCGGCATAAAAGGCTATGCCGATCTTGCCCGCGCCCACAGGGCAGCCAAGTATTGGCTCGGAAGGCTCTCCAATTTTTATGAGCCCAACGAGGCCCGCGTTTCGCGCCTCATCTAAAAGTGCGCGCACCAACGTTGCCGCCGCGACGGGCACCTCTCTCACATTGGCCAGCACGGTTCCAGAACCTTTGAAGGCGGCATCAGCAACACTTGTCACCCTGCGGCCCATAAAAACCTTAATGGGATCAAGGGACGAGCCGGCATAGGCAATGAGGTCCGTGAAGTCGAAGGTCTGCCTTTCCCTGACCTCTGCCAGCCCCGCGAAGCTGGTAAGAACTGGAATTCCCCTTTTCATGAGCATGCCGTCCAGGGTGATGCTGCACAGCGTTGCTATTCCCAAAGCTCCTTTTGGAATCTCAAGATTTGAGAAGCTTTCTCCCTCATCCAGGATGAGCACGCGACGGCTTATGGTGTAGCCCGCGTCGAATGTTTGCCCCAGTATATCGAAGACCTCTTCCGCATTTGCTTTGTCGATGATGCTGGTATTGGCGATTACATCACCGTGACCGGTCTTTGGATCGAAACTGGTCTTGAACATATATTCTTCAATCCTGGTATTGACAAAGCCGATCCGGTCGTCGACCAGGGCGTCGACCAGCTCCCTTGATCCCAGGGGTGTGAGCACCCGGCCGCTGTAGCCTTTCTTCTTGGTGAACCCCAGCTCGTCCAGGATCTTGAGGTTGTAGCGCACAGCCCTCTCTCCCAGGTCATAGCCGCGACTGCTAAGGCAATCAGAGATCGCTCTGGCACCAATCGGAGTACCTGTGTTTTCGATTACGCGCAGGATCTCAATTAGCCTTCTCTGGCTCATATGTGCCTTGGTGAGAAGCTTCATCTTCCTTGCACCTTCCGGGAAAGGCCATATATATCTTATGTGGATAACACTTGCCCGGCATAAGAGCCGGAAAAGATCAAATCATAGTCCCGTGGGGTAGCGGTCAATCCTGAGGGCCTTTGGAGCCCGCGACGGCGGTTCGAATCCGCCCGGGACTACTTCCAACCTTAAATCATTGGAAACGTAGATATATCCGTTCATATCTATGTGGTGAAGGCCAGTCCATGTTTAGGCCTGGTATCAAGACGGCAAAACTGCTCCGGTAGTGTAGCCCGGCCAATCATTTCGGCCTTTCAAGCCGAAGACTCGGGTTCAAATCCCGGCCGGAGCATTTCATAGCTAAAAATTTTTTTCAGAATGACGGCTTGTTTCACATTGGTTTTAATTCATGCCAAGTCTGAGATTACTGGCCGGAAGTGGTTGATTTTTGCCCCGTGTGAAGAAATGAGTATTTCCGCGCGAAAACCATTCTTGACTAGTTTATGCCGCCGTTTCAGCATTCATTAATAAAATAGGTCCTTGGGTATTGATTTTACCCAAAACTCCCGACATATTTATATTCCATAAGCCGGAAGGTTGGGGTTGTGCCTGAGCAAAATACTCAAATATGAGCGGAGAAGCATGTGAGTCAGGTACTCCACACGACAAAGCGCCAACATGGCGGCTTTTGCGGGTTTATTCCTGGCAAGGGCTGACTAATCTTTGTCGGCGTGGTGCCAGGGATTTGGGCCACAATTGATGGCTTAGATCCTGACGCGTTGATGGTAATCTAAGGAGGTGGGAAAGAAATGAGGAAACTAATAGCTGTTTTGGTTATTATCGCCATGGCCGTAGTAGCCACTGCCGGTGCAGCAAATTACATGTACGAAAAGGCATCGGTTAAGGGCGTTGGATACAAGAACGTAGAGATGATCATTTCCACCCAGACTGGCTTTAACGGCCAGAAGCTGGTAGAGAAAGAGTCCGGATCCGGTAACGTCATCACCGAGCGGACTGAGCTTGAAGCCGAGAGGCAGCTCACCCGAGCTGGTACGCCCATCGGTAGCACAATATTATTCCCCGGAACTCCAGCAGTACCCGGATATTGGGACCTAAATGGCCAGTGGGTACCACCTATAGCCGCACAACCTGCTATATGGACAATAAATTGTGCATGGCCAACAGGCGTTAGCTGCCCCATGGACTACATCAACTTCACCAAGGAAGCTGAGTTCGAGTACATGCCCGTCTCTTACCAGACCGGCACCTACGACCAGAAGTGGGTAGAGAAGCTGTGCGTACAGAACTACAGGATCGGCGCAGTGCTGACTGAGATGTACACCCATGCTGAGCACCTGCAGAAGACCACCGAGGTTAAAACCAGAGGATACGGCATATATTCCGATAACTCTATTGACGGAAGCTGCCCAGCTTGCTGCACCGGTGTTCTCGAGGCTAACCTGAACAGCAACGTTATCGGTGTTGCACACATCGGCTGGATCTCCCGCGACCCAACTGCTGACAACCAGCTCAAGGGCCGCCATGCTGAGTACGGCAGATCTGTCGAGGACCTGACTGGCGTCTTCTCCATCGAGAAGTTCATCCAGCTCTGGGGCAACTCCACATGCGGCGCAATCAGCGTTGACTGGCTGCCCTGC
>JAPKXZ010000055.1 GCA_026394555.1 Methanothrix sp.
TCTCATGAGATTAGCAGGGTGCATCCTGATCAATATTAATGAGGAGTGGATAACGGGTAATAAGTATTTATCGATGGACGAAGAGTGATAGTAGTGGGATACAGGGCATCTAGGAAATTACAGCAATTTCGGCACACTGTCTTTGTAATTCACGTCTTCTCGGTATAATATAAGTTTTTCTAGGTCAAAATTCTCTAACTTGGTGCTTTTCGAAATCCCTTTAAACCTTGATTTCTTTATCTCTATGACTAATAGGTTGTTATGGTCGTCGTTTCTTACGTGTATTATTATGTCTGGGTATACTGTAGTGGCTTCAGTATCATCAGATCTTATTTTCACTTGAGTTAATTTTTTTAAATTAAGCTTTTTGATTTTGTCATGCCTTCGATTATATTCACAATCAACATCCCAACCTTTAAATTGATCGCCCAAATAGACTGCAAGTCGATGTGAAATTGATCTTTCATTTGCATCGTTGCTCAACAAAAAAAGATCGTTTTTAATTAACTCATCCAAAGAACTTCTCACTCTAGATTTGATATCTGATAATTCTAGACCGTTCATAATTCTTCTCCCAGAAAAAATAGATCAAATTATGATAATAAATAATTTACCCCATCTTCTCCCTCACCGGCGCCAGTATCTCGTTCATGCACTCTGCGCAGGCCTTCTTGAGATCCATGGGATGCATCGCACCGGAGACAAAATCAGCCTCCAAAGCCTCGTAATTCTGATAAGAAACATCTCCGCCGAACTTGGCCGGTCTCTTGATGGTCATCCCTGCCTCAATCCTGGGGAAGACATGGTACTTGCATATGGCCAGCACGGGATTGTTCTCCACCACTTTAGCCGGACAAAAGGCGCTCTTGATCTTCTTCTCCACTTCCTCAGCCGGCTCGTCCACAGCGATGTTGTTTCCCTTGGAGGAGGACATCTTCTCTCCATTCAGGCCGGCGATGAGAGGCGTGTGCATGCACACCGGGGCTGGAAGCCCCAGGCGGGGAAGCTCCTCACGAGCCAGCATGTGAATCTTCCTCTGATCAATGCCGCCCACTGCCAAATCGATTTTGAGGTCGGCGATGTCGATGGCTTGCATGAGCGGGTAGATCATCTGCGAGACCATGGGGTTCTCCGCACTTCTGCTCACCTCGTCCATGCTCCTCTTGGCTCGGTTGAGCGTGGTGTTCCTGGCTATCTGCAGTATCTTGAGCATGTAGTCCGGCTTGAGCTGATAGTCTGTGCCGTAGACAAACTCCGTCCTCTCCGGATCCAGGCCCAGGGCCATGAAGCAGTCCCGGTTGTAGTCGGCAATCTTTCGCACCTCTTCCAGGGTGCCCTTCTCGTTGAGGAAGGCATGCAGATCGGCCAGCAGGACCACAACGTCAAAGCCCGCCTTTTGCAGGTCCAGGAGCTTATTGACCGTGAGCATGTGGCCCAGATGCACCTTACCGCTCGTCTCGTAGCCCACGTAAGCGCGCGGCCTGCGACTCTGCTCCAAAAGGCCCTTGAGTTCGTCTACCGTCACGATCTCTTCAGTATTCCTCATCACCAGCTCAAGCTTATCCAATGCACATTCACCACCCTCACAGAGGAATGGGGATGTATAATGCTTTTGGTTCATGTTCATAGGAAAACAATTAATACTACCGTTGTTGATGGGCAGCCATGCATAGGCGGAATTTTAGCCTGCCGCGCCCCGGCTTAAGCCGCGAGAAGAACCTGGTCCTCATACTATTGGCCATCCTGGTCGCCCTGGTTCTCTGGGGAACCTTCTGGTGGCTGATGAGAATAGTGCTCTTTGTAGTCGTAGTCTACATTATCTATCAGGTGCTCAAGCAATACGTTTAGAAATTGGTCTCATCCCGGCTCTACCTACCTACCCGAGCCTGTGATCCGGCCAGAGCGCTCTGGCCTTTTCCAGATCTTCTCTGGTATTCAGATTAAAGAAGGTGAGAAGATCGGGATCCAGTGGGCGCAGCAGATCAACAGAGACACGTCTGACGCGTAACTCTTGTAGAGGTGCATGAATTCTGCGCTCCGCTTTTTCCATAGCCCTCTCGCAGGCCAGCAGCATTTTTTTGCGGTGGTAAACGCAGTGAAGCGGCTCGAAAAAACCATTACTCTGCACGGGAACCGCCGCGTCATAGTCCTCTTCTCCAGCCATCTCGAAGAGCCTCTCGATTACCTGAAGGTTTAAAAACGGCAGGTCGCATCCCGTGGCGAAGGCAAAGTTCCCACGGGCGTCCTTCATCCCGGCAGAGAGGCCCGCCACCGGCCCAAATCCCGCCACGCGATCCCAGGTGAAGGTGACTTTCGGCTCCGCAGGGGCAAAATCCGAGATTATCCCTTCCAGGCGCTCGGCATGAGCCTCATCCCGGGCCACTACTACTATTTCGTCAGCCGTCCATGAGAGTTTTTCCGCAGTCCAGCAGATGAGCGGCTTTCCCTCAAACTCCAGGAGCGACTTTTCCGCTCCCAGGCGGCGGCCGTTTCCTCCGGCCAGGATCACTGCGGAGCGCATAGCCTCCAGCCGCTCTCTTTGCAGTCCTCCTGCAGAGCCTTTAGAAGGGCTGCTTTGGGATCGGACTGCTTGACAATGCTATGCAGAACGAGGTGCCCACGGCTTACCGATGCCGTACTATCCCCAGCCTTGACCAGGATACTTCTAATGAGAGCCTCGTTTACCCTTCCTCCTACCCGGCCCACCTCTTCATAGGCCAGCTTCTGAGTGATGCGGTTGCCAAATACTATGCATCCTACGCCATCCCAGGCTCTTATCTTCGCCTCACCGCCTGCGCTTTTCTCGCCTGCACCTTGCGTGGCGCCGGCATCTTCCCCGCTTGTGATGTCTACCTGCAGGCTGGCTCCTGGTGTGAGGTAAATTCTTCTGCGCCGGGAGAGCCTGGCCGATATTTCGGTGACCTCTCCCACCAGCAAATCCCCCTGCCTCCAGACCTTCTCCCTGCCGTCAGAGATCTGCAAAGTGGCGCATAGCTCCCTGGCCCTGTCTGCCAGCTCCTGATCATTTTTGATCTGCCCGGAGTAAAGCTCCTCTTCCAACTTGGGGCAAGAACCCAAAAAAGCGATGGCCCGCCGGTCGGCTCCAATTACTGCCTCCCGGCTGGCTGCCAGTGCGATGACCAGAGACATATCAATTCCTCTTCATTTATTTTCGCTGCATTTTATGCTTACTTGGCCTGGCTCTCCGTCGCCAAAACCGTCTGGGTAAGCAGCATGGCCACCGTGAGCGGTCCTACCCCGCCCGGAACTGGGGTTATGGCCGAAGCAATATCCTTTACGGCATCGTAGTCCACATCGCCCACCGTCTTATCTCCTACCCGGTTGATGCCCACATCAAAGACAATGGCCCCTGGCCGGACCATCTCCTTCTTGATCAGGGCCGGAACACCGGCTGCTACTACCAATATCTCAGCATCTCTGGTGTGCTCGGCCAGATCTTTGGTAAAGACGTGGCAGACCTGCACCGTAGCATTGCGGCTGAGCAGCATGGCAGCCAGAGGCTTTCCTACTACGTTGCTGTGGCCCACAATCACCGCCTCAGCCCCCTCCAGCTTCTTGCCCAATCGCTCCAGGGCATAGATGATGCCCCTCGGTGTGCAGGGCACGAGGCGCTCCGCGCCCAGAAGAAGGGCGCCCATGTTCACAGGATGAAATCCGTCCACATCCTTCTCAGGCATTATGCTCATCATGGCCCTCTGCGGGCTCTGGCCTCCGGGCAGCGGCAGTTGCAGGAGAATGCCGTTTATGTCCGGACGGTCGTTCAGCTCCAATATTCTGGCTATGAGCTCTTCTTCAGAGCTGTTCTCGGGAAGCACCACATTCTCGGATCGAATGCCTACTCTGGTGCAGGCGGAATGTTTGAGCCGAATGTACATCTCTGAGGCAGGATTTTCACCCACCAGCACCGTGGCCAGGCCCGGCACAATTGCCCTCTCGGCCAGCTTTTTTACCCTTCGGGCCGTCTCGACCTCAACCTCTGCCGCCAGAGCTTTTCCATCGATTATCATGCCAGGTCCGGATAGAGCGGGAACTGCCCGCACAGCTCTCTGGCCTGTCTGCGAACGTCGGCTATCGTCTCTTCGTTCGTAATGTTGCGAATCACAGAGGTGATCATGTCGGCGATCTGCACCATTTGCAACTCTTTCATGCCCCTGGTGGTCATGGCAGGTGTGCCGATGCGAATGCCGCTGGTGACGAATGGCGTGGCCGGATCAAAGGGTATCATATTCTTGTTCAGGGTTATGCCCGCCCTCTCCAGGGTTTCGTCGGCCACTTTACCGGTTATGCCTTCTTTGATCAGCTTGACCATCATGAGGTGGTTGTCCGTGCCGCCTGAGACCAGATCAAATTTGTTTTCCAGAAGCCGGTCCGCCAGGACACGAGCATTCTTGACCACCTGGAACTGGTACTCCTTGAACTCGGGTGCCAGTGCCTCCTTGAAGGCCACCGCTTTTGCGGCTATGGCATGCATAAAAGGCCCGCCCTGAGTGCCCGGGAAGACGGATCTATCTACGGCAGCAGCAAGCTCCTCTTTACAAATGATCAAAGCGCCCCTTGGCCCGCGCAGGGTCTTATGAGTAGTAGTGGTAACGATATCCGAGTAGGGGACGGGTGAGGGATGCGCGCCCACGGCACACAGGCCCGCGATGTGAGCGATGTCGGCCATGACCTTTGCTCCTACCTCGTCGGCAATCTCGCGGACGACCTTGAAGTCTATGGTCCGAGGATAGCTGGAGGCGCCCACCACTATGAGCTGAGGCTTGTTCTTTCTGGCAATGGCCGCCATCTCGGAGTAGTCGAGCATCTCTGTCTCGGGCGAGACGCTGTAAGGCACGATTTTGTACATCTTGCCCGAGAAGTTAACCGGGCTGCCGTGCGAGAGGTGGCCGCCGTGGGCCAGGTTCATGCCCATGATGGTGTCGCCAAGTTTGAGCACGGAAAAGTAAGCGGCCATGTTGGCCTGGGTGCCGCTCACCGGCTGCACATTGACATGCTCTGCGCCGGCAAAGAGCTTCTTGCAGCGCTCGCGAGCCAGATTCTCTGCCACGTCCACACAAGCCGTGCCGCGGTAGTAGCGTTTGCCTGGGTAGCCTTCCGCATACTTGTTGGTCATGACGCAGCCCTGGGCTTCCATGACGGCTCTACTTGCGAAGTTCTCAGAGGCGATCAGAATTATGTTATTTCGCTGCCGCTCCAGCTCAGCCTGGATCGCGGCTGCGATTTCGGGATCTTCAACGCTTAAAGGCTTCAATCAAATCACCGGTATATCATATCAGGATTGGAGGAGATGCAATGAGGAGAGCAAAATAGATTATGGTGGTAAACTTATTTTGTAGAAACCATAACTCTTTATTAGTTGCAGTTTTAAGGACATGAGATGCTAAAGCGTGCCAGGATTATTGCCGATTACCAGTTTGGTAGAGGTGCAGGCGAGGCCCTTTTTCTTGATGACACGACCTACAGCCTCTCCAAAACGCGCCGGCTCAGGTACCTCTACTCGGGAAAGGAGAGGATCGTCACAGTTCGGGCCAGCGATAACCTCTTGACGCTCAGCATGATGGGCGCAAGACGACTGCACGCCCGGTTCGAAAGCCCTCGTCTACGAGTTGTGGCCTCGGAGGATGCCGCGCCCTTCGTCGCCAAAGGCGGTAACCTCTTCGCCAAGCACGTTTTAAGTGTGGATGAGGAGATTCGAGCCGGGGAAGAGGTGCTGGTTGTGGACTCTCAGGATCAGCTGCTGGCCACGGGAACAGCCGTGCTCGCGCCAGAGGAGATGCTGCAAATCAAGCGTGGCATCGCGGTGGCTGCCAGAAAGGCCGCCGAGCACTGATCAGACAGCATTCTCCATTATCACTTTCTTCCCAGGGCAGATATGCCTCTGAACCTCTCCACCGCTTCCGCGATGCATTCGGCCACATAGTCTACCTCTTCCGTTGTGTTCGAGCGGCCCATGGTGATTCTCAGGGAGCCGTGGCACTCTTCCGGCTGCAGGCCCAAAGAGAGCAGCACGTGGCTGGGCTGCAGTTTGTGCGAGGAGCAGGCGGATCCCGTGGAGACGGCTATGCCTTTGGAGTCGAGGAAAAGCAGCAGCGATTCGCCTTCCACATATTTGAAGCCGAAATTCAGGCTTCCGGGAAGCCTTCCCTTCATGGTTCCATTGATCCAGGCATCTTTGACCTTTCCCAGGACCAGCCCCGCCAGCCGGTCCCGCAGCTTTGTCAGCCTCTGCCCCTCCGCGGCCATGCCTTCACAGCACAGCTCTGCCGCTTTGGCCAGGCCGACGATGCCCGCCACATTCTCCGTTCCTGAGCGCAGGCCTCTTTCGTGCCCGCCGCCCTGGACGATGCTCTCCAGTTTTGTGCCCTTGCGAATGTAGAGTGCTCCCACGCCCTTGGGCCCGTAGAGCTTGTGGGCGGAAAGAGAGAGCAGATCGACACCAAGGGCGTTTACATCGGTGGGAATCTTGCCCACGCTCTGCACGGCATCAGTATGCAGGTAAATGTCCTTCTCCGCGGCCAGTTTGCCGATCTCCTCCAGCGACTGGATGGTTCCTATCTCGTTGTTGGCGTGCATGACCGAGATGAGAATGGTGTCAGGGCGAATGGCCGCCTCCAGGACAGCCAGGTCCACCAGTCCCTCGCTCGTCACGGGCAGGTAGGTGACGGCAAAGCCCTCCTTTTCCAGTTTGCGGCAGGTTTCCAGGATGGCAGGATGCTCGACGTTGGTCGTGATAATATGTTTGCCCTTATCCTTATTGCGTCGCGCTATGCCTTTTAGGGCTAAATTGTCGGACTCTGTGCCCCCCGAAGTGAAGATGATCTCCTCCGGCATCGCCCCCAGGAGTTTTGCCACCTTCTCTCGGGATTCTTCCAGAGCCTCTTTTGCCTCCAGGCCAAAGCTATGCAGGCTGGAGGCATTGCCGAACTTATCGGAAAGGTAGGGCAGCATGGCCTGCAAGACCTGCGCTGCCACGGGAGTGGTGGCAGAGTGATCCATGTAAATACGCTTCATCGCTGAGAAATATGGGATGCTAGGGTAAATAGATGGCGAACTTGTAAGAAACTATAAGTATGCAGCAAAAGGACGGGAAAATCATGAATCTGTCCATCCCATTATTTTCAACGCCGCTATTGATTGCCGCGGCGCTCATTGCTCTCGGCTTCATAACCTATCTCTTCTCGGCCCGGCTTGGTGTGATTCTCCTGGGCGCTGGCAGCGTGATCATGGGCGCGGTGGTCATATTCGATCTGCCCAACGGCATGGGACTGCAAAGCCTGGTGCTCTTCGGAATGACTGTACTGGTGGGCGGATGGATGATGTATGTGGGAGTGAAGAACGGGTAATAGTTCGATAGCAATCAGGCTCAGGGAGGAGGCAAAGCCATGCCCGCGGGCCATGGGAAATCCTTATATGCCACCTCTGCATCCTAGGGTGCGCCATGCGGGGCCATAGGGTAGCCTGGTATCCTACAGGACTGGGGGTCCTGTGACCGGCGTTCAAATCGCCGTGGCCCCATTAAAGTGCTTTTCTGATGCTGATTTAGGATGTATCGCTTTCTTCATTCTTTGGCTACGATATGGTATCTATAATATATAATCTTTAATTTACAAATTCAAGAAGGGCAGTTAAATCTGAGAGTTTATTGAAATATACGCCGTTCAGCGAAGTGGACCGAATTTACATAATTGAATAAACTTTAGTGATTGAATGTATACTATTTAATGTTTCATATTCTGTTATTTTGTCTAATTGTTCTTGCATAAAGTAATTCAATCTACATACTATAAGAATAAACTAATCTCATAGCATAACCAATGCAAAATATATGCAGCACATAACTATAGAAGGAGAAGAATTATCTTTGCTTCGCGGACATGTAGCGCAGCTCACCCAAAGCATAAGCCAATTTGCACTCAAGCCCGGAGAAGAAGAGACCAAGAAAAAAGGATGGTGGCATTTTTGGTAATACACCTTAAATAGTTGAACCAGTATCCTATTAAAAATTATAGGAGGGATGACAATTAAGCTAAAAACGGTACAATACATTTTATCTGTAATAATAATTGTTGGACTTGTGTCCGGTTTTAGCATGGGAATGGCCGATAACAATTTTCTTCTAAATCTTTTGGCTGAAATTACTGGACTTTCGCTTGGAATCCTTGTTGCATCGTTAGTTGTAGATAAATCCGTCAAAGCACTCAATGATGCATCTAGGGAAGAACAGTGGTCCAGAGTTAGAAATTCTACCTATAAGTCAATAATTGATGATTTATGTATAGTGGCATTTAACATTTATATAAAACTTCCAATTGCTGGTCTTTCATATACCGAGTCTTATGATCCGAGTTATATAAGGACCCACAACGAGCATATCATAGCAGAACTGCCTAATGAATTTGAAATTTTCTCCAACCTAATCCCTCAAATAATTAGATCTCCTGACCATGAAATAGCCACAGAAGATGGACTCGCTGTTGGAGAAAAAGAAGTGAATAGAATTTTAAAAACGACGTTTGAAGACATCCAACCTGTGCTTGATGGGATTAGGTATCTAAAAATTCCAAGATTAATACAAAGTTCCACTGATCAAGAGATTATCGATACCCTGAATCAATTTGAGGGGATTATAGATGGATATTATTATAATATGAGACGATTTAATAGAGAGAATGCCGATATATCAAGAGCAACATTGATTACCAGAAGCATGAAAATTCTCATAGATAAGGAATTGGAACTATATTCGCAAATAAAGGCCAGAACCGACAACACGACAGATACCCAATAAATCCCTTAAAGCTCCTGCTGCAATCCCACCAGATACCGGAGAGCAATGCAAAAGAGTAACGCCGACGCTACCACCAAGCCAGGAAGAGGCCAGTACTAAAGGATGGTGGCAGTTCTGGAAATAGGCGATAGAGTGATACAAAACTTGATATGCTTTAAATCACCTCTAAATTTAGAAGTGAGAAAATGACTCAAACTAAAAAACCAATTAAGTTTATTTCGAAAGAAAAGGGCGATATCGCTATTGCAGTAAACGGTAAGGAATATTCCATAGATTGCATAACAGGAGAAGAAATAACTCATCAGGATTATGGCACTGGATCACATGGACCACATTCAATAAGAAATGATATCATTGGCAAATTAAAGATTAGATCATATTTAAGTTCTGAAGAAATAAAATTACTCAATGAAGCTATTGTATTCCCAGAACTCTTTGAGATAAAAATTAAAGCGTACAAAACATATCATAATTGTACGAAAGGAGCTGTACACCGTCCTGGAGATGTCTTTGATTTTTCAGGACATTTTTAGAAATTAGTTAAATTTAACCTTTAATTAATTTTATCTAATCTTTCTACTGAGGATTCCTATTAACCTATAATTTTAAGGGAGCACACTATCACGCATATCGTATTTGGCTCGCCTTTATGGCTAAACCAGGGGTTAATAGGAATCCTCTACTTTATATTGCTCTATATCTATCTCTATCTCAAAGTAATCAATATCAGATAATCGCATAAATTCCAATGCAGTGAAACTGCGGCGGCGCACCCACGCAGCAAGCTGCGGGGCATCCAAGACGCCGCCGCATGAAAACGGAATTCGGTCGAGCTGAAACAAACCTCAGTTGAATACGTATGGCCTTTATCCCCGCAGCAGAGCTGCTGGGTATTCAAAATAATTAACTAGGAAATAACCTTGGCGATATTGGAATATCCAAAAGCCATAGTTGCCGAAAACATCAAGAAGCTGAAGGATAAAGGAGAACTCAATGCCGTTCATAGTGATGCTGTCTCTTGATGCTCAAAAATACCTTGATAGCTTGGATAAAAAACGCGCCGAGAATGTCAAGAAGCACCTTAAGGAGCTGGAGAAAGATCCTTTTAAGCCGCGAGCAGCTTGTGATATAGACATTGTGGCCGGTAGCGGTAGACCGCCCATGTACCGATTAAGAATGAGCGAATTTATAACCAATGGAGATCTAAGAGGTATCAATGGCAACTGTTGAAGTCCAAAAAGAGGATGTACTGGCAGCCTATGCAGATGAGCAATATAGGAAGCTCCAGAGAGAGAAGGATCAGTACATATCACTTGATGAGTATTGCGCCAAACGCGGCATTTAGAAGGCGTATTACTATTTTTATAAATTCACCAAGACACACCTATGTGTAGTCCCGAAACCTTTGACTTTATATACCCACCAATGGGGCCATGGGAAAGAAGAATAGAGTCGCAAAGCTAACAGATAGGAAGATCAGATATATCATTCGGGCCAAAAAGAGAGGCGAGAGCACCAAAAGGATCGCGGAGGATATGAAGGTGAGTGCGTCCTCTGTGAAGCGTGTCTGGATGCACTGGACGAAAACCAAAATGCCCCAAAACATTCGGGACTACACACATAAATAATTCGCCCAAAACATTTTCATACTACTATTATGCAATCACCCTGTGATGATAGTTAGCGCTAAATTAATCATGGCTTTGTTGGTAAGCTTAATATTGTGGACAAGCTTAATCTTCATCATAGTCAGCTTGCCGGTGACAATGGCCCAGTCGCCAGCGGCCTATGCCGCCACTTCGCCCTCATATCCAAGAATCCTGGACTTCGATTTTTCGCCCAGAGAATTGATTCTGGATAATGGTTCTCCAAAGATCGTTCTTCAAATTCATGTTGCCGATGAAAACGGAGATATAGATTATATAGAGGCGGTCTTTCAGAGCCCCTCGCAAAACCAATCCATAGCAGCCCGCATGAATTCCACGAATCTGTTTTCGGGAGACGCCAGGAACGGTAATTATACTATTAACATGTCCTTTTCCCAGTCCAGCGAAGAGGGAATTTGGACACTCAAGCAACTGATTGTCTGCGATAAGCTGGGAGACTGCAGGAAAATTGATGGCACAATGGCAGAGGCGCTTGGCTTTTCGGCAAAGCTGCTTATCCTTAATAAAACTCAAAGTAGCAGCATAGATTCTGACCCAAATGAGCTTCGAGGTTGGGCCAATACAGGCGAAAGGTTCGCTGCTCAGAGGAAGATCATAATCAATAGCGTCTTCAACCGGCCCGCTATGTGCTGGCCGTAATTTTATCTTTTTTCGCAAGATAATAATAATATCGGGCAGTCAAAAGCGAAAAAGAAGATACGATTTATTCTGATTTTTAATAGGGATATTCCTTGGCAAATCCGGTAGCTGATCCAATGATATCATCATTTTTCTTTATAGGCACTCTTCTTCCATCTCCCAGCCCAGCCGCTCCCGGATGATCATATAGCTCATCTCTGGGGGTATGGCTCCAACCTCGGTAGAGATCAGGTCGATGTACTGGTGCGGAGTAACATCAAAGGCCGGATTTCTTACCCTAACGTGACTGTACTTGGAAATGTCGGGCAAGACCTCATTTGCTTCGCGCTCCTCGATGGTGACCAGTTCACCAAGGATGGTTCGGGGGCTGAACTTGTAGGTCTCGGCCGCCACCATGAAGCTGGTCCTGGCCTCATGGGCACATAGCGCGATCTGAGCTGTGCCGATCTTGTTTACCAGAGTTCCATTGGCCGTTATCACGTCTGCTCCCACTACCACCAGATCTACCTCATTCATGACGCTTCTGACCGCCGAGTCGACAATCAGCTCCGTCTCGATGCCAAGCTTATCCAGCATTCCAATGGTAGTGATGCCCTGAAATCTGGGTCGTGACTCGGTGGCTATCACCTTGATCTTCTTTCCCGATTTATGGGCTGTACTGATGACGGAGAATGCCGCTAAAGAGTTGCAATGAGTGAGCACGGTATCTCCATCTCTGATCCTGCGGCTGCCTATTTGGCCGATTCTCTCCAGGGCCTTTTCGGAATTCTCGATGAAGCGATTGGCGTTAAGAACCACAGCAGAACGAGCCGAAGCCGGGGTCTCGGCCCTGTACTTCATCACCATGCGTATGGCGTTGGAGAGGGAGACCGCCGTGGGCCTGGTCTTGAGAAGGATGTCGGCGGCCTTTTCCATCTGCAGGTTGAAATCTTCAAGGCTCTCCGTTTGCATAGCCTTAGAGAAGTCGCGCAAAGATGCTGCTGCGGCCGTGGCAATTCGGCCTGCACCTCGAATCTCCATACTGCTGATCTTTTCAGAAGTTTCCAATACCTTGTCCATCGGTTTCATCCGGTCTTCATTGAACGGGTTTAGGATAAATCCATTTCCTATCTTCTGATATATTACATACAAAAGTTATTAATAGATTCTATGCATCTATTTACGGGGAGTAGTAAGTTGATGGAAAAGAACGATCAGGAGTTTTTGCGCGCGCTTCACGAAGAGAAGATAAGAACGCAAAATGAGCGCACACAGCTCGTCACTATGAAGCTGGCCTTTATTACAGTACTCTTTGGGCTCAGCTCCGTGAATGTAGGAATCGATATCTCTGACATATTCTGGCTTCTCTATTTTGTTCCTCTGGTGGCCATAAGCTACGATCTCTATATCATGTCCGCCGACTCTCGGATAAAACGCGTAGGAATCTTTCTGGGCAGAAATCCGATATCTTTAGCCGGCAAGGCGGAAAGGGAATGGGAGCGCTTTTGCGCCTCTTATCGGGATGGTATGGCACCTTCCGCTAATTTGTTCTTCTCAACCATTGTAACCTTGGGCGCCGCGGCCTTTATCCACTCCCAGGGAGGCTGGGCAGATAGATTTATGCGGCTGTGGTTTGCCGTCTGGCTGGTCGTCTCCCTAGCGGCCATCATCGTCTTGTGGGTGAGGCATCAGATGCTTATTAAGAACATCGGCGACTATAAGCCGTTTTAAATTGAGGGAAAAGCCGGCCAATGAGTTGACGTGTCTTTTTTCGCTTCTTTTTCCAAATCAAGAAACCAAGGAAACCTTAATAAAAGCCTATGATCAAGATGGTGAGATACAATTTCCGCAGTCAAATGTCAATCGCTATCGGTGGAGTTTCTAATGACAATAACAGAAAAAGAGATCAAGAGAGCTGTAAAAGAAGGTTATGCCCGAATTGCAAAACAGGCTACGTCTTATTATTCGTCCCGAAGTTGCTCTGGCTGTGCCGATATTCCTGAAGAGATAAGCAAGAGGATGGGCTATTCTGATGAGGAGATCTCGGCCGCTCCCCCCGAATCTAACATGGGACTTGGTTGCGGTAATCCTGTTGCTCTGGCATCCTTGAAGACGGGAGAGGTCGTTTTAGACATGGGCGCGGGAGCGGGATTCGATTGCTTCCTGGCCTCCTCTCGGGTAGGTGCATCAGGAATGGTCATCGGCGTGGATATCACCTCGGAAATGGTCGATCGTGCCAGGGCTAACGCCCGCAAAGGCGGATATACCAATATTGATTTTCGGCAAGGGGACCTGGAGAATATGCCCGTGGCGGACAACTATGTGGATGTAGTCATCTCCAACTGCGTCATCAATCTCATTCCCAACAAGAATATGGTCTTCAGAGAGGCCTTTCGGGTGCTCAAGCCCGGCGGAAGGCTGGCGGTCTCGGATGTGGTATTGACCAAAGAGCTGCCACAGTTCGTGAAGAGGTCCAGCAAAGCCTACATCGGCTGCCTGGCCGGGGCTATTATGAAGGACGAATATCTGCAGATCATAAAAAGTGTGGGCTTTTCCGAGATTAATGTGGTGGCCGAGTCGAGCTTTCCCGTAGAATCGCTCCTTTGTGAGACAGCCGGATCGGCAGTGATTGAGATGCCCAAGATCTCCATAGAGCAGCAGAAAGAAGTGGCCGATTCGGTCTTGAGCATAAAGGTCAATGCCGTCAAGCCAGAGTAGCCATGCCTGCGGTCTGCTAATAGCTCATAATAGGCTCATAATAGTATGATTACAAGGAGATGATTTCGATGAAGGTAGGTTTACTATTCTTTCTGGCAATTATCATAGCAGCATCCGCTATGACCTCATGGGCAGAGGGAAGCTGTTCAGTGGGAGGATGCGGTGGAGGCGGAGAATCCTGGACGGAATCGGCTCAGGCTTTTATGAACTCGGATGTCCCCCTTGTGGGAGTAACCGGAAATCAGAACGCTAAGTCGAGCAGCTTTAGTTCCGGAAGCTTCCAGGCTGGCCAGCCGGTAGGCGGAGCCATAAACAAAACCATTAACAGCACAATTCCCGTCTCAACTCCAATCGTTAGTGGGGTGTACGTAGCGCCAGGCAGCAGGGCAGATCTATTCCCGGCACCTATGATGCTAAAATCCCTGGACGCCATCTCGGAAAAGGATGTGGTGCTGGATGTATCGAATCGCCACTCTCCTGGCCAGGCTCACATCAGAGGCAGCGTTAACATCCCAGCTAAGAGCTTTTTCTATGAGAATGGAACGCTGCGTAATGTAACAGATCTGGCCGCGATTTTGGGCGGGGCGGGCATTTCCCAGGAAGATGCGGTGATGGTCTACAGCGACTCCTTTGCCTCGGGAGAGGCAACAGCGGTCCTCTTTATGCTGCGCTACCTGGGGCAGGAGAACATAAGAGCCCTGGATGGCGGACTGGACAACTGGATTGCGGCCAGCTTGCCCATGGAGACGAAGGAGAACATGCGCTCGCCAGCAAGCTATGCTACGCGCCCTAGGGCTGAGCTTTTGGCCGATTATGATTTTGTCAAGTCAGGCCAGGCCCAGATGGTGGATGCCAGGAGCTTCCAGGATTTCGGCAAGGCCAGTATAGGCAATGCCACCCTCATCAACCCCGAAAATGTGCTGGAAGAGGGCAGGCTGAAGCCGGGTGCAGGGCTAAAGGATACCTTCGCTCGATTGAACGCCAGCCGGACGGTGGTGGTTTACTCGGATGATATTTATGGGGCTTCTGTGGTGTGGTTTGCTCTGCAGCTCATGGGATTCGATGCCAGGATTTATACCTGGCAGGACTGGCAGGCCCATGAGGCCGGTCGGGCCTGAGGGTCAGGTGGAGATGGTGGAAGGTTAAGGCGGCTTTTCCAGGGGGCTGGATTTTGGTAACGGCGGCATTTCGTTATTATTAGCTGATAATTATGGGCTACAGCGCCGATCCGCCAGGCTGCGCCCGCCCGCAAGTGCAGGCGGATGTCCGAGCCATAAAGGATCGGCTGGGAATGGCCTGAAGTTATTGAAAATGGGCGCTGCACTGTTCACGAACTGGCCGCAATTTTTGGCGGGTCCCATTGGTCATCGGTTAAGGAAGATGCAATTGTAGCAGGACACCGAAAGAGCTTCATCATTGATTTTTTCACGGCCGTGCCTGAGATTCATGGCATCACGCGAAGGGGCGAAGCCGCGAAGTTCCGATGAGAGAAGGACAATTCTTGCCATACCCATTTAACTGATGCCGGATGGGAGCAACTGCAAGCACTCTCGGTTTGGGTGGGCCGGCAGGCGTTCGCATCTCCCGACCCGGCAGCCCTGTGGGTGGCGATCAGGCGTGCCTGGATCGTAGCGCAGCCTCGTCTTTTTCATGTACTTCCCTCCATGAGTTGATATTGCTTAACTCATTGTCCACTCGGAGGGGTTCACTCCATTTCACCGCAAGACCTATAACGTGGTAGTGACCAATACTCATGAACAGCGAGCAGCCTGGTTGGATGATGTCCGGGCGATAGTTGACGAAAATTTTCCAGGATAAAGCTTGTCGCCATCTTATCAAGTGACTGGTTCAAGTCGATTACGGAGTAGTCGAACATTTGACTTAGGCCCATAGTCCAGTCTTATTCCGTGACCGTCATTTTCGTCTTGTCCCCATGGCTTTGAAGTAGAACTACCTGCAAGAAAATAGATATACTAGAAGGAGATTGGCAATGAAGGCATCAAGTGGCATATACCGGGCGGCTCGGACGGCCCTAGATATCGAAACCCTGGTCCGCGGCAGATGATGATATGGCTGATAAAAACCGAAGCCCAGGCAAAAGCAAAAAAGCGATGACAAAAAAGGCAAAGCTAAAAAAGAAGGACGTGAAATCATGAGTGAAGCTAGAGATAGAAAAATGAAACGCGAGCGCAGATTCGAAATGCAAAAGGCCGAAAAAGTCCTGCGAGCGTGCAGGAGCAGGAGAGGCTATGAGCTCTTTCAAGAGCCAGAGAAGAAAAAGCAAAAATAGGAGCGAGAGGGGCAATTTGGGCGGCTCTTTTTTTTTTGCTGATTACTCTCGCCTCGCATTTGGCAATTTGTATTTGTTTAGCTCGTTAGCTTCGACGTTAGCATTTGGAGAAGGTCCAGTCCCTTCTGTCCCCATGTTGCCAGGGTCGTCATGATTCACTCATGAATCGAAGTCCCTTTATCATTACGCAGCGTGCCCAAGATCTTTCTCAAAACGACCTGGGGTCGTAGCGCCCTTTCTGCTCTATTATTGGTCGGCTCTACCCCAGGATGAATGACAATGTTCTTATCTTGATCTTTTTTGCGATTGTGGCCACGTCTTAGACTTGGTGGAGTATGTGCATTCTCATATTGGGCTAGTCGGGATTCAAGCTCAATGATCATCATATACTCCAAAGGCTTCCGATCACGTTAGCAGTATCCCCGGCCACCTGCTCAATGGCACAACCGGGCCGGGCTGACCGCCGCGCCCCCGCCCGTGCGTGCTCCTGCGCCCGTGAGCGAGCGGCTGATGCCGGGCACCGGCCCCGCCACCCACAGGGCTGCCGGGCTGGGAGGGCGAGCGCCCGCAGGCTCAGCATGGTTTGCAGGAAGAACCGGAACAAAGCAATAAATTGCGACCCTACTGCATTTGTCTCTCTAATGGATAAGGTTTGAATCGAAGGTCAATGACAACTGGGCTTCGATCCTGCGGAACCACTTGGTATGACTGATGCTGGCGAGCTGGCCGGAGCTGGAGCAGTCTCGGCTCGTGACTTGCCATCGTATCCATTGTTCTTCAGCAGATTCTCAGACCAGTTATCTCCGGCATATAGTCTGGATTCATATCCTTGCAGTTCTAGAGCATACCACAGCAGAGATGCCTTGATTCCTGAATTTGAATATACTGCTATAGGTTTGTCTTTGTGCAAGCCCACAAATAGGTCCTTGAGGGCAGCCTCATCCTTGATCTTTCCGCTATCTAGATCTAGGACAGAATTAAATGGAATATTTTGCGAACCGGGTATCGATCCGACTAAATATTCCTTAGATGATCTAGCATCCACTACCTGAACATCCTTTCCCTTTACGATCTCACAGCACCCCATACCTCTGCACATGCTCCCAGGCCCGGTGCTCCGCAGGGAATCGATCCCTTCGAGAGTAGATGGAAGCATCCTCCCGCCCGTACAGTTTTCTGTCCTCTCCCACCGGGCAGACTTTGATGCATATCCCGCAGGGCGATATTCCCCGCTGGTTCAGCTCGGCGCTGTGAGCGGTGCAGCTCTTCTTGTCCGTGAGCCCTTGCGGATAGTCCTTCTCGTCCAATGCCTTTGCCGGGCACATCTTGACGCAGCGCATGCAGCGTGTGCACAGTATTTCATCGAGGAGCGGATCGGCGGGAAGCTCCGCTGCTGTGAAAACTGAGCCGAAGCGCACGCGGGGGCCAAACTCTCGCGTGAGCAGCATATTGTTTATCCCAAAATTGCCCAGACCCGCCTGGAGGGCAGCGTGTCTGTGGGAGAAGAAGGCCACCGGGTTTTTTAGCAGGGCCTTGATGCCGAAGTATCCGTCCCGGGGAACGAAGACGGACTGGTGTCCGTTCTCGCTCAAAAAATTGGCCAGGCGGTAGGTGTACTGGTCCAGCAGGCTGTTTACGGTGTTGTACAGCTCCCGGTAGTAAATGGAGGGTGACGTCTCCAGCACGGGCAGGCTAACGGGAAGGCCAATGACGATCACCGATTTCGCCTGGGGAAATATGGACTGAGGAAAGAACTCCTCCGGCATCCAGGGCACAAAGGGTGGGTCCTTCCAGCGCTCTACGCTCGCCACACCCATCAAGGGTATCTCCATCTTCTTGCATCTTTTGTGGACCGCTCTCAATAGATCTTCGCTCATGAGAGATACTTTATTCTTATCATTATTATATGTTATCGAAGGCAAGCGTTATATAGTTTTTCACGCTTAATGCTGATACAAATGCGAATAACGTGAGGCGAATATGATCGATGCGGACAGGGAGAAGCTGGATAATATAATTAAAAAATATGATGGAAAGGAAGGTTTCTTGATCCAGTTGCTCTTAGATTTGCAAAGCGAGCTGCATTGGATCTCCAAAGAAGCCATCGGGGAGCTTTCCTTGAGGCTTAAGATTCCAGCAAGCCAGATATTCAGGGTGGCGAGCTTCTACAAAGCGATGAATCTCTCGCCCGTAGGCCGTCACAAGGTATGCGTTTGCATGGGAACCGCCTGCCAGGTGCGGGGTGCTCAACGACTGCTGGATACAACCGAGTCAAAATTGGGCATAAAATCAGGGCAGACTACGCCGGACAATAGCTTCACGTTAAATCGGGTCAATTGCCTGGGATGCTGCGCCATCGGCCCGGTAATAGTAGTAGATGACGATTATCACGGTCGAGTGGACTCCAAGAAGGTAGAAAGAATATTGGGGCTACTTGCATCCGATAGTTAGAACTAGATAAGAATAATGGGGAATAGATGGCAATACTTACATCAATTCAGGATCTGGAGATCTTGAGAGATGAAATTGAACACAAGAGAGACCCCAGGAGAAAAGAGGTGGCAATCTGCACCGGCACCGGGTGTCTGGGCCTTGGGGCACGAAAGGTGGTCAGCGCCTTTGAAAGAGAGATTGAGAGAAGAGGTCTGCAAAAAGAGATCAGCATCAAGGAGACGGGATGTCCCGGCTTTTGCGAAAAAGGAACTCTGGTAGTTGTATATCCAGAGGGAATCTATTACATGGGAGTACAGCCGGATGATGTGCCGGAGATCGTGGAGGAGACCATTCTCAAAGGCGGGCTGGTGGCGCGCCTTCTTTACACAGATCCTGCCACCGGCCAAAAGGCAATACGAGAAGATGATATCCCATTTTATAATCATCAGATGAGATTTTTAATAAAAAATAATATACAAATAAATCCAAAAAATATAAACGACTACATCGCTCTGGGCGGTTATGCCGCTCTGACCCGCGCCTTATCGCAGATGACGGCCCTTGGGGTGATTGAAGAGATTAAAAAGTCGGGCCTCCGAGGGAGAGGCGGAGGCGGATTTCCCACCGGGATAAAATGGGAATCGACGGCGCAAGCTTCCGGCCAGCCCAAGTACGTGATCGTAAATTGCGATGAAGGAGACCCGGGTGCCTTCATGGATCGCGCTCTCATGGAGGGCAATCCGCACAGCGTTTTGGAGGGGCTGATGATTGGAGCCTATGCGGTGGGAGCGCATAGCGGCTACATCTATGTGCGTATGGAGTATCCACTGGCCGTGGAAAATGCCAAATTCGCCCTGCATCAGGCTCGAGAGCTGGGCCTTCTCGGCGAGAACATACTGGGCAGCGGATTTGATTTCGACGTATCCGTACATAGAGGGGCGGGAGCCTTCGTCTCTGGTGAGTCAACCGCTCTCATGAGCGCCCTGGAGGGCAAAGTGGGCGAGCCCCGGCCCAAGTACGTACATACCTCGGAGTGCGGCGTCTGGAATCGACCGAGCGTCCTCAACAATGTGGAGACCTGGGCCAATATCCCTCTCATCATCAACCGGGGGGCCGAATGGTTTTCATCCATTGGAACGGAAAAAAGCAAGGGAACCAAGATATTCTCGCTGGTAGGAAAGGTCAACAATACCGGTCTGGTGGAAGTTCCCATGGGCATGAGCCTGGCCGACATAATTTACAAGATAGGAGGCGGCATCCCTGGCGGAAAAAAGCTCAAAGGAGTGCAGACCGGAGGGCCTTCGGGCGGAATAATTCCGGCCCGGCATTTGCAGACGCCGGTTGATTTCGACGAGCTTAAAAGCCTTGGTTCCATGATGGGCTCAGGCAGCATTATTGTCATCGACGAAGATACCTGTGCTGTCGATTTGGCCCGTTACTTTGTGGACTTTCTCTGCGATGAGTCCTGCGGCAAATGCCTGCCCTGCAGGGAAGGCTTGTTGCGAATGCGAGAGATTCTGGACGGCATAGTTTCCGGCAAAGGGCAGGATGGCGACCTGCAAATTCTTAAAGAAATAGCCGACCTGATGAGAAAGACGTCGCTGTGTGCATTGGGCCGCACAGCCGTCAATCCGGTTTTAAGCACTATGGCTCACTTTCCCGATGAATATGCGGCCCATATAATCGAGAAAAGGTGCCCCTCTCTGGCCTGCAAATCTCTTGTTTCGTATTATATCGAGCCAAAGGTCTGTACCGCATGCGGCCTGTGCCAGAAGAACTGTCCAGAAGGAGCAATCGAGGAAGAGGAGGGCAGCAACTGTGTCATAGATCAATCCCAATGTACTCGATGCGGCATTTGCTTCGATGTCTGTTCACCCAAAACCCGCGCCATCAAGAAGGTCTCCCCCCGACTTTCTCCGTATTTTTCTTCTTCTTCCTCTTTGACCCGTTTGGGGAAGGCAAAAAGAGGTGATAAGGCATGACCAAGTTGAAGATCAAGATCGACGGTCATGAGATGGAGATGGATGCCAAGGGTGGCTCGGCCACTATTCTGGAGGCGGCTAGGCTTGCCGGCATCCATATTCCAACGCTATGCCATCATCCTTCTATCAAGCCTTATGGGTCTTGCCGGCTGTGCACTGTGCAAATCGTTAAAAATGGCCGGAAAAAGTTTGTCACCGCCTGCAACTATCCGGTAGAGGAGGGGCTTGTTGTAATTACCGATTCTGCGGAAGTGGCAGAGATCAGGAAGATGATCCTGGAGCTTCTCATAGCTCGATGCCCCCAGGAGAAGAGATTGCGGGAGACTGCCGGAGAATATGGGATTTTCAAGCCACGCTTCTTGCAGGAAGATAAAAGTTGCATCCTTTGCGGACTATGCTACCGGATCTGCGAAGAGCTGGTGGGCGTCTCGGCCATAAATGCTCAAAATCGAGGAGTTTCCAGGGATGTGGATACGCCCTATGGAGAATTATCGGAAGACTGCATTGCATGCGGGGCCTGTGCCCTGGTCTGTCCCACAAAGTCCATACTGGAAAGAAAAAACATCTACCCGCTGTCCTGTGTCGATATCAAAGAGATGGAAGAGGAGTTCCTGTGTGGAACGATCGATAATGATTTGGGTGTCAACAGGGAAATGTTTGCCGGCAAGAGCTGCATTGAGGGGCAAGATGGGGGCATGGTAACCTCAATTCTCCGTCGAGGAATTGAGGCGAAGCTGTTGGATGCGGCGGTGGTTGCCCAAAAAAATAAAAGGTGCGGCGCGAATGCAGCTTTGGTTGATGAAACTGAATCAATTTTACAGGCAAAGGGGACAAAATACGTGCGCGTCTCCGTCATCGCTCCGCTCCTGGAGGCCTTAGAGAGGGGCAAAAGGAGAATTGCCGTTGTCGGCACGCCCTGTCAGATCCGAGCCGTCAGGAAATTACAGAGGCAGGGTTATTTTAACGATGCTGAGATATTTCTCATAGGCCTCTTCTGTTTCGAAAGCTTCGATTATGAATCCCTTAAAAGCCGCATGGGAGAGCTTTTCGGCATCGATCTGGATAAAGCCGAAAAGACGCAGATTGCCAGAGGAAAATTCATAGTGACAGTAGGCGGCAAAGAGTACTCCTGCCCGGTGCGGGTGCTTAAGAGCCAGGTGAGGGCAGGCTGCCAGTTTTGTGGTGATCTGGTCAACCGGCTGGCAGATATTTCCATAGGTTCAATTGGAAGCGAGGAAGGATACTCCACGGTGATCGTCAGATCGGAGCGTGGGGCGCGGCTGTTGGAAGCGACGTCGTTTGACCGAAAAGAGATAAACCGAGATGAGGTCGTCAAGCTGGCTGCAATTAAGAAGAAAAATGCAGATAAAAATTTTGCAGGGATCTTGGCAGGGCTGCCGGAACGGCTGGAAGCTGAGAGGAGGGAAAGGGCTCCTGTTTGCAGCAATTTAGAAATATTATCTTGAATCTCATTTCGCTCGAAAGATCTATACAGGAACAGGCCCAAACCCTGGTTCATGGACTACTCATTCAAGCGAGGTTTCAAGCCCGATCTAGAGCGAATTCAAAAGGCTCTGGAAGAGGAGTTTCCCACAGAGATCAAGCAAGAGGACGGCAAGCTTCTGCTCAGCTTTGGAGCTCTTAAAAGCATCTGTGTGTCGATCACCGGCAAGAAGCTCACTGTGACCACTGAGTCGGTAATAGGCGCCAGCGACGAGCAAGCCATGGATACCAACAAGCACTTCCGAAATTTCCTGGAAAAAGCCACAGGCTATAACGCCAAGCAGAGGCTGCAGATGGCCAAAAAAGAGGTAACCAAAGGAGCCTGATTGATGGGCGTAGCCCATCTTGCTGACCAAGGTGACGTAGGCCTCTTTCACCCCCCTCCAGCTCTGCGATCTATGCGGCTGCCTTTTGTGCCAGCACGTTGAGACTTGGCCCCATCGGACTCCTCTCGCGAATTGATGAATCGGCCGACCATGGCTGCGGCCACACCAGATTCGGGATGAACTCTTCCGTCTCGCTCAGGGGCGCGTAGCCAACGCCTAAATGAGGTGTCATTGGCTCCCCCGGCCGATGAGGCTTCCTAATTCCGGAGCTCCCTCTTCCACGCGCTGGCTCGACCTCGAACTGCTAGAGAGAGAGCGAGAGATGGTCTCAGAGATGCCGTCTGCCAGGGTATCCGGGTGGCCTTTGGCCCATTCTCTCCACGACCTCGAAGGAGGAGGATTGTGCTTATTCAGGGTGATCGTCAACTACCACGGCCTAAAGTCCGTGGCTTGCGACTACGCAAAAAGTCGTGTCGCTATCGGCTGGTTGACATTTGGGTAGCGAACCCGCAGAGTTTCACTCAACTCAGGCAGCCTGCTTAGCGTGGAGATCTTGACGCCGTTGTTGCTGAACCTTTCCGTTCACGCTCAGACCATCCTCTTACAAGGATCATGCCACGCAAAGCGATTGATTCACGTTCACCGTCTCTCTGAAGTAGAACTTCAGTGCCATACCTTCCGTTTAGAAGGCGTGAATCGGTTTCCTGGACGTGCCGGGGAACTAAGATCTAATCATCTTGAAACTATATCAAATCGAGCAGCGCGGGACGAAAGTAATCTCGCAAGGGGCTCGATTCATCCGCACCCTGAAGGATGCGGTCTTCTCTGCCCCTTGACCCAAAGAGATAAAGCCACAAGATATAATATGATTATTACTTTTCTGAGATAGAAAAATTTTCAGTTACCGCCCCAGGCATGAATTTATAAGCTTGAAAAACTCAGGGCTTCTTCATATGAGTGAAACATCTGCCATTTCCGGTCAAGAGACCATACAGGAGTCCTTCGTAAAGAGGATAAACGCTCTGCAGTCCGACAACAAGAACCTCGCCGAAGAACTGGAGACAACCAGGATGGAGAGGGAAGAGGTAAGAGCAAAGCTCTTCGAGTCCCTCATTGCCAACAAAAAATATCTGCGAGAGGTTGAGCGGCTGAAGAAAGAGAATGTACTCCTCAAGAGGATGCCGCTGTTCCTGGCAACGGTTATGGAGATGGGGTCGGACTATGTCCTGCTCAGGCAACACGGCAATAATCAGGAGTTCATCACTACCGCTCCACCAGAGCTGATGGGGATAATCCAGACCAATTCTCGTGTGGCCATAAACAACTCTCTCACAATCGTTCGCGTCCTGGACCGTTCCGTGGATGTCCGGGCCAAAGTAATGGAGCTGATAGAGGCGCCCGATATATCCTACGAACAGGTGGGCGGCCTGGAAAGCCAGATTCAAGAGATCAGGGAGACAGTGGAACTGCCGCTCACGAATCCTGCTATCTTCAAGGAGATCGGCATAGAGCCGCCCAGAGGCGTACTGCTCTACGGCTTACCGGGAACGGGCAAGACCATGCTCGCTAAGGCGGTAGCTCACGAATCTAGGGCCACTTTCATCCATATGTCCGGCTCGGAGCTGGTGCACAAGTTCATAGGGGAAGGCGCGCAGCTCGTTCGCGATATCTTCCAGATGGCGCGCGAGAAGGCCCCCAGCATCATATTCATCGATGAGATCGACGCTGTGGGAAGCATCCGTACTCATGACGGTACCACGGGAAGTGCTGAGGTCAACCGCACCATGATGCAGCTTTTGGCGGAGATGGACGGATTTAGGACCAGGGGTGACATCAAGATCATCGCGGCCACGAACAGAATCGATATCCTGGATCCGGCGCTGCTGCGGCCTGGTCGCTTTGACAGGATCATTGAGATTCCCATGCCTTCGGCAGTTGGACGGCTCAAGATCCTGGAGATCCATTCCCAGAAGATGAAGAAGGATGAGGATGTGGATCTGGCGGAGATTGTCAAAGTTACTGACGAAGCGAGCGGTGCCGACCTCAATGCCATTGTGGTTGAGGCAGGCATGAATGCTCTGCGTAGAGGCGCATCTTCGGTTGCCAAGAGCGATTTCGATGTGGCAATCAGAAAGGTGCTCGGGGATGAGGTTGAAGGATCAGAAGAAGCCCTGCGGATGTTCTCTTAGGCGGCAAAAAGCCGCTATTATTTTTAGATCTATAGTCTATTTGCAGCTATGCATTATCCCTGTAAGTCCGGAAATGTTTAAGTACTCATTTTCCTTTTCCTAAGCTCTGATGAATCTTACAGCAATGGCAGGCATGACCGATCCGATTCTTCTGGCAAATTGGATTCAACAAGCTGTGGATTCAACGACGGGCAGACATGTTGACCTGGTTTTCATCCAGATTCTGGCAAATACCATCAGCGGCATAGATCTAACATCCATTTTATTAAATATATTTTTTATAATAGTAATTGCACTCTTGACTCGCACCGCTGTGCGCATCGTAGACCGCATGCTGGCGAATTATATTCCCACTGTGGTTTCCAAGGTGCAGATGAAGATGGACGAGACCATGCAGCTCATGATGCGTAGATTGGTTTCCGCCACTATCTACGTTATCGGTCTGATGCTCATCATCTATCAGATACCGCAGCTACGTAGCCTCGTCACAGCCATACTCGCCGGCGCGGGTATCGCGGGTCTCGCCATCGGCTTTGCCGCCAAGGACTCTCTCTCCAACTTCACATCCAGCATCTTCCTCGCCGTCTTCCAGCCCTTCCGGGTGGGAGATTCGGTGGACTTTCGGGGAGAATACGGCCAGGTGGAGGACTTGACTCTGAGGCATACGGTAATTCGAACCACTGATAATAAGAGAATTATTGTCCCCAATAGCATCATGAGCATGGAGCCGATTATCAACTGGTCCATCAGGGATCCGGAGATAACCTGGATGGTGGACTTCGACCTGGAGAAGGCTTCCGACATCGATCGGGCCAGAGAGATAATTATGAAGGTTGCTCAGAGCCATCCCATGGTGCTGAAGGATAAGCCGCTAAACGTGCTGCTCATGAACACCAGGTACTCGGAGCTGACGCTGCGCCTCGAGGTTCCTGTCCCCGGAAGGAACGTAGCAAAGGTTATAGGCTGCGATATTAGAGAGGCCGTCAAAAAGGAGTTCGAGATAGCGGGGATACCACCAGCGCCCACGCCTTGATTTGGCTTTTTAATAGGTAAATATATTGATATTACAGCGAGGCCGAAATAAACCAATGTTTTTACTTCGAGGCTTCGCGCATTCGTGTGATACCGGACCCGGTTGAATCTCATGGCTTTAATTAGGCCTGACTGTACTAGCTGGCACTGTTAGCTGGCAATGCTGTCATCGTGGATGGCCGGGCTGTCGATCGATCCGCGCCTGGGGGGCTGGCAGCGGGCCATAGCATCACGATAATAATCAATGAGGCATTTTCATAGATGCTGAGCACAAAGATATTTATCGTTCATTGCCAATAGTGAAACTATGGATATTGAGGCTGAGGTCGTGGAGATGAAGCAAATACTCTTTGACATCTCTAGAAGGATTGATGACGTGCTTGACGAGAGCATGACCGAAGAACTCATGAAGCTATCTGAGGAATCTATTATGGAACTGTATGAGGATGAACCGGACCTCTATAGCGTCGCAGACTTAAAGGTAAGATACAAATGAAGGGAAAAATCATCCTGATACCTGTCCCTTACACAGATTTGACTGCTGCAAAGCTGCGGCCCGCGCTGGTCATCTTTGAGGGAAGGCGGGATTTGATTGTGGCCGCCATAACAACGACAATGTTCAATGTATTTCCTGAATGGGATGTTTATATCGGCACGGAAGATCCAGAGTTTTATCAAACTGGCTTGAAGGCAGCATCCGTCCTAAAGCTGACCAAAATCTCAACTGTTCGCAAAGATCTGGCAGAAGGCGAGATAGGGAAGATCGATGGCGATCTGAGGGACGAAGTCAATCAAAAGATGAAGAGAATTTTCGAGATATGATGAAGCTTAGCCTCTGACCAGTCATGTGATGAGGCTTATCTCACACCGGAGGAGGAATTGCATCCGGATAATCCATCTAACTTCTAGATCCTTCGCCTGTGTGCCGCAAAAATTTCCTGAAACTTTTTGATCTCGTCCATCACATTTTCTTTGGCAACGACGCAGGATATGGCACACAGGCCATCTGCTCCCGCACTGACGACCTCGCTGGCATTGCAATGATTGATGCCGCCAATTGCGATCAAGGGAATATCAACATGGCCTCGAATTTCTTCAATCAGTCTGATACCTGCTGGCTTTCCGGCATCAAGTTTTGTCGCCGTCTGGAAGATGGGTGAGACTCCCAGATAATCGGCTCCCATGTTTTCCGCCTGCAGGGCTTCGGCTAGATTGTGGACAGTAACGCCGATGATCCTCTCCTGCCCTAGCAGTTTGCGGGCGGCGAGACACGGCATATCGGATTGGCCCAGATGGACGCCATCGGCATCAGTGGCAAGGGCAATGTCTACCCGATCGTTGATGAGAAAGATCGAGTCCGAGTCCCGGCATATCTCTCGCAGCCGCACGGCTTCCTCGTACATTTGCCGGGTTTCTCTGTTCTTGTTTCTGTACTGGATAACTTCCACCCCGCATGCTACGGCCTGCAGTACATCGTTCTCATTTCCGGCCCGGCTCAATTTGCTGTCTGTTATGAAGTAGTATCCTTTCACACTTCGATCCTCTGCATCATCTTTACCGTTTCTGCATCTAGATTGTACACGGCATCAAAAAGCCTTTCTTTGAAGCTGCCCGGCCCCTCTGCCTTTGCGGCCGCTATTTCGGCGGCTACCTCGTAGCAGACAAGACCGGCCACACAAGCAGCAACGCAGTCTTTTTCCACGGCGGCAAAGGTGCCAATAACTGAAGTGGCCATGCATCCCGTGCCCACGATATTTGCCATCATGATGTGACCGTTCCTCACTAATACCATTCTTCTTTCATCGGCCACGATGTCCTCTTTGCCGGTGATAACCACGGTGCAGTTCCTTTTTTCAGCCAGGGCTCGCGCGATCTCCTGCAGATTCTTCTCAACAGCCGAGGCATCCACGCCCTTTGTCTGAACGCTCTCCCCGGCCATGCGAGCGATCTCGGAAGAATTGCCCTTTATGATGCTCACCCTTACTTCATCCAGGATCTCAAAGCATTTCTCATCGCGAAATTTTGTGGCTCCAGCACCGCAGACATCAAGGACCACAGGTATTCCCTTTTGGTTGGCACTTTTCCCGGCAAGGATCATGGCATCGACAAAATCAGTTGTTAGCGTGCCGATATTCAAAACCAGGGCGGAAGCTATGCCTGCCATTTCGGCGACCTCTTCTCTGGCATGAGCCATGACCGGAGAGGCTCCAAATACCTTTACGATATTGGCACAGTCGTAAATAGTCACCCAGTTCGTCAGGTGGTGTATGAGCGGCTTTTCCTTTCTCACTCTTTCCAGGCAATCTGATGCAATGCTTTTCACGAGTAGCCTCCAATTCTTAATCGGATATTAGACTGACCATCAGCAAGTTAAAACATTTTCTGTTTGCATGTGATTCCTGGTTTTGTAGTCAGGCACCTCCTCCCTCAGATTCACCTTGCCCCTACCGCTTGCAGCACCCAGAAAGATGTAAATACCTAAACAAGATGCGAGGTAGAGCAGTTCTTGATTCCGAGGTATCAGTATCTATGGATTTTTCTTTCAAGGTTAAGGGCTGGATGGAGCTGGAGGGAAGACGGCTTAGCGATAGCGATGCCAGGGCAATTCTCGTGCATAATCCGGCGGCGATCTGTAGATTTGGCGGCGAGTTCTTTTTAGAATGGAATGGCTGCCAGGCACGCGATCATTTCGGGATCATGCCGGGAGACTGCCCGGCGGGGACGGTGGTCTGCAGCGGCAAAGAGATGGGAAGAGTGGATCCCAAATATCCGCTCATGGATCTGGATGAGGCCATAAGGATTGCTGTGCAGCTTCGCAGCGATGATGGCGTTGTGGCTCTCTCGGGGGGCGTGGACTCGGCACTGATCGCCCGGCTGGCCGGCAGAGAGTGTGTTGTGGTGGGAATTGCCGGCTCACATGATCTCCTGCATGCCGGCCAGGTGGCGAAGGTGTTTGGCCTGACCCTTCATCAGCACTTAATAGATCCGGCATCAATCGAAGAGGCCCTGGCCCAGGTTCTGGCAGTTATTCCTAAGATTGATCCGGTGAATGCATCCATTGCCACAACGCTATATTTTGTCTGCCAATGGGCAGGGTTGCATGGCGAGACGCGCATCCTGGCCGGGCAGGGAGCGGATGAGCTCTTTGGGGGATACTCCCGCTATTTACAGACGGAAACCTTAGCAGCGGATCTGGAGAAGGATTTCCTGGCGCTTCCCCTGCAACTGGCTAGAGATCAGGCCGTGGCCGGGCTGCATGGCGCATGCTTCTCCTTGCCCTACCTGGACTATAGAGTAGTAGTAGCTGCCAGGGCTATAGCTCCGGAAATGCTTATACGAGACGGGGTGCGAAAGATACCGCTACGGGAGGTTGCGAAGCGACATATGCCGCCGGATATTGCCCAATATGAAAAGAAGGCCATGCAATATGGCAGCGGTGTCATGAAGGAGATACAGAGACAGGCCGCCCGCCAGGGTTACAAGAGGTCGCTGCAGGATTATCTGCAGAAAATCTGCAAGAAAGAAGGCATGGACATGGGATGATATGGGATGAAGTGGGATGATACGATCTGGCCTGCCCGAGGACAAGACCCGGCTGCCAGAGGCAAGAAACCCCTCAATCGATCACCTCTTTTAAAATGGAGTAAAATTTGTCCTTTGCCCTTCTCTCTATCCAGGGCTTGTGCCCACAATCCTCCAAGACAATGAACTTGAACTCAAAGCGCTTCAATGTGGCCTGCAAAGGCTCGCATACGCCCCTGGCTGGATGCGGGTCCCAATCCCCGTGCATGGCAACGACCGGGCAGAGGATTTTTTCGCCAAGCGCTAGCAGCTCTCCTGTCTGCCTCAAATGCGATGCCTCCTTCCAGACAGATTGATAGATGTCCGCATGACACGACATAGTTGAATAATCCGATTCCGTCGATTTGCATTCGATAGGATCAAAGGAATCAGTTCTTGAGAAGAGCTCACCCATGCGGGCAAATAGCCTGTTCTTCACACAGCCATCGTTATTTTGGCCATCGCCATCCAG
Organism: Methanothrix sp.; assembly: GCA_026394555.1. Lineage (GTDB taxonomy): Archaea > Halobacteriota > Methanosarcinia > Methanotrichales > Methanotrichaceae > Methanothrix. The sequence goes on from JAPKXZ010000055.1 coordinate 29,601, forward strand.
GATGGCAAAGATGCTTCTCACCTGGCGTCCTTCCTCTTCGCTCAGGCGGGAGAGCCTCGTCTGCATAATTCTCGGAACGTATTTCTCTTGGAAGGGGCCGCTTCCGATCATCACCAGCCTCTTGATCATAGCCGGATAGCGAGCAGCCAGGATAAAAGAAAGCCAGGCACCCCAGGAATAGCCGATCAATGTGACGGGAAGATCTGCACACTCTTCCAAAAGGCCTTTCAGCTCCTCGATCTGGCCCTGCAGGGAATGGGCCGTCTGCAGCGGCTCCAAGATGCCCCGGCCGGAGCATAGCTCTCGTGCCACTTCGGCCATCTCGCTTCCTCCCCCCGGGCCCCCGTGGATGACGGCCACGGAAAAAGGGGAGAGGCCATATATTCTTGGATTAATCACAGGGACTCGCAAATGCCGGATCAATGCTGGCAAATCTTTAATCTTTTGGCTTTGAGGTTACCAAGCCAAAATAGCCCAAGAAACATAAAAATTGTGAGAAATGAAACCAGACTGTTTCAGATCATCTTAACTTGGATCGTATTCAGCAGGTTCTCACTCAGATTCATCGGGAATTTTGCTAGAATCTCTACCTTGGTCATTCCCACGGATATATTGTAATTCTCAATTACTCTGCTGTCCAGCCAATATTTTGCAATAGTTGAATTAGAGACTTTGCCGTCTTTCTCATAGATTTCGGTTACTGCAAGGCCTGGTTTGCCATCAATAATCATCTCGAATAAGTCGCCATCCGTTATAGTTCCCAGGGCTTTTTCATAATTCAAGGCAAGGTTTAGGTATCTGAGATCTGGAGATAGATCTGAGCATTCCCAGACGGTTTCATTGATTACAGCAATTACAGCTTTGGTATCGTTAGTAAATTTTATATCTATTCTTGATGTGGCGTTCGCCTCATCCCATTGCGATGACACATTGTATTCCATTGTCGTATTCAGGTCAAACGAAACGTTATAAGGCCCAACCGAAGTCTCCTCAGTCTTTGCCGATGCACCTGCAGCCAGCAAGACCATTAAGATTAAAGCATACAATATCTTCATATTAATCCTCCTGTATTTTCTCATGGCAAGAAATTTTGTCCACTAATAATAATATACTCTACTGCAATTATATAAAGTTAAGGATTGCTGTCTGTAAGGAGAACGATACACTAATTCTTGTAAGATTCTCGCCATTGCGAGCACTTCAAGCGACTTAGGATCTGAGGTGCATCGAATGCGGCGCTTTTGCCCTGGCAATGCTTGTTGATATGAAAATGATTCACATTAACCTATGCAGTCGCCGCCTTTGTCACTGAATACCCAATCTTCTCAAGCGATCTAATCATCGATCGCTCCTTTCTCTTTGATGTTCTTTCATGAACTGCCTCTGCACCAATATCCTGATAGGGCTCACCTGTCTTTGAGAACAAAGTAGATATCAATAAGCATACGATGCGCTAAAGCAACAAGAGTCTTCTTTTTTCCCTTCCTTCTGACGAGATTATGATAGAAGGCATTGTATGAGGTGTTCTTGGTTTTTGACGCCGCCCATGCAGATTAAGTTAAGGCTCCCTTTAGAAAGGAGTTACCTTTCTGCGTTTTTCCACTCTTCTTCTTGCCTGCACTTTCGTTATTGCCTGGGCATACGCCCGCCCAAGAGGAAAGATGTGCTTCATCTGGAAACTGAGACATATCAGCTCCAATTTCCGCCAATATCGCTGACGCATTAACTTCACTGATCCCTGGAATTGTTTGAATCAGTTTCGATTCTTTCTGAAAAGGGACCATCTTCCTCTCGATCTCCTCATCGAGTTTTTTTATTTGCTTGAGATCAGTTCCGTGCTTTTAGTCCATTTACGCTTCACTGCGGCTATGAAGACGGTGTTATCGAGCAGATATCTTGAACTTCTGTCGGGCAAGCTGATTGCTCTCCTCTTCGATCTCTTTTTCCAGCTTATCCAGGTCTACCGACTTAGCTTTAATAATTGCATCCTCCAGAAGTGCCCGCAGGTTGATCTTCTTGAGGACAATCGTATCCTCTCCCAGGTCTTCCGCTACGAATTCATCTCCTTCTTTCAGCTTCATCTTTTGTCGGAGGCAACTTGGCAGTTGCACTCTGCCTCGTTGATCGATTTTTGCGAGCGGCATATTTCTCACTACCCATTTTACCCATTATTTCCATAAATAACTATCTGCTCAAAAGTTCGCATAGTTGCAGAAAGCATCGTCCTCTTCCGTTTGGCCCAGGATCTCACGAAAACACATCAGGAGCCCGCAGGCGCTCGCCTTCCCGGCCCGGCAGCCCCCTAGGGACGGGCCCGGTGCCCGGCAGCGCCGCTCGCTCACGGGCACGGGGGAACACGCAAGGAATCGGGCATCAGCTAGAATCCAAACGAGAAATCATCCTTGCCGATAAATATTAAAAGCTTGGGCATCCTATATTTGATTGAGAAAAATGACAACCATCGCTAGGTTCGTTGAGCAATTGCCTCTTGACATTCAAAAAGAAGTTCGGAGCTATGCAGAATTCTTGCTGGAGAAAAGATCTAAAAAGATGCAAAAGGTGCCGGCTTTTGACTGGGAAGGTGCCCTGAAGGATATGGGTGAGCAGTATTCCTCTGTGGAACTCCAACATGAAATTGGAAAGATGCGAGGAGCCTAATGTACCTCCTGGACACGAACATATTTTTGGAGATATTGCTGCAACGAGAGAAGAGCAAGGCCGCCAAGCATCTGTTTATTGCAAATCCCTCCACAGATCTTTTTGTAACGGATTTCTCACTTCATTCCATTGGTGTTTTCCTTTTCCAGAGGAATAGACATGAAACTTACGTCAGCTTCGTGAAGGACGTAATAATAAAGACCGGAATAACTGTGATCGGGTTAAATCCGGAAGAGGTTCTCGCTCTGGCAGAAGTCTCGAAAAAGTTCCGTTTGGATTTTGATGATGCCTACCAATATGCCGTCGCACAAAAGTATGGCCTGCAGATAATGAGCTTCGATGCAGATTTTGACCGCACTGAAAAAGGACGCAAGATACCAGAGTTAAAATAAAAATCTAATCCTGGCGTCATTGTGGACATTTTTGGCCTTGGGTTGGCTAGCGGGCGCTCGCCATCCCGAATCGACAGTCCGATGGGTGGCGGCCAGGCGGGCCGGGAGCCCGGAGGCGGCGATCGTGCGAGGGGGCAGGAGGCCAGGTCGGGCCTGATCCCAGGAAGAGCCGGGCCGGGGCAAACAGCTTTTCGGGCGCTGGATTTTGGTTACGCCGGCATTTCGCTATTACTATTAGCTGATAATTATAACCTGACAACTAACGATCTCACCACAAAGGCACGAAGGCACAAAGGACGCGCAAAGATATTCGAGACTGTTCTCCTGCTTAGCGATCCTTGCGGGGCGGTGGGCAGCAGCGCCCGGTTGCCGCTCGATCGTGGCTGCATTGCCCGGCTTCCTGCTGTCGCTCGTGGCCGCCGCCAGTGGGCCGGGCCTGGGCTACGCTATCGCTTGGGCTGGCTTGCCCGGCAGGCGATCGTGTCCAGTGGCAGGGGGCCGGGCGGGCCGAAATCACGGGTTCACGCGAAGGCGCGAAGCCGCGAAGTTCCGCTTATCGATTTCCGCCTTGACCGATGACGCATGGGCGCTCGCCCTCCCGGCCTGGCAGTCCCGGAAGTGGCGGGCCCGGTAGCCCGGCAGCAGTCGCTCGCTCACGGGCGCTGGAGCACGCGGGCGGGCA
>JAPKXZ010000013.1 GCA_026394555.1 Methanothrix sp.
GATAATCCTCTTCCTCGGGCAGCCCTTCCGGGTCGATCGTCTCTCTGAAGTCATCCACCGGCAGAGCGCCGTCCACCAGCCAGGAGCCGTCTTCCCTCTTCACTACTTGCAGCTCAGCCAGATCATCGATGTGCGGTATGTCTCCCACCAGTCCTTCCAGGAGATCTACCAGGGCAACGATTCCCTGCACCGATGCATATTCATCTAAAACTATGGCCAGATGAATTCCCGTCTGCTTGAACCTTTCCAGCACCTTTAGAGCCCTCATGCTCTCCGGCACAAAGAGAGGCGGCAGGAGAGATGTCTTGAGGTTAACCTTTTGGTCGGCCAGGTTGCAGCTCAGCAGATCCTTGGACTGGACTACCCCCAGGACGTTGTCCAGCTTCTTGCTGCAGACCGGAAACATGGAGTATGCGCCGCCTGCTATCTTTCGAGAAATCTCGGCTGCGGAATCGTCGATGTCCAGCCACACGATCTCACCTCTGGGGGTCATGATGGAGTTTACCCTTCTGTCTCCCAGGGAGAAGACCCTCTCCATGATGTCCTGCTCCTCCTCCTCGAACACGCCTGCCGTCGTTCCCTGGTCAATCAGGATGCGTATCTCCTCCTCGGTCACAGCAGGCTCGGTGTAGGCCTTCACCCCCAGCGTCCTCAGCACCAGATCGGTGGAGGCACTGAGCAGGACAATCATGGGAGAGACAAGACGGGAGAAGGCAGCCAAGGGAGAAGCAGCAAGAGAGGCGAAGCGCTCCGGATTGCTCAGCGCGATTCTCTTGGGGACAAGCTCTCCAATGACCAGGTTGAAGAAGGTGATCAGTAGGACGACAGAGAATAAGGCCAGGCCGCCGCTGTATGGGGTTAGAGCCGGAATGGAGCTGATGTTAAGAGCCAGCTCATCAGCAATTGTTGCGCCTCCATAGGCCCCCGTCAAGGTAGTGATGAGAGTTATGCCGGTCTGCACTGTGGAGAGGAGGCGGTTGGGATTTTCAGCCAGCTCCAGGGCTGCCTTTGCACCTGCATGGCCCTCTTCCACCAGAACCCTGAGTCGGGCCTTGCTGGAGGAGACCACGGCCATCTCGGTCATGGAAAAGGCACCGCTGGCCAGGAACAGGAGAAAAATGATCAGGATTTCAGTGAGCATGATCCAGTGCCCTCGCTATCCATTTCGTTGCATTTCCTTGATAAAATCCCTGGCGGCTCATTTTAAAGGTTAACTACTTGGGAGTTATTTATAGCTTCGCCGGGATAGAGATAAAGAGGAGGCCCTGGGCCAGTACATAGAATTAGGTCAGATGAGCCCGGGCATCTTCTCGATCACCATTGCTATGTTTCTCCATCTAGGCGTTCTGTGTGGAATTGGTAGAATTTTTGATGCAGTTCAAACATTTATTACCTTTTTGGACGGTAAAGTTAATTATCGATCCAACTGCCACTTCTCCTGCCTTATCGCAATTAGGACAATTAGCTATAACTCCTACCTCCGTGGCATTTGCAGACAGATTGCCGTCGTTTGCCTCTGCTATGGCACCGATATGACCACCTCGCTTCCTGGCCGCAGCCATATCCACAAGCTGCAATGTGGTTACAAATGCTGCTTGCCTGGAGACTGCATAATCAATGAATTTCTTGTAAGCATCAAGGTAATCGCCTCTGCCTGAGACTAGATTGCTAAAAATTACCACCATGGGGTCTCCGTTTTCTGAGCTTTCATCGAACTTTTTCACCAGAAGATCATACCACTGGGTGCCGCTCAGCTTCTTCTCCTCTTTCAGGTAGCGATCGTAAAGATACACACGCTCATCGTTGATTGGATAGGTGCTTACAGGAACCGCGTACAGGTTATGGCCCTCGATATCATACGGCCAGGTAGCATTCTCGTAGCCGGGCCTAAAGATGACTCCTGCCTGGAATCCGGCATCATAGATTATCCCCAGCTTTTCGAGAATTCCGAATGTTTCCTCGTTCTGATCAAATGCTTGAGGCCGGAAGCCTTTTATGGCCACATGCTCGCCTCCGCAGACGTAACAGCTATAAAGCCTATCCTTAGAAACGGTCAATAATGTCTCTTGATCGGAGGCGGAAAGACGAGAGAGCCTCTCATCGGTCCTATTGCCATAAAGTGCAAGTTCATGGTTCTTCATGGTACCCTGATAGGTTACTCCCAGCCTATCCGCCTGGACCATATCTTCTGTTACGTAAATCGTGGCTCTCAAACCTTTGGGGTCGATCTGATTGGTGAGGTTGATCAAGGTGTCTTCTGCGTTCTTTATTTGCTCTGAAGTTGATGCTGGATCGATATCTGCATCGATCATCAGATTAACAGCAACGACGCTCTCCTTGGATAGCGCTAATCCAATCGAAACTAGTAGAAAAATGCCGATGATGCATCCCATTGTGGCCATTTTTTTCTTATATGACATTCATTTATCTCCCTAATTCTCTTGAAATCAATGGTTATGTCTATTTACTGATAACACGTCTGCATAGTTATTATAGATAGCGGTCAATAGTTTTTTATAATTTGATCAATTAGTAAAAATAAATATTAACTCATGCATAAACCCAGGACACTTTGTAGCAGTTAACTATTATTATTAATTATTATTGTAAAATAAAACCAAAATTTAATTGATCGTAAAGTATAAATATTGATCGAGTGCATTTACCTTTTTTAGGTGATAGAGAATATGTCCTCTTATCGAAGTATGACTGCTCCTGCCATTTTGACGTGCTTGTTACTCATCTTGGCAAATGGAATGGCAACCGCAGTAGCTGTGGTTGACAGTTGTCCATTCTCTAATAAGAATGTAGCTCCGGATGATACTATTGTGGTCTCAGGTCCTGCTCCCGACGCAACACAGACCCAGCTCGGAATCACCTGGAAATATAAATGGATTACCAAGAATAGTGCCGGAACTATAGTAGATCAAACCCTGGAAATTGAAGGGGAACTCGGACGCACATATCAATATACTGTGCCCCAGACCGGTTATGCCGAGTGGTATTCCGTAGAATTGCTTGTCACTGCCGTGCAGGCAGATACATGTATCAATCAGGCATGCACGAAGTTCAGAGTATTGAAGCCAAACGATTGCTCAATGCAGTCAAATCCTACATCGACCATCATCTGCGCGGAAGACCATACAAGTTATACCTATAGTACGGGCAGCATCCCTCCTGAGGTCCGGCAGCGCTGGTGGATCTTCCCAGAGGCCGAATTCCCCGGTGCGAACCTCGTTACCTGGGGCGGATATGGCAATCGTAAGGTACCAGGTCCCGATACGAACTCGATTACCACTAGCTGGCAAAATATGCCTACCGGAAAATATATAGTATTCACAGGATATTACCCCAAGACGGGGAACGATAAGAACCCCTTGGGCTCATGCCAGATGGTGATAACAGTTGTTGCCAAGCCGGCGAATACGATTACGGAGGCCTTCTGATAGTCATTCTGGTAAAGGAAAATGAGGGGCGCCCTTCTTAAAGGGGGCCTTCTTTTTTTAAAGCAAAGGGGACAACGATCTTCCGACTCGGGCGGACCCCTTAGTTCTTAGGTGAGCAGTTAGTGATCAAATTAATGTGGGCAAAAATTTTGCCAGGAGCGGATGACTAAATGCTGCGGATGCATCTCATAGCTATTCGAAAAAGGATTAAATTTACGCTATCTGTATCGGTATTAATATTGGTATTAATAAATTTATTAAATGGTGTAGTTGCTGCAGACTGGCCGGAATGCAAATTTCAATGCAATGCAAAAGACGTGAATGTCCTTGAGGTCTACCTGGGAGATAATCATGGCATTCACCTGCAAAGCTGCAACTTGGGCAGTGTTGTGAATGCTCACCTCTGGATCAAAGTAAATAATAATGCAAATTCCGAAAGAAGGGCCCTTATATTGCTTGCCGATATTTATATAAATAATTTGCTTGTGCGTTCCCTCTGGGCAGAAGAGGGAGCATACGTTCTTGATGTCGTTCCTCCCGGCACATCAATATTTGACATCTATAGTTTTTCCTATGTATGCAGCCAGTCGGTTGAGCTTAAGAATTTTGTACTAAGTTGGGATACAAATGGTAATACTAATAAAAAATGCGCCGAAAGGACTACGCAGTGCTATCGAGCCTCAACCATAAATGCTTGGATACCTTTGAATCCACCTAATGTTCAAATCCAAGGCGATAATGTAACCTGCATAGCTAATCCTTCCCTCTACGCCCCCCAGATAACAGGTCAATTCATTCCAATATATCAAGCGAGCTGGAGTATCGATGGATCCGAGATCCCCCAGGTATCCTCTAATAATAGCATTGATGTAAACTGGGAGCTCTTTGGAGAGGGCTATCACCTATTGCAGCTGACGGTAAATTTCGTCGACGAATTTGGACGAGTATGGTATACCGATCATCGCCAGATGAACGTCCTGGTGGTCGATGTTCCCCGCGCCGACATTAAATCAGTCTGAATACCATTTCAAAGGATGGATCTCAATATGCCCACACGTGTCTCCTCCCAAAAAAGAAATCATGTTGCTGCAATATTAATAATAATATTTTTGGTCGTCATTTCATGCGGTGAGGGCAAGCAGTATGAGTCAGGAAAAAGCTATACATTTATTGGTCCAACACCGCCTGTTGGGGAGATCTATAGTTATCTGTGGACTGCAACGGATGGTTTCCCTACGACCTCTCGTGGTGTCTCCTTCCAGTGGACGGCTCCGCTGGTGACTGAGCCTACAAAGGTGATAATCAGCCTTCTGATAAGTAGCGGCGCAGTAGGATGCACCAGCCAGAATGAGACAGAGCTTCTCGTTCTCCCTTCGCAAAAGCCCAGCTGCGCATTTATTGCCGATACATCAGTCTGTGCAAGATCAACCGGCAACAATGCATTGGTCACAGACCCCACAACAGGTGCGACTTATACCTGGTCGATACGCGAAAGCCCGGGTGCCTCCATCACCGCCGATCCGGCAGACAGCTCCAAGGCCACCTGGTCGGCAGGAGCAGGCAACTGGGCCACAATCAGTGTAAATGCCACTTTGAACGGATATTCCAGCAACTGCAGCAGGACGGTCACAATCCAGGAATGCGAACCCGTCGTAGGGTCCATCTCCGGTACGAAGTTCGAAGACAAAAATGGCAACAAAGAATGGGATACAAACGAGCCGGGCCTCGGTGAGTGGGTAATCAATCTGAAATACCAAGATGGTCAGATAGCTAAGACTGCGACAACATCGGCCGGTCCAGCGGCTTTAGGCTCTTACAGTATTAACAGCATTTCTCCCGGTACCTACACGCTGGAGGAGGTGCCATCACTTTCGTCAGACTGGACCCAGACCTATCCCCTGGGCAATATTTACACAGTAGAGGTCTCAGATACCGGCGTGGTCAACGTGACCAAGTCTGACCAGACGGTAGTACCATCTACAAATGCAGACTTCGGAAACAATTTTGCGCAATCTGGCCAACTTATGGTCACGAAGACGACTTTCGTCGAGACTTTAATTCCGAATATGGAGACCACCTTCACCATCACCGTGGAGAATATTGGAAAAACAGAAATCCATGACATCAAAATCGTTGACGAGCTAAGTCCAATGCTGGAATTTATTCCCTATGCATATTATGGAGATATCTTAATCCAGCACTCCACTACTGGTGGCAAGCTGATATTTGATCTGGCCCCTCTCGGCTCTCTAGAACCAGGGAATTCCTGGACGATAACTTATAATGCTAAATTGAGTTCAGAAGCCTGCAGCGCAGCTTCGAGCTCAACCGTCTCGCCTCCTGTCATAATTGCTGGGGAGACAAAGTTGACTGTCATGGCTGCAGGAAGCGAACCTGCCAACATAGTGCAGATAATTGACGCTCTATCCAGGAATAAGACCAAGCTGGAGGCCAAGCTGGAAAGCATCAAGAAACATCGAGACACATTCGATAAGGCCAATGCAACTCTGGAATCAGGCACACAGAGCATCGCTGGGGCGAACTACACACGGAGCAACTATACGAATATCTCGACCGGTGAGACCCTGAACGAGCAGCTTAATGACACAGGATTCCTGATATTGTCTGAGTACACCAGGCCTGCCAAGTACGACCTTCTGACCACGACATATGGTACGAAAGGCGAGGTGCTCTCGGACTTCTATACCTTCTTGCCGACCAAAGAGACTCTTAAGATAGAGTACAATAAGCCGGACAAAGGCTATAAAACCTACACAGTAAGTTGCTATGCCACTGGAGACACCCTGATTATAACGGTCGATTCCTATGGCAACGTAGTCAGCCGAGAGTACAGAAGAACTCCCGGATTGGAGGTACCGAAATATCTCACGAATTGCGCCACAGCATATGGCAACGTGGGTGAACAACAAGAACCCGTAGAGAGCAATAGAGCTTGTGTTGATGTGGGATGGAGGTGCGAGAGCGCCGTAGGATCCATCTCCGGCACGAAGTTCGAAGACAAAAATGGCAACAACGAATGGGATGCAAACGAGCCGGGCCTTGGTGAGTGGATGATCAATCTGAAGAACCAAGATGGTGAGATAGTCAAGGCCGCGATAACATCCGCCGGTCCAGCGGCTTTAGGCTCTTACAGTATTAACAGCATTTCTCCCGGAACCTACACGTTGGCGGAGATGCCTTCTCTTTCGTCAGAATGGACTCAGACCTATCCGGTGGGCAATATTTACATGGTTGTGGTTTCTGAAACCGGCCAGGTTACAGTGACTAAGTCTGACCTGACCGGTGTTTCATCGACTCAGGTAAACTTCGGAAACAAGTTTACGCAATCTGGCGAACTAGAGGTCACGAAGACGACTCCAGCCGTGACTTTAATTCCGAATATGGAGACCTCCTTCACCATCACTGTGATGAATATTGGAAAAATAGAAATCCATGATATCAAAATCGTTGACGAGCTAAGTCCAATGCTGGAATTTATTCCCTATGCATATTATGGAGATATCTTAATCCAGCATACCATTGCAGGCGGCAGGCTGAACTTTGATCTGGGACCTCTCGGCTCTTTGCAACCAGGAGATTCCTGGACAATCACTTACAATGTTAAATTGAGTCCAGAAGCCTGCAGCGCAGCTTCGAGCTCAACCGTCTTGCCTCCTGTCATAATTGCTGGGGAGACAAAGTTGAATGTCATGGCTGCAGGAAGCGAACCTGCCAACATAGTGCAGATAATTGATGCTCTATCCAGGAATAAGACCAAGCTGGAGGCCAAGCTGGAAAGCATCAAGAAACATCGAGACACATTCGATAAGGCCAATGCAACTCTGGAATCAGGCAGACAGAGCATCGCTGGGGCGAACTACACACGGAGCAACTATACGAATATCTCGACTGGTGAGACCCTGAACGAGCAGCTTAATGACACAGGATTCCTGGTATTGTCTGAGTACACCAGGCCCGCCAAGTACGACATCCTGACCACGACATATGGTACGAAAGGCGGGGTGCTCTCGGACTTCTATACCTTCTTGCCGACCAAAGAGACTCTAAAGATAGAGTACAATAAGCCGGAAAAAGGCTATAAAACCTACACAGTAAGGTACTATGCCACTGGAGACACCCTGATTATAACGGTTGACTCCTCTGGCAACGTAGTCAGCCGAGAGTACAGAAGAACTCCCGGATTGCAGGAACCTGGATATCTCACGAATTGCGCCACAGCATATGGGAACGCAGGTGTCCAAGATGGACCGGTAGTGAGCAATAGGGCCTGTGTTGATTTGGCATGGAGCTGCCAGTCCCCTCAGCCGGTACTAGGTCTCCTAGTATTCAAGGAGGCGGACCGGGAGGTCGCCCAAGTAAACGACACTATTAAGTACAAGTACACGGTGGAGAACATCGGCACCATAGTGCTCAACTTCTTGACCCTCAACGATGACAAGCTGGGCATTATAGTGCTCAACGATCCCGAACCATTGGATCCGGGAGAGTCACGCACCTACTACGCATACTACGTTGTGAAAAATGGAGACGGGCCGAAATTGGTGAATACGGTTATCGCCACGGCATTGGATCCAGATGGAAACGAGGTTACTGCGAAGGCAATAGAAAATGTGAATATTATTACAGCCTGCCTAACTAAGACCGCCTCGCCAAGAGTTGTTAAGCCAGGGGACGATGTTACATATAACATTACATGGAATTGTACAGGATATATGATTGTGGATGACTACCCAGTAGGAGTGTCATTCGTATCTGCGTCCCCAACACCGGTTGATGATGGCAATAACAACAAATGGATAATAGATGGGCAAGAATCTGGAACCATTATTATCTTGGTGCAGGTAGTGCAGGACATCGGCAACACCTCCTTTGACATGGGCCAGGGCGTGACGGGAACGGGATTCGTGAATGTCCACAATGACATTCGTACTAAACCAGTCATTCTATCGAATAAGGCTACTCTATTCGGTGGCCCTGATCGAAAAACCGTAATAGATACAGCATTTGCTGATGTCAACGTCGGCCCGCCCCAGACTTATGTCGCCCTCAAGGAGCACGGGAGCGGCGACTACGCCAGTGAGGACGTGATAAAATACCAAAACTCCAACCGTTCCATTCAGGTTACAAAGGGCCTGACTGCAACGCACAAGCCAACCACCTTCTCTCTGCCCAACAATCACGATATCGATTTCAAAAGCAAGTGGGTCGAGAAGGCCAAGTCCAAGAATTACGCCACCGGTGGCTCCACTAACGAGGAGTACACCTACGCCAACCGCATCAACCGTAACAGTTCCCTGAAGCTGGACGAGAACGGCAGCACAATGAAGACCGAGACCGACTTTGAGGGCGTGGGTCATATCGGCCTCGTCAAGAAAGATGCTGATGAGAACAGAACGTGGAACGCCAGCCAGATCTTCGAGGCTTCGGAGGACTATGTGGGCAGCTTCAAGATCAACGAGAAGTTCGATGAATACGGCAAGAATGCGGAGTATGAAAAATCCGTTAGCGGTATTGGGTACGTGGCCGGTGACCGGAATATTGGAAACAGCCAGAAATCTTACGAGTCGGGCACGGGCAAGTACCAGAGTGAAGAGAGGATCAGTACGGTCGTCAACTACATCTCCAAGGATATCAACCTCACTCACTTGCCGACCAGTTACAATTACACGCCCACCTTCTCTACATCCAGTGACTTATTGTGGAATGAGGGCATGTGGTCCAAGACCCCCACCAGCCTGATCAGCGAGCAATTTTCCTCAGCAATGGACCTGGATTTGCAGTCAACTGCCCGAGGTCTAAACGAGATGGTGACCGGGGCTGGCTTTACCGGCCAAGCCGATTTCCGGACGGTCTACAAGGAAAAGAATCGCACCGATGAGGTCGATCAGGAGGAGATGTATGTCGGGCAATTTGATATCCAGAGAAAGACGAACCTGGGAGGCGTGGCCAAGTACGACCGACCGCATCTCTCTTTGAGTAAGGTGGCCCGGGTAGATATGCTTAACACAACCTTTGCCGACTATCGGATCACCATCGAGAACAACGGCAACCAGGCTTTGGGGCCGGTCTATGTGAAGGACGTCTTCCCGACGGGAACCGAGTACATCACCTCATCCCTCCGGCCCGCCGAGCTGACGACAAGCTACGCCAATTGGTCGCTTCTTTCCATGGGCATCGGCAGCAAGGTGATCATCGATCTGCGGCTGAACATCACCGAGGAGCCATCCAATCTGGTCAACCGGGTGGAGGCGGCAGGCAAGTATCGCGAGAGTTGGACGCTGGCAAGAAACTTCTCCGTAGTTCGCTTGAACTGGCTGACCTGCTGCCCGCCTCAATTCTCCGTTACCAAGACCGCCAAGGTCGATGCTTTGGACCCGAAGGTGGTCTGGTACAGCCTGTCCCTCAAGAACCGGGAGAATTACACCATGGTAGCATTCTTAATGGACCAGCTACCCCTGCCCATGCAGCTTCTTAACTCATCTCTGGAGCCTTCTGAGAACAGGTCCAACCTCATCACCTGGACAATCCTCGATCTGGCTCCTGGTGAGAGCAGGAACATCGTATACCGGGCTCGGGCTCTGAAGGATGGCGTCTATGTCAACGTGGCCCACATCGAGGCCTTCTCCGTGGACGGGCCGGATGGGGCCGCGGCAGATGTTGAGGCGCGCATCGATCTGGGCAAAGGGGGTGCATTGCCTTCTTCCACGTCTTCCGACTGGCAGCCGCCGACGTGCTTCGGCCTCAACTGCAGCGGGCAGATCTACGGCGAGGACTGGGTTGCATGCTACACCTGCGGGACTGGGGAACCGGGGAACGCAGTAGTCCTGCCATCCTGTGCCTCGTGCATAAGCACTGGTGACGACAATCTGCCTTGAATGGACGTGGGGTAGCTAACAAGCGAGCTACCTCCACTTCATGTCCTATCCCGGATAAATCGGGGCAAGATTGGGCTCTGTGATATTTATGCAGACCTCATTGCTGGCGACGCAAAGATGGGTTCGGTTAGATGCGTCCATGACCACATCTGCACAGGCCAGGGCATAGTTGCATATGCGGCAGGTGCAAGAGCTACAGTAGCTGCAATTATGGCTGACAACCTTATAGTAGGTCTTGTTTGTCCCGGGAGCCAGGGTGATGCCCGGAGTGCTCTGTATCACTCCCAGTATGGAGTCATTGATGGTTATATTCTCGATAGTCTTGCTCCCCGTGTTATTCACAATGATGGTGTAATTTATGGGTTCGCCTGCATTGGAACTGGAATCGGTCTTGTTGGTACTCTTGTACACTTCCATGAACGTTCCCTGACAACTGGAGTATAAAAGCTCCTGGAAGCTGCCGATGAGCCTGGCCTGACGCCTGATCAGATCCTCATAGCTTGCCAGAAATTTGTACCATGTCTGCTTTTCTGTGTTGTTAAGAGCACTCTGGCTATTTAACCACTTGGAAAAGCCGTTAAGAAGATACTGCTCTTTGTGAAGGCGATCCTCATAATTGCTCAAGAAGACAGCCTTCTCTGAGCCATTAAGTTTGCAGTAGCTCCGGATAAGAAGCACATCATTGCTGGATATGATCTCAGCTTGTCTTCTTAAGAGATCCTCGAAGCTGGATGTAAATCTAATCTTCTGCACCTCGTCCAGATCGTTCCAGTTGCACCACACCAGTCCTTCGAAATCCTTCAGACCGAGCTGCTGCCTCCAGGAGAGGTCATCGAAACTGGCCAGAAACTCTCGGCTGGCGTTGGCGTCCAGGGAGGAGTTCTTGAGCAGGCTCTCGAAACTGGATATTGTATAAGTTTGCCCTCTGAGAAGACTCTCCAGGCTGTCAAGCCTGAATGTAGCCTGCGATAAGGCTCGAGCTATGGCACTATCATTGCTGTAGATGCACCCCGTGTCGCATGTGCCCCGGACGGTGACGTTGTTGATATGAGTGAGTCCACAGGTCTCGTTGGAGTTGGCGTTTACTACTACGGACCATTTGCCAACTCCCATGGGCACCTTCTGCCCGGTCCATCGAATAGTTGTCCAGTTGGGAAGCGGTTGGTTATGGGTCACTGTGCCATTGCTGGAAGTCACATCGAAGAATCCGTCTCCCAATGTGTCCACAACGCTCACGTTCTCTGCCGTCTTTGTACCACTGTTATCTATATAAATTGTCCAGCTTACCTGTCCCTGAAACTGCACGGCAGGTTCCTTTCGCACCACGAGGTCGCCCTTTTTGGGAATTACGGGCTGGATATTCGGCGTAGTGGAAAGGAGGTTCCCACAGGAATCCTTGTAATTGAATTTCAGAGTATTTGTGCTCGATGTAGTTGATTTGCAGCAATCGGTGCAGTTGATGACCTTGAACTTTATGGTAATAACCTCGTTGGGATAGACTCTATCGATGTTGGTAGCGTTCCAGATGAGAGTCCCATTGAGCGCAATGAAATCGTTGGGTTCATAGATGGTGATGGTATGAGTGACGTTGTTGCTCGTAATGAATGCTGAATTCTTTTTGTATATGAAACCAATGGGCAATACATCCGAGATATTATAGACTAAAGCAGTAGCTCCGGAATTGCTGATAGTTAGGGTGATGTTGCCACCGCATGTATCAATCAGCGTCAATTGCCCTATGTCCGGACTGGCAGAACCGCTGGGCCTGGTGATCAGGTCAGCGGTGGCGACGGCAGGGGAGGTGGGGCAGCAAGTCCAATTCACCTTGGCGATATTTTTGGTTGGAACCGTGCAACTTAAGACAGTGGCATTGACAAGAATGTATCTGGTACTCCCTATTTCCATATCCGCCAGCTTCCAGACCAATGGATCTGATAGTGATCCGCTGCCGCTGTCATGCAGAGGATAGGAGGAGTGCCAGATGGTGTTTGTGGGAAGGATATCCCGGAGGGTCACATTCTTGGCCACATAATCCCCCTCGCTCTTCAGAGTTATATTCCAGCGCACTATCTGCCCAACGTTGGCATAAGAGGTGGAAGGGATCTTGATGATGGTAATTTTAGGGCTGAATTTTGTTACGGGAATCTGGCTTTCTACCTCTGGCCCGAATCTTCCGCACGGCTCAATATAATTCAACCGTACAGTGGAATCTCCGCCGCCAAAGCTGCAAGATCCCTTAACTGAAGCATTGAATTTTATGGTGATCTTTGTTCCCGGACTGATTCCCTGGGTTTGGTTGAACCACCAGATCAAAATGGCGGGATTACTGTTGTCGAATGATGTGGGCACAGCTCCTGATACGACGGGCGTGTCGTTGAGCTTGAGGCCAGTAGGAAGTATCTCTTTTATGGACAGATTGTAGACGTAAGCTGCGGTATTACGAACTTCGATAGAGAATGGATCGTTGGCTTTACAGTCATCCACCTTTCCGGCTTCGTGCTTGGCCACAAGAAGCTGGGCATCGACCAGCTCCACCCGCGAAGAGTCGCTGAGGTTCTGACATGGCAAACCTCCACCGCAACTTATATTGGCATAGGCTATGTTGTTCCTATTCAAGCAGCCGCAGAGAGTGCCGTTCACCTCTATAATCACTTCCGCCTTTTGGGTCATATTGCCTATGTTCCAAACAACCTTATCCGGGCCGCAGGGATTATGGCCGATTACAGTGGTGTTCAAGGGCTCTTCAACCAGAGGGCAAGCTGGACACCTGCTTATTTTGGAGCTGGTGTAGTTCAGGCCCGACTCCAAATAGTCCACAACAGTTACATTATACGCGATGTCTGAGCCGGTGTTTCTTACGTAAATCTTCCAGCTAGCATTCCTGTCCAGGGCATAAATGACCTCTGGCGTAATTGCGAGGGTAATATTGGCAAGCTTCTCAAGACCCGGCGAACAATCAGATCGACTGGTCACAAGCGCTCCGCAATTATCGATATATTTTAACTGAGAAAAGCTGCGACTCGTCGCGTGGCACATCCCCTGCACTTTGAAGGTAATGCTACCACCGCGACTGACGTTCTTGCCCAGTTCCCAGGTTAAATCATTGCCAATGGGCGTTGGTTCAAAGTCCAATACCGGCCCGGACTGATTGACGATATCTTTTATTCTGGCAGGACCAATGTAATGGTAACTGGCGTCGTTATAGGTCACGTTCAAATCATGAGCAATCCATTTAGGGTCGTCATCCGGGCTGTTTTTCGTCAGATTTATGGTCACATACAAAAGCCTGCATGCTGAAACTGAGCACGGCAATTGCATGCTTATGCTATAGTCGGCCGGGTTGACGCTGACTCCTACTGCATCCTGGAAGCATCCAACATTAGGGCAATCGGGATTATATCCATCCACGCATAGACGAGACCAGTCCACAAATGACCCAGTTTGAGGCTGACGCAGTGTATAGTTTATCTGCAAGATGGTTTTATTCTCCAGCCGCCCGCAAGAGTCATTCAAGAAATCGAGATTTTTGGCCGTATTCAGAGTTATGCTCGACTCATTAATGCAAGTATGGTTCACTGTAAATGTGGCATTGCCGCTGTTGCTGAGGTCAGGGAAGGTTTGGCTGTTGGCGCCCTGCTCATTGAAGCTGATGTTGCTCCAGTTCAGGCCCTTTGTGTTATTGAAGACATAGGTATTGTTGTAGCTAATGAGGCGGCAGTTCTCTTGAAGAATCGGGGTGGCCGTCTTATTTGACGAACTCAATACTCTATCATTAAAGCATTTCACAATAATTGGAAATGATGTCTCGGCGTATAGAGGACAACCACAGCAATTCTCACCTGCACTGACGTTAAACTCGTTGATATAAACGTTTCCACAGCTACAATTGGTATCATCTTTGCTCGCCTTGAGCTGCACAACCTTCGACCAGGGCGTGATATCATTGAGGGGCTCGTCTCTCCAGATGATGGTTTGGTTGCTGGAATTGACCATTCCGCCAGCGGCATCAATGACCTCAAAGTTGGCTGGATAGTGATCTATGATGGTGTTTTTAGGAAGGGTATGCAAGGCGCAGTTGCCGCTCGTATAGCTTACTCCCAGGGTGTATGTTCCTGTATCTCCCAGATAAAGACTGGCGTTGCCGCTCTTGCTCACGGAGATGCTGGGAATGGTGCTGGCATCCATGGAGTATGCCATCTGGACGGCAGGTGGATACCATCTCGAACCACAGTCGCCGAAATAACTGCTGTAGACGTTGAAGACTCCGCTGGCGCCCGATGCATCGCATTTTCCAAAAGGCATTCCGAAGTCAAAAGTAAAGGTCTTTGAACCGCCGGAAGGTTCGGCTCTTGTTGAATTGATGGTGCCTAGACTGAAGGTGTGACTGTTCTCAAAGTATTGTGCGCCGGAGACATTGGTGATTGTGTATGGAGCACTGAAATCGTCAAAGGACATTTGATAGTTGGTCGCATTGTTTGCTCCTGTGTTCTTAACTGTGACACTTACTGAGGTATTATTGCAGTAAGGGACGACGAACGAAGTTGGATTGAAGGTAAAATCCACGTCCGGAACATAGTAAATGAACTTCACGCTTCCCTTAGCATAGGTCTTCTGGCAGTCATTTGTGCCACAGCCCCAGCTAACATTCACCAGGTTCACCAGGTTGCTGCAAGCGATCACCCTGAAGGTGGTGTTCACCGTTTTCACCTCGCCGGGATCTATTCTGGCATAGGACCAGTTCAGGAGGCCTCCGGGAGAGTCGATGCTCAGCAGCTTGAGACCTGTGGCGTTCGTGTCATTTACCAACACATTGAAGGCGGGGCCGGATCCCAGGTTCTCAATCTTCACAGTCCATTTGACAGTATCCCACTTGCCGGCTTCGATGACATTGGGCTCCTTGGTGACCTTGAGCAATCCCTGATTGACGACAATGGCCAAAGAGGAGTATGGAGTAGGAACGCCGCCGCGATAGTCCGCTCGGACGCTAAGCCGCCTTCCGGAAGGTGCTCCGCAGCCTGCGGTCAATTTGAACTCTATCTTGAGGAACTGATTGTTGCCCAGGATCCAGCTTGTATTTGTCCAGTTCAGGAATTGCTGGAATATGACCGGCTCTTGGGTGGATTGGTTGGAGACGGGAAAAGAGATGTGAACGCTTCCAGGATCGTAGGTGAAACCAGCGGGCAATGTGACATTGATTGCCAGATTACTGGCCGTAGACCCGGTGTTATTGGCATAGACTATGAACTTTCCTGGGTCGCAGATATTAACTTCTGATGGTGTGGCGGCGTTCAGGGTCAAAGCAGCCATGGCTCCGGGAAGAGCCAATGCCAGGACCATTAGCAGAGATATTATCTTAAAATTTTTAAATTTATTCTTAAAATTAACATTGGCCATCCTGCACCAAAAAAATGCCATAGCTTCCATAAGTCTATGTATGCTGATAATGATTCCAAGCGATCCATTTTCCGACCTACACATAGGCTGAATGCACTCAAATACACCCTTCATATTATTATCCCTTAATCAAGAGATAATAACATCTTTGTATATATAGTTTTTTGTTTATTAAAAATTTTATTAACAAATTCTTTTTGCAAAATGCAAAAAAAAGAATAGATTCAGCCGCTGATGTCGAGTTTAGCGGCTGATAACGTGCTAATGTTTGGAACAGGAGGGGCAGGTATAGTCTTCTGCGCCGCCGGACACCTCCTGGGAGCTATTTCCATAGATCAAATCAGTTCCTTCTGTTGTCGTCTCATTGATTTTAACTCCCGGATAGACAACGGGGTTTCCTCCCTGAGGATAATCCGGAACTACCAGGCATACCTGGTTGCTGACAACACATACTGTAAAGTTGCCGTTAGGTGTGACCACATCTCCGCATGCTGTGGCGAAATTGCATACATTGCAGGTACAATTATTGCAATCAGCGCATGATGTCGGCAAGGGTCCCTTTGTAACGATACTGGATGGGCTGGAACTGCTCAGAGTGATACCCTGGGCGACAAATCCCATCAGTGAGTCGTTTATGCTGACATTTGCCAATTTTACGCCGGTTGCTGCCGTGTCGGGGCCAGCAGTCACAGTGTAGCTATAGAAGTTGTCGTTGCCCACAACCGTCTTGGTGAGGATTAGATATCGGTTGTCGCATCTGATCTTCAAGAGCATCTCAAAGCTGTCGAGAAGTCTCGCCTGTCTCCTGATGAGATCCTCGAAGCTATCCAGGAAGCGAATCCAGGTCGGCTTCAGTTTCCCTTCGTTCTCAATCGTCTGCTGGAAGTGCAGCCAATCTTCAAATTTGGTGTACAGATTAACTTCATACTTCAATCTGGCTTCAAATCTATCAAGTAAATCTTGCTTTTGGGTATCATTCAGATTGCAGTAGCCTCTCTTGAGGAGGTCTTCATTGCTTGATAATACTGTTGCTTCTCTGCGAATCAGATCTTCAAAGCTCTGCGTGAGGCTAATCTTTTCAGAGGTGCTAAGGGTTGACCAATTACGGCTGACCAGATCTTCGAAGCTGTTGAGGCCCAATTGCTCTCTCATGGCCAAATCATCGAAGCTATCCAGGAATTTATAGTGATAGTTATTGTCACCGGATACCAATGTTGAGTTCTTGAGCAAGTTCTCGAAGCTGCCGATCAGCACGGTCTGGCTCCTGAGGAGGTCCTCGTAGCTCTTCATAGAGTCGTAAGTTGCTGCCTGGCATGACCCGGCCAGAGTACATGCAATGACCAAGATGCCTATAAATGAGGTGACGGTCCAATCCCCCGTTAATCTTTTCACAAAACTTCCTCCATATATTTAGCTTATTATGAGGAATATCTTTTTAGTATATATATTTTTCTAAAGACACAGCTTCGCGCATAAGAATAATTAGAGTGTATTGTTGGAGTGGCAATGCATAGAAAAATATTATTTGTAGAATTATGACGGTCGTTATTTTTATAAGATATTCGGTTGATGAAGCGACTACATTCCATCCTTTGAAACCGCTTTTGATTTTTCTGTATCAATAGACCTAATTTTCACCAAATAAATGATGGACTTTGCCGGATCTATCCATGAGGGGGTTGGATTCGATGGAACTATTTAATATTTTGTCTTATGATGAAACGTTTAAATCTATGAAGGTTGTTGAAGCTATTATCTGCCTCGTGATAGGAGTACTAGTGATATGAATCAGAAACAGGGTCTTCGAGTTGGTATTACTGCCGTCTTTGTATTGATTTCACTTTGCCTGAGTTGTTTGGGTGAAGTATCGGAATACTCCGGCCAAGATCAAATCGATTCACTGATTGCTTCTCTGTCCCGTTCCCCATCCGAGATTCCGTCTGAGTCTCTATCCGATGCCTTGCCGGAGACCTTGCCCTATCCCATGCTGGTGGAGGATATTCGCGAATTATACTCCAGCGAAATTCTATTAGTGAACCAGTCCCGCCAGATTGATTTAAATGATACCGTTTCTTTTGCCGATCGGCAGTCGATTGAACAGTGCATCTGCGCTCTGAGCGCATATGAAAGCTTGCTTAGAGAAAGAGCTATTCGTCTGGCTCAATTTGAAATCAGATTGAAAAAAATTTGGCCTGAATTGAGCATGAAAGAGCAAGTTGATATAACTGAAGGCCTGGAAGAGATGCTGAGGCTTCAGGCCATTTTTATCTATGATTTCCAGTCTCAATTAAAGAAGAAATTCTGCCTATTTCCCAATCGAGACCGAAAGAAGTTCCTGAACAGTTTTGGGGATCTACTGGATAGAGAGGCGGACCTTCTCCTGGGATTTGAGGGTTTCCTGCACCATCTGCAAAATGCCCCGGAAGAAGATAAGATAGAATTCCTGGCAAGCTTTGAAGATCTGATCCGCAGGCAAGCTATTCTCCTGAGTAGTTATAATGGTTTTTTAAAAGTAAACTGCAACATATTAAAAATATATAAATATGTTAATGGATGTGGCTGCTACCGGTCCTGCCAGAATGTCACTTATACTTATGTAGTCAAAAACACCTGCAATTGCTCCGTAGAGGGCATTAGGGTTGTAGACAGCCGGCTGGGTATCATCGTTGAAGGCATCTCGCTGGGTCCTCATGAAAAGAAGTCCTTTAGTAAATCCACGGTTTTGAATTACCCGTCCGGCACGACGGTATGCAATACAGCTCAAGCCTGGGGGAATTTCTCCAATAACTTCATTATTATGAGTGAGAGCAACGAGGTCTGCATTCAAATGTGCGCGCCTGCTAAAAACCAGGAATCCCTGGAATTGGGCAATCAAAAAGCCCTGGCCATAGCTTCCGATCTCGGCGCGGCGGAGAATAATATCGTGATCGAGAAGAACCAGAACGGGAAATGCTGCCCGAATAAGGATTCAGCCAACCAGATGGCAATTCGTGTGGGAGATCAATTGGCGGCTAGCTACAGAAGCTCCAAAGGAGCCAATAATATTAAGATCGTCTCCAACCAGCAGTAATTAAAAAATTTTTTATTTATTATTAACACTCAATATTGGAGAAATAGCAAACTTTATATGGTAATATTTGTAATATA
Organism: Methanothrix sp.; assembly: GCA_026394555.1. Lineage (GTDB taxonomy): Archaea > Halobacteriota > Methanosarcinia > Methanotrichales > Methanotrichaceae > Methanothrix. The sequence continues at coordinate 18,884 of JAPKXZ010000013.1, forward strand.
CCAATACAATAACCAATTACCAGGGAGAATACCAGATTATCATGGGCAATAGCTTGAATCTTGACGAAGTGGATAGGACCATTCTTCGCAGTCTCCGGGAGAATGCGCGCATGAGCCTGCAAGAGATGTCAAGAAAATCCGGCATCTCCGATGCGACCATACAGTTCCGGCTCAAACGCATGAAAGCCAACGGGGTCATAGAGCGATTCACCATTATGGCCAATCCGGCAGCTACGGGCTATGCAGTGACCGCGATTATGCTTGTGCAGACAGACAATGAAAGACAGGACCAGGCCGTCGAGGCTTTAGCGAAGATCCCTGAAATAACCGAGGTCTATGGGATACTGGGTGAGTACGACCTTTTCGTTAAGGTGTGGTCCAAAAGCCTCGAGGAGCTGAATACCCTCATAAACGATCGCATAAGGTCGATTGATGGCATTGAAGACCTGCATGAGATCGTAGTAGTAGAGAGAGCAAAAGAAGAGACATCTCCTGTTTAAAGGTTGGAATGGCTACATTCAGGAGCATTACTGAGAAGGCGAAAGGTTTGGGCCCACTGCGGGCAAACGGCTTGAGCCAAAGCACTGGTAGAGATATCTTAGAACTTGCTGCCCACCCGCTGCCGATAGCAAGCGAAAAGCTCCTGGAACGGCCCAAGATCACGATAATTGATTATGACGAGCAGCATTATCACGAGGCAGAGGTCAAGGAGGTAGAGGAGTGTTTCAGGTTCAAAGATCAGCCCACTGTAACCTGGATAAACATTGACGGCCTTCATCAGATGGATGTCTTAGAGAAACTTGGCTCACGCTATGGAATTCATCCTCTGGTTCTGGAAGATATCCTGACCGATCAGCGTCCTAAAATTGAGGATTATGATGATTACATATTCATCGTGCTAAAGATGCTCTACTACGATGAAGGTGGAGATAAGAAAAAAGAGGATGAAGACGATGACGACGATGAAGATGATCTGGGTGATACCAACTTAGATATGGATCAGGTCAGCATGATCCTGGGGCCAAATTTTATAATATCCTTCAAAGAAAAAGAGGTTGATGTTTTCAATCCCTTGCGAGATCGGCTGCGTACAGCCAAGGGTAAAATAAGAAAGCAAGGTGCAGACTATCTGGCCTATTCCATGATTGACTCCGTCGTGGACCACTATTTCTTGATCATGGAAAAACTGGGGGATCGGTTTGAGGAGCTGGAGGATTCGGTTGTGTCCGACCCACAGCCCGGCGTTCTTCCTGCCATCTACAATCTGAAGCGAGATATGCTGTTCCTACGAAAGTCGGTCTGGCCTTTGCGAGAAGCCATCAGCAAGATGCAGAGGAGTGATTCTCCCCTCGTCTCGGAAGCGATCAAGATCTACCTGAGGGATGTTTACGACCACACCATACAGGTGATCGAGAACATCGAAACCTTCCGCGATATGTCCGCCTCGCTGCTGGAAACATACCTCTCCAGCCTGAGCAATAAGCTCAACGAGGTGATCAAGCTTTTGACCATCATCTCTACCATATTCATTCCTCTCACCTTCCTGGCGGGGCTGTATGGGATGAACTTCAGATTCATGCCGGAGCTGGAGTCTCCTTTGGGCTACCCGGCTGTTTTGATATTAATGCTGCTGGTAGTAGTAACAATGATGGTCTATTTCCGGCGGAAAGAATGGATTTGACTTGATGAACAGAAGGATCATAATTGATATTACGCCTTCCTGCCCAGGATCTTTTCGTAGCGTTGCACAATTCTCTCCAGGATGTCCATGTCGTAGGGCTGGTGGGCGGGTACCAGGATATCTGCTTTTATTCCGGCAGAGTCGGGCGCAACCGTTAGTCCACCTTCCAGCACAGGCAGGCGCAGGTCGCGGGCCATTTCCTCGATCATGGGGGTGAGCGGCTTGATGGCCCGAGCGGTTTTCGCCCTCTGCCGGAATCTCTTGAGCAGCGAGTCCACCTCGGCGGCTAACGGCTCGACATCCCCGCAGCCAGACTCCTGGCAGATTCTCTCCGCGCTCTCCTTGAGCTGGGAAAGGGTGGCAACGCCCGCCTCCAGCATCTGGCCGGAGTAGTGCTGCTTGACCCTTTCTGTGTAACCGGGAGCGAGCACCAACAGCTCGATCTCTTTCAGGCGCTCCAGATCCTCCGTCTCGGGCTTATAGGGATTTACTACTATGTAGTCCAGGGCAAGACGCAGAGCTAAGCTCTCGTACATGGGCGAGACGCCCACCAGCCTCTTGTCCTTGAGAAGGGCTCTTCTAATTGCCTGGGGATCGGCAGAGCTGATGCCGAAGTAATCGGCAAAGCTGCGCGTGGTGGTGAGAAGCTTGGTGCGGCTGAACTTTTCCGCATTGATGAGGCCCCTTTCCTCCAGCTCTTTCACGTGATCGTAGCTCTTGTTGCCCCGGATCTCCACCAGATGGCTCTGCTTGATGGGCTGTTTGTAGGCGATGATGGCTAAAGTTCTGATGAGGGGGGCCTCGATCTCTTTGGGGGCAAAGGAGAGGACCCGTCCGGCCAGGCCGAAGCGAACCTGCATGGAATAGCTCTCGCCAATGCTTTTGATCTCAATGCCTGAGTCGCGGGCGGCGTACTCCTCTGCCAGGTCGTCGGCGAGAGCGCGTGCTCGTTCCTCGGAGAGGGCGGAGAGATCGGCCAGCTCTCGCGGAGTGAGGGATCTACCCGAGGCGAAGAGGGCGGCTTCGATGACGGCTTTGGCATAGGAATCTGCGGTCAAGACAATCCTGGAAGCTCTCCTCATCAAAATGGTTTAAGGTTATGCTTGGGGGTTGTGGGAGGTTGCGCAAGGAGGCGCTTATCATTGAGCCAAAAGACATCATTTTCGATCTGATTTCGCGCATCATAGTCTCGATTGCGATCGTCGCAAAGAATGATCTTCTGGCTTATTCCCAGTCAAATCGTGCTTCTTCAGACGTAACCCTCATAATTCTCCAGCGAAGCTGATTGATTTCCCTCCTTTTTTTGTGCGCTATCTTTAAATACCCATCATCTATTAGGTTTGAAGGCCGATGC
>JAPKXZ010000067.1 GCA_026394555.1 Methanothrix sp.
GGTCGCAGCTCAGCGCGTCAGGGGCGGGCGGTAAGCTCCGAGCTACGGCTGGAGGAATTCCAGGAAACGGTAGATCTTCTGGAGGCTTACGGAGTCAACTTCACTATCGACTTTGAGGTCGTGCGGGGTCTCGAGTACTACTCCGGAACGGTCTTTGAGATCTATGCCGAGGGCCTGGGGGCACAGCGCCAGATCTGCGGGGGCGGGACTTACGAGCTGGCCAGTCTTTTCGGGGGCAAGGAGACCTCTTCCACGGGCTTCGGCCTGGGCTTTGACCGCATCATGGAGATTGTGCAGATGGAAGGGTCGCGCACATTGCCGGTATTTTTAGCCTTTACGCCTGATGTCAAGGTGCAGGCAACAAAGATTGCCAGGGAGTTACGCAAAAGCGTTCCGCTGGTGATAGATGTCATGGGCCGAAGCTTAAGCGCCCAGCTCAAAGCGGCAGCCAGCGCGGGGGCGAAGTTTGTGGTAATCGTGGGCAAGGACGAGCTGGATGCCGGCATGCTCACGATGCGTGACATGACCGGAGGGGCACAGGAGATCCTGAGCTTGACGGAGATTGAGGAACGGCTAAAGAAACATTTTCAGGGCTTATGATCGCGCATACGAGCCTCATGACCGTGATATCCCTCCTCACCTTAGGCTAAAGAGACATTCTCAAGATTATGATCACGCATAGGCCATCTTCTCTCATTCATTTTTTGATTATGTTAATGTGGCCGATATTATTATCAGAATCAAGAAGGCCAGGATCACGGTCGAGAGAATGATCAGGTCGGAGTATTTGCTTTTCAACAGCTCATCCACAAATGCAGTTGTATCTTTCTGCTCGCTAACGTCAGACAAAGTCCCACCTTCACTTTAGTGAAGCTTAATTAGCGTTCTGACTTTATATATTTTTTTGTTGGTGATTTAAATATTTCAAGGTGAATATTTTGCAATCAGCTCTTGGAAATCGGCTTCTGATCCATAGCTTTCCTCAGACATCTCTACCAGTTGACCATCTTTTTGAATCAGAAACACGCCGCCAGCCAAGACAGCCTCCGTACCAATTTGATTCCTAATTTATAGAATAATTATCTAGAGCAGCCCCATATTCTCCAGCTGCATTCGCACGATGCGCACGCCTTCCTCGCACTCCTCCGGAGTTTTGCCGCCAGTTACCACCAGTTTTCCGGAGCTGAAGATGAGCACTACCACTTTGGGCACCTTGATCCTGTAGACCAGCCCGGGAAACTGCTCAGGCTCGTATTCGATGTTCTCCAGGCCTAGACCCAGAGCAATGGCGTTTAAGTTCAAGTCAGTCTTGAGGTCAGCGGAGGCCACAATGTTCTGGACGTGGATCTCAGGTTCCAGATCGATGTTCTCGAAGCCAATGGACTTGAGTGTCTTGGCCATATTGGTTATGACCGTGCGAACGTCCTCGACGTTCTTGGCTCCAGTGCATACCACCTTGCCGGAAGTGAATATAAGGAAAGCGGCTTTGGGGGCTTTGACCCTGTAGACGAGTCCGGGAAACTTCTCCTTGTTATACTCCGCACCCTCCAGTTCGGCCTCGATCTTGTGCAGGTCGAACGCTTCCGCCAGCTTGGTAGATGCCACCACGTTCTCAATATTAATTGTGGACTCCATACTCAAGTATCTCCGGATTATCCCTTATAAACTGGGGGTATATAAACATGAGTATTTAAGATTTATAAACTACTTATAAACGCTATATAAATTGCCTAAAAAATTCTCTCAAAAAAAGATGAAACAAATGATCCTGATAGCCCGATCAATCCTTGCTCTTCCACTTGAGCTTATCTCCCTTCCACTTTACGACTCCGCTCTTCTCCAGCACCCTGGCCAGATCCTCGGCTACATCATCGCCATAAACATTCAGAACACTGCTATCGTCCTCTAAAGTCATGGTGCATTCTTCGGTAAACTCTGCAAAATCCATCTTGCGGGAATCGTGCGCCGTGGCCAGTTTTTCGATCAGCAATCCCAGGACCTTAAGGCGCTGGGCTTCTGAGGGATAGGTATCCCAAAACTCGTCATTCAGATCGATGGCAAGAGGGGTGGTGAACTCATCGACAAAGATATTGACGGCCTTCTCCAGATAAAAATCAATATCGCATTTCATCTGCTTCGGCATATCTTCATAGTCATCCGGATCGACCGTTATTTCGATAACGGGATCGTCCAGCTTATTCTCGATGGCTTCACCGATCTTTATGTCATTTAGAGATAAAATCATGCCGGAAAAAATACGGGCTCTTGAGACGAAGAGGGCGCTATTCATCCATTCCTCTGAACCGAATTTCAGGGATTCCTCTTCTTCCGGGGAGAGGCTTTCTGAATTTTCAGAGAGCGCCAGAATTTTGTCTCTTTTCTCCATCATGAGCGGATCCAGCTCTTTTAAGAAAAGGTCCTCGAAATTCTCGGGCGTGGCCTGGGGCAGGACGTTCTTTAGTGCCGACAAATATTGCTCGAACTGGCTTTTGTCCTCGATCAACTCTTTGACGGCGCTCAGCTTGTCCTTGAGGGTGTAAGTTGTCTCCTCCTCCATCACCAGGCAGGATCTCGTATCCACCTTGAGGCCGGCTTTATCCAGATAGCTTTTGATCTCTTTGGCCGTCTCTTCTTCATATTCTCCCAGATAGAACATAGTATCTAGGTGAATGATGGGGGGGGATTAAAAAGCTTTAGTTGCTCTGTGTCACCCGAACGTTTGGTATTGCTCGGGTTAGACTACCACTGCCTTGTTTTCTGCGCTAGAGGGGTGCACGCCCAGGAATTCTATCCGATCTTCCGCGTTGCCGTCCAGGGGTCCCAGGTCTACTATCATTATGCGGTCATGGTTTTGATGATTTCGGTAAGTGCCGCGACAAGCTTCCAATTTTGACATGGAAGGCCGAGTCTGCCAACGATACAGTGGCCACGGCACCCTCGGATACGCTGCCTGTTGATTTGACTATTTCTGAAACGCGGATAAAATCAATTCCTGAAAATGTTAATGGCCCCCATCGGGGAGAAAATGAGCGGATTACATTGTTGCAGAGTGCGAAACGAAGGCTAAAGGAGAAGGTGGGATGAAACCGTTTCACATTTATGTTAATATATCTATTATTTCTTGTGCATCGTCGAGCGCGTCTGCCGCAAGATCATTAAGATTTCGCATTATGTTGTCATCATAATCGCAAAAATTGCGCCACTGTCTTAGCTCGTCGAGGTTCTCTGCGATATCCGCAAAATTCTGTCTTGTAGTACCGAGTATTGTATAGAAACGTATGAGATCCGCATGTTCTTTTGGGCCCTTGCCCTTAGAACGCCCACAATGATCTTGCGCATAATTCCGAGCAAAACAAAACGCTGCATAATAAGCCCGGCTAACGGCTGCGCGTCTGGCAGACTCTTCTGAATAACACACTTCGATTTTACCTTGGAGATATTTAGCTAGCTCAAGATACTCTTTCCAATTAAAGGTCATGTAAAACTACCTGGGGGAACGGAAGTCTGTTGTGAGTAAGAATCTGCCATTAGTTGATTTAGCTAAGCCTCTATATTTTCTCCTTATTTGCTTGATCCTCTTCATTGTATCGGGATCATATCGGCTTTGCCTTACATATAAGGTAAGATATTCGTCGTTTGTTTCAATATCGTGATAAATTTCTAGCGATAGCTGTGCTTGTGGCCCAAATGTCTGGCGTGACTCTCTTGAGGTGCTATTTAGTAACTCAGACAACTCGGGATATTGGTCTAAATAGGCGCGTACTGTTTCAATTTGCGGGATCTCGATATCCCTTCCGTGAATGGATTCAATCGGATCACGCGGACCAAATAACATAGCGCCCTCACAATGGTATATATACACATTACTCACATTTATAGACTGTGGTGAGCTGAACGATGCGACCCTTTTTTGCCATCTCGTAGATCGATTATCAAGCCTTACGCCGACCTTTGGAGAAGACCACGCGAGGGAAGAAGACCTAGAACGCACTTGCCATTGCGAAATAGAGGGATCTTTTCTGACCTCATTTGTAGATGGTCTAGTGATAAGAGAATATGCGGATTTGGAGCAACAATTTGTATGAATTACCATATCACTCCGTCGCGAGTTCCCCTAATTTTTCTGTAAGCTTATTTGATGTAAATATCAAGCCACGACATATTTGATTCATAGCTGCGTTTAATCGTCCCTCAGTCAACTCGTCGTATGTTATCTCTTTTACAAAGAAGATAGATTTTGGATTTCCTGGCGTGGGCTCAAATGCAAAGTTGGGCGGCAAAAATATAAGATATTCCGCAATATCCGCAAAGATTTTTTCCCGCGTCTTCTCATCAATGGCACTTAGCTTTTCTAAGTGCGCAGGGTCGATAGCCATCCTTGATAATACGCCAATAACCCTTACTAACTCCTTGGGTTGTTGAATCGAGAACTCGATTTCTCCGGCCACGTTACCATCATACTGAAAATAAAACGCATCATTGCTGCTTTCGCTCTTGAAGACCTTACTATCTTCCATCCATTTTCTAATAAACGTGCTTGCTTCCTCGGGGGTTTCGACAGGCATGAAGCTGGCCTCCATCTGAGTGCCACTTTTGGATGTCTACGGAAGTTATAAAGGTTTCTAACGGTCTTCAAATGCGGATTTTCGGCTTTCCCCCAATAGACAATCTTGCGAGAATATCTTTGATCACAGTCGGCGCCCATCCCCCGTCAAGCCCGGTCGTTGCGTCGTTATCCCATTCGTACCTGGAGCAAATCATGACCGGGTTTCTTATCAGTCCGCCGGTGGGCCGCTCGATGGATATCGCTTCAATGGGGCCACGACATTTCAGCCGTGGAAATTGCCGTTAAAGATACGGGGGTAGGCATATCTCAGGACTGTGTCACCCGAACGTTTGGTGTTGCTCGGGTTAGACTACCACTGCCTTGCTTTCTATGTTAGAGTGGTGCACGCCCAGGAATTCTATCCTTTCTTCCGCTCTGCCGTCCAGGGGTCCCAGGTCTACTATCATTATGCGGTCATGGTTGTGTTTGATGATTTCTGTAAGTGCCGCGACAAGCTCTACTTTTCCCTTGGCGGTGAGAAGGCACCGAAAGACGGAGTAATGTATTGGATCTCCGAAACCTTTCATGGTTTTGTGCACACGATGCAGGCGCTTTGGGTCCATTATGTCGTAGCTGACTACGTAGCATTTCAGTTCGCCCATGTCGTAACCTCGTTACTCTGTTATCTTTTTACCTGGTGCAGAAGGGGGGATACTCTCTGATTTCGCCTGAGATGGCTCGCGCCAGGAGACGGGCCTGTACTTCCAGCACTCTTCGGTAGCTGACTTTGTAGCCGAAGATGGGATGGACGATCTCCGTTTCCATGCGGCGTTCGTAGCCTGCCACTACGGCCTTCTTTCCGTTGGAGGTCAGGGAGACACCGGCACGAGTCTGGATGAAGTCTTTTTTGGAAAGCTCCTCATTATTAAACAGGTTTATAGCCACGGAATCGGCAATTAGGGGGCGGAACTCTTCCATCATGTCCAGGGCCAGAGCAGGCCTGCCGTATCTGGGTCGGTGATAAAATCCAAGATAAGGATCAAAGCCCACGGCGAGTAGAGTAACAAACAGGTCTTTGACCAGAATGCCGTAGAGGTAAGAAAGTACTGCATTCACAGGATCTTTCGGTGGTCTGCGGTTTCGATCCGTAAAAGAGAAGTCCTTGCCGCCTTCTTTCAACAGATTGGCAAACCGAGAAAAATAGCATTCTGCTGCCGCTCCTTCAATGCCCAGCAGGCTCTGGCTGCTTGATGCTGCTTCCGCCTCCGCGGCCAGTTTTGCCATCAGGTTCAGGGAGCTTGTGCTTCGCTCGGGATCATTTCGGCGCATGAGCGTCCGGCAGTTTTTGATCTTGCCGGCTATGGCCTTTCGAGCCAGAAGTATCGATCTTTTCGGGTCCATGGCACACTGGAACTGGTGTATCCTCAGCTCAACGTTTTTGTGAGTCGTTCCCAGGCAGATCCCCTGGAACCAGCCTCCATGTGTGAAGTGGATGACAGGCACTCCTCTTTGCATCAGCTCGACCATAGCCGGAGTGGTTATCTCCACGCCTCCGTAGAGCGAGAGCTGAGAGATCTCTCTTAGCTTTGGCTCACTTACTTTGCCATCCTGTGACCAGATTTCCAGGCGTTCTTCTTTCTTCCTAACCGTATTGCCACGACCGACAACGTAAACGGGTATGGCGTCGTCCCGAGAAGGAAGCAGCCTTCTGATTCGGCCTGGCAAAGCCTCTTTCAGAGCTACTTCCTCTTCTATTCCCGCTTCCCTGCCATTTTTTGCAGCTTCTGCATCATCTACTTCCATCTCTTTGAGGAGGGTGATCTCATCGGGCAGGCAGATGCCAGCCAGTGAGCAGCGGTTGCACTTGGGGCTGTGCTGCAAGGGAGGCGGCAGCTCTCCCAGATCCGCCGCGATCCGGAGCGCAGCGATGAGTTCCATGGTTCTGCCCACCAGGGCGTCATCAAAGGGAATAAGCACTCTCTTCTTCGATTTGACAAAATAGGCGATTCCTTCATCGCAGACAAAGCCGTTTTCTCTCAGAACCAATCCCTGGGCACAGAGCTGAACTCTCTCCGGTTCGTAGGCACCTTCCGGGATATCAGGCGCTTCTCCCCGTTTGTAGTCGACCGGTATGACATGGCCGCCATCGCCCTCCAGAAGGTCGATTCTGCAGGAGATCCCTGCCCCGGAAAGGTAAACCGATCGAGCATGAAATTTTTCGAACTCCTCGGCGGCTTTGTCAGAGCCGGCGTCCACGCGCCTGTGCTGAAATCTGCCATCCACCGTATCGGCGCTGTCCAAAAATTCTCCCTGCACCCATTCGATATAGCAGAGGCGAGGGCAGTAGGCGAACTCGTTGAGCATACGGGCGGGAATCAGCTCAGGCATGTCTCGGTTGGGCTCTTCGGCTTTAGGAATCACATACTCACCGTAGTAGTAATAATCGTCATTATTGATAAAGATATTTATTTTCTATGACATTAAAAATGCGAATGCGTAGCATGTCATATATATTATTTGCATTTTTAGAATATAACCACAGAGGCATGAGATGCGCACTGAGGACGAAATAATCCTAAAGAACCGTTTTATTCCCGGCTATTGCCAGCGACAGGTAATATATCTCCAAGCGAGAGGTAGAACAAGCACCACAAAGAAAGCTCCTGACAATATCAGGATCGCTTTGATATAAAACTCGTCAAATGTAACCCAACAACGGTCATATGCAAATCCGAATGCAGTAGATACCAATATGCCCAGAAAGGATGCACAGGTATATTTTATCTGAGAATTTCCATCATGATACCGTCGAGATAGGTGAAACATTTCCAGGTAAAAGTCGTTATCATGCTCTCGTTTGCGAAGGGCAGCTATGCTCCTCTTCGTTTCGCTCTTCAGTTCGGAGTTGCACTGTTTAATAAGAAGCACAAAAGGAATTGATGCCGCTGCAGCGAGGCCTAAGATAAGGGCGTAGACGCTTTCCGAAAGTGGAATCGGATCAGCCAACAGTGAGTCACCAGTCGTCCATGTAGGCCCCCACATCAGAAGAGGCCCCAATTATCAGCCCTGCCATGCCGCCGAACATAGCCCCTGCCGGGCCTCCGACTGCAAAGCCGAATACCGCCCCCCCCGCTATTCCAGCCACGGTTCTGGCTCCACGAGGGACCTCACCCTTATGAGCTTTTGGCTTTAGCTTAGGGGTTTTTTTAGCAGTCATAGCCATAAACAGACCACGCGAGAATAAAGCATTTTCGGCTTCAATGGGGCCAACGACTTTTCAGCTGTGGAAATATCAGGCACTGGCTCAGCCCCAACAATCACCAGCTTAACGCCGCTTCAATGGGGCCACGACTTTTCAGCCGTGGAAATCATTTACCCAGGCCGGAAGGAAAACGTCTATTGTCTGCTTCAATGGGGCCACGACTTTTCAGCCGTGGAAATGAGGATTTGCAGTGGGATTGAAAACGCCCTGCTGATCGCTTCAATGGGGCCACGACTTTTCAGCCGTGGAAATCTTATTATATTACCTTGAACAGCGATTCGGGCTCGTTTCGCTTCAATGGGGCCACGACTTTTCAGCCGTGGAAATTTCACAGGTTCTCATGTGCTGGCAGAACAAGTTGAAGCTTCAATGGGGCCACGACTTTTCAGCCGTGGAAATCTCGGATCGGTGATCTGGTTCTGATTTATTGGATATCAGCTTCAATGGGGCCACGACTTTTCAGCCGTGGAAATCATTTTACGTTCAATTAATCCCATTAATACCTCTGTTAGCTTCAATGGGGCCACGACTTTTCAGCCGTGGAAATGTGACGCGGTTAGGGAATTGCATAGGAGAGGACAGAAATGATGATCGCTTCAATGGGGCCACGACTTTTCAGCCGTGGAAATGGCATTGGAATTCCGGAACTTTTGCATACCGATATGGTTGGCTTCAATGGGGCCACGACTTTTCAGCCGTGGAAATGTCATTTTATCGGCCTTGCAGCCCACTAGGGTTTCGATGCTTCAATGGGGCCACGACTTTTCAGCCGTGGAAATTCTATGGGGCGTCCCCAGACAGCGTATCAAATAGAGCTTCAATGGGGCCACGACTTTTCAGCCGTGGAAATATAATACCGTGTGCTGGTGGCGGATGCCCCGATTTGCTTCAATGGGGCCACGACTTTTCAGCCGTGGAAATGTGACGCGGTTAGGGAATTGCATAGGAGAGGACAGAAATGATGCTTCAATGGGGCACTTTTCAGCCGTGGAAATGTGACGCGGTTAGGGAATTGCATAGGAGAGGACAGAAATGATGCTTCAATGGGGCCACGACTTTTCAGCCGTGGAAATTCTGCTAACTATCTCAGTCTTGCCGTTCTGAGGTGGCATGCTTCAATGGGGCCACGACTTTTCAGCCGTGGAAATTCACAGAAAACCTTACCTGGGCGGCTGAGACTGGCGCGGCTTCAATGGGGCCACGACTTTTCAGCCGTGGAAATAGTTCATCCGGGAAAGGGGCAGACCTCCACCATGCTGTGCTTCAATGGGGCCACGACTTTTCAGCCGTGGAAATGGCGGCCATTTTTCGCCCTCTGTAGATATCGAAAAATTGGCCGTTTTCGAGAGGTTCTTCAACTCTCGTGGAGTTTTTTGCAAAGTGCGTCTGTCTTCGCGGGAGTTTTCGCTGTTTGGAGGCGTTTCGAGCGCACCCCGGTCCTCCCGGAACCACATAACCTCTCGAAAAGCCTCTCGCTATTAATCCATCTTTCGCTTAAATTGCGGAAATTTCGGAACCCGGATTGAGGGGACACTCAGTCGCAAAAAAAGAATCGTGCTTTGCAGGAGGCCATCCTGCCTGTTCGGCTGCGTTCACGCGGGCTCAAGTACGCGCAAGCCCAGCCATCCGGTTGGGCGAACTCTTGTGGAGCGATAAAATCTTTTCGTACTCTCTGTCACTGAGTCGAAAGCCGGCAGCTTTCAACTCGTCCAGCGTACTTTTCAGATCTAGCATTCCTTCTTGAGACGCAAGGAGCAAAACACCAATGGTTCCCGTGATCTTCAAGCCGAGCTGCCTGGCGGCCTTCCTGCCGTCGCCATCATCGATTATCAACAGTGCTCCTTTCTCGCTGGAGAGCACGATCGCCTCAGCCTCGCCTTTGTCAAGAGATATGCAAAGAGCATCCACAGCGAGCCTGTTTATCACCTGCTCTGTCCTGATCCAAATGCAAGCAGCCACCTCAGAGGCTCCGGCCCGACTTCCTCCCCGTCGCACAACTTCATCGTAGACCTCTTCAGGGATGAAGATCTCCTCGAAAAATTCCTTTAATAATCTGAGCTGATTGATCTTCGCCAGCGCAATTAGCGGCGTAGAGTTGCATACAACTATCATCGGCCCAGCACTTCTTTCAGAGTCTGAAGATCATCTTTCGCATCTTCTGAGGTATAATCTATCGGCACACCCCTCTCGTTTAGAAGCATGAGCATCTCCCACTTGCTCTTCGCTCCCGCCAGCTCCGCAGCCTTGCCCAAAGAGAGCTTGCCTTCCCGGTAGAGCTCAACTGCCAGGGAGCGCTTTATGAAGGGGCCTAACTGGTCGCGATCCACTTTGATCAGGGCCAGGATAGATCCCGGCATGTCTACTTCCGCTAGAACCATTTCCAGATACAATGCTTGGTTATGATATTAATTAATTGGCATCACATCTCAATATTGGTCTCTGCCCGACGGCGTTCCCGCGGGAGCAGGCACGTGCGCGCGCGGGCCCGGTCGCCTGGGCGGGCCGGAGCTAAGCTTCAAGACTTTTTCGTACTCTTTGTCGCTGAGACTAAAGTCGACATATTTCAACTCGTCCAACGCACTCTCCTAATGAATTTTCGCGTCTTCGCGTGAAACCGGACCCTGTTGAATCTCACGCGAAGGCGCGAAGCCGCGAAGTGAAAACATTGGTTTATTTCGGCCTCGCTGTACAGGGCTCGCGTTTCTGCGGGAGGGGGACGTCTCTGCCGATTTCCTTTGCGGTTTCCAGCCAGAGCTGCATGGCAATTTTGACCTCTTTTAATGCTCGCTCTTCGTTTTCTCCAAAGGCCGAGCAGCCAGGCAGCTCTGGGACGGTGGCGATAAAACCCTCATCCTCTTCGCTGTAAAAGATCTCAATTGCGTACATCAATTTCATCTCTTTGCGGTCTTCAAGATCCCGGTCTGGGCTGGTGGCATCCTCACGGGCCATGCGCGCGCGAGCCCGGACGTGCAAGCGGGCAGGTGGGCCCGGACGGGAGGCTTTTCGGCTGCTGGGCGAGGACGGAGATGGGTGGGCGGGTCAAGGCGATTCGGGGACGAAGAGGCCCAGGCCGAAATGGGCGGCGTAGCCGAGGGCGATGGGGCCGGTGACTGGCTCCGAGAAAACTAACCTGAAGCCGTAGCCGATCTGTGAGCTTTCTCCTTTCCGGCTTCTGCGGAACTCCAGCCATCTGAAATCACGGCCCTCTGCTTCCAATTTGCTTACAGTCTCGACATGTATTGGCCTGGATAGGCCATGATTTTCAGCTTCCTTGGAGACCTCGTCGGTGATCCATTCAATGAAATCGCCCCTTCCTTTTCGGTAATGCCTGGGTGGCAAAAAAGGCGTAGCGCTAGTGAAACAAGTGCTTGGCTCAGTTCCTATCAGATCTCCGATCTTGCCCCACTGGATAGGAATCAGTTGAATATCCGGCCTTCCATCCGACTGCCAAATAGAGGTCATGCGATCTAGGGCTAACTGTTCCTCAAGATCTAGAGGCTCCCTGCAAACAGAAAGTATATGATCCAGCAAGCCATCTCCGTCTTTGTCCTGCGGAAGGATGTAGATATGCTTGTGTCCTTTTAATGGGTTACCATTTGCGTCCTTGCCGCTGAATCTCTGAGATATCTTCCTGGGATCTCCTGCTATATTATTGTGAATGCCCATCAACTTTCGCCTGAAACGCTCTGAAACCTCTATGGTTGAGGTCACACAGGGCAGAACCTTTGACTCGATGGCATAAAGGACGCCGTTAATATCAGAACCCCTTGCTGCCCTGTGTGGGGTCGGCTTGAGATCGAAGCAGTGAGCTGGCCGAATGTAGGTCTGATAATAAAAAGCAGGCGGCTCGCTCTGGCGGAACTCCAGCATCTCCGAAGTGGACCAGGCCAAGGCCACCATCCAACTCAAGGTTCCTGATTTGCCATTTCTCGATGTCTGTGGAAGTGTGTAGGGTCGTGCCGAGTACTCCTGAGCGGATACAGAGCAGGCCACAGCTACCGTCTCGCCTTCCTTTGAATTCGATACTTCCACTGGAGCGCAGTTCCAGCTCGTTCCTTCTGCCTCAGGAATGGTCTTTGCTGAGACCCAGGACTCAGACCGTCCCAGATAGTTGATGAGAGATAGCAGCTCGTCTAGGTCAGCCTTTTGTGCTACACCGAGGTCGGCATCAGGCCATCCAATCAGGACTTTAGAGCCTTTCTCCGTGAGCACGAAGGCGTCGAAGATGAGCTGGCGCTTGGTGACATCCTTCAAGTTCTGGCTGAGAAAGGCCCTGGTATGAGAAGCGGTGGCCTGGGGCAAGCTAAAATGGGGAGGTTCCGATGCAAGGGTAGCAAGGAGTGGCTCGACCTTAGACTCAGGCCATTCAGGTCTCTTTCGTTTCCAGACGTCGTAAATAGCCCGCACCAGCCTATAGGGCGATGGTGGCCACTCAGGTGCCCCTTCGTTTACATTTCGGCCCCAAGGCGTGGCATGGTAACGGCCGTTCAGGAAGCTCAATTCAATGAGGAGCATGAAAGAACGCCCCTGATTCAAGTCCCTTCATTTCCGGCTGGCGAGCTTTCTCCTTCCGGCTTCTTTTCCACTACCTTTGTCGTCAGCTCAGTTATCGGCGGAACAGCGAAGAGCCCCTTCTTCGCACAGGCTTTGATGCCCTCCGTTATCATGGCAAGAAGAGAATCCTCATTTGGAAGAACAAATCCGGCGAGAGGTGTCACCTTGATATCTTCCATGACAGTCAGATCACAGGCCGTGCGGAGCCTGAGGCCCCTGGCCAGGAATCTGCGAATCTTATACAGTGCCAGAGCAACGAGGAGAGACCTAGCTTCTGGATCAAGGCCATATCCATCCAAGAGCGCCAGGTCTAGGTTGAAATATGCCACTATCCTTTTTGCCGTGTACTCCATGCGGTGATAGGGGACGTTACTGTAGACATCCTTGTCGTAGTTCTCAGCCCTGATCTTGCCAGTTGGATCCAGTGGATTGTTCTTAACTCCGCCCGAGGCCGCCTCCCTGATATCCTCGGCCTCAATGAAGCCCGTAATGGCCCGGGGCACTTTCACTCTGCCGTCCCCAAGATTGGCCATGAAGGCCCCGTGAAGCAGCGAGTTGGGATCGTAGAAGAATAGGGCAGAACCGACCTTCTTCCAGTCCAGTGGAAGGCCTTTGGCATAGCCTGACTTCTTTACGAAGCTCTTCTGGAACGTCTCATCGCTAATGATAAAAGGCGAGTTGATGCGATGAGCCTCGATTAGAGAACTCGTCTCTGCCTCGCTCGCCCCCGTTAGCTTGACCAGAATGTACGGCAGTCCTTCTAGCACTTTCATCATCCTTGGGCCGCTTCCTTCGAGGCAGGTCTGTTCCAGTCTATTCGCCATTGACTGGGCTGAATCTACCAGGATATTGCGCGTCTTTCCATCTGGCAGAGCGTAGACCGCAGCGCCCAGGTCAGCAAAACCAGTGGGCTGAAATCTATTGCCTTGAACTGGCCGGAGTTCGACCTCCATGAGGAGACGCGGCACAGATCCCAATTTTTCTAACTCAGCGTTCATTTTATCAACCTCTTTAGAAAATATTATAATACCGTGTAGTTTTAACTTATGGTTTCGGTCCTTTTAAATGGAGAGCCAACTCTGCAATTTCATGATGCCTCCTCAATGGCAGAAGCAGGGCAGCAGCAATGCGTGCTCCGTCATTAGCATCCGGAAATTGTGATCTTATTGGATCAAATCCAGCCGAGTAGAGGCGACGCTGGGCGACAGCGCAGGCATCGCCTGCTCTTCCGGCCAGAAGCAATGGCAGTATCGATGGTTCAGGTCTGACCTTCACTTCATCATTTGCAGGCAATTTTACAGGCCCTGGGACGAAGAGTAGCTTGAGAAGGGACCACGAACGGGGTATGATCTCTTTTGCTATGGGATGTGCCCACCGATTCATAAGCCTCTCCCTGGCATCCTGAACTCCTTGGCGATCGTTCCATCGTACCCAGGTCAAACCGAAGAGCAGATCTTCAACCTGTTTTTCATCGATATCTCTTTCAATGAACGCCGCGATGTCCTCCGCCATCAGCGGAATGTCTGCATCGAGAGGATTGGACTCGCAATTGAGTCTCTGGGCATCCATCATCCTCTTCTCTAAAACAGCAGCCATCTTCATCGCCAGGGAACTGCCCTGCCATGCAAACTGGCCTTTGCTATTGGCCCAAGCCCAGGGCTTTTCTGGATCCACGGGAGCCAAGTTCGACCTTATTGGTCCTACCCTATCAGTTCCACCGATCGAAGCTAAAGATACTGCAATTCTGACCTCTAGACTTCCATCGTCTACTGCAACGATCCATCTGGGGCTAAGGCCATAAAGCGGGGCATTTAGCTTGGGCGTCTTGGATAAATCCCTCTGGGTTATGAGCTGCTCCATCCTTCCTAAGGCTGCAACCAGTGATTTCACGCGATCTGGTCCACCGTGAAGCAAGAGATCGAATATTGCCTCATCTATCTGCCTTCGCGCTGAAACAAATCGAGCTGGTGGCTCCTCGAAACCCCTAAGAAAGCGGTCAACTCGTCTGAGAAGGGGATCCAACTCCCTGACAAGATCGCTCTCGCTCCTTTCCATGACGGAGAAGCGGCCTGCAGGTAATGCGACGTAACTATCTCCCCTTCTTTTAAGCAGGCTGTAACGCACAAACTCAGAGACTCCACGATCGATACCCAGGGAGGAAACGGCCTCTGCAAACTCCAATCCAGTTGCCGCCGACCTTCTCCCTACATCAGCTCGTCCCTCGCTCAAAAAGGCACGAACCTCCTGGTAGGTCGTAGGCTGTTTCCAGATGGGTGCCCAGATCTCAGCACGAGCCTTTTGATCATCCTTTTCGGATGACGAAGAGTAGCCCACAGAACGGGCTCTGACTGTGAAGGGGCACCTTAGAAATCCGCTCTCCGCACCTTGTCGCCTTGCGACACTGCCGGTCCAGACGATCGCTCCCTCCAGTGTAAGAACAAAACTCCAGGAATTGGCTGGAAAGTCCTTGTTCTCGATTCCCGGCCCCTGATTGAATCCTCCGGATCGTCCGGGATGGTATTGTCCCACCTTGACCATCATTAGCCCCTCTGTGGCCTTGCCGAAGAGTGCATTATTAAGTATCCTTCGAGAAGACTCTTCATTTTCAGATGATAGAAGTAGCTCAGAAAGACAGCCCATGAAGGTCTTCGAATAATCGAGATGGCCCTCGTTTCCTCCGCTGCCCAAGATAGGAGGATGCTCCGCATCTCCTCCTGAGCCGATCACGGCTACAGCATCGGTCCACTCAATAGCATGCTCAGATAGCTGGTTCCTGCAAGCCTGAATTATCTTCTCCTTGCCAGCACTGCGCCTGAGCTTTTTAACATGAGTCAGAGCCTTCTTCGCAGGCTTTAGGAGGCCCTTGATGGCCACAGATCTTTCTTTCGCTATTTGCGGGGCTTTCTTTGGCAGCTTGGACAACTCTTCCAGATCTTTTAAGTTTTGGCAATAGAGATCTTCTGGTGAGAGCAATCTAGCCACAGGCTCTGCCATGAAGCGTGTCTCGTTGACCAGCACCAGAATATCATCCTTGGCTTTGCCTCTCTTTCCCTCTGCTTCTTTCTCAAGAATAGAAAGAATAGTACCCAGGCTGAGGCCAGTCTGTGGCATTTCTGGCAGAGAGAAAACCTTCTCCATAGTCTCACGATAGAGGGCGAACCGCGGGGATGTGCTGTCGCGGATGGCATCAAGGCCTTCGGTGTTGTCTCCCTCGTAGAACCCGCTGCCTCCGTTCCAAGGCGACACTATGGGTGTGGGAATGTACTCCTCCAGGAAGAAACGCACCAGATCTTCTTCATCCAGCTTTGATTCCAGGCAGAAATACCCGTTCTGCCAGCAGCCTTTTGCATGCGCATCCTTCTGCTCAGAGACCAGGCGGAGCACGCCCATAGATGTTAGATAAGACGACAACGGCTCGGGGGTGCAGCCTCTGAGAATTAACCTGCTCATGCTCCACCTCTGCTGGCTTTCTCATCAGCAGCTTTGATCAATGCCTCCATGTACGCGAGCCTGAACGGCCCTAGATCAGGCCTATCCAGTAATGCGATCATTCGGGATAGCCAGCTTTGTCCATTTAGACCGTCGCCGAGATCCATGTAGCTTAGATTGATAGTAGTAGCGGCCATTTTGACCGCCCCACCTAATTCAATCTCTGGCATCTTGTCTCTATCCCAGACTCCTCGGGCGAAACGCCTTCCGTTAGTGGGCTTGTACTCGCCTGGCATGGATCTGATCGACAGACGCACCTTGCCATGGTGCGCAGCCGCGAGGTATGAAACCAGGTCGGTCTTGCTGTTCTGCAGGGCAAGAAGGCCAGAGGCTAGATCATGACGGAAATGCTTACGCCTGGCATCTCCCAATCGAGGTTTATTGGGCAATCGACCTTTAAGCCATGCATTGTCAGGCGCTTTTCCCACAGGATAATTCTTAGACCCCACTGAGGCTTCTGTTTTTATCAAAGCTTGAAATGCCGGGTGCGCTTTGCCCGCATCGTGCCAGCGAACACCTTCGAGGAGTTGGTGACGCCAGACTTCCGCTAGACTTAGAAAATCCAGGATCTGAGTCATCCTTTGAAAGACTGCGTCCGTGTGCTCTTCAATCGTCTGCCAATCGCGAGAGGATAATGGATCGTCTGAATAGCTTTCTGTTTTTTTCTTCCCAACTGTGACCACAGGCACATGCTCTTTTGATTGTGGGGCCCAACCCTCAGCCAGTGTATAGCGACCATTGGCTGCATGAAGCATGATTATCATTCCTGGAATGATAGACGTTGATTTACCAAGCGGCAACCAATCGCCTTCAAGAGAATCCCATGCATAAGCCTTGGTCCCCTTATCCGCCAGGTCGCGGATATCGCTCAGAGGAACCGAACAAAGCTCGTCCCTGTGATAATCTGGCTCCTCGCCAGGGCCTTCCTCGGGAATATCCCTCCAGAAGACCTGAACGTCCGTCTCTGATGTCTCCCGAATGAATCTAGATATGTCCAGATCGTGCCCTGCCAAATCAGGAGTAGTATCAAACAATTCCCGCAGATCTTTCTTGCGAATAACGCTTTCATGAGCAAAATAAAGAGGGATATTCGGCAAAGATGCAGCTCCGACGCTCTTTCTGTCTTGTTCTTTCAAAATATTACGTGCAAGCTCCAACTCGTCGATAGAATAAGGAAGAGCTAAACTCTCTTTTCCCGTTGGAAGATCTATCCAATAGACTTCCGCTTCGGAATATTCATCGTATCGATTGCATCTGCCGAATCTCTGGACTAGGGATGACCACGGTGCCAGCTCCGTGAATAGGTTTTTTGCAGAGATATCCACACCTGCTTCGACCACCTGAGTGGACACGACGATGGTGCCTGATGCATCCGGAATTTTAACCAGATCATCAACCAATAGTTTCCTGTCTGGAGGTCTGAATCGAGAGTGTATGAGAATCAAGTGCGCATCTGGATTCATTCTCTTTAATGCAGAATGAAGCTCCACTGCCCGCTTAACGGTGTTCAATACCACGAGGGTTCGTGTGCCAGTTTTATGTGCGTTGTGTTTTTGGAGAATTTCGTTAGCAAGTTCTTTTGAATCTCCGTTTGCTTCAGATGCTTGCTTTAAAGTCTTTACAGCGGCCCATCTTTTTTTCACACCAGTGCATTCTAGATCATCCTGACTCAAAGAGAATATGTCTAAATTCTTAGCTGATTGGCTGAAGTCCACTGTATTCAACCACTCGCGTTCCAATGTAGCGCTCATCCAGATCGTCTTCACAGATGACGGCTCCATCGTTCCTAAAATACATCGAAATGCCTGAAGTTGAATGGATGTGGTTAGCCCTCTGCCCATCAACTGCACCTCGTCCATCACCCAGAGGCAGTCGTTATTGAGCAGCCCGAAGTGCACCGGCCAGCGGTAGCGGCTCATGCCGTAGCCGCGGTTGAGCGCGCGGGAGAGCAACATATCCTGCGTTCCTATTATTATCGCGTCCTTCTCCGGGTAGAGATCCCATTCATCCTTGCTTTCGCCGCCCATGAGCACAGTGACGGCGATGCAAGTTTTATCCTGGTCGGTTTTTCCCGTCCACTTCCACTTGCTCGTATCCGCAAGCTTGTCGTTGCCCGGCTCTTCTGAAAAGAGGCCCAGGTTCTTCAGCCACATCTTCGCCTTCCCCGCGGTCTGCTCCACCAGCGTTCGCATAGGCAGGCAGTACACCAGGCGGCGGGGCGTGGTGGCGCGCGTCTTCTCGTCCGCGAAGCGCCTGCGCCACAGCCAGGCCAGGACCACGGCATCGGTCTTGCCCAGACCCGTGGGGATGTCGATCAGCTCCGGCAGCTCCTTTACGGTGGCCAGTCTCGTCTGAAAAGGATAAGGTTTGTGTCCTTCTGGACTACTATCATCATATGTAGCTGTTCTAAAGAACTCCAAAAAACGCCCATCTATCTGAGAAACATCTTCTACCAAATGCCTGGCCTCCGCCTGGGAGCTTTGCGCGGCAGCTCTTCGCCCCTGCAAAGCCAAATAGGGATGTGCATCATCAGAGATAAACATATTCTGAGCGGGGCAAAACTAATCCAATAATTGACCCAATTCGGGATTTACTATTATTAACCACAGAGGCACAGAGTTCACAGAGACGCGCAGCTTTTCCTAATATGGGTAGATAAAAAAAAGGATATGAAATCGCTTCTGTGCATATAATAATCTCCGCGTTCGTACTCTGTGCGCTCTGTGCCTCTGTGGTTTTATTCCGTAATGATGAAGCTGTTTTCAGCCCTGGCTCAGACCATCAAGCGCCTCTTTCAGCTTCCCGTAAGTGGCCCCTAGCGCCTCCGATATCACTCTCGTGTCGGAGAGCACGGGCATGAAATTGGTATCCCCATTCCAGCGGGGCACGATATGCAGATGAATGTGGTCGGCAATGCCCGCTCCTCCCACCAGGCCCATGTTGATGCCCAGATTAAAGCCGTCCGGGTGCATGGTCCTTTTCAGCAACTCAACGCACAGATCGGCAAGCTGCATCATCTCCTGCTGCTCCTCCGGAGCCCAGGCGGCGAGAGTAGATGTGTGCCGGTAGGGAACGACCATCATATGGCCGTTGTTGTAGGGAAACGCATTGAGGATGATGAAGTGATGCAGGCCCCGGTAAAGGATGTAGTTGTCTATGTCCCGGCTCTCCTTCGGCTTGTTGCAGAATATGCAGCCTTCCGGCTTCTTGCTCAAAATGTAATCGATTCTCCAGGGGGCCCATAAATTTTCCATGTTATTTCTCCTCTCTTTGCCAGACCAGCTTTCTTCCCAGTATCTCTGGCCTTCTCTCTATAAACATCTTTATCGCCCTGGGGTAGGCTTTGTACTCTGCCCTCTGAATTCTGGCCTTGAGGCGATCATGGGTATCGTTCTCCAAAACGATCACCGGCCTCTGGTAGACAATGGGGCCGTGGTCTACATCCTCATCCACGATATGGACGGTCGTTCCCGTCCATTTTACTCCGTACTCCAGAGCCTGAGCGAAGGCATCCATGCCCCGAAATGAGGGCAGAAGGGCGGGATGAATATTCAGTATTCGATCCTTGTAATGGCGCACGAATTGGGGTGATAAAATTCTCATATAGCCGGTGAGGATCACCAACTCTGCGCCCTCTGCCTCCAGGTAGGCGATTAACTTTTGATCGTACTCCTCTCGGCACAGGTTAGTGGGGTCGATAAAATGGCCGGGAACGGAAAACTCCTTTGCGATCTTGAGGGCTCCCGCATCCGGCTGATCGGTGAGAACGATTCCAACATGGGCGGGCAGCCGACCGCTACGCTCTTCTTGCAGAATGTAGCGCAAATTCTCTCCCCGGCCCGAGGATATGACGCCTAAAGTTACTGATGAAGCATTCATAGATATCTGCCCCGCGCCTTGATCTCCTTGACCCTCTGCAAAACCGCCTCTGCCTGGGGGTAGGCTCTCGTGTATCCGGCCACAAAAGCTTCCATCAGTTCCTCCGGTCGGTCGTGCGTGCTCTCCAGGGTCTGAAAATATACATGCACATCCACTCCCTGCGCTTCCACGGTTTTTTCGTAAAATGACAGGCCGAAGTCAATGAGACAGATCTTGCCGCGGGTGAGTATCATATTGGAGGTGGTCAGGTCTCCATGCACAATTCCGCCCTGGTGCAGCTTTCCCACCGTCTCCCCCACCATCTCGGAGAGCTCGATGTTGATGATATCCTTGAGCTTCTCGCCCACTATCATCTCCATTTTGAGCTCAAAGCGAGATACATCACAAATGATGGGCGTGAGGACCCCGTGCCTGCGGGCGTCGGACATGATCCGGGCTTCTCTTAGGGTTCTCTCCTGCCGAATACGCACATCGAGTGCCGGCTGCCGGTAGCTCTTGGCATGCCGCTCCTTCTTTACGACTCCATTCTCAAGAGTGATGACTGCTTCCGCCCCTCTGCCTATCTCCATAAATCCTCTTTTAGTTTCCAGGCCTTGACCAGGCCGATGCAGCCCGTGATCATCATATCTCCGCCGGGAGACGCTGGCAGCGCGCCCGTCAAGGCTCCGCTGGAGAGAAACGTCTGCCGGCGCGGGCCGGTGACGAGCGTCCTGCCCACTTTATCGGGAACACTGTCGATATAGGCTCCATGGCCCCCATCCTCGAAGACCTCGCTGCTTTTTAATGTTCCGTTGCAAAGCTTTTCTGTAAACTCGCGCAGCTTTTCCGGGGAAAGCTCCGCGGTGTGGTGCTCGAAGAAGGCTGTGATCCGGTCCTCGGCCAGCAGTGCGGCCACCGTATGGCCGTTTCCGAAATTGATGATAAGCGCGGGCGACGCGTCCGGCAAATCGAGAGCTGCCCCAAAGATCGCTGCCGGGCCGGTGTCCATAAGAAGCGGCTCTATTCCTGCCTCGGCCAGGGCACCCTTTACGGCCAGCATCCTGGTCATGGCCGCCGGAGGCTGCCGGTAGGCGAAAGCCTCCAGTCTCCCGCCGGAGCGGATCGCGGCAGCCAGATGCTCGATTCGAACCAGACGGTTTGATCGCTCCGGTGAGAAACCGTGATCCTGTACGGCCACAGCCATGTCGCCGGGAAGAGCAATGTCGAAAATCTGCAAGGCATGGGCCAGTGCGGCCACGTCAATGTCCCCGGTCTCGATGACCTGGGCAGAGACGGGCGCCTCCTCTTGAATCGTTACACCTAAGGCGGCCACGCGCTTCGGATTGTCATTTATGGTTGCTGCCGCCGACGGTGTGGCATAAACTTGCAGTCCCGCGGCCAGATGCCATCTTACGGCCGCCGTAGAGGCTCCGCCTCCCATGGTCGGTCCGCGCAGGAATACATCTTTACCTGCCAGACGGGCTCTGTTTATCCTGTTTCCCACCAGCACGGTTTGGCTGGGCAAAACCATCTTGGTCGAGCCTTCCAGAGACACATCCTCCGAATAGAGCAGAATGTCCTGGGTGCCTGCCCCTACATCAATTGCCAAAAGCGACATAGATCTTCCTTCACGGGAAAAATTTTATCCTAGACCATTAAGGATATAGCATGATCATAGATGTAGTGGTCGCGAGCACATCCCGCTTTCAAAAGTTTGGGTCGGCAAAGAGCCCGTCGGAGGCGGATGATCTATCCGGCAAGGTGATCTTGGAGAAGATTAAAGCGGCAGGACATACCGCCCGCTATGCTCTCTTGCAGGACGGCTTTGTGCTGCGGGAGGCCGTGGAAAAAAGCAATGCAGATGCCATTGTTATCTGTGGTGGCACGGGGCTTACTCCTCTGGACTTAACCCTGGAAGCCATTGAACCACTCTTTGAAAAGACGCTTCCCGGCTTTGGCGAGATCTTTCGCTACAAAAGCCTGGATGAGGTGGGCTCTCGCGCCATGCTCACAAGGGCAGCGGCGGGAATTTATCATGGCAGGCCGGTCTTCTGTTTGCCGGGATCGCCGGGCGCAGCGCGATTGGGCATAGAGCTCATCCTGGCAGAAATAGAGCATATTCTTGGGCACATACGGGAATAAAATTAGAAAAATAATGTTAATCCTTTTAATTCCGATTGGGCCGCAGTAGCCTTTTATATCATTAGCACTCTGATAAGGATATAGAGCTATGGGGGAGAAGATTGGCCAATGGAGACAGAGATTCCAGTGCGAGATATCATGACCCGTCCGGTGATCACTGCTGACGCCGAGCTGGACATTTTAAGCGCTGCTAAAAAGATGGGCGCGGCCAACGTGGGCTGTCTGATAATCGTATCCGGCGACAAGCCCACCGGCATTCTGACGGAAAGGGATCTGGTAAAGAAGGTCTTAGCCCTGGGAATTGATCCCAGAACTTTAAAAGTGGCAGAGATCATGAGCGCTCCCGTTGTTTCCATTGAACCTGATGCCAGCCTGCGTGAAGCTGCAGCCTTGATGCTTCGCTGTGGAGTAAAGCGTATGCCCGTGATATTCCAAGGAAAGCTCGTGGGTATAATTACCGATACGGATCTTGTCTCTGGTTCCTCCCTCGGGTTGAATGAGATTTTAAGCGATCTATTGGAGATGCACAAAGAGAGCATCCATTTAGAACAGCCCCGAGGGGTGGTGCGAGGCATCTGTGAGGTTTGCAGCCAGCTCTCAGATACCCTGGAGAGCGTGAATGGAGAGTTGCTCTGCTGGAGTTGCAGAGACGGAAAAAGGTAAGAAATATCATTATTGCTGGACAGCAGGGGAATAACAATGTTAGTAGATGATATTTTGTCCAGAGATCCTCTATACGTCGAGGATACCACTTTTCTGACCAAAGCGCGTCAGATGATCCGAGACAACCATGTGCGCGGATTGCCGGTTGTGAATAGCAAAGGCATAGTCTTAGGAATCGTAACCAACCAGGATATGCTGCGCGTGACCTCGACCAAGTCGAATGTGACTATATCGGGCTATGTGGTACAGGTTCCTACAGTGACTGGGCAGATGGATATGCTTGATGCCGCCCGTCTTATGCAGAAGGAAAAGATAACTTTGCTTCCTGTAGTCGAGTCCGAGGAGAAGCCCGTGCTAAAAGGGGTTGTTAGCCTCTTGGACGTGTTTATGAACATCGATTTGGAGAATGTGCCGAAGAAGTCGGTATCTGAGATTATGACTAGCAAAGTAGTAACCACCCGCCCTGATGATCCCGTAACCAAGATTTGGGATCTGATGGTCGAGAAGGACTACACAGGCCTTCCGGTGGTCAAGGACGGCAAGCTCATAGGAATGATCACCAGATTTGATATGCTCAAAGGCTCAGCTCGGATCGGCAAGGAGGGTGAGAGAAGGTCGGCGGACTCGATGCAGATGCCTGTTGAGAAATTTATGAGTTCACCATTGTATAGCGTAAAGCCGGAAGATAGCGTGCGAACGGCCATCGAGCTGATGCTCAAGCACAATGTAGGCAGAATGTCCGTGGTGGATGAAGGAAAGCTCGTGGGAATTGTGGATAGAAACGATTTGATCAAAAGCTACCTTGGTGAGTGAAGATGAGCAAAGGGCCAACAACGGGAAAAGAAGTAACAAGGATTCCGCAAAAGAACGATCGCATGCCTGTAGCCCCCGGCTCGGGGGATAGAGGACCTTTACAATTCGACTCCCGGCATGCCAAGCGGGCGAGCGACGTAGTGGGTGTAGCCTCACCGGATGTTGTCACCGTTCCCCCCACTACTACCATCATGAGCGCCATAAAGACCATGACCTTCTATGGCTTCTCCCGGCTTCCCGTCGCTGATCCGGGCACAAAGAGGCTGATTGGCTTTGTGACTTCAGTGGACGTGGTGGACTTTCTGGGCGGGGGACTAAGGCACAATCTCTTGCGGGAAAAGTATGGCGGAAACATCTTCACCGCCATAAATGCCGATATCACAGAGATCATGAGCACGCGCCTCACCTACGCCAGTGACAAAGCCTCGTTAAATGATGTTTTGAAGCTGATGTATGAGAAAAATGTGGGCGGCCTTCCCATAGTTGATGAGGATATTCGCATCAAGGCCATAATTACCGAAGAGGACTTTGTGCGCTTTTGCCGGGGCCTGGATACCGGCCTTTGTGTAGAGGACTTCATGAGTCCTCATGTGGTGACCGCACCGGCGCAGACCACTATCGAGAAGATGACCCGGATGATCATCCAGAAGGGCTTTCGTCGCATGCCTGTCGTGCAGGATGGTGTTCTCATGGGCATGGTCACAGCCTCGGATATCATGAAATATCTGGGGAGTGGAGAGGCTTTTGAAAAGGTGGTTACCGGCGACATCGGAGAGGTAATGAATCAGCCCATCAAGAGCCTGATCAAGAGAGGCTTGCTTGCCACGGAGAAGAAAGCAGACCTTGGCCAGGCAGCCAGGAAGATGATGGACAATGAGATTGGATCTTTGCCTGTTATGGACAAGGGATCATTAGTTGGCATTCTGACGGAAAGAGACTACGTGAGGGCGTTAGCCGAGAACAGAGGAATTCTAGCATGATAATAAAGAAAGTCAAAGATTACATGAGCGCTCCCATTTACGTCATTGAGCGAAATGAGAACATTCAAAGGGCCAGGAATCTGATGTTCAAGTACGGCATTGGCAGATTGCCTGTAATGGACGCCGGCGTGCTGGTGGGCATCGTTACCAAGTACGACATCACTAATAGGCTCAACCAGGCGGCACCTGAGTGGCGCAGAAGGCCCATAGACAAGGTCCCCATCCAGGTGGTAATGACGGAGAAGCCCATCACCATATTCCCCGATGCCACCATGCCCCAGGCAGCAGTGCTTCTCTTAGAAAACGGCATTAACGGCCTGCCGGTAGAACGCGATGGCGAGATCGTGGGCATGATCACCTCGCGGGACATAATGAAGTACTTCTCCGAGCAGGATCTTAAAGCGACTGTAGGAGACATGATGAGCAGGAATGTACTGCGTGTGCACCGTCACCATACCATCGGCCACGTCCTGGAAGAGATGAATGTGCAAGGCCAGAGCCGCGCCCTGGTCTACGAGGACAATACGACTCCGGTGGGCATTGTGACCCGCTCCGGTCTTACCTTTTCCGAGATAATGGGGCCAAAGGATGAGATGGAGACCAAGAACATCAAGATGACCCGAAAAGAGAGCCCCGCCGGCAGAAAGCAGTATCGCTATGTAAAGCAGATGCCTTTCGTGGCGGAGGACATCATGACCTCGCCAATTTTTACCATAGGCTCGGAGATAAAGGCCGTGCAGGCGAGCCAGACCCTGGTGGAGAAGAACATCATTGGCATGCCGGTGATGGACCAGAATGAAGTGGTGGGCTACTTCTCCGCCGATGAGATCATCACAGAGGTTGGGAGGTGGAAGTAATGCAGGTAAAGGACATCATGAGAGAGCCCGTTACCATCGACAAATCAGAGAGACTGGGCCATGCTCTGGATCTGATGGAGAAGAATGATCTGAGAAGGCTTCTTGTCACCAACAAAGACAAGATAGGCGGCATAATCACCATGAGACAGATTGCTCGCGTTCTGGGAACGCGAAAATCCCTGGGAATGCCTGCCTCCTCTCTGCATGTGGCGTCTGCCACCATGGACTCCGTAATCAAGGTCCTCCCCGATATGGATGTGCAGGATGCCATGGTCCTTTTGCAGAAGACCGGTGTTCTGGTGGCAATGGATGGCGAGAAGGTCCTGGGCTGGGTTCGGCCCAGAGAGATACTGGCGGCCATAAATGTAAGCGGTATGGCATCCGAAGCCATGCGTTTTCCCCTCATCTCCAACCCCAACGACCGGCTGGTTCACGCTCGGCGCATGATGTTGGATCGAGGCGTAGGAAGGCTTCCGGTGGTGGAGGCTGGCCGGCTGGTGGGCATAATATCAGAAAGAGATGTGGCCAAGTCCCTACGTGCCTTCCGGGATCTCAACGATACTGCCAGCAAGCAATACGCGCGCATCTACAACATCCTGGTCTCCGATGTGATGACTCATGATGTGAAGTACGTCTATGCCGATACTCCTCTGGAAGAGGTCAAAAAGATCATTCTTACGGAGAACAGAGGCGGCCTGCCCGTTCTCAGTCGTAGGGAAGAGGTCGTGGGCATGATCACCAGGCGGTCCATCTTGGATTATCTGGTGAGGAACGGATGAATCTGGCAAGAGTTGCACAGAAACTGGGAATCACGGAAAGCAGGCTGCAAGGCCTGCAAGAGACGATAATAAGAGAATCTGCCTGGCCCGAGCCTCGGTTGCTCCGGTTTGAAAAAGAGACCTCGGGAATCGAGGCCGGGACAGTTGTTTTTGAAAACGGCGAGATCGTTTTTGGCTATCCCAAGATCCGCCGTCCCCTCATGCTTGCCGCGGCGATAAAGAGGCATTTTTCCGATATTGTGGCTGTGGAGGAGAAGATGAACGGCCATAATGTGCGTATTCTCTCTTTAAACGGTGAGATTGTGGCCCTCACCAGAGGCGGGTTTATCTGCCCCTATTCCACGGAAGTGGCGCGTCGGCTGGTGCCGGAGGCCGTATTCGAAGAGCACCCTCGTCTGGTGTTGTGCGGAGAGATGGTAGGTCCGGAAAACCCCTACGTATCAACGGCCCTCTATCCTACGGACAGCATCGACTTCTACCTCTTCGATATCGCCGAAAAGAACTGCAGGAGGACTTTGGGCGTGCACAAAACCCATGAATTCGCCCAGGAGTTCGGCCTTAAGGCCACCGCCTTTTTGGGCGAGTTTCATAAGGAGAGAGCTGCCGCGAGGATCAAGCGGATCGTGACCAAGCTTGGCCGCCAGGGGCGAGAGGGTGTGGTCATGAAAGACCCGGAAAATATTGTGGCACCGCTAAAGTACACCAGCTCCACTACCAATTGCAGTGACCTGGCCGTGGCTTTTCGCTATTATAATGACTATGCTCTGGACTTCTTTGTCTCTCGGGCCGTGCGAGAGGGCTTTCAGTCTGTGGAGTGGAATGAGTCGGAAGAGGATAGACGGGCGAGGGCTCTCTCTTTAGGGGAGAGCATTCTTTTGCCTCTGGTCGAGACCATAAAGAGGGCGCAGCAGGGCGAAGATATCGTGCAGAAGGTGCAGATCAGGGTGAAGAGCCTGCAGACAGCCAGGGATTTTGAATATCACCTGCGAAGATGCGGCATTCGCACCATCTTCGAGCCGCCTGAGCCCGACGATGGCGGCTATTTGATACGAATAACCAAATTGGTCATGAGCACAAACGATAAAACCCAGGCGCTCCTGGGTGGAGAAATGTGGTAGAAGGCCAAAGCTTATGAGCGAGATTGCAGATATCGAGATGCAGGGACATCTCATCGACTCGCAGATCCTAACAAAGGTCTTGGACAAGATCATGGATATGGGCAGCGAGTTTGAGATCAAAAACTTTCAGATCGGCCAGAAGAAGAACGACAGCAGCTATGTGCAGATCACCGTCACCGGCGAGGATGCGGCCCATCTGGACCGGGTTCTCTTAGAGCTGCATGCCCTGGGGGCGCGCCTGGTGGAGATGGAGGACGTCAAAACCGGTGTTGCCCCGGGCGATATGGTCGTTCCCAGGGGGTTTTACTCCACCACCAATCACCCCACCTATGTGCGCTATCAGGGCTCCTGGGTGGAGGTGGAGCATAACCACATGGACTGCCTGGTCGTGCTGCAAGACGGGCGGGCTCTATGCACGCCCATCGGTCATATCAAGAAGGGCGAACGCGTGGTCATCGGCACCTCCGGCGTCAAGGTCGTGCCGCCCGAGCGTCCCCGTGAGAAGACCTTCTTCGGCTTCATGTCCAATGAGGTCAGCTCCGAGCGGCCCAGCGGAGAGCTGGTGCGCCAGCTGGCCAGCGAGATTGTGCGCACCAAAAGGGCAGGGGGAAAGATTGCCGTGGTCTGCGGGCCGGCGGTGGTCCACACGGGCGCGGCACCCTCGCTGGCCCGGCTCATCCGGGAGGGCTACGTGGACGTTCTTTTAGCCGGGAATGCCGTGGCTGTGCACGACATCGAGCGGCAGCTCTTCGGCACCAGTCTGGGCATGAACTGCTCGGGAAATGCCATATCGGGAGGGCACCGAAATCACCTTTACGCCATCAGTGAGATCATGGCCAGCGGCTCCATCAAGAACGCCATAGCAGAAGGAAAGCTCAAAGGGGGCATCATGTACGAGGCCACCAGAAAAGGCATCACCTACATTCTGGCCGGCTCCATTCGCGATGACGGGCCCCTGCCCGAGGTCATCACGGACACATCCAAGGCCAAGGACGCCATGGACAAGGCTCTTCGCGGCGTGGACATGACCATAATGCTGGGCACCATGCTGCATTCTATTGCCGTGGGCAACTTGCTCCCCTCCTTCGTCAAGACCATCTGTGTGGATATCAATCCCTCAACCGTCACCAAGCTCATGGACCGGGGTTCAGCCCAGGCCATCGGCCTCGTCACGGATATCGGCATATTCCTGCCCCAGCTGGCTGAGGAGATCGAGAAATTTAAGAACGGGTTGGAAGAGAAGCCGTGCGAGGACGGGAAAACTTAAATTCACATGGGTCTCTGGCTTTCCGGTCGAGCAGCTCTGTGGGCCGCCGTGGCTTAGCCCGGTTAAAGCGGCTGATTCGTAATCAGCAGTTCATGGGTTCGAATCCCATCGGCGGCTTTTATATTTTATTTTAGCGAGTCCAGTTATATAATCTATCAAGTTCTTCGAAGCTAAAAGGCCCGTCTACCAGAGAAGAAACATTAGGGACTATTGCGAATTACCTGCTTTACCCTCAATCCAGCAGCTTTAAGCTCTCGGAATAAATTATCTCTCCATTCATCTTTTTTGTCCAATGGTATGTACAGTATACCATCGATGTCCGAAGGTCGTTCTACTTCGGGAGAGAGCAAAGCACAAACTCTCTGTCTCCCAAGACTTCCAAAAAAATGGCCCATTTCAAAAACGACATTCTGGCGTGCGCGTGGAGATTGTTTGGTCGGCTCGGACATCAATCCACCTAGATCATCGGAAGTGAGCAAGACGACTGCATATTTGACATTTGACGAATGATCTTCAAATTTCTCGATTATAGTGCGACCTTTATTGGCTTGTTCATGTAGAATTATCGGATCCAGCCCTAACTCCTTGAGGAATTGGGCTATAATCATCTTTGTAGAATCATCTCGTCCATGAACAATAAACACCGAGTCGGTTTCGTGAGTAGTATTTGATACCATGTGAGTATTTGTCATCTCTTGCACCGTCGTCTCCTTTCGTACATCTATCTTTATATGACCCAGATCTTCGTCTTCATAATAGTTTAAATTTAATATCGAATATTTTTCATCTATTCCATTTTTTAATATTCGTATTAATGTATCCCCTTCTTCCATTTGTAAGGACGTATTACCTGTGAAGATTTTATTTCCTTGAACAGAAGCTGGAATGTTATCGATTCGATCTCCGTTCTTTCTGATCAAACTGACCTTGCCAGTTAGAAGATCGTCCATTTCCGATGTGTGTATCGGTCCAGTCATACGTCACACCTTAAGTCAAATAGTAGATGAATCGTAACTATTCAGCCACCCAGTTAAAACCCTATTTTTCGTCCGATACTCCATGAATCATAATGTGCAATAATTGACCAAAAATTTAAAATATTAATAATAATCATATGCGCGTTATAATGGAGGGAAGCAAATTTCATCAAATCCTAACGGAAGATATCAATCCCGATAATTCCCCCTCTTTGTCACAATCAGGCATAATCATCTCTTTGAGTCGCGAAGACATTTTAGCGATTTATGAGGTAGGTCCTGAAGCAGTTGTTGCACCCATGCAAACCTTTTGCTCAATCATCAATAAACAAGCAGCAAGGATCGCTGAGCTTGAAGAGAAGGTAAAATCATTAGAAGATCAAAACAATAAAAACAGCCGCAATAGCAGCAAACCTCCCTCTACAGATGCCTTTCAAAAGATAAAGAGCCAGCGCAAGTCGAGTGGTAAACCAGTAGGCGGTCAGAAGGGACATAAGGGACACACCCTAGAA
>JAPKXZ010000041.1 GCA_026394555.1 Methanothrix sp.
AGAAAACAATGTCGGAGGATCAGAAAGCAGTCTTTAACCGGGCACCGGAGATCTTCAAAAAGCTCCGGCGCGAGATCGACAAAGTCATAGTCGGCCAAAATGTGGCCATCGAGCAGCTTTTAGTGGCCATCCTGGCCGGAGGCCATGCCCTCCTGGAGAGCAACCCCGGTCTCGCCAAGACGCTGCTGGTGAAGACCACGGCATCCTGCCTGGGCCTTGATTACAGCAGGATTCAATGCACTCCGGACCTTATGCCCGCGGACATAACCGGCACAACCATCATCGAAGAGATCGATAAAGGCAAAAAGTTCCGCTTCGAGGCCGGACCCGTCTTTTCCAATATCGTCCTGGCCGACGAGATCAACCGGGCCTCTCCCAAGACACAGAGCGCTCTTTTAGAGGCCATGCAGGAAAAGCAGGTAACTGTGGGAAACAAGACCTATCTTCTGGACAAGCCCTTCTTTATCCTGGCCACACAAAACCCAATTGAGATGGAAGGCACCTTCCCTCTTCCCGAAGCACAATTGGCTCGGTTCTTGCTTAAAATTTTTATGGACTATCCCTCCCAGAAAGAGGAGCTGGAGATCCTGGAGAGATACACCGTTCGCGGCGAGCCGGCTGTGGAACCGGTGGTCAGCAAGGATGAGGTGATAGCGCTGCAACAGCTCTGCCGCGACATACCTGTCTCTGATGATCTGAAGGCTGCGACAGTGAATCTCGTGCTGGCCACGCGCCAGTGGGAGGGAGTCCAGTACGGCGCCAGCCCCAGGGCCACCATCGGCCTCATCCTCTCCGCCAAGGCCAGAGCCTTCCTGCAGGGCAGAAACTATGTCTCCAAAGAGGATCTGCATACAATGGCCTATCCCGTCTTGAGGCACAGAATCATCCTGGGCTTTGAGGCGGAGAGAAAGGGGCTCACTCGCGACCAGGTGGTAACGGACATTCTAAAGAGCCAGTCCCTCTGAAAAATATATCTTTAGGTCTTCAGGAAAAATCATGGGTACAGAGTTCTTCAAAGAGCTGGAGAAGTTCTCCCTGCTCGTCAAGAAGCGGGTATCGACCGCCTACAGCGGAGGCAGAAAGTCCCTGCGCTTCGGTCACGGCATCAGCCCCGTCGGCTACCGGGAGTACCGCAAGGGAGACGATTTCAAGCTGGTGGACTGGAAGGTCTACGGGCGAACTGAGAAGCTCTACATCCGGGAGCACGAGGAGGAGAGAAGCCTGGTGGTGCATGTCCTTCTGGACGGCAGCGCCAGCATGGACTATGAGGGAAAGTTCGACTATGGGGCGCGCCTGGCAGTCGGCTTTGCTTATCTCGCCACCCTGGAAAATGAGAAGTATGCCATATCGCTCTTCTGCAATAAGCTCTATCCGGCTGAGCCCAAGCGGGGAAGGAGAAATCTCTTTCAAACCATCGCTCAGCTGGATGGGATCACTCCCCGCGGTGGCACGGGCCTGCTTGCCATTGCCGATCAGGTGGAGTCGCTCCTCAAGACGACCAGCCTGGTGGTCTTGATATCCGACCTGCTGGGCGAGACGGATGAGGTGCTGTCCAGCATCTACCGTCTGTCCGGGCATGAGCTGGTGGTAATTCAGGTATTGGCACCACAGGAGACGGAGCTAAGCTTCGGAGGCGATGTCAAATTCGTGGATCTGGAGAGCGGCCTGCCCCTTATCACCCGCGTTACTGAGGATGAGCGAAAGGAGTATCTGAGAAGCATGGCAGAGCACAACGATCGCATCCGGGCAGCATGCAGCCAGGTTGGGGCGGATTACTTCCTTGTGAAAACGGACCGGCCCATCTTCGAGGCCTTTTCCGAGATGCTCAGCCGTGCTGTGATCTGGAAGACATAATCATGAATTCAAAGAAAAGCAAAATCAAGCTTGGTTACGGCCAAGGATGCCTCGATCTGGTGGTAGGCGTTGGGACAGAGGTAGTCCTGGCCGAGGAGCTTCCCGCCGCGCCCGTCGGCGAGGTGGAAAGATCGATTGATCATGCCGAGGGAAGAAGCCTGGATGATTTTGCCGGCTCTAAATCGGCCAGCATTCTGGTGAGCGACATCACCCGGCCGGCTCCCAGCCACCTCATGCTTCCTCCTCTCATCCAGAGGCTCAAGGATCTGGGCATTGCTGATCTAAGAATCGTCTTTGCTCTGGGCACGCACCGCAGAATGACATATGTTGAGGAGCAACTGCTCTTGCGGGACTGCACCAGTCTGCCCTATATGCAGCACGACCCGGAGAATTGCGTATTTTTAGGCGAGACGCAGCGTGGAACGCCTGTGGAGATCCTGGAGACGGTTGCCTCCTCAGATCTGATCGTGGCCACCGGAAATATCGAATATCACTATTATGCCGGCTACAGCGGGGGAGGCAAAGCCGTCCTGCCCGGAGTCAGCTCGGAGCGTTCTGTCATTAAGAACCATGAGTTGATGAGAGAAGCAAACTCAATTACGGGTAGATTGGACAGCCCGGTGCGCCAGGATCTGGAGGACGCGGCAAAAATTGCCGGGCTGGATTTCATCTTGAATGTCGTTCTCAACGGCAAAAGGGAGATTGTGCAATCGGTTGCAGGCGACTTTATCACCGCTCACCGCACCGGCGCCGCCACCGTGGATCGAATGTACCGACGACCTGTGCGGCCAGCGGAGATCGTTGTGACCTCTGCCGGCGGCAGGCCCAAAGACCTCAACCTCTTCCAGGCGCAAAAAGCGCTGGACAATGCCAAGAATGCCGCCCTGCCGGGAGGAAGCATCATCCTGGTGGCGGAGTGTAGCGAGGGGCTGGGCCATCCCGTCTTCGAACGCTGGGCAAGAGAGGCGACATCAGCGAGGGATTGCTGGGAGCGCTTCGGCCGGGAGTACGAGTTTGGCGGGCACAAGGCCGCCTTCCTGGCCAAGGAGTCCATGCAGCATCACCTGATCCTGGTATCCGCCCTGCCCAAAGATCGGGCAAAGATGTGCTTCATGACTCCTGCGGCAACTCTTGAAGAGGCTCTGGAGCTGGCCAGGGCCAGGCAGGGCAGGGATGCGCGCATGCTGGTCATGCCCCACGGAAATTTAACGCTGGCCGTAGCGAAATAATTTTTTCTCATCGCTCACAGAGTGCACAGAGCCATCAAGAGAGCTTCACTCGAACTCGATTGTCCCCGGTGGCTTGGGTGTCAGGTCGTAGACCACCCTGGATACGGTGGGAATCTCGCTCGTGATGCGGCTGGAGATGCGCTTCAGAGTCTCCCAGGGAAGCTCCATCGCTTCCGCGGTCATGGCATCTCGGGAGGAGACGGAACGGACGGCCACCACCCAGCCGTAGATCCGCACGTCGCCTTTCACACCTGTGGCTTTGCCGAGGAGGGCAGCGAAGGCCTGCCAGGGGCTGAATTTCTCGACCTCTTCCTCCACAATGGCATTGGCTTTACGCACAACATCCAGCTTCTCGGATGTGACCTCGCCCACGATGCGTACCGCCAAACCAGGCCCCGGATAGGGCATCCTCTCGCTGATCTCCGGGGGGAGGCCCAGAGCCCTTGCCACTACACGAACCTCGTCCTTGTACAGGTCGCGCAGGGGCTCGATTATGGTCTTGAATTCCATGCAACGGGGCAAGCCCCCCACATTGTGGTGAGCCTTGATGCCACCCTCTGACTCGATTCGGTCCGGATAGATGGTGCCCTGCATGAGGCAATCGCCGCCGATCTTGCGCGACTCCTCCTCAAAGACACGGATGAAGGTCTCGCCCACGATCATCCTCTTCTCTTCCGGGTCTGTGACCCCTTTCAAGGCATTGAGGAACCGATCGTGAGCATTCACGCGCACCAGGCCGATGCCCTTGAAAAGCTGCTCGATTCGGTCCGACTCGAACTGCCTCATGAGCCCCGAGTCCACATAAACCGGAACCAGGCGGTCTCCAATGGCGCGACTGGCCAGCATGGCGCATACCGAGCTGTCCACGCCTCCCGATAAACCTATGATGGCGCGTCCCTTTACGTCGCGCCTGATTTCCTCGATGGCGTCCTCTATGAAACGTTGCACATTCATGGCCATAATAGCATGCCCGGCTTTGAGAATAATAGGCTTGCGGTAATGATTCATGCTTATCTAGATGTTCCTAATATGACCCGTACATGAAAAATAGGGCTATAAATTATAAAAGAGATGGTAAACTGGCGAGATAGTTGTTTGGGGCTCGCCATTGAGACCTCTTCGGGAGGGCCCTCCTCCTGCCCTCCCGACCCAATGAGTGAATTTGCAGTCAAACCATTTTCAAGACATCGTTCCCTCTTCCCCCATCGGGCAGCTGCCCTCCAGCCACTCCTTATCCGGGCTTACGGTCTTGTTGGCCCACTTCCACCTGGCCTTGCCTGCCAGTGTGAAGTTGCCGGCCAGATACGTATCTGTGAAGCCATTAGGCCAGCAGGCGGTGCGATCAGCCAGGCCCAGGACCTGGGCGTCTGTCTCCAGATAGGAGAGGGTCTTGCCCAGCTGTGCCCGATAGCTGAGGTTGAGGTTCTTAGCCTCGTAGTATCTATCGCTCCAGCGAATGTCTCTGTAGTCGTTCTCCGCCCGCAGATTTGCTGACCAGTCCCCTCGCAGGGGAAGAAGGATACGATTTTGGGAGAGGTTGAGAAAGATAGGAGAACTATGGGCAAGGATGTTGCGCTCTATGTTGATGCTGACGGAATTATATGTCAGTTTCTCCTCGGCCTGATAGTCGCCAGCACCGTGCTCGCCAAAGCCAAGAGTCGAGCCGATTATAGGCCTGATTCTGGTAGTGGCTGATGCCGAAAAGTTGAACTCGCCCGCCAGGATATGTACATTGTTTGTGACCAGGTAGCTTTCGAATTCTGTAGAGAGCTTGCCCTCTGTGGACATAAGGCCCTTGCCGGAAACTTGGCCATCTATGCTGGCCTTGGCGGAGGGCTTGAGGCTCCTCATCTTGATCACAATCTGGCCATGCGCGCCCGGCGGAAGGTGGGAAAAGGTCCAGATGTTGGTGGTGCCGGTATCTGGGGGCGGATAGGACTCGATGAACACCGTTCGCGGATCGTAATCTTCTTTTACGATCAGATCGACAGGCTCTAGCTGATTATTTCCATAGGTTATGGTGTAGGTCAGCAGGCCTCCCGGGGTCGCGGAAGAGGGGCCGTCTTTTACATCCTCCTTTTCTAGGGGCTCGAAGCTTATTATCTCGTCGCCGATCTTAATGTAATCTATAAAGGCAGATGTATCGGATACATTGGGGTCTTTATAAATCGTAATGTAAATTTTCACAATTCTCTTTCCCTCCAGCCGGTCCTTGCAGTCATCAAGACTTCCGGGCAGGAATTCTTCGTCCTTATACTTCTCATATTCCAGATCAAAACCATCCAGTTCATTCCAGGTATGATTGGACATTCCCACCTCGGAGCATGATTTTTTTTCCGAGAGAATTCTTGCATCCTGGAGATTTTTGCTGTCGTAGCTGTCGTCCCCATCGCCGTCAAAAAAAAGCTCAACTTGGACAGTTCCATCGCCTAATTGTGGATATATCCACATGCTGAAATGATCAAGATCTTCAAGTGGTAGCGGAGGGTCCAGATAGATATAGATCCGGGCATAATTTCCTTCGCTGTTTATGGATAGCTCTGCACAGCTGCCGCCATGAAAGCTCTGTTTGGCAGAGACGAAAGCATCAGCATTTTTCAGATGGCTGAGATGATAATCCAGATCTGTGAGACCGGTGGAACTGAATATACCTATCTGGGAAAAAATAATAATAATTATTATAAAATCAAGTGATCGATTGTAATGTAATGGCTTGTCCATACATCCATGTATTTGTGTAACAGTAGAAATAAGATTCGCTCGACAAAGAAATCATCTCAATCACAAATGACCTAGATCATATCCACATAACCTCTACATGAAAAAAAGGGTTATTAACTTCGGCGATAATCGACTATTTGGCGGGTTAGGAGAGTGGGGACTTGTCCTTACCGCATGGGCAGGAGTGAGGGGGAAGGGGGTACACTCCTGCTCAGAATTCCTTAATCATTATTACTATGTTTCGATTCTCTCAACGCCATCTTCTAAAACTCTTCTTAGCTCCTCTATTACAATGGGCTTGCTGATATAATCGTCCATGCCGGCAGCCAGGCAGCGTTCCCGGTCGCCTTTCAGGGCGTAGGCGGTGATGGCTATGATCCGGGGGCCCTTGGGCCATAGCTTGCGGATCTCCTGCGCGGCCACCAGGCCGTCCATCTCCGGCATCTGCACATCCATGAGAACCACATCATAGGGCTGGCGCTCTATTGCCTGCAGGACCTCGAGACCATTGCCGGCCACATCTGCGCTGTAGCCGAGCCTCTTTAGCATCTGAATGGCGACCATCTGGTTGATGGCGTTGTCTTCCGCCAGCAAAATGCGCAGCATTCCGTTCTTCCCTTGGCAGGGATGCGTCTTTGCTCTCGTAGCGCAAGAATCGATGGGAATCGATATTTCTTCCGCCTCCTCGGCAAGAATTGTAAAATGGAAGGTGGAGCCCAATCCTGGCCTGCTGACCACCCAGATCTCGCCGCCCATCAGCTCCACCAATCTACGGCTGATGGCCAGACCCAGGCCGGTTCCGCCATACTTGCGTGTGGTGGTGGAATCTACCTGGGAGAACGATTGAAATAACCGGTCCAGCTTCTCCTCAGGAATTCCAATGCCGGTATCGCTAATGGAAAAATGAAGCTCATATAGTCTGCTATGGGTAGTCTGTATCAGCTTTGCAGTCACAGAGATCTCTATCGTCCCTGCATGCGTGAATTTGACAGCATTGCTCAGCAGGTTGACCAATACTTGACGAAGCCGGGTAACGTCGCCCTTGAAGTATGCCGGAATCGCTTCATCCAGGCCATATTTCATAACCAGGCCTTTTTGATTCGCAGCCGCCTTCACCAGATCTACAGCCACAGCAATGCATTCATGCAGATGGAAGGGCAGGCACTCCAGCTCCATCTTGCCACCTTCAATCTTGGAAAAGTCCAGTATCTCATTTATAACCGAGAGCAAGGTGTTGCCGGAGCTTCTCACCGTCTCTACATAATCCCTCTCTTGTGCATTCAAGTCCGAGTTCAATAGCAATCCGGTCAGACCCAATACGGCATTGAGGGGCGTTCTGATCTCGTGGCTCATGTTGGCTAAAAAATCCGATTTTGACCGGGCCGCCGCTTCTGCTGCATCTTTTGCCTCAATGAGAAGGTCTTCAGCCTGCTTTTGCTCTGTGATGTCGCGGATGGACTCAATGGCTCCAAAGATATTGCCGGCAGAGTCATACAGAACAGCAGCACTGCCCATGAGGTAGACGCTTCCGCCTCGCATGTTGGGCATGTAGGCTTCTCCCATGAGAACTCGTCCTTTTTTCTCAATCAGGTCATATTTGCTCTCGATCTCTCTGTCGGCTTTTAAAATCAGGTCGATGAGTATGGGCTGGCGAGATCCATAAAAAGGCAATGCATACTCATAATCGCCCTTTCCGATCATATCCTTGGTTAAGATGCCGGTCATGGCCTCGATGGCCCTGTTCCAGGCTACCACCTTTCCCTCTCTATCGATGACTAAGGTAGCATCGGGCAGAAAATCAATGATATCCATTAAGCGCTGCTCCGATTCCAAAAGAGCCTCCTCCGTCCTCTTCCGGTCGGTGATATCGGTGAGCAAATTCAACGTGGCTGGTTTGCCTTGCCATTCAATCAAGGTCGCATTGATTTCCACCCACTTGACAATGCCTTCGGGAGTAATCACTCTAAAGACGTACCGGGGCGGTGCGGTCTCATTTGCGATCCGTAGCCGGTAATTTTCAACCACCATGCTCCGATCATCCGGGTGGATGAATTGGGGAAAAGGTCTATCAATGAGTTCCTGCTCCGAATACACCCCCAACAGGCTAAGCATCTTGGGATTGACAAACTTGAGCAGGCCGTCTTGTGCGACGATGATTGATTCGTTAGCGTTGTTTATCAGCAGGCTATACTTTTTCTCGCTCTCCTGCTGCGCCTCCTCCGCCCTCTTGCGATCAGTGATATCTCTGGTAACTCCCACTAGAAACTTATTTCCTGATTTATCCATATAGAGCGTCTTTTTAACCAGAACGGTGCAGGTCACGCCGGGAGCGTAGGTATTCGTTTCCTCGTTTACGTTCACCTCTCCCGTGGTAAATACCTCCTCGTCTTTATGCCAGGAGATTTCTGCCATCTCTCGAGAGGGGAACAGCTCATAAGCGGTCCTGCCCAAAATTTCCTCTCTTGAGCGGCCAAAGAGCTTGCATGCGGCATCGTTGACCAGAATTACCCTATGCTGCCGATCCTTGACATGAATCGGGTCGCCAATAGAATTAATTATTTTATCGAGGTAGTCTCTGGTATCCGTTAAGGCCTGGTTGGCTTTTTCCAAGTCTGTCGTTCTCTCAAGGACTCTCTTCTCCAGTTCATCATGAGCCCTTTTTAGCTGCTCTTCGATCTTTTTGCTCTCTGTGATGTCTCTGGCAATGCCCACCAGAAACTGATTGCCGGCTTTATCTACGTATAAGGTCTTCTTGGTGAACATGGTTCGAACAAAGCCCCGGCCATCAGTCACAAATTCTTCATTTACGTTCTCTCTTCCTGTGGCAAAGACCTCTTCATCCTTTTCCCATAAAATGTCAGCCTGCTCTTTGGGGAAAAAATCGTTACTTGTCTTGCCGATCATTTCTTCATGTTTTCTGCCGGTAAAGTTGCTTTCGGCGGCGTTGATCAATACGTATCTGTGCTGTCTATCTTTGACGAATAAAGGATCGGTAAAAGAATTGATGATCATTCCCAGAAAATAGTGCTGCGATATCTCTGTGCTGCTTTTTTCTTCCAGCAATTTTTCTATAGCTTGCAGCTCTAAGGAAGCATCGAATAGCGTCTCGCATAGACAGGCTGGGCCTGATTGGCTTTTGATCCTGAGATCATCTAATTGAGCGCGAAGCTGGCATAATCTCTGCAGTGCGTCATTGAATTGCATTTCTTATCCCGGAAAAGACGACTTCTTGTTTTTGTGAATCTGCGAATCGGAAATTTTTAGGTTCTAACCTCTACGATTATGCCGGTTTGTGATAAATAATTTTCCCCCTTAAATAGGTTGAGGATAGCGTTTAGCTTGTAAGAATGCGAAGGACGAACCTTTTCTCGACTGCCTGGGCCTTCGTGAGGCTAATGTTATCAACTGATTCTAGCTCATAATCCTCAATCTTGCTGGACGCTCTCGATCCGAAAGAGCCCATTCTCCTCTTTGATCTCGATTTTTGCATCCAGAAAATGCCCGACCGTCCAGATGTTGGTCCTGGCGTGCAGAGAAATCTCCCGCACCGTATAGCAGCCGCCAGCCAGAGCCAGATAGGGAATGAGCTGGTCGGCCAGGTGCACATCCACACGGGCAGGGGATTTTAGCTCCATAATCAGCTCCTCTGCCGCCCTTCTGCCCACTTTTTCCGCAGGCAGCCCCCTCTCACCAAGACTACTCGCCCCTTTGCAACCGGACCAGAGAGTGATGCCGCTTCCTAAGGAAGGCAGGCGTAGAGCC
The DNA here is from genome assembly GCA_026394555.1 of Methanothrix sp. Lineage (GTDB taxonomy): Archaea > Halobacteriota > Methanosarcinia > Methanotrichales > Methanotrichaceae > Methanothrix. Next base: position 9,567 of record JAPKXZ010000041.1, read on the forward strand.
TCACGAGATATTTGAGCGGAAAAGCCCGCCTGCTGTAGCGCTTCTGCCGCCGAATCGGCCTGCCTGGCAGCCACGCGCTCGGCCAGGTTCGAGCAGTGAGACACTCCTTGCACAGTATTCTGAATATTCTGAATAATCTGCCCGGTATCACAAGCCATACTTTTCAGATGAGAGGCCTTCAGCTTGGCCGGCTCGACCTCTAGGAGTACCTCGCCCAGACCACGCGGATAGTATCCTCTCTGTAAAACATCCAGGCTCACCCTGGCCCCAAAAGAAGATAGAGCTGGCAAAAATACATTTTTAAAATAGTCAACTGCAGGAGACCATTGTACATCCGTTCCTCCAAGAATTTGCAGAGAAGAAGGGGTATCGGCCCGCAGCAGCGCCGGCAGAAGGCACTGCATGAGCAGGGTCACGCTGCCGGCAGTTCCAATCTCCACCCTGTGCCTGCCGCCCCGAATCTCTCCCGGCGTGAAAACGATCTCGGAAGATCCGGGCGTCGCTCCAGATGTCCTGGCATCGCAAATTGCGGCTAATGTCGTTATGGCCCGGGCATGTTGTGCCGCCAGGCCGGGTTTGGACCGGCCCTGCCGGATCCTGGTTATGCGCACGGGCTTTCCCGTCACGGCAGAAAGAGCCACAGCTGTGCGCACGATCTGGCCGCCGCCTTCTCCCAAGGAGCCGTCAATCTCGATCATCAATCGAATCCTTCATTTAGGCTTGATGGCGCTGACCTTCACGCTGGATATGCAGCCCTCAACTTTCTTGATCTCTTGGGCAGATCCTTCCAGGCTCTTTAGAATCGCCTGACCGGTAGGATCATTGGTCATGCAGTCCAGGGGGAAGATAGACTCCTGCACTACAGAGACGTCTTTGAAACCCGCGGATCTTACGGCATCCAGATACTTATCCTTCGGAAGGGCTCCCGCGATGCATCCCACGTAAGCCTTAATCGATTGCTTGACATAATCAGGCAGTCCCTTCAATAGGACGATATCCGAGACCATCAGCCTGCCGCCGAGCTTGAGGACTCTAAACGCTTCTTGGAAGGCCTTCTCCTTATCCGGCACCAGGTTGATGACGCAGTTGGAGATAATGACATCGACAGAATTATCCTCGATTGGCAAGGCCTCGATCTCACCAAATCGAAACTCCACATTGCTGTAGCCACCTTTGACAGCATTGGCTCTTGCCCGCGCCACCATCTCCTCAGTCATATCGACGCCGATGACCTTACCCCGCGAGCCTACGATCTTCGATGCCAAAAAGCAATCAAATCCGGCTCCGGATCCCAGGTCCAGGACGATCTCGCCCTCTTTTAAGGAGGCAAATGCAATCGGATTTCCGCAACCAAGCCCCAGGTTCGATCCCTCGGGCACGGCCTCTATCTGCTCATCGGTGTAACCGACCTTCTTGCTGATCTGCTGGGGCTTAACCGATCCACAGCAGCCTGAGGAACCGCAGGATCCCGCGTTCTTTGCCACACGCGAGTAGCTCTCTTTTACCGCATTCTTTAGCTCTTGATCATTCATCTTTTTTCACCCACCTATTCCTTAAAAGCCTCATTTATTACCGGCCCCAGTCGGGATTTGACCATGCCTTCCAGCTCTTCCACTTTGATCAAAGATAGGCAGCAGACCTTGCCGTCCTTCTCCAGGCTAAGCAAAGCCAGCTTGTCTCCCGGCTTAATCTTTGCTCTCTCTCGGATCTCTTTGGGGAGCACCATCTGTCCTCTCTCGTCAATGGTTACAATCGACTCTACGCTGCAACTACTTATCTCACTTGGCTGGCAGCAGGGTCCATTCTCATCTTTTGTGGTCACTTTTGCACCTCATGCCATTATAGTAATTGCGCGGTTTTCTGAGAATATAATCTTTTCTGAAAAATCAGAATTACACGCAAAATGCATATTATCATATTAGATATTCAGATTGCCTTACCTAACGGATGAATCCTACGTCTACTAATGACCTTGAGACCCTCGAACCACAGAACGCTCGCTGTCCCTGCCATGAAACAAATAGCGATATCGATGAGATGCAGATGGGCAAAGCCGAATAGTTCTGTGATAAAGGGAACATAGATTACCAATGTCAAGAAAGCAAGTGCCCCTCCCACTACCCACCAGAGAGCGGGATTGGGAGTACTCATGGTCTCCAATATTGTCCGGGACCAAGATCTATTTGCCAGTATCAGGCTAAGGTTGGCAATGACGAGCGTAGTATAAGTCATGGCTCTAGCCTCAGACTCACCCTGACCACGATAGAGTGAAATGGCAAAGACTGCCAGGACTATGATCAGAACACTAACGCCTTGAAGCAAGCTGAGTCCCAATGTGCGCCGGCCAAAGAGAGGCTTATTTGGATGGCGAGGCTGGCGCAGCATTACATCTTTTTCCTCGGGTTCAGCTTCAAAAGCAATTGAGCAGGCAGGATCGATGATGAGCTCAAGGAATACCACATGAATCGGGAAGAAGATTAACGGCCACTCCAGGAGCACAGGAATAAGCGACATGCCTGCAATAGGCACATGGATGGCCAGGATATAGGCCATGGCCTTTTTAATATTGTCGAAGATCCGGCGACCTAGCCTCACCGCTTTGACTATTGACGAGAAGTCGTCGTCCAGGAGCACCAGAGATGCCGCCTCGCGGGCCACATCCGTACCCCTCTTACCCATGGCAATTCCAATATTAGCGGCTTTGAGGGCGGGCGCATCGTTCACGCCGTCGCCGGTCATGGCCACGACCTCTCCGTTAGCCTTTAAGGCCAGGACCAGTCTCAGCTTCTGCTCCGGCATAACCCGGGAGAAGATGCAGATATTTCGGACTTGATTCTGAAGTTCCGGATCGCTCAATTTCTCTAGCTCGGGGCCGGTAATTACCTGATCTGAGGGAAATCCGATCTGTCTGGCGATAGCCTGAGCGGTGCCGGGATTGTCTCCGGTTATCATTACTACTCTTATTCCTGCCGAATAGCACTCTTTGATGGCCTTTGGAACGCCCGGACGAACAGGATCCTCCATGCCGATCAGGCCCAGGAATTTGAAATCGAAGTCGTGCTGCCCATCCGGCAAATCCATCTCTTGCAAGGGAGCCGTGGCAACGCCCAGGACCCGCATGCCCTGCTGGGCCATAACCTGGACGGCCCGGGAAAGCTCCTCTTGCCGATTCAAGTCGACGTGACACAGTTCTATTATGGCCTCGGGCGCTCCTTTGGCCGCGATTGCGTACTCTTTTTTGGAGGGCGATCTCCAGACCCGAGACATGGCCAGCAGCTTCTTTGATAACGGATATTCTTTTACCAGCTCCCAGTCCCTATGCATGTGCTCTGTCTTTGCCAGGTAGTCCTCGCCCAGTTTTCTAAAGGCCTTCTCCATGGGATCGAAGGGATCGATCGAACTGGCCAGAATGCTAAACTCAATTACTTCATGAATAGCATCCGGCAAAGATTCTTTGCCATCATCCAGTTCGAAAAACTCGCCGCCGGCGAATATTTTCTTCACCTTCATGCGGTTCAGGGTCAAAGTGCCGGTCTTATCAACACAGAGTACTGTAGCCGAACCCAGCGTCTCTATGGTGGGAACGCGCCTGGTCAAGACGTTGCTCTGCGAGATTCTCCATGCACCCAAGGCCAGAAATATGGTCAAAACCACGGGAAACTCCTCAGGCAGCACGGCCATGGCCATAGTTATGCCTGCCAGGAATCCCTGCAGCCAGTCGCCTCTGGTCATGCCGTAGGCAATCACTACCAACAAGCATAGGCTCAGGCCGAGTATGGCCAGGTTTCTTACCAGCAGATTAGTCTCTTTTTGCAGCGCCGTCTCCTCGGACTCGACTTTCTGCAAAGCCTTTCCAATCTTGCCCATCTCCGTGTTAATTCCCGTGGCCTGGACCACAGCCACGCCCTGGCCCTGCACAACGAGGCTTCCCGAGTAGACAAAGGGTAAATCGTCCCCACCAGGTCTTGCCATCACAGGTAAATTTTCCGTGCTCATGCAGCATACCTTTCGTACTGAGACCGATTCGCCAGTGAGAAGTGATTCATCTGCAGAAAGGTTTGTGCTGCGGAGCAATACCGCATCAGCAGCCACGCGGTCGCCCTCCGCAAGAACGATAAGGTCACCTGGGACGACATCCCTTCCAGCTATCCTTTTATCAACGCCATCCCGGATTACCAGAGCACGTGGACTGGAAAGGTCTCGCAAAGACTCCAGAGCCCGTTCTGTCTTGCGTTCCTGGTAAAAAGTAATGCCCATGACAACTAAGACGAAGCCCAGCAGCATCAAGGCCCCCTGGAGATCACCGAGCAATAGATAAACCAACCCACCCGCTACCAGGAGGAGAAACATAGGCTCCTTAACAACCTCCCAGGCAATGGCTAAGATCGTGCGAGGTTTGGATGAAGGCAACTCGTTGTAGCCAAATTCTTTTAACAGTTTTGCAGCCTCGGCTTCTGAGAGACCTTTAGCGGCGAATATGTCAAAATTCTTAGCCATTAGAAGAAAATAAATGCGGCCGGCACTTACATGCTCAAATGCCGGTCCACTACTACTAACACTACTACTTTACAGCCTCTGCATACTGCCTGGAAAACTCCTCGCACTGGCCGATGATACGCCCAGTAGCCTCTCTCAAAACAACGATGGGGTCTACACCAGACGTCGTGAGCCGGAAGACGGGGTTGTCCATGATGGGAAATTTGGTGTCGTAGGTGGCCATCAGCACCCTTTCATCAGCCAATAGTTCGGTTCTTAGCAAGTTCAAGATGGTATGACCTTCTCCTACAAACTCGATAATGGCCTGATTCTCCGTCTTCTTGATAATCTTCAAATTCATCAAACCACTCCCAGACCGTAGGCTGAGCTCATCTTGCGCGTCTCGGTATTGGCGCAATTAGGACAGACCAATTTGCTCTCTTTTTTGACCAGGCCCGCAAGACAACGAGTGCAGTAGGCCTTGATAACGCCCAGATCCTCGTCGCCCGTAGTAAGCCTCATCTGTCTCTCGTCGATGATCTTGGCCTTAAGAATATCGCGGATCGAGAAGAGGTGACGCAGGTCTTTGACATAGGAGTTCCTCACATTGGATATGTGAATGGTCGCCTCCTCATCGGAGATGGGTCTGTCCTCATGCCCCTTCTTGAAGGCCAGCGAGACTATGACCAGGCTGTCCTTGAGATCAATTACCTCTCCCACCACGATATCACCCTGAAAGAGCTTTACAGGAGCATTGGTCTTGGGTATGACACTCGCAGATCTGGCTCTCGAATCGATCTTGACCAGGCCAGCCGTAGATGCAAAAATCGTTCCTGCCCGAGCGTAGGTGCAGTCTCCGGGAACAAACTCCTCGGTCGATCCCACCATATCTCCAGGAAGTACAAAGCTACCGTCCATCATAATTCCTCTATGATTCCTCTATATAAATCCAGTATCATCACTAGCATCTAGAATTACTAGTATCTAAAGTCTGGCATCCATGCAGGTTATTCTATATAGCTCAACCTCAATGACCTTGACATCTTGGCTATGAAACTCAAAGCATCTCTTCAAGGGAAAGGGAATGCGATAGATCTCCTGCACAGTGCAGGGTTTCATAAAGCTTCTCATGAATGCTTCGCTTCCCTGATTATGCAGAGAGTAGATCGTCTTGGCAATTTTTTGGGCAATGCAGAGAAAGGCGCGGTCTCCAGCACTAGCCTTCTGGGCTCCAAAAGGCGGATTCATGACCACAGTATCGATGCCCTTGAGAGCCAGCGTTCTCACATCAGCGCGGATGAAGTCCACATCCACGTTTAACTTTTCTGCATTTCTCCTGGCTATGGCCAAAGCATCGCCGTCGATCTCCACGCCAATGGCCCTCGCACCCAGTAGGGCCGCGCCTATGGCCAGCACGCCCGTCCCGCAGCCCAGGTCACATACGCTGCCCAGTTCTCCGCGCATTCCTGCCAGGAAAAGCATCTCTGCGGCGACGCATGCAGGCGTGGCATATTGCTCCCTTTGAAAAGAGGGCCGACTAAAGCCCTCCAGCCGCTCCAGCATCATCTCAAGCTGCTTTCTCTTCATATTTGCCAGGCAGACATGATATTGCGGCCTATATCAAGTATAGTATTGCCTCTATTGCCAGCAGCATCACCAAGAGAGCCGTCATAACCTTGAGGAGGAATAGGGCTTTCGAGCGGCAGAAGGGGCTTTCTTGAGACTCTATCTCAATTTCAGGATCCGGGGCGGCTGGGGCGGTTGGGGTGGCTTCGCTGAATTCATTAGCTTCTGAAAAAGCCTTTTCGAACGGCTCAGGCTTCCCTTCCTCTGGTTTTAAGGGCATTTCCTTACCAGCCCGCAGTTGCTGCCTAATGGCCGGCAATAGAAGCTGGCCGTAACTCTTGCAGGCCAGGTCGGCTTTGATTGGGACCAACCATCCATCCGCTAAGATCAGCTCTTTTGCCACATACCCCTCCTTTGAGATCTCCAGGACCGGCAGGTCCGTCTTTGCTATGGGTTCCGACTCAGGCTCATGCAGATCATTTATCTTGATATTGACCATAAATTCACCCTTTTCGGTCACGGGCAAGAGATACACTGACTCATCCCAGGTTAATATGCTATTACTATCCTCGATTTTGTTTAGCGAATTGCTCACCATGGCCCCGGCAATAAGTTGCAGAGCCGCTTGGCATTGCAAGCTTACGTTTGCTGCCGGCCCCTCCAGGATTTCTGCGGCCTGTGCAATCCTATTTGCGCTGCTTTCTTTCCCACCTAAATTCTTTTCTGCATGGCGCAAAGCCACGGCTGCTGCCTGCAGCTTCTCGGTCGCATCTCTTCCCGATCTTTGCACATCTATGCTGGCATTGATATCTTTCAGGGCCAGGCAAAGAAAGCCGCCCGCCTCCTCCGTTGCCCACCCCTGGGCCCCTCCCATGAGATACTCCGAGGCATTGTTCAGGGCGCGGGTCAGCATCAAGGGATCGTTTGCTAAAAGTCCAATGCTGTGGACTTCCTTCATGCCGGCGATGATTCTTTGCAGGCCCAGGATCCCGGCTTTATTGCCATCATTGGCATTTAGGGCTGCATTGTCAAGGAAGGTCAGGGCCCTCTCCACCAGTATCAGCGCCTCCTCGCCCTGGACATCCCCGCAGAGCCTTACCAGATAGGACCGGCTCTTTGCAATTGCCTCGGCTACCTTGATCTCGGCCTGGCCTTTCTCAAGGGTGGATGCCAGCTCATGATAACGGTTAGAAGCCAGGACGAATAGCTGGGAGGCCTCCTGCCTTTGCTGCCGGCTGGATGATCGGCCCGGTTCTTCTTGCAGGCAATTTTTTGCCAGGGAGCTGTAAGTTTTCGCCAGGCAATAGAGGGCATTCTGATAACTGGGCTTTGTTTGGCGGGAAATGAGCAGAACGGCTCTCTCCAGAGGTTCGCGAGCCGCAGTTGCCTGCCCCATCTGCAGGTAGATGCGTCCCAGGTTGGATAGAACAATTCCCTGGCTCTGACTTTCCCCTTGCTCTTCGAACAAAGAGAGGCTGGAATTGAAGTAGTACAGTGCCTTATCCCAGTCCATTCTCTGGCCGGCAATTCTTCCCAGCCGGTCCAGCACCCAGGCAGCGCTCTTTTTATCACCCAGTCTCTTAAAGTCGGTCAGGCTTCTCTCGAAGTATCGGGCGGCAAGCTCCTTCTCTCCCATATCAGCATAAATCCGGCCGAGGCTTCCCGTCATCTGAGCAATGCCGAGATCGTCACCCTTCTCCTCGAAGGTCTTCAGGCTGCGATAACAGTGCTCTATGGCTTTGTCCCATTCTCCGCTCTTCCGGTAGGCTGAGCCCAAATTCCCCAATACATGGGCAAGGCCGATATGATCCCCTTCCTTGGCAAAGCAGTCGGCTGCCAACTGATAGTAGAAAGCAGCTTTCGCCAGATCTCCCTGATGGACAAAGGCTTGACCCAGGTTATTCTGCAACACCGGTCGCAGAATCGGATCGCGGCAGAGAGACAGGGCCCTGTTATATGTATTTATGGCAAGACTTGGCAGGCCCGCCCTGCGGCAGATATCGCCGAGGCGCTTGATCTCATAAACATCTTGGAGCTTAAGAGAAAGTTCGCGGCAAACATCCTCGTCGATTCTGCCCTTTCGGGAGCTATCCAGCAATTTGCCTAAGTGTTCAGGACAACTCCCTTCGATGGCCTTAATATCGATTTTTTGAAGACCATCACCTCCTTTAGAAAAAGACGCATAAATTTCCTGAAGAACAACTAATTGGTCCATAGTTTATATGATAACTTATATCTTTATATAGTTTTTGAACACATCTAATTTTGCGATTTCTATTTCGATTTTATGATTTCCATCTTGAAGAAGCCTTTTATATCTTGGCCGTGAGTGTTTTTGGGAGATTCCCGATGGAGTTCACTGCACAGGAAAAATATGAATTTAAGCGTCTTCTCGATGGCCTGAGAAGCAAGACGGGTCGAGGGACGGAGCTAATTTCCCTCTATATTCCCCCCGATAAGCAGATCTATGATGTCACAAGCCAGCTACGTGAAGAGTACGGGCAGGCAGCCAACATAAAATCTCGTGTCACCAGACTTTCCGTGCAGGGCTCCCTTGAGTCGGCCATGTCCCGACTCAAGCTCATCCCCAAGCCTCCTGCCAACGGAGTTGTCATATTCATCGGCAGCGTGGATGCCGGAGCCAATCGAACTGAGATGTATAGCGTAGCTTTAGAGCCGCCCGACCCCCTGGTAACCTACCGATACCACTGCGATTCTTCATTTCTACTGGCGCCGCTGGAGGAGATGCTGGCCGACAAAAAGACCTTCGGGCTTATCGTACTGGACCGGCGCGAGGCGGCCATTGGCATTTTAAAGGGCAAATACACAGAACCTATAAAGCACCTCACCTCTACCGTGCCGGGCAAGCAGAGAAAAGGTGGCCAGTCCAGCCATAGGTTCCAGCAACTGCGTCTCATCGCCATCCACGAATTTTACAAACGAATAGGAGAATCGGCCAACGAAGCATTCTTGGCAATCGACGCCAAAGATCTGCAGGGCATCTTGGTAGGCGGGCCTTCTCCTACCAAAGAAGAGTTTGTGGAGGGAGGCTTTTTGCATCACGAGCTGCAGAAAAAGGTTCTGGGCGCCCTGGATGTCTCTTATACCGACGAATCAGGATTGTACGAGCTGGTGGATGCCGCTCAAGATCAACTCTCCGATTTAGAGGTGACGCAAGACAAAATACTCATGCGCCGCTTCATGAAGGAGCTGGTTTCCGACAAAGGTCTGGCGGCTTACGGTGATAATGAGGTTCGCCATAACCTGGAGCTTGGGGCAGTGGAGATACTTCTTCTCTCTGAGGATCTGAGAAAGACGCGAGCTAAGATCGAATGCACCAGCAGAAGCTGCGACTTTTCCGAAAATCAAACTCGCTCGGGGGCATCTATGCCGCTCGGGAACTGCTTGAAGTGCGGTGGGACTCTAACCATCACCGGAGAAGAGGATATAGTCTCCGAACTATCCAAGCTGGCGGATCAGAGTAAAGCAGAGGTCAAAATCATCTCCACGGAGTTTGAAGAGGGTGAGCAGCTTTACAAGGCCTTTGGCGGGATTGCTGCCGTACTCAGATACAAAACCAGCCACACCTAGGGGCGATGAGAACGATCGAGGTTACAATTTGCTCATTCGTCAGGCCCACGGAACGCGTGGAGAAAGTCGTATCGGCCATTGAGAACATCTTTCCCGGTCTGATAATGGACATTCGCGCCGACAGGATTGAGGCCTACAACGGCCCGGATAGCCTTAAGACATTGCATGAGCTTTTGAGAAGGCAAGAGATTTTGGACACGGCCCGAAAGGTAATGCTGCGCACACTGGTGGGCAATACCACTGCCTTCCTGCTTAGCAAGCAAGCCGCTTTGATGGGATTTGTGAGCTTTCCTCCAGAAGAGGAGGCCCTGGGATCACTGCATGTGCAGATCTCGGGAGGCGAAGGCGTTATAAATTGGCTGGCCCCCGAGACCGTGAACGGCGTACCGGTCCGAGAGATTGATCTATGTGAGTTAGGAGAGGCTGTGCAGGAAGGAATGGATGTTTAGCTTCTCCTCCAGCAAGCTGGTGGACAGGCCCTTTGACTGGGCCTATCAACTGAAAGATCTGGGCTACAGCGGCTGGGAGATCGTAAACGAGGGAAAACAGAAGCTGACAGAAGAGAACCTGGCAGAGGCAAAACAGATCGTCGAGACTACTAGCCTTATTATTACCATCCACCTGCCCTACTCCGACCTGAATTTGGCCTCCGTCAACCAGCCTATATGGGAGGAGACGGTGCGGCAGATGAAAAGCTGCCTGGACCTGGCCAGCGACTTTGCCCGGCTGGCCGTGCTTCATCCCGGCCATTTCTCGCCACTGGGAATGCATATGCCTGATGCCGCCTGGTCGCAGAGCATCCTGGGCATCCAGCAGATATGCGATCACGCCCAAAATCTGGACATGAGAATTGCCGTGGAGAACATGGTTAACATGCCTGCCATTTTAGGCCGCCGGCCGGAAGAGGTTATGGGGATAATAGAGACCGTGGACCGGGAGAATGTGGGCTTTATTTTTGATGTGGGCCATGCCAATACCAATGGAAATGTAGAGAGCTTTTTGAGACTTATGGACAAAATCATTCATATCCATGTGCACGACAATCACGGTGAGAGAGACGAGCACCTGCCGGTGGGAAACGGCACCGTCCCCTGGAAAAAGGTAGCTTTAGCCTTAAAGGATTATAGCGGCCGCATAGTCACAGAGTCCCGCTCTTTAGAGGAGGGACAAAGGTCCGTAAGTCGCTTGAAGAAGATGATGAATTATGTCGATCTTTGAGAACCTGTCTAAAAGCATGTTGGCCGGCTTTGACTGCAAAGACCGTGCCCGAGAAGAGGCCTATCGCCTCTCCCGCGAGGTTATTCGCCTCTGCTCGTCCTCCATTCGGTCCGTGCATAGAAACGACCTGGCCTCTGCCGAGAGGCTCATGGGCGAGGCGGCCCTTGGCCTGGAGAGAATTCGGGAGGTCTTGAAGGATCACCAGGATGTACGCTACGCCGGATTTGTGGATGGTGCAGAGCAAGAGTATGCGGAAGCCAGATGTGTCTATTCCATCACCACCCGGCATGAGATCCTGACTGTCGATGAGGTGGGAGTCGAGCCCGTTAATTATCTGGCGGGCCTGGGGGACGTTACTGGGGAATTGCGCCGTCATATTCTGGACCTCATTCGAGGCGGGCGGGCGGCGGAAGGCGAATACTTCCTGAGCATCATCGAAGAGATTTATTACCTGCTCATGCTCTTTGACTATCCGGATGCCATCACCCGCGGCCTGCGCCGCAAGAGCGATCTGGCCAGGAGCATGCTGGAGAGGACGCGCGGAGACCTCACCAATGCTCTGGAGCTGGCTAAGATGCAGGAATCGCTCTGCAGTTTCCGCGAACTGCCTAAAAAATAGATGGTAATAGAATAATAGAATAATAGAGTCGTCTTTGTGCCTTTGTGTCTTTGTGGTGAGGGTGGTAGTAAGCTCTAATCCCACACTTCTACCTAAAAAAACCAAGCACAAAGCCACAAAGGACGCACAAAGAAAAGGCCAATTTCCTGGAGCTATGAAGCATGAAGTTTGATCCCAGCCTGATTAAAGAGGCTGCCAAAGAGGATTTCGATAAGGCCTGGCAGCAGGGGAGAGAGTATCTTGGCAAACCTTCCCTAAATGAGAGATATCCCAGAAATA
>JAPKXZ010000039.1 GCA_026394555.1 Methanothrix sp.
CTCCAAACAGAGTACACCTCTCATTTGGACATGCTACATCCATGAATCGTGGTTTTGGACCTCTTTTTCCCATTTGCTACACCCCATGTATCATATGCAGTGTAGTTCTATTTATAACAACCTATAGTTAAATCACGACCAATTCGTCATTGAAGCCTTCGAAAAAGGGTGCGATGAGGGTGATATTCTCAAGTCTCTGAAAACTGACAGCAGATTTTCTTATTTAAAAACTGATAATATTTATACGTCGGAAACTGAGAAAAGGGAGTTCTCTAGGGAAACAAAATCTGAAGCATTCTTAAAAGAGGCTCTCAAGAATCCAATACGGTGCAAAATTTGCGGTGGATTAATACATAAAAATTCAATTACAATAGATCATATTGAGCGGAAAGAAGATGGTGGTTCTGGGATTATTGATAATGCCCAGATTGCTCATCCGTACTGCAATACAACTTATAAAAATTAGTTAATTTGGTACGTCTCGCGACATCAGTGCCCTGCCCAACAGTAGCGCATCTGCCCCACCGCTCGCATCATGCGCAGGGCATGTACCTGGCCATGCTCTCTGCTATCCGCCGCCATGATGCAGATAAATACTATAGATTTCGCGAAAGCTAGATGTACACAGACAGATATTGTTTAATCCTGAGCAGTTGGGGCGGATTTGCGTTGAGCCTAATGAGGAGTGTGAGCGGCAAGGATGCTGTTAAGGCTTTTGTCATGGCTGGCGGTGTTGTGCGCCAAGGCAAAGGCGACCACGTAAATATCAAGATGCCAAATGGCCAGCTCATAACCATTCCCGTATCCGGAGATCTCAAGATAGGTCTCCTTAAATCGGCAATAAGAAAAGCTGGGCTGGATGATGAGGATTTCCTGAAACTCTTAAAAGGTGATTGACTATGGATTATACAATTTTGATACATCAAGCAGAGGAAGGCGGCTTTTGGTCAGAAGTCCCGGCTCTGCCTGGCTGCTATTCGCAAGGAGAAACCATCGATGAAACCTTGAGAAACAGCAAAGAGGCCATAGAGGTCCATCTGCTGGTCTTGAAAGAGGACCTGGTTGTAGCACCTGTAGAGGAGAGCCTTTTCATAGGCAGGGTCCAGGTGGAAGTTTCATAGTGATTTTTTTCGGGACCTCTAATTAGATCTGATTCAGTTCCCCCAGCCTTTTGGGCCCGCCCATCAGTGCCGTTCCCACCAGCAGCGCATCCGCCCCCGCTTGCATCATGCGCATTGCATCTTCTCTCGTATGCACTCCGCTCTCCGCAATCAGGAAGACCCCGGCATCCAAGGCACGCGGCGCCAGCCGCTCGAAGGTGCCCAGATCGACCTCCAGGGTATTCAGGTTGCGGTTGTTGATGCCAATGATCCGAGCATCCGTCTTCAGCGCCGCCTCCAGCTCCTTCTCGGTATGGACCTCCACAAGCGGCTCCATGCCTAAGGCCCTGGCCGCCTCCACAAATCGGTTCAGGTCAATTCCCAGCGCGGCTATGAGCAGCACCAGATCAGCCTGCACCTCGGAAAGCTGCCTCTCCTCAAAGATGAAGTCCTTTCTCAAGACCGGCAGCCCGGCTCTGCGGGCGATCAGAGCATTTTGTAGAGCGCCTTTGAAGTTCGTAGGCTCGGTCAAGACCGAGATGGCGCAGGCGTTGTTTTCCGAGTAAGCTCTGGCATAGGCCGCCACCTCTTCCGGCGTAAGAGCTCTTCCAACCGCCTTGGGCTTGATCTCGGCTATAATGGGAATTATGCCGCGGCTCTTCAGGGCGCAGGCTGAGGCAATGAGGTCCCGGCGTTCAGCCTTCGGCCAGGAGGCCGCAGCCGCAAAGCCCCTCGCCCGGGAGGCGGCCAGGATTCCATCGATCAACGGGTGCATGCTACCACATCCTCGATCCAGTTGCTGATCAGCTTCTTGCCGGAGGGTGTGAGCACCGACTCGGGATGAAACTGCAGACCTGAGTGAGGCCGGCCCCGATGTCGTACGCCCATGATGATACCATCTGCGGTCTTTGCTGAGACCTCCAGCTGCGGAGACAGCTTTTCGATGGCCAGAGAGTGATACCGACCACCTACCATCGGACTCTCCAGCCCCCGGAAGAGTCCCAATCCATCGTGCTCTATCTGCGAGGTCTTGCCATGCAGGGGCCTGGTATGGGAGACTGTGCCGCCGTAGGCTATGTTCATGGCCTGGTGGCCCAGACAGACGCCCAAAATGGGTGTGCGCCCAAACTGCTTAATAATCTCCAGGCAGCTGCCGATGTCCCGCGCGTTGGCCGGATGGCCCGGTCCGGGAGAGATTACGATTCCCCTGGGCTGCATGGCCGCAACCTCTGTCAATGTTATGCGATTGGAACGGACAGCCGTCTCCGGGTAAAATTGGGAGACATAGTCCACCAGATTCCAGACAAAGGAGTCCTGGTTGTCCACAAATAGAATGGGTCGGACGATGCTGTCGGTCATACCGCCACTCCCAGAGCCCTCTTCATGGCCGCCATCTTCCGCTCTGTCTCCTGGTATTCTTTCTCTGGATCGGAGTCCGCTACTATCCCCGCCCCGGCCTGCACCGTAGCCACTTTGTCCTTGACCAGAACGCTTCGAATGGCTATGGCAAAGTCGGCGCTGCCGTCTATGGAAAAGTAGCCTATGCCGCCTCCGTAGATGCCGCGCGCCTCCTGCTCGAGGTCGTCGATGATCTCCATGGCTCGCAGCTTGGGCGCTCCGGAGAGGGTCCCTGCCGGAAAGGCGGCTCGGGCCGCATCGAACTGGTCGCACTCTTCTCTCAGCTCTCCGGACACGGTGGTCTCAATGTGCTGCACATGAGAGTACTTGAGCACGGACATGAAATCGTCCACCTGCACCGTTCCGGAGCGGCAGACGGATCGCACATCGTTTCGGCCCAGGTCCACCAGCATGACATGCTCTGCCCTCTCCTTCTCGTCTGCCAGCATTATTTTGGCGTACTTGTCGTCCTCTTCTCGCGTCCTTCCCCGTGGACAGGTCCCGGCAATGGGATTGACCTGAAGCTTGCGGTCATAGGTATTGAAGAGGGTCTCTGGTGAGGCCCCCACAATGGCCAGGTCGTCAAATTCGAAGAGATAGGTGTAGGGGCTGGGATTGATGCTTCGTAGCTTCCGATAGAGCTTGACGGGATCCGGACACTCAATTCTGGTCGACCGGGCTAAGACTATCTGAAATATGTCCCCATCCAAAATATGGGCCTTGGCTTTTCGCACGCAGTCCTCGTAATGCTGCTGCCCTCCGGCAGAGAGGACCCCGCCTGACACAAACAGGTCGTCGGCCTGATCGTAGTCGGGGTCGATTCCACCAATGGTCTCGATCAGGTTGACCTTGGGGCCGGGCAGAATGGGGGCTATGGTGAAGTAGACCTTGCGGGTGAGGTGATCGAAGATGAAAGTGCTCTCTGCCAGGCAGAGCTTGGCATCGGGTGTATCTGAGGTAGAGACTCTGCCCAGGCGCTCTTTAACCAGATCGTAGGCCAGATATCCTATCCCTCCTCCCGTGAAGACCTGCCTGCCAAAGCTATTAGGCATGCCCCGGCTGCAGGGGATGGCCGCCCGCAGGGCGTCAAAGAGATCATAGCCTTTCTTTATGGGGCCTTGTAGAATCGAGCCATTCTTTTCCACATCTACGCACCCAGCGAGCCTCTCCTCCATGGGGCCCATGCCGCCGCTAAAAAATTCCATGTGCAGGAAGCGGTTCTTCACAGTAACTACGGCGGAAGGGTCGGCTCCCACGAAGGAGAACCTGGCCTTTTGCCCCGACTTCTCCACCGACTCCAGCAGATAGGGATACCTGCGGCTTCTCAGAGCCAGGTAAAGAGAGAGGGGTGCGTCCACGCTCACCTTATCGGTCACATCCACGTAAATCGGCTCTACAGGGGACGAGGACATGCCCTCACCTCCCTGACAAAGGAAAAAATCTTCTCCGGGTCCTTCTTGCCACCCGTCTCCAGGCCGCTGGAGGCATCCACGGCATAGGGCCTGACCTTCTCTATGGCCGCTGCCACATTGCCGGGGTTAAGGCCGCCCGCCAGGATCACCGGCACCTTCAGGCCTTCGACTATTTTGGCGCTTTTATTCCAGTCATGAACGGCTCCCGTTCCCCCCAGCTTTCCATTGGAAAGGCTGTCCAGCAGAACGGCATCAGCACTGGCGGCATAGCTTCTGATCTCATTCAGGTCTGAAGTAGCAGGCAGCGCCGCCACCAGTTTCTGAGCAACCCTGCCCTTCAGCTCCGCCAGATCCAGGGCACTTAAGGAGCCGTGCACCTGCAAAACATCCGCTCCCGTCAGCTCTGCCAGTTGCACCGCTTCCTCTACATCTTCCGGTGCAATCACGGCCACGCTCTTGGTGAATAGCGGCACCATTTTTATCAGATCGGCGGCCTCCTGGGCGGAGAGGCGGTGTCTGGACGACTCGATCTCCACAATGAATCCCACGCCGTCCGCTCCGGCGAGGGCGGCCTGCAAGAGCTCTGCGCTGTTCATGATTCCGCAGATCTTTATCCTGGTCACAGGAACCGCTCCAGCTTTTTTGCATCACCGTTCATCTCCACCATTCTTCGGAGGAGCTGCAGAGCTTTTCCAGAATCGATAGCATCCTCCGCCATCCTCGCGCCCTCTCTCAGGGTCGCCGCCCGGCCGGAGACGTAGACGGCCGCCCCGCTGTTCATGGCGATGATATCTCGGGCCGGGGAACGTTCACCTTTCATCACAGCCACCAGCTTTCCGGCATTTTCCTGGGGCTCTCCTCCTGCGATATCCTGCGGCCTGGCCAGGGGATAGCCCAGGTCCCGGGGCTTGAGGCTGTAGCTCTTCACCGCGCCGTCTTTCAGCTCCGAGACCATTGTTTCGCCGGTGTTGGTGATCTCGTCCAGGCCCATGCCGTGCACCACTAACGCCCTCTGTGTGCCCAGCATCTGGAAAACCTGGGCCAGCTTTTCGCATAGAAGCGGATCGTAGACGCCCATCACCTGCGCTTTGGCCCCGGCGGGATTGGTCAGGGGCCCCAGGATGTTGAAGACGGTGCGTAGGCCCAGCTCGCGCCGGACTGAAGCTACGCGCTTCATGGCCGGATGGAAGACGGGAGCCAGCATGAATCCTATGCCCAGACGCTCGATCATGGCTGCTACCGCCTCGGGCTGGGGACTGATGTTGACGCCCAGTTCCAGGAGAACGTTGGCGCTGCCGCACTTCGAGCTCACGGCATAGTTTCCGTGCTTGGCCACAGGCACGCCGCAGGCGGCGGTGACTATGGCCGCAGCCGTGCTCACGTTGATGGTGTTGGAGGCATCCCCTCCTGTGCCGCAGGTATCTACTAAGCAGCCTTTGACCTTAGGGCGGATGCAAACTGCGGAGTCTCGCATCTTTCTGGCAAAGCCAGCAATCTCCGCGATGGATTCGCCTTTCATGCGCAGAGCAACCAGCAGAGCGCCGATCTGGGCATCTGTGGCACTGCTGAAGATCTCGCCCATGAGCGCCTCTGCCTCCTCCATGGAAAGGTCGTGCCCTTCCAAGATCTTTTGAAGATAACTCAAAGTAATCACCAGATCCAATGTATAATCTTGTACTCTAATGAGTTAAAAAGTACAATGTATTTATAGATTGTGCATTGTAGGCCAAGAAATTACATTTCGTGCCCGAACGCAGGCGTTAATATACTATTATTAAAAATGCGAGGGCATTTCGGCCACCGCAAAACCTATTATCCCATGGATAATTTCAGTTACACATGGCGAATCTCAATGTGGCGATCCTGGGTTCTCTCGACTATGGCAAAGAGCTGGGCAAGAAGGGCACCTCTAGCGATCTTACCTTTTACAACCTGAAAAAGGGACAGAACACCGTCACCTTCATAGAGCCGACCCGCTACCCGGAGAAGCTCGCGCCCCTCTTCTACGCCGTCTCCATGGCCCGGAAGGCCCTGCTGATTGTAGACCAGATAAATC
Organism: Methanothrix sp.; assembly: GCA_026394555.1. GTDB lineage: Archaea > Halobacteriota > Methanosarcinia > Methanotrichales > Methanotrichaceae > Methanothrix. The sequence continues at coordinate 5,967 of JAPKXZ010000039.1, forward strand.
CCGCCTTCGGAGAGTCGGTCATCATGCTGGACTCGATAGGCGTGAAAGAGGGCATTGTGGTCCTGAAAAACTACCTCTCTCGCGAGCAGATTGCCCCTTTCATCAAGGGCACGGTGGTGAACGGCTATGAGTTCCTGGAAGACGACAAGAACGTCCTGCGCGAGCGGCTCTTAGAGGATGTGGGCAAGATGGATTCGCCGCAAAATGCAGAGACTGGATCCTTACCTGTAGATCATTTCTTCAATGTGCGCGGCATTGGGACGGTAGTCCTGGGATCTGTGGCGGAAGGGAGCATCAAGAAGCATGACGTTCTCATGGTCTTGCCGGGAGAGAAGACGGCCCAGGTGCGCTCTATCCAAAAGCATGACGAGGACTTCGATACGGCAGGCGTGGGCGAGAGGACGGGCATTGCCCTCAAGGGCATCGAGGTAGAAGGCCTGGATAGGGGAACCATCCTCACCAACGATAAATCCATCAAGCAAGTATCCTCCCTGACGGCCAAAGTGCACGTGGTCAAATACTGGCCCGCGCCACTAAAGGAGGGGATGGTTCTCCATATTGGCCACTGGATGCAATTTGTTCCGGCCAGGATCGAGAAGGCATTGGCAGAAAGCGACTGGCACAATGTCGAGCTGACTGTGAAGCTGGACAAAATGCTGGTCTATCGTCCTGGTTCGAGGGCGGTTCTTATCTATCCTGAAGGCGGCAAGCTGCGCATAGTTGGGACCATAGAGTTACTCTAGTGCTTAACGGTTCGCGTGCGCACTGGGCTCTCCTGAGAAGAATAGCTTCCAAAGGCCACAGCGAACAGGGCGTTCTTTTGGCGAGGTCAAGGGATACATATTAATAGCAAAATAGCAAATCTGTCCAAAAGGAGAATGGAAATGAGCGATAAAACACTTGCAATAACTTTCTTAATTGGAACGCTGTGCCTGGCATTTCTAGCTACCATAATGTTTCCAGACTTGGCAGGGCTGCCTTAGCTTTCTGTTTGGCAAGAGGAGCCTGGTCTTTGTGCACATGGTGGATCGTTTGCTCCCAGAGTTGTAACTGTAGATTCTTTTATTCCATTTGTGACTGCTGTGGTGAGCGCAGACTTCGGATTCACCCCCACGGCTTCCAAGACACACCTCCCGTCCACCCACAGGAGATAGCCAGGAGTCACTTACATTTGAGAGCTCGCGAACCACGCATATAGTTGGATTAGAAAGTAGATAAAGCTGAAAATGAGGACCACAATGACCAATAGGTTCTCTTTAATGCTCTCCATTCTAGTCTTATTTTTGATGTGTGGTTCGCGCTTGTCAGCCATCTTGTCTCCTCTTTATATTATGAGCTTGATGATTAAGCTTCTGTATTACCTCCTGCCCGCCGCTACTTCATCCTGCCCCTCTGGTCCATATAAGGGCAATAATAAAAACAATCCAAATAACCAGCATGCTTATTCCAAGCGATGCTCCCGCAAACACTAATCCCTCATCAGCGTCCATGTATTTCACTTCTTAATAACTGCATCAATTACAACGGTTACATATATCCAAAGAGTTATAAGTGCCATCAGGATGTAGCCCAATGATTGATCTCGCATTTTATCACCACTTAATACCTACTTGCTTCGATTAGATAGCTCTTTCGGCTTCAACTTTCTCATCCACGCTCTGCCTTTAATTATTTCTATCTCCTTTGTATTCCCTCCTTTCGCTTCTTAGGGTTTCTGGCATTTATGGAATTCAATTTTCTACAGGAGGGCCTGGAGATGGGTCCTCCTATTGAACACCATCTCTTTTGTGCCTGACTTGCCAATTCTATTTCCCACCTCCCATTAGCTATTTTCAGCTAGCGAAAATCCAACCATATGCCAACTGCACAATCAAATACATGGCCAGGAATAAGAGTGCCAGCATCACTGAGACCCCAATAAACACTTTCTCTTCCTTTTCTTCCCCATAAGCAGAGAAATCAGCAGCTATCCTCTTTAGACCGTTGTCCACCCAAGTCGCGAAGTTCACTAATGGCCCCTCGAAGAACCACATAAGCTTTGCACCGGCAATTCTTAACGGCCAATCTGAGTCAAGATTTATCTTCCTTTGTTCCGGTGGATATAATCCGGTTTTTATGAGAACGACGAATGCTAATGAAGCGAACAACAGCAGCTGGAGCTGACCAATCATATGGGACGCTGTATACGGTACAAACTCCACCGAATAAGGAAGAATCTGGTAGAGTGAATACGGATAAACGCCGATGAAAATGCACGAAATTGCTGCTATACCCATGGCTAATAGCATATTTATGGGGGGGTCTCTTGCTTTTAAGTGGGCGTCCTCAGCAAAAAAAGCGAAATACGGAACCTTTATGCCCGCATGATGGAATACACCTGCTGAGGCAAGCAGCAAAAGAACAGATAAGAGAGCCATATGCGCATTTGAAGCTGCATCCATAACCATTGATTTGGTTACAAAACCGGTAAAGAATGGAAATGCCGATATTGATGCAGCACCCACGAAGCAAAAAGCGGCAGTTAACGGCATGGTTTTATATAATCCGCCCAGCTCTGTGCACTTGCATGTACCCGTCCGATAAAGCACACTTCCCACGCACAGGAAAAGCAGTCCCTCGAACAATATGTTGCCAAAGGCATGAGAAATAGCACCATTCATGGACAGAGCAGTACCTATTCCTATGCCGACCAACATGAATCCAACCTGGTTAATGAGGCTGTAGCAAAGTACTCTCCTCAAGTCGTTCTCGAGGACGGCATAGAAGATAGGATATACAACCATTAATGCTCCGAGCCATATCAGAACATCATAACCCTCGAAGCCTCTTGCTAGAACATAAACTGCCGTCTTGGTGGTAAAGATGGATAAAAATATTGTGCCTGTAACAGATGCTTCAGGATATGCATCGGGCAACCAAGCATGCAAAGGAGGAACAGCAGCATTTATTATAAAGCCTATGAAAATTAATAAAGAAGGCAAATAAGTACTGCTCGAACTCCAGCCGATGGCATTAAAGGTTATTGAGCCCGTGGTCGTAATATACATGACAATGCCCGCGAGCAGGATTATGCCCCCGGCAATGTGCCACATGATATATCTAAACCCGGCACGATGCGCTTTATCCGTCGCTCCATGCCAGATAATGAGCGTAGATGCAATCGCCATTATCTCCCAGAAGATATATAGTGTGATCAGGTCGCCGGCGAAAACTACTCCCAGCGCACTACCCACATATATGTACTGGGACATGTGTTCGCTGCTACTTTTTACATGTAGTGCATAAAGAGTCGCGATTATCGTTGCGATGGTAAATATAAGTCCAAAAATAAAACTTAGTTTGTCCACCCTACCGAAGACAAGCTCGTATTCCAAGAAAGGAAGACGCCATGTTGAAAATGGAATGTCTCCAAATACGCCTGTGTACATGAGAATAACATCTATAAGCGCTGCTATTGGAGGTATGAGCAGATATCCTTGTCTCCACTTACCCTTAAAAAGAGGTATGAGGAAGGCTCCAAGGATTAGTATGAGTCCAGGATGCAACCACCCAATCATTATTTCATCCCCCCTTTCTTCTCATAATAATCCTCTTCCTTCGGAAGCCAAAAACGCAATCCTTTGGCCGCATAAATAAGAAAGACGCATGCAGCGAAACCATATATCCCATAAAATGCTGTTACCTCTTGCCACCGGAACACGCTATGCCACGGAACAAATAAACCTGCTGCAACCGTCGTAACAATGCAAAAACCATAAATTGCGAGGAATAAGTCACCATGTCGATGACGCGGTAATTTGGCCCCAAAATTAAGAAAGACATATGCAATAAATCCAAATATGGCGAGAACTGCTAGCATTATATCCATTTTCGTCATCTCCTTATCATATATCTAAGATTGATTAAGATTGATTCCCAGTTCTCAATAATTATCATAATATACCTAAGGCTACTGATGCCACAAATGCAAAGTATGACAGCGTTACAACTAGCAAGACCCAGCCGACTAATTCAGAGGGAAAGCCATAATAGGTATGCCAAAAGTACTCGCTCCTCTCCCTCGTTTCCTTTTCTTCTGCAGCAATTTCCATCAATCTCCCTCCAGACACTCTTTCTTCATATCTTTCGATCTTAGCTTCTCATTTTACTTTTATCAGCCAGACATCTTCCTTTCCTGCGCCATAGGACTCTGTGACACCTGTTATGATGTAACCGTCAAAGGTTCTGTTCCATTCCTCGGATTTGGCCGCCGAGAGATACATTAAGCTGGCCGGCCATAGCCGTATCGAGGGTGGCTGATGCGAAAGGCATTGCTATCAACCGCGACAATACAATTTACCAATCTTTCCTTAATCATACTCTCTTTGCAATCGTCTCTCGGACCCGTCCCCCATCCTTCGGATAAAAAATTATTCATTTTATTCTTCATACACCTCCGAAGAGCTGCGATATAGCCATTTTTGCCAGGTCAGATATATAGAACATATTGGGATATACGAAAAATACCAGGGAGAATATCGCAGTTATCGTCAGGGGGACGACCACCAGGAGTGGGGCCTCCTTTATCTTTACTTCTCCACTTGCGCCTATTCCCTCCGCCGGCTTCTTGAAGAAAGCTGTTATTATTATGGGGAAGAAATAAACTATATCCAGCAATGAGCTTATCAGGATGACCGCTAAAAATATCATTCCATAAGGAGAGCCCACTGCCCAGGCGCCCAGGCAGAGATATAGCTTGCTGATGAACCCGGCCACCGGTGGGAGTCCAGCCATGCCTATGGCAGCCACGCTGAAAGCGAGCATAGTCACAGGCATTCTCCTCCCGATGCCTGCCATCTCGCTTATTTTCGTCTTCCCCGTGGCCACCAGTATGGCGCCGGCACAGAGGAAGAGGGTTATCTTCATGTATCCGTGGAAGGGTATGAGCAACATGGCCCCTTGTATGCTCTCCTTGTTAAGCAATGCCGCACCTAAAATTATGTAGGACAACTGGCTTATGGTGGAGTAGGCGAGCCTCCTCTTGAGGTTGTCCTGGGAGATGGCGAAGAAGGAGGCAACGATCATGGTGAAGCTGGCGATGCCTGCCAGAATCAGCCAGAGCCCCAGCTCTTGCATCAGGTCCATCCCTAAGACGTAGCCCACTATGCGCACTATTCCGAAGACTCCGGCCTTGACCACTGCCACAGCGTGCAATAATGCGCTAACGGGCGACGGCGCAATCATCGCCGTGGGCAGCCAGGAATGAAAAGGCATCCATGCCGCCTTCATAAATCCCAGCAGGAAAGCGAAGAAGAGCACGGTTATTATCATTGGTGAGGCCGTGGCCAGGGCTTTTATCCCGCCTGGGGTGAAATCCGTAGTGCCTGCCAGGTAGTAGGTGATCATGATCCCGAAGAGCAGGAAGGCCCCGGCGGGCATCAGATAGGCCAGGTACTTATGCCCGGCCCGCAGCGCATCGGGTGTCTGCTCATGAATTACCAGGGGATAGGTAGAGATGGTTATTATCTCAAAAAATATGAACATGGTTACTAAATTTGCCGATAGCGCAACCCCCACTGCTCCTAATATGGCGAAGCAGAATGCGAAGTAGTATCTCGTCTGAGCATGCTCTTTAAGTGTTCGCATGTATCCGATGGAGTAAATGGAGACCAGGATCCAGAGGGAGGATGCAGTTATGGCGAAGATCTCCCCAAAGGCATCGACTTTGAATCCAATATAGATACCCTTGAACATCGACTGGAATAAGGTGAATTCTATCGTCTCACCTTTTACGATCAGTGGTGCCATGGACAAAACGAGCAGGAACATTGCTACGCTTGCGGCTATTGTCCATAGCTCTCTTATGTTGGGATGGTTCCTGGATGGCAGGATCAAAGCTGCTGCTATCGCTGGGCACAGAATAGCCAACAACGGCGTCATTAGCTCCATTAGAGCGTCACCCCCATTCTCAAATTAGATAAGATGTGATTGATCAAAGGCATTGGAATATCTGTGAGCCAGACGATGCCCATGACGATACAAAGAGCTGCGAGGATCAGGATAGGTACAACCATGCTGATCGGAAGAGATTTGCCCTTTTCTTTGACCTCTACCCCATTCTCTGTCTCCTTGTGCTTCACAAAGTACATTTGATCAATAACCCTCCAGAAGTATACCAGGTTTAGGAGGCCGCTTAGCAGCAATACGGCCACGAAGGGGTATTGAGCGGCATCCAGGGAGGCATTAATCAAGAACAATTTGGAGGCAAATCCCGCAGTAAGCGGAATTCCTATCATGGAGAGTGCGGCAATAGTAAAGGCAGCACAGACATACGGCATCTTTTTCCCCAGGCCTCCAAAGTCCCTTATGTCCTTCAGTCCCTCTTGCTGACTGATCGCGCCGGCGCACATGAAGAGACAGCCTTTGCCTATGGCGTGATTCAGTATGTGAGCCACGGCACCAACCAGTCCCCAGGGTGATAAGGGGGACAGTCCCACTCCTAAGAGTATGTACCCCATTTGTGATACCGAGGAGTAGGCCAGCATCCTCTTCAGATTTCTCTGCTTTATGGCCCAGATTGAACCTGCCAGTATGGCTATTGCTGCAACCCAGCATATTAACAAATCAAGACCGATAAAATGCTTTATGAACTCCAATGTGAAGACGGAGTAAAACATTCTTATGAGAATGTAAAACATAACCTTGACATGCACTGAGGCCATCATCGAGCTTATGGTGGACGGTGCATAGGTATACACATCGGGCTGCCATAAATGAAGGGGGAATATATACGCTTTTATCATAACTCCCACTACTATCATGGCAAAGGCCATTTGAACCGCTCTATTGTCATATACGAGTGGCAGCAAAAGCCTCATGTCGGCGAAATTAAGAGTTCCGGTGACGGAATAAATCCAACAAACTCCAAAGATGTAGAGACAGGCGCCAATAGAGCCCATTATCACATAATTATAAGCCGGTCTTAGTGCCCTTCCGCCAGCTACAGCTATCAATGCGTAAGCGGTCAGAGAGGCGATCTCCAGCCAGATGAACATATTGAACAGGTCACCAGTAACGGTTATGCCATACAACCCGGCGGCCATGAGCTGAACAAGGGTATAGAAGATGACATGCTTTCGCTCCTCTATCTCATGCCTTACGTTACCTCTCGAATATATTAATCCTAATATGACCATTGATATAACTATGACCAGCAGGTAGGCATTCATGGCATCTATAACGTACTCTATGCCCCAGGGCGGCCTCCACCCCCCTTGCCAGTAGCGGATTGGTCCCACCGTGAGGACATGATTCAATATGAACAGGGATAGGATAAGGAAGAAGGAATTCATGGCCAGAGACATGAAGAACGGTAGCCTTCGGTTAAGATACCCCGTAAGCAGCATAGTATAGGCCAGGAACATGGACAGCCCGATTATGATCACCGGGAATTGCTCAACTAGATCCATACCTCACATCACCCCCATTTTCTCAAATTCCTTCTCTTTCTCAATTATCTCGCTCTCTTCTATCGTTCCATATAACTGATATATCCTAATCACAATGGCCAGAGCCACTGCTGTCGTTGCTGCACTCACCACAATCCCGGTCAGCATGAGCACGTGGGGGAGAGGATTGGCATATATGTATCCATTCTCTACAGCTTCCTTCCATATAATTGGTGGAGTTTGGGTTTTCAAGCCCCATGTGAATAAGATGTTCCTCCCTACGTCCCCAAGAGATACGACCCACAGGAAAAATGCAGTTTGAAATATGCTTAAACCTATGAGCTTCTTTAGGAAATTCTCCTTTACAATGCATGCAGAAAGCCCTATAATGATGATGAGCATGGATATCCAGAAGTTATATTTTTCAAGGATATGCAAAGTTACCCACTCGATCATCTTTCACCACTCTCCATCTCCTCTTCCTCTTTCCATGCCAGATCAAAATACTGCGAGACGAAAGCGGCCATTACTGTCAACCCTATGCCCACCGATACCATGTATCCTACCAAAAATGACCGTGCTCCGGCCACGCCTACAAAATCTGCCACCGGCCAAAATGCAGGCATGTTCAGCCACTGCGCTCCAGCCAAGCTGAAAAGGACACATATCCAGCCAGCTCCATTATAGAGAAACAGTCCGAGGCTTTTGAATAGGGCATTCACAGACTCCGGCATCTTCTCTCTGCCTTTCTCATGGCCAAAGACGGTTATATAGAGAATGAACGCGGCTGCAAGTATCGTCCCCCCCTGGAATCCTCCTCCTGTGCCGCTCGTCCCTATCATTATATACAGCCCAAATAATAAGGTCAGGGGGAACATCAGATTCGTAGTCACCTCTATTATGATATTCCTCTTGTATGCTTTAATCTCCGGAGTCATAGTCTTCCTCGCCTCCTCACCAACAGTATAACGCCAAGGGCACCGGTGAGAATGACCGTTTCTTCACCCATTGTATCGTAGCCTCTGTAATCCGCCAGGCCTGATGTAACAGAATTTATCATAGCCGTCTCTTCTTCGGTTTTCTCTACGACTCTGACTGGCCAGTTATACCTGTAGACGATCAGCTTTCCCTCACGTTCTTCAATAAAATAATATCGCTGAGGTTCATTGTAAAATATCTCCCCTTCATTGATGAGGACATCCCATCCGCCTGCTGTGTAGAGCCGTCCGCCTAGCCGAGTCCCTTTCTCGATGTATTCAATTTTATAGTTCCCCTCCTCCAAGGTGGGATAATTCTCATTCTGGCAGCCGGGACAGGTTGGGCCTTTGATAAAACCCATCTTTTCAGTTTTGTTTTTAATTTCTGCCGGGATAACGCCTGCATTTAGGCCATCTACCAAGCCATCCGCATCGACCCTAAATAATTCAATATGTTTATTTACGGCTGAATTCTCATCTCCGAAAGCGGGCAGATCTTCAACTGCGTATAGGGATACTGCCGTCAGAAGGATGGCTGTCATGAGTGCGGCTAAAGTCAGAGGTTTTATTTTCCAGGCTATCATTACTTCTCCCACCTCGGCACTCTCGATAAACAGGCCATCATTAGAGCAGTTGAGGCACCGGCACCTACCGCCGCCTCGGTGAACGCCACATCGGTTGCACCTAGTTGTAGCCACACATTTGCCATAACAAAGCTATAAGCACCGGTCAGAACTATGGCTGCCAAGAGATCCTTTACCCATAACGCAGCTATTCCCACTATAAGAAGAAAGAATAGCAATAACAAGTCAATAGGAACTATCATTATCTCCCCTCCTTCATTCCTCCATGAAGACATACCCAACTTTCTTTTGCATGGTCTGGTCTACTGTAAGGGAATCTGCAGGTCCCTTCGCTATGGCATGCACTATGAATCTCCCTCTTTCAGGGTCCGAAATATCGATTGTTACGGTCCCCGGAGTCAATGTTATGGAGTTGGCGAATGTGACTAATGCAAAGTCGCTTCTCAGAGTTGTATCAAACTCGATTACTTCGGGCTCAACCTCCAGAATGCCATAGACACGTTTTGCGACATCGACGGTGGCCAGATATATTTGCCATAACTCCCATCCCACATAGGGGATGAACCTTTGCGTCTTTAAAAGCACATCCTTGCCTCTGCAGGGCACAAATATCTCGTAGGTTAGAAATGTAACGATTAATGCTACCAGTACGCCCCTCGACACTTTGGAGAAATCATAAGGCTCGGGAAGATAGACGGTCCAAGCTGATAAGAGCAACCAGAAGATGAACATGACACAAAAGGTCAGGACAATCTTAAATTTCCTGTTCTCATCTTTCATTTCTGTCATCTCCATCACATCCTCTTGTCGCCCTTCTTCCATACTGGCACGCCGGTAACATATGCTGCTTTCATCAACGCATGCGTGCTGGCAGGGCCAGCTAATAGATAGAAGGCCGTCACCAGGAGAAGCTTAATGGTTATAAATGTAAAACCTTCGTAAATCATACAGCCAACTATTATCATGATCTGTCCAAGGGTATCGCACTTCCCGGTGGCATGTATTCGTGTATAAAAATCCGGGAATTTCAGGAGGCCCACGGTTCCGGTTATCATAATGAACGTCCCGGCCGCCAGAAACATTGTGGATATTATATCTATCGCGAGCATAGTTCTCCTCTTTCTGCATATTTGGCGACAATTATCGTTCCAATAAACGCAATTGCTGCATACATCAGTGCAACGTCCACAAAGTGCGGTCTTTCGATAATATAGCCCACCAAGATCAAGAGCACAATCGCCTTTGTGCCTATCACATTGGCAGCTACGATGCGGTTGAACGTCCCTGGTCCATAAATCGCTCGGTACGAGCACACCAGTATTGTGCACGCAATTATAATTCCAACCACGAGAAATGGAAGTATCATGGCCACAGCATTTATGGTTTTTGTATATGTAGTTTTCGCGTGGCAAAGACACAATATGTATATTCATTTGAAAAACATATATAGTTAAAGTATCTATTTAAGTAATTATAAGCATTAATTGTTATAGTTTAAATAATCAATTGGATATTAAAGGTTTTCCAATTACTCACATGATATGGGGTCTTTTATTGTCGAATTTCAAGACGTATGGCTATTACAGTCATTAACACAATAAATTCAATTTATCATACGAAAATGAATATAATAGAATACAATGATAGCAAAGAGAGACTAGCTTGCCTTTGCACCTATTTTCCAGAATATAATGTTCTTCGGGTGCAGAGAAGATTTAGGAGCTACAAATTCAATTAACATGATTGGATCGCGAAGAAAGGGGAGCTGATGCCTTTTCGGCAGCCATAGATCACCAGATCTCTATTTCTTGATGCACTTTATATAGATCCTGTAGCCCAGGAGATTGAGCCACTTCCATCCCGGCAGTACCTTGCGCTCCAGAAAGCGGGAGAGCCTCTCCTGAAAATAGCAGGGATCGATGATCGGTCGCCAGCGGCTCAGGAAGAGGTAGCCCTGGCAGGGCTTGAAGTCAAAGCCACGGCAAGCGAGGACGGCAAAGCCCGCCTCTTCCAATGCTCTATGAAACTCCGCTGGCGAGACGTATTCCGGCGGATTTATCGGTTCCCGGAAGAGGTGCTTTCTGATCAGGGTGTAGTGGGAGATACGGGAAAAGAAGTCCACCACCAGGACACCTTCCGGCTTGAGGACGCGATAAAATTCCTGCAAGGCTCTTGCTGCCGTCTCTGTATTGGGCAGGCAGGTCAAAACGCCGCTGCTTACCACCCGCTCGAAGGACTGATCCCGAAAGGGCAGGCTGGTCACAGAGCCCTGCAAAAAGCCGGCCCGTTCATCGCCCCCTGCCCGAAGGGCTGCCCGGCCCAGCATGTTGCCGGAGAAATCCATGCCGATAACCTGCAAGGCGGCTCTATCTGCCACAGCTATTCCGTTTTCATTTTTCAGGGATCGCATGAGCAGGTTGCCGTTGCCGCATCCTGCATCCAAGACCCTGCCCTCTGCCCCGGAAAAACAGAACCTTGCTGCCTCATCTTCGAAATCGCCCATCATCTTCAATATGAAATCCGGTGTGTCGTCGGGCAGGTCGCGCGCCAGCTTGAGGTCCATCTCCTCTGTGCACCTCTTCTGGCCTTCCCAAAAATCCAGTTCCTCCTTTTGCAGGTGGCAGTCCATCTCTAATGCACCTCCCTCATTACTTTAGGAAAAATTGCATGCTTGGCTCAGGGCCGATTCACCCCAAAGCCATGAGGTTATCGAAGTGAAGTGAGACTTATTAATAGTTTGCCGGTTGATAGAGTACGTCGGCAGAATGTCGCAAAAATGATTTGCAGAAGTGCCTGGGTGATTAAATGATATTTAGCGTTCTGGTCATGGGGGCGTACTTTGTGCTCTTTGCCATGGTACACAGCTTCCTTGCCGATCCCCGATTCAAGAGCTGGGCAAGAGACGCGCCAGGCATTGCCTTTGACCGTTGGCAGCGGCTGGCCTACAACCTGCTCGCCCTTTCCATGATGCTGCCCTTCCTTTTCATCATGAGCTTCCTGCCGGATAGAACACAATACATCATTCCCGTGCCCTGGAGCTGGTTGATGGCAGGCGGCCAGCTTCTGGCTGCGGTTCTGCTGCTTCTGACCTTGCGCCAGACGGGCGTCTCCTATTTCCTGGGCCTATCCCAATTGCGGGGCACGAGCGCGCCCACGAGCGAAAAAGGCAGGCTGGTGAAGGACGGCTTTTACTGTCACATCAGAAATCCTCTCTTCTTCTTTTCCGCTCTTTTCCTCTGGCTCACACCTACCATGACTGAGAATCTGCTGGCCTTCAACATCCTGGCCACCATCTACTTTTACCTGGGTGCCCGGCACGAGGAGAGATCACTGCAAGAGGAGTTCGGACAGGAGTACGAGGATTACAGGAAGACGGTGCCCATGTTCTTGCCAAGATTAAGATGCAAAGGCAAATAATTGATATTCTCCAAATCTCCAAATCATCATAGCCTAACAAAAGGGACGGATTAAATGACAGATGATAGCTCAATGCTCTCGAAAAGGAAAGACGAACCCGTTCAGAGAATTTTTAGCTTATCCTTGGGCATTCTTGCCCTGGCCATGCTACTGTTAGCACTCATTTTCTATGCTGCCCCCTCTTTGGCAGCCGAGAGCGGCGCCCCCATTCCACCTGAGAGGTTCTCCGATGATTACTACAAGGTCTACGGCACACCCAATCTGACCGTCTCCCTGGAGCAAAACCGCGTCTATCAGGGTGAGCAGACCTCGCTTTTTCTCACTTTGACCAACCGGGGCCGCATAACCGCATTCCAGGTCAACGAGGAGCCCGGCGCCAATAAGAGAGAGGAGATCCTGGCCGCGCAAAAAGAGCAGGAACTGGAAAAGCAGAGAACCGTGGCCCAGGATGTCTCGCTGCTGCTCTTGGCCGAGAACGAGAGCGCCATAGACATTAAGCGGGCTGCGGCCTTTCCCGGCAGCATCCGGGAGGGGCAGACCTCCGCCCGGCTGGAGTTTCCTATTGAGGCTTACAAGAACACAAAGCCCGGCCAATACCGGCTTGACGCGGTTGTCAATTACACCTACCAGAGGGACGTGGCCGTGAAAGGTGACATAGACCACCCGGAGAGCCCGGATGTGTTCTACTGGTACGATAGTCTCAGCCAGATCATTCCCCTAACTCTGAATGTGGAGCGAAGAAGCGGTGCAGAGTTTGAGATTCTGGATGTTAGCCCCGACGCCCTGCTGGTGGGCTCTCAGGATAATGTGATCAAAATCCGCATAAAAAATGTGGGCAGTGACACTGCGAAAGATCTGGTGGCAAGACTTCGCCCAGAGAGCGGCATTTATGTAAGTGTGGACGAGTCGCCGATAGCGGCCTTGCCACCACAGCAGGAGGCAGAGCTCATCTTCAAGCTGGATGTCTCCAAGGATGCCGTGCCCGGCAAGAGCTACCAGGCTAAGGTTCGCTTCGAGTTTTCCGATAGCTACAGAGATGACCTTCACGACGAGGAGAATGCCTATCTCAAAATCGAGCCACAGAGCACAGGCCGCTCATGGGCCGCCATCCTTCTCCTCCTCGTGCTCGCGGCAGTAATAATAGTAGTAATAAAGAAACGGAGCAAGAGCTGAAAGATATGGCCGGGAGAGGAGCGATGAGAGAAATAGAGCCGGCAATATCGGCGCGGGGCGTGACTAAGAGCTTTGGGCGGCAGCGGGTCCTGGACAGCCTTACCGTGGACATTCCCTCCGGCGTGACCTACTGCCTGCTCGGCCCAAACGGCTCGGGCAAGACCACCTTCATTCGCGCCATCGTGCGATTGTTGCGCTTGGACGAAGGAGAGATGTCCGTGCTGGGCCGGCCCGTCTCCGAAGTTGATAAGATCTATTCTCAGATCGGCTACATGACCCAGCATAAAGCCCTCTATCCCGATCTGACGGTGCAGGAGAATATGGAGTTTTATGCCGGGCTTTACGGTCTGAAGAAGCAGCAGCGCGTGGCGAGGCTGGAGGAGCTGCTGGAAATGGTCGACCTCTCCCTGCACCGCAGCCGTCTGGCAGGAGCTCTCTCCGGCGGCATGTACCAGAGGCTCTCTTTAGCCTGCACCCTCATCCACGAGCCAGAGCTGCTATTGCTGGATGAACCCACCGTGGGTGTCGATCCCCGGCTGCGGCAAACATTCTGGGAGTACTTCAACCGCCTGGCCAAAGAGGGCAAGACGGTGCTCATCACCACCCATCTCATGGATGAAGCAGAGAAATGCCGCATGGTGGGCTACATGCGGGCGGGAAGAATGGTGGCAGAGGGTTCGCCAGAGGAAATTTTGCACCTGGCCGGGCTGCGGCCCATTCTCAAACTCTGGTTGGCCGAGCCGGAGAGAGACGCCGCCCAACTTCAGGCCCAGGGATATGAAATAGAAGTTGAAGATGGTGTCGTGCAGGTCCGCCTGGAGAGCCATGCCCAGATCAAGGAGGTGCTGGCACAGGTCTCGCCTCTGGACATGAGGCTGGCAGAACCCAAGTTGGAAGAGGCATTCCTGCGTCTCTCGGAGGCGGCATGAATCGCCCGGCTGCGGGCCGCGTGGGCGTGGTGGCTCTTCGCGTGGTGCGCCAGCTGAAGCGGGACCGGCGCACCATCGGCCTGATCGTCTTCGCGCCCATCGTCCTCATGATTCTCTTCGGCTATGCCCTCTCCGGAGATATGAGCGGCGTTCATCTAGGGCTGGTGGACGGGGGCGGGCACGATGCCCTGCGAGCGCACCTGGTGTCCATCCAGGACTTCGATATCCTTCGCCTAGGATCAGAATCGGACGCCGAGAGGCTCATCTCAGAAGGGCGGCTGGACGGAGCCGTGCTCCTCCGGCCCGAAGAGGTGCGGGTGCTGCTGGACGCCAGCAGCCTGCAGATAGCGGGAGCCATTGCAGCGGCGGTGCAAGCGGGAACGGCAAAGGAAAGGGCCGGCCTGGAGACGACTGGCCGGACGAAGGGTGCGGAAAACGCGATCGTTACGCGCTACATCTTCGGCTATGACCTGAAGATGATGGACACGGTGGGCCCGGCCATCCTGGGCCTGGTGGTCTTCTTCTTCACCTTCATCAACGCCGCCATCGCCTTCATCCGGGAGAGATCACAAGGGACGCTGGAGAAGTTCATGGTCTCGCCCTTGAGCCGGGTGGAGATGGTATCCGGCTACGTGCTGGGCTTCTCACTCTTCACGATCCTGCAATCAGCCACCACCCTCTTCGTAGTAACCACCCTCTTCGGTGTGCCCCTGCGTGGCAGCCCACTCACAGCGATGGCGGTGGTGCTGCTCCTGGGAGCGGGCGCTCTGGTCCTGGGCTCCTTCTTCTCCAACTTCGCTCGAAGCGAGTTTCAGGTGGTGCAGTTCATACCCCTCATCATCACTCCTCAAATTGTGCTCTGCGGCATCTGGTGGCCCTTGCAGTCTGTGCCCGAGTTCATCCGCCCCTTCTCCTACATCCTTCCCCTCACCTATGCCGCCCATGCCTTGCGAGCGGTGATGCTGAAGGGCGCGGGAGTCGCTGACATTCTCTATCCCGACCTGCTGGCGCTGGGCATATTCTTCCTGATCTTCTTTGCGGCGGCGACGCTCATGCTGAGAAGAGAGGTGGCATGAAAGGCAACCTCATGCATGTTGAGCGATATAAAGAATAGTTCTTCTTTTTTCCATTTACTACTCGAATACTTTGCAGCGAACATCCTAGTAAACGGATCAGTTTATGCGTTCAGGGGTCTCGAAAAGATTATTAGCAACATCTATACGATTATCATTCGTCGGAATATTTTGCCTTTGCACGCAGTGCTTCGAGTGGTGGCTCCTCATGGAATGCTTGACGCCATGATGTCACGAACTCTTGCTCGCCCATTGATAACATAAGACTGGCAAGACTTAATGATATACTTTCTGCAATGCTCATCTGATATTCTCTCGCAATTACCCAGGACCTGCCGAAGAACTCAATAGCTTCCTGCAGACGATCTTGTCGCCGCCTTAGAATGCCCATTAGGGCAAGTGTATCCACTTTCCGATACAAATTATTCACGCGGTCATATACATCCAAAGCATCTCTGTATGACTCATAGGCCTCGTCCAAATTTTGATTGATGGTGCCCAATAGGATGTACAGATCAGCAGCCTCTAGTTCTAGCCTGTGGCGCTCATAGATCTCAAGAGCTTTTTTGTACCATTGCTCTGCCTCATCTAATTTCTGCCGATACTGGGCAACCATACCTAGTCCATGATAACACTTTGCGGCATCTAGTTCAAGCGCTAGGCGCTCTCTGATTTTCAGGGCTTTTTTGTACCACTGCTCTGCTTCATCCGGCTTCCGATGCAAGTAGGCAATACTTCCCAGCTGCGTGTATTCTGCAGCTGCCTCTTGTTCCAGCCCTAATCGCTCGTGAATCTCCAGAGCCTTTCCGTACCATTGCTCGGCCTCATCTGATTTCTGCCGATCCTGAGCAACCATGCCTAGCTGGTGGTAGGATTTGGCTGCATCCCGCTCTATACCTAGGCGCTCGTAGATCTTAAGAGCCTTCTTGTACCACGCCTCAGCCCCATTTAGGTTCTGGTGTGTCTGGTCAATTATACCTAATTGGTGGTATGAAGCTGCCGCATCTTGTTCCAGCCCTAGGTGCTCGAATATTTTCTGAGCTTTTTTGTACCGTTGCTCAGCCTCATCCAATTTATGCAAATGTGCGGCAATTATTCCCAGCTTGTTATGACAAATAGCAATCTTGGGATCGACATTGGGATCGTTTAAGGAGACGAGGTATCCTAGGATTCGCTTATAATCCATCTCTGCATGATTAAGATCATTAAATTTGATAGCATCGTTAGCCTCTTCACTCTGAAGGAACATCCACAAATCGATCTTATCATTACTGGCGTCGGCATTAATTGTTCGGCCCAGTCGAGTGAATATGCCGGATCTCAGAGATCTCAATTCCTCATGGCGACTCCTAATATCATAAAATATGGAGATTAATTGGACGATTGCTTGGGCCGATGACCATCTCTCTCCCAACTCCGCAAGTCTCAGCGCTCGGAGGAAGTTGGGCTCCTCGAATCCGACTAAACCAGATACTACAGGCTCTGCTTTTTTTAATTTTTCTTCCAAAACGCCTGCCAAGCCTGCATAGAGCTTCGTGAACTCGGCATCCAGTCTCTCAACTCCATGAAGACCTACTTGGTCTGCCAGCTTGTTCCTTAAAAATGTCGGTAGTGTGGGATGAAGCTCGAATAAATCCGGATGGATCTGTCGTACAAGCCCGGCAAAGGCCGCCTCCATAAGCACCTTTTTCCAGCTATCTATAACCAGGTACTCACCTGTGTGTTCTTTATAAACAGCCTGCCCTAATCCTGAGTATCCAAAATAACCGATGGTGGGCACCGCTGTATAGGTGGTAAATAGCCCAATGAGTGGCAGATGTCGTCGAGTTTCTGGCGAAAGGTGCTCAAAGACGTACTCGAATGAAGCATCCAGAAGGTCTTTACATGAATCGATTTTGCTTTGCAGAGCCTCGATGATCTCTCCGGGGCTCTCAAAACGCAGTTGTGTCAGCACCACCTCCAGAGATTTGGGATGTCCTCTCAATAGATCTATCAACCTGGCATAGTTCGGATCGTCCCTGAAATCATTGGGCGCCTTTCCTATTGTCTTCAGAATAGCTTGGGCCATATGACGAGCTTCGCGAGAAGTCAGGCCCCTGATGGATAACAGGTTATAGGCAATTCCTAACCAGAGCTCAACTGGCTTGCGAGTGGTTATGATAACGCGTGACTTGCCACCTCTTAGAGCCCTGAGGAAACGCCCCAGCTTTTCTCTATCTTCGTCCCCAGCCAGCGGATCAGAGCCAGCAGGATATCCGTCTACGGTCTCAAAGTTGTCCCAAATGAGAAGACAGGGCTCCCGCTGCAGGTAGTTGACCAGCCAATCCCATTGTATTTGATCGGACTGCCTGGAGAAATCCGTACCAAAACCGACTATGCTCCCTACGACCTGGCCAAAATAAGCTTTCTCCTTGAAGGATGTTTTAAAAACGCATCTGCATCCGCTTGTCTCTGCATACCATCTGGCAAATCCGTAAGCCAAATCGGTTTTGCCTGTACCTCCTACGCCCGTTATGAGTACCCAAGGAGTCCTATCATCGAGTAAGCCTCTCTCCAGGCGAAGTATATCGTAGTTCCGGCCAATGAACCCGAACATTCCTTCAGGGCAGATCTCTTCTACATGCGATACCATCTAAGATCCTGGTGGTCTTCTTCTGTGAGAGGATCTTTTAATGGAATAGGTTGACGGCATTCATGCTCTACGTTTCCTCCCCTCCAGGAGACGTTTATAAAACCATCTCCCAGGTCTTTGACATGCAATAGATTCAAAGCTGACCGCCCACCGAACTCCACTTTTAGGTTTCTGATCTTAATTTGCATGTAACATTTCAGCTATATCAAAGATCGCAGAGCAATATCTGCTATTTAAATGCACAAAGAAGCTTTTTAACCCTGTGCGCCTCACGTCAGCTTGCTCTTCACCTTGGCGTAGAACCCCTCTCTTCCTACTTTCACAAACCTGGCCGGGGTTTTGGCCTTGCTTATGACCACCGTATCTTTGGAGGAGATGACCATGGAGGTCTGGCCGTCCACCACCACCAGCGCCTCCTTGTCCGGCAGCTTGAGGCGAACCTCGATCCTGCTATCACCCGGAATCACCCAGGGTCGCGATGAGAGCTTGAAGGGGGCCATGGGAACGAGCACAATGGCATCCACCCGCGGATCGACGATGGGCCCGCCCGCCGACATGGCATAGGCTGTGGAGCCGGTGGAGGTGGCGATGATGACGCCGTCCGCTCGAAAGTCCTCCATGAGTGCGCCGTCCACGATGATCTCAAACTCGATCATCTTGGCGGGACTTGCCGTAAGAAAGGCGATCTCATTGGTGGCGCGGGGCAGGCAAACCCCATTAAGGAGCAGCTTCAGGCGCGAGCGCACATCCACATCAAAGCCCGCCAGCAGGCGCGAGAGCGTCTCCACGGCGTCCTTGGGCTCCACGTCCACCAGAAAGCCCAACGTGCCCATGTTTATGCCCAAAATGGGAGCCGGATCCACCATCTTGTGAATGGTGCGTAGAATCGTCCCGTCTCCTCCTACGGAGACTATGAAATCCACCAACTGTCGCTCCATCTCCGCTACGGTTGTGCCCTCTCTGCCGATTTTTAGAGCAAGGTCCTCATCCACGAATATCTCTGTGCCCTTCCCTTCGCTCTCGATCTGGTAGATGAGCATCTGCGCCAGCCGAATGGATTCGGGCTGCTGCCGGGAGACAAAGCCGATCTTAATGGGGCCCACCTCCTATGATTCTCAGCAGCTCTGCGTGCAATAAACCGTTCGAGCCGATCAGATCTTTCCTCTGCCACATATTGCCGTCCAGATGAAGCACGTCTCCCACAGAATCGGTCACCATTCCGCCCGCTTCCTCCAGGATGATCTTTCCTGCCGCCACATCCACCACGCGCATCATGCCCCGCAGATCCACGAAGGCATCCAGCCTTCCCGAGGCGACCAGAGCCATCTCCAGGGCGGTGCTTCCCAGGGTGCGAATGCGGCGCACAGTGTCGCCGATGGCCGCCATCCTGCTCGTATGGGGGCGCAGGGTGTAAGCGGAGATGCTGAAGTGAGAGAGATCGGTATGGGTTGATACCTGCAAACGGCCGCCCGGCTGAGAGTAGGCGCCCCGCCCGGTTTCAGCATAATAGCATCCGCCCCGGGCCAGATCCGAGATATATCCGAAATGAAAATCGCCCTTGCTCAGGTAAATGGAGACGGAGTAGAAGGGAATGCCGGCTATGGCGTTGAAGGTGCCGTCCAGGGGATCGAGGTGCAGAAAATAGTCGGGCTTCTCGCCGATCAAGACCTCGCCGATCTCCTCGCTGAGCACCTTAAAGCCCAAGCCCGAGGAGCGCAGTGTATCGAGAACGGCATTCTCTGCGGCCCGGTCGATTTGCTTGGTGGGGGTGCCGTCCGCGCCCATCTTCACATTTTGCCCGCCGACGATGGTACCGGTCATATCTTCTATGGCATCGGTCACGGCTTTTGCCGCATTATCGCACAGTATTTTTAGATCGCTGCCTTGAGGGGAAAGTCGCTCGCTCATCTCTTTCCAGAGAGGCATGCCCACTATAAAAGTTTCTCACTTGAGATCAAATAGCTTTATAAAATGCTAATTTGCATCATGCTATCACGTAACAATCATGGAGGGATTCTATTTGATCATTGGTTTACCTACTGATACCTTTGTTGGAGTCATAATTGTGCCTGTAGCCATCTCGCTATTGCTATTGATCTGGGCTCTGCGGTGGTGATGGGCTTGGACTTTATTGGAACCATCATAATAGTGCTATATTTCGTTGGCCTGGTGGCCATCGGAGCCATAGCCTCAAAGAAGATCAAGAACTCAGAGGATTTCCTGGTAGCAGGAAGAAATCTGGGCTTTTGGACCTTTACTCTACTCATCGTCGCCAGCATCTGCAGCGGTATGACCATCCTTGGCGTTGCCGGTCTCGGTTATGCTACAGGCTGGCCCAGCATCTGGGAGCAGATCTTCGTGCCGCTCTCGGCTGCGGTCTGCATACTGTTCTTCGGAACCAAGCTGCACACCGTCGCCTCCAGAACGGGCTACGTGACGGTGCAAGACTACTTCGCTCACCGCTTCTACAGCCCGAGAGGCATTCGCGGCACCTCTGCCATAATCGGCATTCTCATCTCCATTATCTACCTGGTGGGGCAGTACATCTCCATCAGCATGGTCTTGTCATGGCTCTTCAAGATCCCCTATGAGTGGTCTCTAGTGATTGGTGCCGGCATCGTCATGGCCTACACCATCCTGGGCGGCCTTTACGCCATAGGCATGGCCTCCCTGGTGCAGGGAATAATGATACTGGCAGGAGTCTTGCTCGTGGGGCCGGTAGTCATTGCCGCAGCCGGTGGACTGGAGCACATCAACCTGGTCCTGGCAGGCATAGATATGAACATGACCAATCTCTGGTATCCGCAAGTGCATCCGCCCTATGCCAAGTACGCCTTCCTGACGCCCGAGTACCTGGTGTCGTTCTTCTTCCTGCTCACCTTGGGGCTGGCGGCAGCACCGCACGTCGTGAACAACGTCCTGGCGGCCAGAGACGTCAAGTACTTCAAGTGGGCTCCATTGGCAGCTTTCGTCATCTATGCCGTGATCATGTACCTGTGCAAGATCACCGGCTTTGCGGCAAGGTCCATGGTTAGCGAAAAAATGATATCGCTCCCGACGGGGGTGGCCAATCCTTCCGACTACAGCTTTATTGTGGCAGCGGAGCATGTCTTCCCGACCTTCTTCGCGCCTTTGGTGGCCATAATAGTATTATCCGCAGTCATGTCTACCACGGACCGGCTCATGCTGACCATCGGCAGCTACGTGAGCTGGGATGTCTACAAGCAGTTCGTCAATAAGGATGCGTCTGAGAAATCGATCACCCTGCTCAGCCGGGTGGCCATTGGTATTTCCACAGTCATTACGCTCTATCTGGCCTGGTCCAATCCGCCCGAGCTCCTGGCCTGGCTGATCTGGATGGCCATCGGCGTGATGCTGGCCTGCTTTGTAACGCCCTTATTTGCCGGGCTGTACTGGCGGCGGGCCACGCGCGAGGGGGCTCTCGCCTCCATGATTATTGGACTGGTGGGGGTGTTTGCCTTCAGCTATTACGCCAAATTCATCGCACCCATGCCCATGCACCCCAGCATATACGGATTTGCGCTATCGCTGGCGGCCATGATTGTGGTTAGCCTGATGACCGAAAAACCGTCCGAGACGTTGCTGGATGAGACAAGCACCGGCATGTTCATCCGGGATCGCAAGAAGGCCTGAGCCGGAAAATCCGGCCCTGGCGCCAGGTATTTTTTTCTTCCTAATTTTTTAATGCGAAGGATTATTTTGGTTTTCAATCATTCCATCCAGACTCATTCCACAGAGGACGGACTTAATTTCATATCCACTCGCGATTTCCTTGCTGCTATCGCCTCTTATTTACGGGCTTGAGGATACATGTTACATAATGGTTTAACTTGACTACCTCACATTCAGTTACTATTACTAATTAACTATATTTACTATAACGCCCCCGTAATATAAAAAAGGGGGTATGATCTCTGAAATTGGATCATGAATTCTCGCAAGCAAAATTGCGAATGGTTCGTCGCA
>JAPKXZ010000045.1 GCA_026394555.1 Methanothrix sp.
AGACGACTTGATTTCCAGTGTTTTCTTTTTCGTCTTCTCTTTGACTTCGTCAGGGGCGGAACGCATCCGGACCGGCTGCCCATCTACATTTCTGCCTAAATATTTTGACTTATGTCTGATCTGTTTTTTCTCCTTGTCGTAGTAAGGAGTTTCTTCATACCAATATTCGATCCCATTTTTCACTTTGATTCTTCTAGTGGATTGCATTATGCGCCTCAATAGTAGTAGGCGCATAAAGTATATAAACCTGTCGGTAAGCAAGGCTAATTGGGGTTATTTTTCAAAATAAGGGCTTTAAAATTGAGATTGATCAGGTAATGCTCCTACTTGATCCGGGAGGTTAGGTAGCGAGAAGTTGGGGATGTCGCGAATGTTGCAGATATCGTATTTAGTCGATAGGGTTCTAATCCGCCAGACTCTCGATGAAATATACGATAACAAGTGACTCCCTTTAAGCCCATTGTCTTGGAAAAGGAAAACATTAGTTTGCTCCTAATGGAAAACTATTTTTATCTAATTGGCATTAGCAGAAGATTGTGGCAATATTTCGAGCATATGATGTTAGGGGGATCTACGACGTTGAGCTTTCAGAGAATACTTTTGAGAATATTGGCAAAGCCTTTGGTTCTTGCTATGAAGGCGGGACAATAGTACTTGGGCGAGATACCCGCATTAGCGGCCCATCTTTGCAGGCAGCATTTTTAACAGGGGTACTTAGCACGGGCTGTAATGCGGACAACTATGAAGTTATGCCTATACCTCTCCTGAGTTTCATGACACTGGCAGATAATCGTAATGCAGCCGCTTATATTTCTGCTTCGCATAACCCACCGGAATACAATGGTATAAGGTTTCGTACTAGCATGGGATATGGAATGCTGTACACCAAAACCGACATAATGAACAATTATAATAATAGCGAATTTAGGAAAGGGGTCGGCTTAGAAAAAAAATGTAATGTTAATGAAGCTATTTCGCGATATAAAAATTATGTTAGCAATAAAATTAATATAATCGACGAATTGAAAGTTGTATTAGATATGGGAAATGGATCTGCTTGCCTAATGGATTCATTTTATCAGGAATTAAACTGCAATCCTCTTGTTGTTAACGGCTCCCAAGATGGCATGTTTCCCGGCAGAGGCTCAGCACCAACTGAAAAATCACTGCAAGAAGCTTCAAAATATGTAGTAAGCCATAATGCAGATTATGGTGTCGGATTTGATGCTGATGCGGATCGTGGCCTTATAATTGATGATCTCGGGCGAATCGTAACTCCAGAAAAAGTCGCAATAATCATTTCAGAGAGAAGGTATAAGTCAGGAGACACGATAATTGCGGGTCTGGATTGTTCCATGATTCTCGAAAAAGAACTTGAACCCTTTGGCATAAAAGTTGAGCGAGAAAGAGTAGGTGACGTCTTCATAGCTAACCGAGTTAAAGATTCAGGGGCAGTCTTAGGCGTTGAGCCCAGCGCTCATTTCTTCCTTCCTGAGTTCCAATACTCCGACGATCCATTTGCCATGAGCCTTGTCTTAGGCGAAATCATCTCCCAAGGAGAGAAGCTTTCTGTACTCGCAGACGCGATACCGGACTATCCCTACAAACAGATCAGCATCCATCTCAATGAGGATCCGGCCGGTGTTATGCTGCGGCTGAAGGATGCGCTCGCCAGAATGGAACCGAATACCATGGATGGGTTGAAGGTCACCACTGATACCTATAGCGTCCTTATCCGCCCTAGCAACACCGAGCCCATTTTGCGGCTTTCCATCGAGACCACGGCAAGCGACATGGCAAAGCTTGAGGAGCGCTACGTTGGGCTGATCCGCCGGGCCATGAAAGCATGAACCATTTTTTTTTGGAAAAGCAACCTATTTAATCCGCTTCATCCTATTAGCTGATAATCATTGACCAGAGCTGATCTAAGCGTGAGCTACAAAGACGTTTGCGTTCTCATCCCCACCCTCAATGAAGAGGAGTCCATCGAGCCTGTCATCCGGGAATTCAAAGCCTTGGGCTTCGAAAACATCCTGGTGGCGGACGGCCACAGCAGCGATGCTACCATTGCCAAAGCCAGAGAAGCAGGTGCACGCATCTTCATCCAGTCCGGCTCGGGTAAGGGCCAGGCTCTAAAAGAGGTCTTCGCAG
The DNA here is from genome assembly GCA_026394555.1 of Methanothrix sp. GTDB lineage: Archaea > Halobacteriota > Methanosarcinia > Methanotrichales > Methanotrichaceae > Methanothrix. The sequence continues at coordinate 2,152 of JAPKXZ010000045.1, forward strand.
AGATTGAAGAGGAGTTTATCCTTCTCATCGACGGGGACGGCACCTACCTTCCCTCCGAGGCCGCCAGCGTCCTGGAGCCGGTTTTTCAGGGAAAGGCAGACCACGTCGTGGGAAATCGGCTGGGAAATGTGCAGGGTGGAGCCTTAAAGGGGCTTAACATGTTCGGCAATAAGATGATCAACCTCTTCTTCGCCACCATCTATCGCGTTCACTTAAATGACATTCTCTCCGGCTACCGGGCGTTCACCAGGGAAGGCATTCGCCGCCTGGACCTTTCTACGCCGGGCTTTGAGATCGAGTCGGAGATAACCATTGAGAGCGTGAAGAAGGGCCTTCGTATCATAGAGGTGCCTATTACCTACATGCCACGGTCGTCCGGCACCAAGACCAAGCTTCATCCTTTCCGCGACGGCCTGAAGATCATACTAACCATCTTCCGCATGGCAAAGACCGAAAATCCCATGTTCTACTTCGGCCTGATCGGCTCATTCTTTGGTCTGGCCGGATTTCTCGTCGGTCTATTTGTTGCCCGAGACTGGCTTTACTGGCGCATCGAGCATATTCCCCTTACCATCCTGACGGCCATCCTGATCATCGTAGGCTTCCAGCTATTTCTGATCGGCATGCAGGGAGATATGATGGCATCTATGCACCGAGAGATGATTCGAGAGCTACATAGAAAAAAATAACTAAATCTTTTAAAAAAACAGAAAGAAGAGTTCGGCTGATGATTCTTTCAGCGGAACTCCAGCTTGGCCTCGTTCATAGCCTCGAAAAGATAGGCCATTCCCGGCACCAGTGTCTCATTCTTGCCCAGGTGCGTCCAGCCCTGCTCCTCATACTTCCAGATGAAGGCCGAGACCAGGCCTTTATCTACCGCCTCCTGATACTTGTACCTCTTATGCTCGGCATTCACGGTGATGTTGCCTAAATCTACCGTCTTGTTCACAGGAAGTCCAATCATATTCCAGCCGGCATGCAAATTGAGGCGATAGGGCAGATCGACGGGCTTGCCATAGATCTCTATGGTGAAGTTGGCGGCGCTGTCGATAAGATAGCCCTCGCCGGGCGAAAAGCTGGTCACATTGATTCTGCCCCCATCCTTCATGCCAAAGTCCCAACCCTCGCCGGCAATGGAGAATAGGCTACGGTAGGGCTTATTCGCCAGGTACTTGGAGGCCTTTGCATCTTTCGGTTTGAGGTATACGGCTACGGCATTCCAGCCGGCGGTTACGTTGATGTGCTGAACCTGGCCTGGGATTAGCACATACTCTATCTGAAAGCTCCTCTCCTCAGCAAGCCTTGGCCGTATGATGGGCCACATCACCTTCTTCTTTTCCCCAAACGTATATTCATCATGCCAGACAGAAAGGCCGTTTTCCTTAACCACGATCTTGTCAGCATCTTTGGGCAGCAAAACCTCGCCGATGATGGCGGGCGGCGCATTGAGATTGAGTTTTCCGCTGGTGCTATCCGTCTCGATCCAGTAGATCCAGTCGGTTGCGCTCTCGTTCATGGGTGTTATGGATGCCTTGACGATGCTCATGTTATCGCCCGTGGCGTTGACGACCTCCACCACGGTACTGTAGGGGCGAGTTGGAGTTTTTTGCAGAGCCGGCCGGAAGCTGGGGTCTCCCAGTATGACATCCATGTAGGCCGTCTGATTGAGCATTTCGGAAACTGATGCATCCCATTCCGGCAACGCCTCATCGTAATCGGAGATAGCCTTGATGAACTCTGCACCCTGGAACTTCAATCGCATGAGGTTTTCTGCGTCAAGAGCGGCCTCTCCTACCGTGGCGTTCTCAAAGACCAGGGATTGGTAAAACCTCTTTGAGGAATCTTCCGACACGAAGATATAGGACAGAGCAGACTCTCCAATATAATTAACAGATCCCGCTCTTATAAATGACAGAGCAATGGAGTCCTCCAGGTTGAGTGGGATGTACATCCTGGTACCGGTCACATTGAGATAGTGTCCCTTGAGGTTTGCAGTAACACAGGCACTTGAGGTGGTTGTCTGGGGTGAAAGAGTTAGCTCCTTTACATGCTCTCCGGTAAGCGAAGAATCCATCATCGACCAATCCGACAACTGCCATGCGTTTTCATTGCCGTGATGATCGAAGTTCACTATATTCTGGCCGTTATTCATCTGCGAGATGACTTGCTGGTAAGTAGCCTCCTCGTAACGCAGATCCTTGACCTGCAACCCTGCCTCCACCAAATAGTCTCTGATTCTCATAGCAGTGGGGGCCTGCGGGAAAGAGAGGGGCGGCGAAGAAATGACCAGGGCATTATTCTTCCAGGATCCATTCAGTCGATCATAGGCCAGGGTACGAGCCAGGAGCTGAGAGGCATCGTAAACGGAAAGCCCCATGATTCGGCCCACAGCTACACTGCTGTAATTTTCATCATTCATGGGCAATTGATAGTCCCTGTAGACCTCGTACTCCATGATCTCCGATAGCTTCTGAATCAGGCCGGTGGATATGAATGGCAGCGAGCCCGGATCGCCCACAACCATCAGATAGCGGGGTGAGAGCTTAAGATCATCGACCTTCTGCCTTAATGCTTGCTCCTCAATCAGAGGATCTATTTGCTGCGGGTCTTTGGCCACGTCCAGCAGAATTGCCCGGCGAGCTGCTGCTGCATGGGCTGCAACCAGGGACAACCGGGGGACTTTGGTGTGGCTGAATGCTGTAATATTCAAAGCCTCAATATTGGAGCGAACAATGATGGTGTAGTTCTTCGTTCTGTGGGCATAATCGTTCCCTGCCTCAATATTGAAAATCCACTTGCCTGGCGTTAGCATCTGCACTCGCACTTCATAGAGCTTATCAGGCTTGATATCTGTGATCTTGATGCTTGCGTTTCGTTTTTCCGGGCTGTAGAGGTTTAGGGTGGTGTAACTCAGGTCCCGGTTAAGGTTCCAGGAGATGTTCGTTCTTCCCGAGTAGATCCAGGTGGGGTAGGTTAGATTGATTGCCGGTCCGTCATCTACATTCTCCAGGGTATGGTTATAGGAAAATCCCTCGTATGCGGCCGTAGCCCCGGTGTCCAGCCGCTCTTTCCAGCCAGAGTCCATGGGGTAGAGCAGTTCCACTTCCACATTCAAACTGGCGGACTTGTCCGGCTCGAGCCGGTTTATATTCCAGCGAAGCATTGACCCGTTGAGGAATGCATTTATGGCATTCGAGGGTTGACCGCTATAGGGATCTGTGACATTTGCCTCGCCCATTTGTGGCCGGGGCCATTTTATGAACCTGCCCATGGGGAAGACGTCCAGCAATCGCACACCTTTCAGCACCTTTTTGCCGGTATTGCTTATGGTTAGGTTGAGCCTTACAATCTCTCCCAGCTCCTCGGCCGGCACCTGACTTGGACTTATCTCGGTTCTTATGAGCAGATCGTCAACAAGTGTTCGCTTTACTACGGGATTTGGCACCGGCGGTAGAAGCGAGAGATCATGAGAGTTGGTAAAGACCACCATTGTAGGGCTTTCCCCTCTTTTGCTCATCTGCAGGGCGAGAAATTCAGAACTTCCTTCTTGCAGGGTAATATTCATTTGGCCTAAGTTCTGCCTCACGACAGGCGAGATGGCACCTACTATCACAGCCTCTTTTATATCCAGGCGCGATAATGCGGCAATTGTCTCATTGGGCAGCACACTGTTCACAAAGAGGAGCGGCCAATTTAGATAAGAGGCAATTGGTGCGGCAATGAGGGCTGCGCTGTAATTTTCGCCTACAATTACGGCTCCCGGCGAGCTTTTCCAGTACCGGCTTATCTTTTCAGCCATATCAAAGCTGTTATTTGCCTGCACCGTTGCATCGCATTTCCAGGAGACATTTCCTATGGCCAGGGTCTTTCCGCCTAACTGACCTAGTAGCCAGTGAGCGGCCAATGATGGTGGCTCTAGCTCCGACCAAACGGGTGTATGAACGACGTTGTACTCGAAAGCAACTCCTGCTGCGCCGGATTTTATGAGGTCCTCGATATACTTCACGCCACCTTCTACATTCTGGGTGGAGAGAACATATCCAAGGTAATCGTCGCTCAAACGGACATAAACCGGTTTGTCGCTGAGTTGCGAGGCCGCTCCCGCATCCTGAGCGGAGAGGGGAGATATTATGGAAAAGTCCGTCACCTTTGCCATCTTTGCGAAGTTGTAGCCCCGGCTCTGATCGACGGGATTATCAAAAGCCACGCCAAGCTTCACAGGACCCAAATCCGAGGTTATATTTCGGGCATAATTTACAATCATCATGAGCTGATCCTGCTTCCACAGCGTCCATCTCTCCTGATTGTAGCTATTGATATTGACTTTGCTGAGATCTATGCCGGTATCCTGGTAGAACTTCTCCTTGCAGACATTGCAGTAGCAATAGTTCTCATCCTGGAAGCCAAAATTATAAAGCACAACGCCATCGGCCTTGTAGTCGTCTACCAGCGTCTCGATAAGATTATAGAGATTATCCCTTGCCTCTTGGTTTGCAGGGCAAAAAAGTGTGGCGTTGCCGCCTATATCGGGATCTGCCACCTGCAGCAAGCTTTTATCTATCCTGGAATCGTCAGTCACGGTCAGGTCGAGCCCTGCCTGTGCAAGCATGGCTTTCCTGGCCTGCGGCAATTCTTCTATATCTCCGATCGCCCCCGGCTCGGAGATAACGGGAATCTCAAGAGTTGCTGTGATGTAAGCTTTCAGACCGTCTTTGTGGGCTGCTTCAACCAGAGATTTTACTTGATCTCCCGTCCCGTGGATGGTTATGGTGCTGATATTTGCCGCCTTAAATGTGCCAAGGATGGCAGAGGCACCATATCTCTCTAGATCGCTCTCTTCCACCCAGCCGTTTCTATCCCCGGCCTGGACCGATTTGGGAAGAATTAGCATAGGTAATGTTCGGGTCTGATTTTCCAAAGACCAGATGGCCAGAGGAGTAGCTGCAATGATTGCATGCCAATCGTCTGCTCCGACTAAAATCACATCATCGAGGTCGCCCTTAACTCCTCTGTCCAGGGGCGCGTCCTGTGCGAAGCATTGCTCTGTAGTGGACAGGATTGCTATGAATAGTATTAGGTATTGCAGCCTCACGATTTCACCTCTTCTATTTTGACGCCTGATTCTTGCAGCGGCTTTGTATACTCCGCTCCAATTTCGCCAACGAGGAGCACTCTTGAGAGGGTAACATTTCTTTTGGTCATTTCCGCGATGGCGGCATTGGCGTTTTCGGTCACATCACCCTCGCATACCACGATCGGCGTGCCAGCCATCTTGGCCGTCCGATAGGCCATGAATAGATCCGAGGGCTTTGAGCCGGATAAGACCACCTCGGAGGTTCCATTCTGCCAGATTTCTGCGGCAAAGAGCCAGCACTCTTCGTAAAGGCTACTATTGTCAATGCGCTTGATTTCTGCCCCTTGCAGTGCTTTTTCGGCGTCTTTAGAGACGACTGATTGATTGCCTAAGATCAAAATCCGGGAATAGTCTTGCAGCTTCTCCAGATTCATTTCGCTCAATTTACCAGCTGGAACGCTAATTAGGTCAAAATCAGCCGTTCCATTGCTAAGGCTGCTTACGGATGCAATTGTGCTGTGGAGGAAGTCATCTCCCGTCAGAATGACCATACCTTGCGGCAAGATCACTTTGATGGATGCGACCTCTTCCGGCATGGGAATGCCCTGGGAGTCCATGAGCCGGAAGACAATAGGATAATCGCCGTCCTTAGATGCCAGCAGGGTAAAATTGGCAACGCCAGGGCTATGCGGGCTGACTTCTACCGTCTGGGCCAAAGGTATAACCATGAGCTCTGGAGGCGTTACTATTCCTACCATTACCAACTCCCTGACATCCAGCATGATGTTGAAGGAGCCTTTGTAGGTCTTGTTGGTCACAATTTTTTCCGGGACCTTGATTTCCACGTTGTAGCCGCGAACTGCCGCGGCAAAATCAACCACAGCCTCAACAGAAGAACTTTTGGACTGGTTGCCTAAAGACGTGGCGACGATAGAAAGATTGCCTTTCTTGCCGGGTTTGGTTGTTTGCACCTGTAGCTTCATGGTATGGGTTGTGCCCGTGTCTAATGGCACATCGTAGGGAAGGGTTAGCGTTTTTTCTCCATCCATCAAGCTCACGCTCCACCCGTCCGGCAGCGGCCCGGCATCGATAGAGGCCACATCTCTAAAAGCGCCCAGGTTTTTAACAGCCAGATCGAACTGAGCGATATCTTCGGCTTTGGCAGAAAGCACAGCAGACTTGGCATCATCTATGGTCATGCCGATGCCATAGCTCTCCTGTCCGATGACTGTCAGGTCGAAGTCTATTCTCATGGGCAGCGAGGGAGGTGCGCTATCCAGTAAATATATATATCCTGTGTAAGATCCCGGCCGCGTCTCGGGAGGCAGGGCAAAGTAGATCTTAATCTCTGCTTTATCCTGAGGCATGAGCGGTTTTTCTTGGGGCATGTCCAGGAATATGTAGTCTCTGGCAGTTCCACTCATCTCCGTTTTTGAGATCTTGAAGATTGTCGCATCTCCAATATTGGTGACCTTTAGCGTTCTCTCCTCCAGATCACCGGAATGGAGCACAACATCGAATCTTTCCTTGTCTGCTGCCAGCTGGGCGGAGCTGGCGGCAATCAGCAGGAATAGAATAATAATCGGGTATATCTGCCTCATCTAACACCACACGATGGCATACGCCGGATTTTGTTATAGTTAGTATCCAACTACTTTTCCTATTTATAAATTCTCACTCAGAGGAATAAGCTTCTTCTCTCGACGGGCTAGTTTATATCTGTTATGCATCAGAGCAACAGGTCGGTGTTTCCTTGGATCGAGAGAAAGCCTTTCTGGTGGCCACGCCCTTCAAGAAGCGTGGCAAGACAAGCCTGAAGATCAGCGACTTTATCTTTGCTCTATCCCTCGACCTGAAATGGGGGCCGCCGGAGAAGGTGCGTGCCCTCCTCCGGGAAGCGGAAGCCGAAGGTATGGTCAAGATGGAAGGAGAGATGGTAAACGCGATCTTTGATGCTGCGGCAGTGACGGTTCCCCTGGGATTCAAGCCATCCACGGAGGAGGGCATACTGGATCAGGGAATAAGGCTCATCACCTCCCACACGGGCATGAGCCGAAAAGAGGTCATTGCTCTTGCCAATGAGAAGCAGGATTCCCTGAAGAAGCTGGTGGAGCTGGACGGCGTGGTGCTGCTTATCGCCAGAGAGATGGGCATAGATGTCAGCGAGCTGGCTTCTATCGCCTACGAGAACCTGCTGGCTCGCGGGAAGGTTGAGACGTGCCTTCCAACTCGTCTGGAATCGTAAGCTTAATCTTCCATGGGGAAAGGACAGGGGATTTATGACTCCCAGGGTTCTGTTCACAACCATTTATAGAAAAGGCTCCGAGCCTTACGATTACATCGGAGCCAATACCAGGTCATGGTTCAGATTCTACTGGCCGCGCATCCAGTCCTTCGGCCTGCGATTTCTAAAGCAGAACATTCCCGAGCTCGAGATCCTGGAGTTTCCCACCTGGGATGAGTACCAGAAAAAGCTGCAGGAAGGCTTTGATGTGGTGGGTCTCTCCTTTTACCTGAGTGAGACCCATGAAGCCCTGGAGATGGTGGATGCGGCGCGCTCCGCCGGTGTTTGCGAGGTTTGGGCAGGAAACTACGGCGCGCTGACCACAGCCGTGCAGGACAGCTTCGATCGGATCTTTGTGGGCTACTCGGAGCGAGAGCTTGCCCCCTATTTCGGACGGCAGATCAAAGACATAATTCACCCTCCGCTTATCGAGTATCTCAACACGCCCTTCAATATCAAGCTGAACATTTACGGAGTGTTGTTCACCACGCGCGGCTGCCCGGTGGGCTGTAAGTTCTGCCAGACACCGGTATTCTGTAGCAAGCCCAATATCATCTCTTTGCAGAGCATAGAGCGTGTTTTGGCCTACTACAAAGGGCAGGGCATCAACGTGATTTTGATCGAGGATGAGAACTTCGGCTGCAATCGTCGTCATGCTGATGCGGTGGTAGAGCTTTTAGACAAGTATCAGATGGTCTGGGGATGCATGGCGCGGGCCGATTATCTGAGAACGAAGATCGACGATTGGGCGGACATGAGGCAGAAGAACGGCAGAAAGGTGTCCGGCTTTGGGGGAGCGGCTATCGGCATTGAAAACCTGCATCAAGAGCGCCTGGACCAGATGAAGAAGAAGGAAGGCACAAAGGACATTTTAGAGACACTAAGCATGCTCAAAGCCAGGAATCTGGGCACAGTTGGCTATTACATGATCGGCTTTGAGGAGGACACTAAGGAGTCGCTACGCGAGGACATAAAGAAGCTGGCGGAACTGAAGCTGGACATAACTCAGATCTGCGTCATAACTCCTCTACCCCAGACGCCCATGTGGACGGAGATCGAGGAGAAGTTCGGCATCTGGGATCACGACTATCATCACCACGACGGCAAGCACATGGTCTGGAATCATCCTCGCATCAAGCCGGAGGAGTTTCCGGGCATCCTGGACTGGTCTTTCAAGCTGGTTCATCCCTGGCATGCGCCTTTTCGCACCTCGGCCCGGGTGTGGTCCAATGCCTATCGCTACGGTGGCTGGAATGGAGTGAAAGAAGTTGCCGCCTACATCAGCCGGGCCAATAAGTTCGACTGGAATGCCGGCCTTCGGCTGCTGAAAGTGAATGAGAATGAGAGCGAGCGAAAGTAAGCCAAGAGAAGGTAATGGATGAAGGTATTACTAATATCCTCTCCCGTAGTTCAGCTCGACTTTGATCGCATAGCTCGCGTGCCCAATCTCGGCCTGGCTTCCCTGGCGGCGCATGTGGATGATCTATGCACGGTCCATGTGGCGGACATCCACGGCCTGAAAAACCACCGGGAATATGTGAGCAGGATCGTAAACGGCTATGATCTGGTGGGTCTGACCGCCATGAGCTTTCAGTACCAGGAGGCCCTGGCACTGGCAAAGATTGCCAAGCTGTCTGGTGCAGAGACGGTTTTCGGCGGCTACCATCCCACACTGGCCGCAGAAGAGATCGGCAAGAGCAAAGATGCTGCGCTTATCGACTACATTGTGCGCGGAGAAGGCGAAGCCACCTTCCGGGAGCTCGTGCAGGCCCGGCTGGCCGGAAAAAGCCCGCGCGGCATCCTGGGTCTCTCCTACCACGATGAAAAGGGGGAACGGAAAGGGGAAAAAATGGTCCACAACCCGCCCCGGCCCCTGCTTAAGGTGGAGGAGATTCGCATGCCCAAAAGGGATGCGCGTCTCATCACCAGTGGCTTTTACAGCTTTGATGTGCCCATCGACTGTGTGGAGACCAGCCGGGGTTGTACGCAGGGCTGCAAGTTCTGCTCCATCAATCTCATGTACGGCCGCCGCTTCCGGCGCTTTTCCATTGAGAGAGTGATCGAGGACATCCGGGACGCAGAGAAACACGGGGCGGGCTCGATATTTTTCCCGGACGACAACATCACTCTGGACCCAAAGAGGCTGGAACGCCTATGCCAGGCCATCATCGATGCCAATCTTGCCCATTTGCGCTATAAGACGCAGGCCTCCGCTTCGGGCATTGCTTCCAGCAGGCAGCTGGTTGACAAGATGGGGGAAGCGGGTTTCGATGGTGTCTTTCTGGGAGTAGAGAGCATCAACAAGAGGAACCTGGAATTTCTGGGCAAGGGCAAGATGTCCAATGATGCGGAAAAAGCGGTGCAGTACCTGCATGATAATAATATTATTGTCTCCACGGGCCTGATCGGCGGTAATCCCGATGACGATGAGGAGGACCTGTGGGAGAACTTCCGCCTGGCCAGGCGTCTCAAGGTGGATTTTCCCATCTTCTACATCTCCACGCCCTACCCCAAGACACAGATGCGCGCCGAGCTGGAGGAGATGGGGCTGGTTACCAACAGCGACTTCACCAGGTACGACGGGCTGCATGCCAACTTAAAGACGCGCCACCTCTCCCAGGAAGAGGTACAGTACATCACCTGGCAGATGAACGCGCGCTACTACGGTCTGGCATGGCTCCGGTATAATAAAGTAAAGAAGCTCTATCCCAAATGGTTTGCCCGCGAAATGCGAAGGCTGGCCCCCTTTTACGCCAGGAGAAAGCTGGAGCTGGCTCTGGGGCGGCGCACTCGCGAGGACTTCTTCTTGGAAGATCTGGCGAGCGGGGAACTGTGCAAGGGAGTGACTTAGCGCTCTAAATACCTCTATTATGGGCTACAGCGCCGATCCGCCAGGCTGCGCCCGCCTGCACACGTGCTCGGGAGAGGCGAGGGCCGGGCCTGTGCAGCCTGCAACTTGGAACTTATGAACGAGAGGAAAAAATCAAATAGCCCAACGAACACATATTGTGGATAGCATGAAGCTGAAAGTCAAGATAGTCGGCCCCAAAGTACATGATATAGGATATCGCGTATTCCTGCTCAAGCATGCCATGAACCTGGCCCTGCCAGGACTGTCTACCTACAACTGGGAAGAGGACGGCCAGCAAGAGGTCATTGCTCTCGTGGAAGGAGATGAAGCCAGAATCGCCGCTTTTTTGCAGACGGTTGAGAAGAATAAGCCGGAGCTGGCCGAAGTCTCTAAGGTGACTTTTGAGGATTACGATGACGACGTAGGGCGAACCAGTGAAGTTGCCATGTTTTGCTCTTTCGTTCAACTGGACAAGGCTATCCCGCTACTTCTGGATATGAGGGATGATCTGAAAGAGATGAAAGGCGACATCAAAGCAGTGCGAAAAACCACAGACTCAACGCTGGATGAGATCAAAGGCATGAGAGAAGACATCCTGCCGGGATATGCGATGCAATTTCGGCAAGTGCAGGTGGATGTCCGAGCCATAAAGAATCGGCTCGGAATGTCCTGAATTGCAGCAGAACACAAAAGAGCTTCATCATTGCTTTCTTCGCGCC
>JAPKXZ010000011.1 GCA_026394555.1 Methanothrix sp.
GAAAGCGAAAACCATGTTCAACCGCTTGTTGTCCTTTATAATAATTGAGCATGACTTCCGACTCCAAATTTACATCATTGCTGGCTAAAACAAATCGCCCGAGTCTCTTTCGTTCTTCTGTCAAAGCGTTTTCATTTACATTAATTTCTCCAACAATTTTAAAACTCAGGTTTAGAGCCTCATTCTTTTTAGGTCGCCCTCGTCTCTTCTCGACCTTTTCCATTACAGACAGGATTTGCAGATTCTTAAGATAATGATGCAGATGAGCCGAAGCCCAGATCTTTGCTTCATTTTCCGCATCCGGTACACAGGCAAACTTCTTGCTCATGAGTTTTTTTAGATCCTTCAAAGCGGCATCCGTTTCCTTTCGGATCTTCTTATCGAAGGTCTGCTCATTCCTCTTCTTCATCTCTTCGGACCATACAACAACCGCACGTTGAGAGATGCCTCCATAGTTAAAATCAATAGCATGAAACGCATATCTTGGATCTGTACCGGGAATGAAATCTAAATTCGCTTTGAGGAGTTCCTCAACTTCTCCAATAGTTGCAGGAACGCGTGTGATCCATTTCATATCTGTTCCGAGAAGCTTGATGTTAGCCTCAGTATACAGTGCGCTATCCGCAACCCAGTAGCTTTCATCATCCAAATTGATCGCTTGTTGCGTTTTTAGAATCATATTGATTATGCTATTTTTATCTGATTCGTTCCCGGAGAATGCTTTAGTAAAAAGCGGCAAGCCAAATTGATTTGTGACCAAACCAAGGACGAATCGCTTTAGATCCATTCTGCCATCCTTGGCATGACCAAACGTGATTCTTATCGAATCCGTGGAATCCGGTGCATCATTTTTATATTTTCCATGAACGCTGAAGTTCGTTGTATCAACATGAATCAATTGTGTTCCTAAAGAAAATTGTTTCATGATGTGTAAATTGATCTCGTTGAACAGTTCCGTTGCGCCGTATTTATAAATCGCATCGAGCGTTCTGCCAACGACATAATCATTGAGATCTGAAGGAACTATATCCTTACCAAGCAGCTTTTCGATAGGAATCGTCATGAAGAAATTGGGAAATAGATATAATCGTTGGTGCGTAAATCCCAAGCCATTGAGGATCATTGTTTTGATTATTATCGAGTGAGGAAGATTATTTGAGCCTTGTTTTTGCAGGACTCTATCTATCACTTCTGCGATTTTAAATGAATCAAAAATCCAGGCTACTATGCCAAGATGGCCTAGATTGTACGATTGGACATCCAAATCCATGCTGCATCCCTTCAAAAGGGAATATCAGCTATTTATTTAAAAATATTTCAGATATTTATAGAGTGGAAATTCTGAAGTCGCGAGTCTAAAGTGCGGAATGTAGGTTCTATGATCTCGCTGCGATTGGAGATCTTTGCTCCCTTGATCTTCCGGCCATCGGTGATGCCCACAAGTATCCTGCCGACGGAAGCACTGGCAAAAGCTACCAGCTCTTTGTCGAGGCTTGCCAGGGACTCCTTGAACTCTATCTTCTGGCCTTCGCCTTCTTCGAGAATTTGCTGTTGCTCTTGCTCGTTAACTCTGCCTCACTACTGAGATCATCTTATATTTTCCGGATCTTTCTTCATATTATCGGTACTTGATCGGCCAGAATTCTCTCTTTGAGACGGGTGTGCATCGATTTCCGCTTTAGACGGAATTTCAATTTGCTTTATCCTGCTCATCCTAAAAGGCACACGGCTCGCTGCCTTTGCCGTCCTCCCGGCTCGCCTCGCATTCTCGTGCGCCTTCGGACACGGGGCCGCTCGCCCCAGGGCCCCGCCTGCCTGCACCCGCATGCGCCCGTGCGCCCGCACGTGGGCCTGGCGCGTCAGGGTGGGCCGCCTTCGGGCCGGGGCTCGATTGCTGGTCGAATAGGCCAAGCATTTCGAATTGGTTCGCCTTAGATCTCAGTATTTCAGCTCATCCTCAATGCCCCGGAACTGCTCCAGCGCGGTTTCCAGGCTTTCCACGATCTCTCGCGTTGTTTTGTCCGAATAGTTCATCAAATGTACGGTTTTGAGATTTTCCAGGAATTTCAAGTTGCTTGGGTGGGTAATATAAACCTACAATCAGCCAAGTAGGAAATTGAGAGAATGTCCCAACATAAAAGTAAAGGTCGCTTCCCACCATGGATTTATAGTATTTATCTTGCAGTTTCTCCCAAAGCAAATTCAAATCACCATACCGCATCCCCCAGCGTCTGTAGGATTCAAATAGCTCCCAATCCTCGCATTGAATGTTGTGCTCTTTTCCTTCTGGACATCCATTGCATCTAAATTTATAACCGAATAGGTGAGGTATTTCTTCGATCTCAGGAATCTTTGTCCCGAAAAGGGATTGTTGAAATACTTTTGGATCTTGGTATACCTGAAGATCTCCTTTTTTATAAAACTCAAGAACTTCCGCAGGCCTAATCAAACCTATCGATGTCCTATCTTCATCAAATTTGGCCTTAAGATATTCAAGAGATGGTGCGACATGACTGAGCAGCAGCCTATTGCGCTCATTCCAGTCCACCCTTCCCTTGATTTTCCCCAAACTGAGGCTTCTGTCGATGATCTTCAAAGAGGCATCTCTGATGCGATAGCTCTCTTTCCGGCTCAGCTTTTCTTCTGCTCTTTGGCATTCAACTTCGATCCAATCATATTTTCTGAGTTTTTGCGGTCCGGAAAAAACATTGAAAGGCACCGGATAGAGGCGAATCCAGTCACCTTCCTCTGTGAGGCCGATGGTGCAAACGACCTGGCCGTATTTTTTGCTCTTTTCAGGGTAGGCGGTTACGGTCACCAGCACTCGTTTCTTTTCCCAGGTCATAGGTCGATTACCTCGACTCCGCTTTCCCTGATTTTCTCTGCAATTACCCCTCGATGGCAGTACTTAACATCTTTCTCAAAGCACATCAAGGATACTTTTTTATTTTGGCTGATTGATTTAATTCTCTCCAGGTAGTCTATTTTCGTTTCAATTTCCTGCCTGTAGCCGGCAAAGAGGGCTTGATAGTCCTCATAAGAATTGAGATTCTTCCGGGAGTCGCTGGGAATGCCAAGCTCAGGCATGTGGATGTAATCGATGCCGATTTTCTCCAAGTAGCTCTTCAATTTATTTCGCTGAAATCCAAATTTCATGCTGTAGGCATTTTTTCTTACATCTGCGACTATGCCTATTTTATTTTTTATCAGCTCATAAAGGAATTTATCGATCGTTTTTCCCTCGTAGCCTATGGTTACAATGCCAGAAGAGTTCCGGTCGTATTCCATCCTTTTTTTGTATTGGCTGAAAATCGTGAACTCGGGATGCTCCTCATAAATATAATCCAGCAGCGCCTTATCATCGAGGGCGGAAAATCTCTCTGAGTTCATGCGAACTATGTTTTTTATCTTGAGATCGAGCGAGGGAAGTTCATTTTTTGCTAACTGCACAGAATCGTCATCGACGGATACAATACCATCTCTTTCTAAATGTGAGAGATCATGATAAAGCTGAAAGGAGAACGGCCCGTACTTGTATGGGACAAAGTAATAAAGCGGTATTCTCTTTGAGACTAAGAACATGAGCTTGACGAGGCGAAGCTTTGACATTTTACTTTTATTATTATTATTTAAAAGATATATGATACCCTTTTCTCCGCTGGTCAGCATATTATGTCACCTCGTAGTGATACAATCAAACCTTTAAATATAAGTCTTTTTGCCGTGGCCGGGGCGAAAGTGATTAGACCCTTGTGCGTTCTCATTTCATCTTTGCTGACTGGGGGCCGGGGGGGTAAACGTTGCTCTCCCCGGCTCGCCTCGCATTCTCGTGCGCTGCCTTTGCAGGCGAGGACGCTCGTCCCAGGGCCCGCCTGCCCGCGCCCGTGCGCCCGCACATGGGGCCCCGGCGCGCTTGGGTGGGCCGGTGCCCTCGGGCCGGGACTCGATAGCACTCACTGCTTGTTAATTGACTGTCTTCTGGCTTCTCGTTAGAGATCTACGTCAGCCAATACATTTTCTATCATGGGTCGAAGCTCGGGAAATTCCAGAGTCACAGTCATCCAGACAATCTCCAGGTTTACCTTGAAGTAACCATGAACAAGCCGGTCTCTGATTCCCGCCATTTCTCGCCAAGGAACCTCAGGATATTTTTCTCTAATCGAATCTGGAATATGCTTCGTGGCCTCTCCCACAATCTCGATGCACTTTGTGACTGAAAGGATGGTCTTTTTATCGTTTGCGAATTCTTCAAATGTCATGCATCTTATAAATTCTTGAGTATAATTCATGTGCTCAATGATATCCTCAATGTAACTTGCGTAATCCCGTTCCTTCATACGTAAATTACCTCTTTCAGGATATGCCCGCTTATTCTCGGCTTAAGGCCAGACTTTGTGACCAGATCCACCCGCTCTCCGATCTTGTCGCTCAAATAGTTCTGCAATCCCACATAACGAATGAGGCCGAGCGGCTCCTCAAAATCGATGAGCAAATCCAGATCGCTGGTATCCTTCTGTTCGCCTCGCACGAACGAGCCGAAGATGCCGATCTCTTTGACCTTAAACCTATGCCTCAGGATTGGCTTTTCGTCTCTAAGAATACTCTCGATCTCTTGAAGGGTTTTCATCTTTTCCTCGGAACTACAAAGGGCCGGATAGTAAATAAATATGATGAGAGACTTATATTCATATTAGTCATAAAAATCTCAGTCCGAAACGGCCAAGCAGTCTTTTCTGCATGTTGCTCTCTGCCCGTGCCGTCCTCTTTTTCTCGCACTCTCGTACGCTGCCTTCGGATGCGGGGCCGCTCGCCCCAGGGCCCGCCTGCCCGCGCCCGCATGTGGGCCTGGTAGTGTCTCGATATTGATGTAAAATAGTAGTAGTAATCCTGGCGAGTCGTAGTTTGCTGTCAGGTTCTTGGCAGCATTTTGATCATACGAATGATTTATAATAAGCCCTGCATCCTAGCTTGAGATATTGCAGAAATCAAGGAGGATACAAGGCCATGGAACCATATGAGCTAGTAATAAATTATCTTGTCGATCCGAACGGCGGACTGAAACAGCTTCTTACGAATTTCTTA
>JAPKXZ010000073.1 GCA_026394555.1 Methanothrix sp.
CAATTTAGAATTTTTAAGTAATATAATCACCTAAAGGATATAAATGCTTCGATGCATAACGTATATTTCTAATGCAGAACTAATTATTAACAGACATTAAGTTAAATTGATAAGAGTTATATACTTTCCCGACGCCCTCAACCCAGAGTCATTGAGCTCTTTGAATACGAGCCGCGAGAGGTGGCCCGCCAGCAGTTGCCACTGGAAGCGGCGGAAAAGATCCGGCGTGAGTACCCGAATGTGATCAAAGTAGAGGCTACCTCTTTTCTCCCTGATTCCTCCTGGATGCTGACGGCGCAAGGTTATGTTGGCTACCTTCCATTAACGCCTGAAGTAGGCTTGAGGCTGCTGCCCAAAGTGCCCATTGAGAATATCTTCCGCATGCTGGAATACGCTTACGATCTGGAAAGCTTTCATCTTCTGGAAGGGCTGGTGGATTGCTCCAGCCTGGAGGACTTCTACGATCGTCTGGCAAGGCTTCTCGCCGTACAGGTCCTAAGTCGAGGGCGCAGAGGCTTTTATCGATCCTATCAGAAACGATCAGAACAGCTTCCTTTTGTTCGAGGGCGTCTGGATCTTCGAGCCGCCTGCCAAAAGCCCTGGGACACGAGGATTGCCTGCCACTTCGAGGAGCATACCCCGGACGTGGATGAAAACCGAATCTTGGCCTGGACGCTGCTACAAATCCTGCACAGTGGCTTATGCACAGAGCGGTCGCTTCCTCTGGTGCGACAAGCCTACCGAAATACAGCGGGCTTTGTGCAGCTTCGCCCCTGCCAGGCCGAAGAGTGCATTGGCAGGCACTACAGCCGACTAAACCAGGACTACCAGCCCATGCATGCACTCTGCAGATTCTTTCTGGAGCACCGGGGCCCGGGCCACGAGACGGGAGACCGCAAAATAATGCCATTCCTCGTGAAAATGTACCGCCTTTACGAGCTATTTGTAGCCCGGTGGCTGAAGGATCATCTACCTTCTGGATTCTCGATTCAATCACAAGAACAGGTAATAATCGATTCCAATCTTGATATAAAATTCAAAATCGATTTATCGATATTTAACGAAAAAACTGGTCGCTGCATCTTCGTCATGGACACAAAGTACAAATCAAAGCAACCGTCTGCAACGGATATTCAGCAGGTGACTGCCTATGCGGAAACGAAGGACTGCCAAGAGGCGATCTTGATTTATCCGGAGGACTTCGGCACAGTTCTAAGAGGCAAAGTAGGGCCGATCAATATCCGAAGCGTTGTATTTTCCTTGGATGGGGATCTAGAAAAAGCAGGCAACATGTTTGTTAAGGATATATTTAGGATAGGGGCCGAAGAAAATATTGGTTAGACGAATCTCATTGCCTGTAACGCTTTTATTTCCTCAAATGAATGAGTCTTTATCATGCCAGCTTCCAGCTCTCTCATCTCCGTCTCAACAGCTTTGTGCACCAGGCGTAGCTCCTCTTCTTCGGTCATCCGTTCATATGCTAACACGGCTTACCTAATAACCTCTGTCCTATTTCCCGCAGATCTTTGCTCGAAGATTTTGTGAAAACCAAGAAGAGCCAAAAAATTCACGCCTCTTCCCACCCATTCGTCCCCGCTGGCCTCAGCATCATCTCTCCGATCCCCGCGCAGCAGCCGGTAGTGGGGGAGCAAGCCGAGCCTGACTCGCCCCCACTACTGGGAATCCTGGCCCGATTGCCCCCTCGGAAGTGATCTTCGCGATTTCCAGTGGCTAACCTTTGTTAGTTCGTCTCTGTGCGTTCTCTGTGAACTTTGTGTCTCTGTGGTGGAAAACGTCGTTAACCGCTGGTTATAACAAATCTAAGTCTTATTTAAATACCTCACGCGGGCAGAGGATCGGGGCAGTTCTTGATCCCAGGCGGGCAAACGCACCTTCCGTTATCGCATATTTTCCAGTACGGGCATCCATCGCAGCACTCGGCATTCTTTATGCATCGATCATTGCATTCCCTGCTACCTTCAGGACAAATGCATCCCCCGTTACTGCATATTCTGTCCCCCTGGCACCCACCCCCGCATGGGGCCGATACTGTGCACTGACCATTGCAGTCCGTGGTACCGCCGGGGCAGACGCACTCGCCGCTGCTGCATATCCTTCCATTGGAGCATCCGCCGCAGGAATCGGTCAGTTCAGGGCATGCACCATCGCATTTCTTTGCACCGTTCTGGTTGATGGATTCGTTAATCCCCCGCAAGTCTGCCGGAGCCGTCGATCCCACCTGTATCCATCCCGCGAAGACCCTTCCCTTGGCCGGGCCGTCCGGCCAGTATTGTGAGCGGTTATCTCCGTAGGTGAACCATATCCGGCCACTACCCCACTTTGCATCTTCCGTCCAGGAAATGCTGGAGTTGTTGAAGAACAACGCTCTGATGATTGGGGTTCCTTCGTAGCGGACCTCTTTTCCCCAGGAAACCAGCAGAGTGCCGGGCATTGCCCACTGCCCCGAAGTTTCTTTTACGTTTGTCGCATACAGTCCGTCCCAGCCACCCATAGAATTATTCATCGCCGTATTATTATCAGCTATGGCACCGCCCAAGGCGGGTGCGATAAGGGCAAATAATAGTAGTATACAAACTGTAGCCAGCCGTTTTTTCATATCATACCATTATTTTTATAAGCAGATATATCTTACGCCGCAATCCTCCCGGAATTGAACTACAAAGGATTAAATTCATATGGTTGCGGCAAGATTTATATGCGTATAGTATTTAATTAACGATTGTGATGTGTGCCGAATGATCGCAGATTTGAGGGTCCAATGCAAATGAAGTCGCCATGTGAGCAGATCGTGTGGGATATACTGCCCAGCATCAGGGCGGCAACCGCCGAAGAGCTGGTCAAGAGAGGAATATCCCAAAAAGAGGTCTCCAAAATGCTGGGCATCACGCCGCCGGCGGTGTCCCAGTACGTCTCCAAAAAGAGAGGCTACAATATCGAATTTAGGGAGGACATCCGCCAGTCCATAGGAAAGCTCGCCGACGACCTGATCGAAGAGAGAGTAAAAGGCATCGAACTCGTGCCGAGGATCTGCGAGATCTGCCGCATGCTGCAGGACGACGAGGCGGCTTGCATTTCAACCAAGTGCAAAGGACTGTGAAATGAATCGGGCCGATAAGCTGGAAGACCTAAAAAAGAGGATTGCAGAGAAGGGAAAGCTTCTGGTGGCCTACTCCGGAGGCGTGGACAGCAGCCTTCTCGCCAAGGTAGCGCACGATGTCTTGGACGACAGGGCCTTGGCCGTGATCCTGGATAGCGAGACCATGCCCAAAGGTGAGCTTGAAAATGCAAGAATGCTGGCAGCATCACTGGGGCTTAATTATCGGGTAGCAGAATTCTCCATACTGAGGGAAGAGCCGTTTTTGCATAACCCGGTCACACGCTGCTATATCTGCAAGAAAAAGTCGGCTGCGGTTTTAAAAAGCATCGCGGCAGAGGAAGGCATAAGCTGCATCGCCGATGGGGTCAACCTCTCCGATTACGGGGACTATCGGCCTGGAATTGCCGCATGTGATGAAGAAGGAATCTGGCATCCTTTTGTAGATGCGGCAATAACCAAGGAGGATATTCGCACTATGGCCCAAGGCCTGGGCCTGCCCGTCTGGAACAAGCCTTCCTCTGCCTGCCTCGCCTCCCGAATACCTTATGGCGAGCCGATCACACCGGAGAACTTGAGAATGGTGGAAGAGGCGGAGGAATACCTGAAGAGCCTGGGCTTTTTGCAGCTTCGGGTGCGATCCCACGGACGTATGGCCCGAATTGAGCTGTCAAAACAGGATATGGGCCGGGCGATTGATGGCAGGGATGATATAGCCAGGGTGCTCAAGACAATCGGATTTGATTACGTGGCCCTGGATCTGGAGGGCTTTCGCAGCGGAAGCATGAACGAGGTTTTATGGACGTCCAGGAAATAAGAAAGGATTTTCCCATCACCAAGGATGTCATCTATCTGGACAGCGCCTCCACCAGCCTGACTCCTGAACCTGTTTTGCAGGCGGTCCTGGATTACTACCACAGCTATAAGGCCAATGTGGGCAGGGGCGTTTACCGCATGGCGCAGCTTGCCGATCAGCGCTACCGGGAAGCGCACCGCAAAACGGCCGAGTTCGTAGGCGGGGCCGGGCCGGAAGGCCTGACGGTCTTCACCAGGAATACCACCGAGTCCATCAACATCGTGGCCAGCGGTCTGTTGTGGAAGAAGGGAGACGGCATCGTCACCACCCTTCTGGAGCACCACTCCAATCTCTTGCCCTGGATGAGGCTGAGGGCGAAAGGCATAGATCTGAAGATCATAAAACCGGACAAATTCGGAATGATTGATCCGGCAGACTATGAAAAGGCCATAGCAAAGGGCACCCGGCTGGTGGCAGTAAGCCAGCTCTCCAATGCTCTGGGAACAGTCCTTCCCGTAAAGGAGATCAGCAAAATCTGCAGGGAGCAAGGCGCTGCGCTCTTGGTGGACGCCGCCCAGTCCGTGCCCCACATGCCCGTAGACGTGAAGGATATCGATTGCGATTTTCTCTGCTTTTCCGGGCACAAGATGCTCGCGCCCATGGGAAGCGGCGTTCTCTGGATCAAGAAGGATTGTGAGATCGAACCACTCCTGGTGGGCGGGGGCATGGTGCAGGACGTCGGTAACGACGGGTATGAGATCAAAAAGGGCTATGAGGGCTATGAAGCCGGCACGCCTGACATCTCGGCCGGCATTGGACTAGGCGCCAGCGTGGACTACCTCAGGCGGGTGGGCATCGAGGAAATCCACCATCACGAGCAAAGGCTGACGGTTAAGCTGCTGGAAGGCCTACAAGAGATGAAAGGCGTATCGATCTATGGTCCGGATCCCGGCTCAAGCAGGCGGGCACGAGGCGGCGTGGTCTCCTTTGCGGTTGAAGGCCTCTTGCCTCACGAGGTGGCTCTCATGCTCGACCAGGCATCGAACATCTCCGTTCGCTCCGGTCATCACTGCTGCATTCCCTTAATGAAGCATCTGGGGCTGAAATACGGCACCGTGCGCGCCTCGCTTTATCTTTATAACACAAAGGATGAGATTGAAAAGCTCCTGGCGACGCTGGAGCAGATTGCCAGGATGGCTTAGCAATGATCAAAGAATCCAAGTGTCTCCGGCTGGACGGCGCCAGTTTAGAAGAGGCGACCTGCCTGGTGGTGGAAGAGGTGCCCCTCTCCATCTTCATCAACGGCCGGCATTTCGTAACTGCCATGATCAGCCCCCAGATGAGAAAGGAGTTTGTCACCGGCCACCTTTTTTCCGAGAGGATTATTTCCGGACCAGAGGAGATCGAGTCTCTGGAGATCGAGGGCAATGTGGCTCGCGTAATAGTTGCAAATCCCATGCGGGCCATCGTCCCCCGGCGGCCCATTGTGAGTGGCTGCGGCGGAATTGCCTCTTTTCTGGATGAGTCCAAGCTTCCTCCGATTAAGTCGGATCTGAGAATCGGAAGGATGCAGGCGCAAGAGGCCATGGGGGCCATCTCGCTCTCCGAGACGCACATAGCTACAGGGGGGGTGCATTCTGTGGGCCTCTTTTGCGAAAATGGGCAGATCTGCATCATCGAGGACATAGGCCGGCATAATGCCCTGGACAAGGCCATCGGCTGCGCGTTCTTGCAGAAGCAAGATTTCGATTTCAGCCAAACCTTTGTAGCCTGCACAGGCCGGGTCTCCTCTGATATGGCCTTGAAGTGCTCAGTGGCCGGCATTCCCATCATCGTTTCGCGTGGAGCCACTACCAGCCTGGCCGTCTCCATTGCCAAGAGGACAAATCTGTGCATCATCGGTTTTCTGCGGGGAAAGAGGCTTTCTGTTTACACCTGCCGGGAGAGATTTGCAATTGACTGAAGGCGGCCTAGGTGAGGATAGATTCGATGCGGCTCACCACAAAGGCACAAAGGCACAAAGAACTACCTGGCCGGATTTTTCTGATGGATACAAATGGTTAGGCTCTTCGCTAGTTCCAGTGGCCAAACTGGGGTTACTCTGGCCGCTCCGATTTTATGGCGTTCTCTGTGCGTTCTCTGTGAACTCTGTGTCTCTGTGGTGGAAACGTCGTCAGCCATTGGTTGTAGCTAAATGGTTGCGGGTGCGGGCATGATCTGCTCCAAATGCAGCAATAGGGCCATAATCTCCCAGCGCTACTCCGGGCAGCACCTCTGCCAGGACCACTTCATCTTGGATTTTGAGAGAAGAGTGACAGAGACGGTGCAGAGAAACGAGATGGTCAAGGAGGGCGAGCGCATCGCTGTGGCCGTGAGCGGGGGCAAGGACAGCACCGCTCTGCTCTTTTGCCTGCGGCGGATTTTGGCGAAAAGGGCTGTAGAGCTTGTGGCCGTCACCGTGGATGAGGGCATCGCCGGCTACAGGGACGACACCATCAAGGCGGCGAGAGCCATTGCAGAGCAGCTCGGAATCGAGCAGCATATCGTCTCCTTCCGGGAGGAGTACAGCTACGATCTAGACGAAATGGTGCCGGGAAAAAAGGTTGCGCCCTGCACCTATTGCGGGGTCTTTCGCAAGAACGCCCTCAACAAAGCTGCCAAGCGTCTGGAAGCCGATAAAGTCGCCACCGGCCATAACCAAGACGATGAAGCGCAGACCATTATGATGAACTATCTCAAAGGCGATTTTGAGAGGCTGATGCGTTTTCGGCCCTGGCGAGCCCAGAAGGGCCTGGTGCCCCGCATCAAGCCCCTGCGGGGTATGCCGGAAAAGGAGATCGCCCTCTACTGCATGGTAAACGAAGTCTTCACCGAGTCGCGGGAGTGCCCCTACGCTAATCTCTCCCTGCGGGCGGATGTGAGGGACATGCTGAATACTCTGGAGAGCCGGTTTCCCGGCACGAAGCAGTCCACGGTGCGGGGATTCGAGAAGATCGCGGCGAGGTCGCAGGGCAGCTATGCCCAGATGGAGCTGGCCGCCTGCAAAGAGTGCGGCGAGCCCTGCGTCAAGGAGCTATGCAAGGCCTGCGAGCTGCTGGGACTCTTAGGATCGGGATCGAGCCATTCAAATAAAGATCATTGATAAAATAGAACAAAATCCATGGAATAGGGCACAGGATTTGACGGTTCCAGTTCGCTAATACACCGTTACCCTCTTCACGCCCTCAATCTCCATAAGCCGGCGCACCAGGTCTCCCGGGATTTTTCCCTCCGTGATGAGGGTCAGCTTGGGGCTTTCCACAAAATAAGGATCATCGGAAACGGCCTGGCGGATGGAAAGGCCGCTATTGGCCACGGCACTGGCCACGTCTCCCAATAGGCCGGTCTTGGCGGCATTGACCGGCGTAATTTCTATCACACCCAGGCCCAGGATGGGCGCCACATCTCCCAGGAAGGTCATGGAGCGCACATTCTTAAAGACCTTCCATAGGTTTTCATCATCGCGAATGGCCTGGGCCGTGGTGTCCACCACCCGGCGGTCCACGTCCAATTCCCTGGCGATCTGGGCATGAGGAATCTCTATCCGGCCCGATACAACTCGAGAGGCATCGTTGATCTGAAAGCCCCTCTGCAGGATGAGACGAATGACCTTCTCCTGAGCCGGGAACCTTTTGAACTTGTTTAAAATCTCCTGCCACATGGTGGGTCCTTTCAGTAATTTAGGAGAACATTTCTCTGGGCGGCTGGCGGTACTCCTTTCTGGCCTTGGGAATGGTCTCTTCCAGATGCCGTTGTGTGATATTGCACTCCTCCATGATAGCATGGTGCAGCGCTGCCTTTAGCACCTTCTCTACCAGATCGCGTCCTGAAAAGCCCTCTGTTTGGCGGGCAATCTCTTTCAGATTCACGTTCTCCATCGCGAGAGGTAAGGTGGCGGCATTCTTCTCCAAGAGAAGCAAGCGCTCCTCAAGGCTTGGCAGCTTGAACTCGATCTCCTCCTCGAAGCGCGAGCGCACCGATGCATCCAGAACCTCGATCTGGTTGGTGGCCGCGATTGTGCAAACTCCCGTTCGATTGGAGATGCCATCCATCTCTGTTAGGAGAGAGTTCACGATCTCCGAGACATCGCCTCTTAGATCCTGATACCTTCGGTCGAGAGCAATGGCATCCAGCTCATCGATGAATATGATGCAGGGTGCACTTTCCGCGGCTTTTTCATAAAGACTGTGAATCTGCCGGGCCCCCTCGCCCACGAACTCTCCGATCAGGCTGGTGGACTTTACTGCCAGCATTGGCACTCCCGTCTTGGCGGATAGCGCTTTAGCGATCATGGTCTTTCCTGTGCCAGAGACCCCGTAAAATAGAATGTTGCGCGGAGCCCACCGCCCAAATTTCTCCGGATCGGCCAGGAATTTCTCTACTATCTTGACCTTGCGCTTAGCCGTCTCCTGGCCGATGACATCATCAAAGCTAACATCGTACACTACCTTATTCTTGGGCTCAGCCTTTTGCTCTACCTTAATGGTGGTTTGTGAGCCCATCACCGAATATCTGGGGTAAACTTTGACCACCTGGAAGGCAAAGTCCGGATAAAGCCTGCTATCGAATAGATAGCTCCCAGGGAGCAGTTTCTCTCCGTACCACTGTTCTTGGGCATAAAGCTCGAACAGCTTGGGCTCAGAGACAACAGGATGCTCCTGAAATATGCTCTTCAGGGGGTAGCCCGCCGGCCGCAAGAGCACAAATCTTGCACCGATTGCCTTTCGCTTCTCCTGCTTCGCCCCTTGTGCCTTGCTTTGGCTCTTTTGGATAGATCGCACGAGATAAATCTTGCCGGTATAGATAGTTAAATGTATTGGCCTTTACCTTCGGGTCCGACAGTAATTAATATTACCTCTTCCAAGCAGTAGCCAAAGAATATGCAGTAGGAGGATCTTCATGGCAGGTGGAAATGGGCTGGCAATCGGTTTGATGGTTATTGGATTCATAATACTATTCTTAGTGCCTCTCGCCTTCTTGACTAGCTTGTTCTAAGTCTAAAGGCGCCGGTAGGCATTTTTTATTTTTCATTTGGCTCTGTAGCTTTGGCTATTAATTGGCATTGGTCTGGCCGCGAATTTGCGACAAGCGTTTCTTTGCTCGAATAAATGTCTAGAGTCTGGCCGCCCGGATAAGCGGCCATCCATTGTTCGATCTTGGTTTTCAGTCTCACTTGAACCTATCTTTACGAAAAATCAATAAATCTTTATAGGCGCGATCCTTAACATAAATGCTGAAAACAAAAAGGCGCTGCCTGGATATATGCCCTTCGAGGTAGAGTTGAGAGGAACCATCCTTCTGGTATCAATGCTCCTGATTCTGTGTCCCTCAGCCTGCCAGGCCTCTGAGGAAAATGATCTGTGGCTGCTTCTATCCAGCTACGAAGATATCGGCATCACCATGAAGGATTTGGCATTCTTTCTGGCAACGCATGGGTTTGATGCACAGCCGGCACCGGATCAATCCTCTGTCGTCGTCAAGCTAAAAGTGGGCAAAGAGGTCTATCTCACACCTAACGGTGCATCGCCAAGACTAGCAGATCTATGGATGACTCCCCCCCCCGCCAAGTCCGGACCGGTACAGGTGATATCAAACGATGCCATCCGTATCAATGCCACCTACGCCCTAACCGACAACGCCGAATTTGTCAAGACGATCAGTAGATACGTCATGTTTCCCGTAACGCCTCTGGGAATGTGCTATGACGGTTCTCAAAAACTGGATAGCACTTACAGGGATTTTGGATATAAAGTGATATTTCTGTATAATCCCAGCGGATTTGACTCCCAGGGCCATATCTGGGTAGCTGTGGAGGACAAAGACCATCCAGGTGCTTGGCTTGCGATTGATAGCTATTATGGGGTTATGAAGGATCCCGAGTATTATTTTGCACCCTACAGCTTCACCGAATTTCAATACCTTGATGCCATCAATCCCCAATGGAGGCTGGCTTAATATGATTAAAAAAAACAAGACTATGTCCGGCATTGCTCGATATCTCATGACAACATTCGCCATCCTGATCCTCTCAGGAACCGTCACCTCTGTCGATCTGATCAATGGGCTGCATGACGGCTCAAACCTCACCGATTCACAGTTGCAGGGCGCGAATCTTGCAGAGGCTCACCTCAATCGCTCCATTCTGAGCTACTCGCGCCTGCAGGGTGCCAACCTTTCCCAATCGCAAATGACCGGAGCGGATTTGTCTTCCGCCGCTGCGATCGGCGCGAATTTTTCCGGGGCCAAAATGAGTAGAGTCAGTTTGCAGGGTTCAGATCTGTCCAAAGCTAACTTCTCCGGAGCCGACCTCACTGGGGCGAATATAATAAATGCAAATCTTTGCGGTGCAGATCTCTCCGGCGCTGTTCTGCAAGAGGCCAGGATGTCAGGCGCCAATTTGACTCGCGCAAATTTAAAGGGCGCAATCATGAATAGCGTCAATCTTACTGATGCCGGTCTTACCGGCGCGGATATGAGCAGGTCCTCCCTATCCGGGTCACGCATGCCGGGTGCGACTCTAGTTGGTGCTAACCTCGCTAATGCTGATCTGACCGGTGCCAATATGGATTCAGTAGATTTGGATGATGCGGATTTAACCGATTCTCGGCTATTTTCCGCGAACCTAATGAATGCCAGCATGAGGGGCGTATTGCTGGATGGTGCTAATCTGATTGCAGCGCGCTTAAGTTGGGCGGATATCAAAAACTGTAGAATGTCACGCAGCCAGCTTTCCCGGGCGGAACTCTACAGCACCGATCTTAGTGGTTCTGACCTCGCCGGTTCTGACTTCACCAGGGCTTACATGATGAGATCGAACCTGGGCGGTGCAAGAATGGATGATGCAGACTTGGCTTATGCTGATTTGACGGAGGCTAATCTCTCATTTGCTTCTCTCAAAGGAGCCAAGATTCCCAACCTCGACCTGACAAGAGCTGATCTGTCTTGGGCAGATCTAACCGGAGTTTCGCTGGAGTTCACGGAGTTGGTGGGTACCAACCTGCATAAAGCAAAAATGATACGAGCTACAATAAGCCGTCTTGCCATGCGGGATGTGAATTTGAGCGGAGCTGATTTGAGAGATGCCAAAATATCTGTATCTCTAATGGAGCGAGTAAATCTCTCGGGTGCAGACCTGAGAGATGCCAGTATGAACATTGTGTATATAACCGACGCCGATCTGAGGGGGGCCAATTTGCAGAAAATAAAATGCGATCAATTTACCCTGCCGTATCTAGCCGCATCTCGGCTGGAGGGGGCATTCATGAGTGAAACTCTTCATTCACAGCTTAATCGCTCGAGAGTATCACCAGAAACTTGAAATGTCATTAAGGAAGGGATACTAACATAGGAGATCTATGAAAATTGATTCTTTGGTGATGCATGCCTTGGGCACATTGATGCTCAGCATATTGATGGCAGCGTGCTGCATCGCTGCGGCCCAGCCCCAGAATCTCAGCAGCAAGATGACGGATCGTGCCGACCTGGCCGATTTGGACCTGACCCGTATGAATCTCGCCGACATGCATCTCAATCAATCGAACCTATCCGGCGCAAATCTCTCCGGTTCGAATCTAAGTGGCACTTTTATGCGCTCCGCATGGCTTCTAGATTCCCAGCTTCAAGGAACAAAGATGGCAAAGGTTGACTTAACCGGAGCGGTTCTTAGTGGTGCAAATCTTGCCGGAGCTGATCTTTCAGAGGCCGTTTTGGCCTATTCTCAAATGTCCAATGCTATTCTTAATAATGCCATCTTGAAGAAGACGGATCTTACCGAGGCCGATCTCTCCGATGCCAACCTCTCCGATGCAGATTTAACCGATGCCAGGCTCTTTCGAACAGACCTATCCGGCGCCAATCTTAAGGGCATCTATCTGATCGGTGCAAACTTGATTGGAGCGCATGTGAGCTGGGCAGACCTCAGCGAAAGCTATCTCTCGAAAGGCCAATTTTCCCGATCGGAGCTATACAGTACCAACCTGCATGGCGCCGACCTCTCGGAAGCAGATTTTACCAGAGCATATCTCATGAGTGCCAACTTAACCGGGGCCAACCTAAAATGGACCAGTCTCTCTTATGCTGATTTGACCGAGGCAAAACTCATGGGGGCGAACCTGAATTCCGCCAAGATGCCTTATGCCGATCTGACCCGTGCTAACCTCACGGGAGCTGATCTTACCGATGCAGACTTGAACTCGGCAAGGCTTGCAGGGGCCGTCCTTTGTAAAGTCAAGCTCGATCGTGTCAGGTTATCCGAGATGGATCTGAGGGGCGTAGATCTAACAGATTCTTCCCTTAGGAGCTCGATCCTGGTTCTGGTGTATCTGGCCAATGCCAAAATGAACGGGGCAGATCTACGAGATGCCACCTTAGACCGGGTGGAGATGACGGGAGCAGATCTTGCCGGTGCCAACCTGGAGCGTATCAAATATGACCAGTTCACCCTTTATTCGCTTTCTGATGCCAATTTGGATGGTGCAAAGATTTCAGACGACTTGAAAGCGGATTTGAGTCGCATCAAGGAAGTGGCGAAGGCCGGATCCCCATGTTAAATAATTTGCAGTCATTTTGCATCTTGGCGGTCTTTATGCTGGCTCTTCCCGCCCAGGCATCGATAATTTCGCTCGGACCCGGCCAGAGCATCCAAAAGGCAATTGATGCCGCCAACCCTGGCGACATCATCGAGATATCTCCCGGAACCTACAAAGAGAGCATCAATATCACCAAGAGCCTGATCTTGCGAGGCATTTCAGGGAAAGACAGGCCCATCCTGGTATCTCGCGATAAAGGCAATACCGTCCGAATTTTCGCAAACCGCACATGTTTAGAGGATTTAAGCCTGACCGGCGCTACAGACTGGTCCATGGCAGCAGTCCAGGTGCATTCTCAAGATAATATCATCGCAAACAATACCATGCAAGGCAACGCAATCGGCATTTTTGTGTCTTCTGGAAATAACACAATCGATTCTAATGAAGTGAATGATAACTACCTGGGTGGATTAGTTATCTTTTCTGCAGCGGAAAATACAATCTCGAATAACAGCATCTTCGAAAATAATCAAGTAGGCGTTATGATGATAAATTCAACTAATAATACAATTATTAATAATAATGCCAGCGAAAATATTGGTATAGCCATTAAATTATTTCAGTCCAGTGATACCATTGTAGAAAATAATGTATTGATTACCAACGACTATGGTATTGTATTGTCTAACTCAGATAATAATTACATATATAACAACACAGCAATTAATAACGACTACGGCATTTATCCTTATTTATCGCGAGGCAATGAGATCTCTAATAACACGGCATTCAAGAATGACTATGCCCTCTATCTTTGGGATTCCCATGGCAACAAATTCAAGGATAATAACCTGGAAAAGAATGATGGAAGTGGAATTACCCTATTTTATTCCCATGGGAATCGCTTCGAGAACAACGATGCAGACCTCAATAAGCAGTATGGGATCCACCTTATATCTTCCAATAATAACCTCATCTTAAGAAACTCCTTTTGCAATATCACTGCCGGCAGCGGCGCGTATTTTGAAGAATCATTGCAAAACAACTTCACAGAAAATCAGGTAATTGCGAATTTTGATCAGGGAATACAGATTGCGAATTCGAGTAGAAATATACTTGCAAATAACACTATTCACAAAAATCCAACCGGGGTTGTTATCTCTGGCATCAGCGAAGAAAATCTGTTCATCGAGAATGTGGTGAGCGGGGGCAATTTTGGCATCATGGTTTATGAGGCGAACAACAATACCATTGCAAAGAATGCGTTTCGCAGAAATGCCGTGATGGGCATAAATCTCAACCTATCCCAAAGTAATACCCTCCGGGAGAATGATATCGATGATTGTCCGGTGGGCATACTCCTGGAGCGCTGCCTGGATAACAATCTCTCCCACAATCAATTGCAAAATAACGCTAACGGCATCATGCTCCTTGCATCAAACCACAATCGCCTTAAAGAAAATAATATCAGCCGCTGCAAAACGGGCATAAATCTGGATCAATCCTCTGATAATCGCATACAATCTAATGAACTGTCCGAGAATAATGACGGTATCATCATTGTGAAGTCAATACAGAACATTTTGTTGGAAAACATAGTTTCGAGCAAAGATGCGGGCATCAGTCTGACCAGCTCTATGAGGTGCAATATCACCGGCAACAGTGCCCATAACTGTCGCCAGGGCATAAAAATGGTCGATTGCAGCTACAACGTGTTGTGCTTCAATAATCTCCGCCGGAACTATGAAGGTCTTTATCTGGATGAGGGAGTATATCCTCAACAATCCAGCCGCAATGAGATATATCTAAATGCATTTATGGATAACTCTCGTGATGTCTATTCCTTTATATCCTCCAACACCTGGAGTTCACCACAGGCACTTTCCTATCAATTCCAGGGAAAGACCTTCAATAACCACCTTGGAAACTACTGGCTCAATACCCGAATGTTGGACGGCAATGGTGACGGCATCAGTGATCTGCACCATAACATAGGCACTGATCTGGATGAAGATCCACTGATGCAGCTTCCTGCTCTGTACGAGATTCAGAAAGGGGGGTTAACTATAAGACCTCGGCAATGACTTTAAAGTGCGGAGGTATTTGGAGAATGGGATTTAAATGTGTGGTAATAGCTTTGGTCTTTGTGGCATGTCTTTGCATGACTGCCTTCGCTTTGGGTCCAAAGAACGAGTACGTCGAGCCAAAGTTTCCAGGAGAGAACATGTCCGGCAGCCAAATTTACCAGGAAGTTGGCGATGGCGTCAATAATAACCTGGATGACTCGGCTCTGTCTTTTCGAAACGAGAGCCTGTTTACCATAAGAAAGGATACGGGCATGAGCCCCCACGTTCCGGGCAAAGATGTTAGGACACCAGTTGTCTTCATCAGAGGATTAGGTGTCGCTCCGGCGGCAGGAAGCTGGGCCTTTACCCTGAACGATGTTGATAAAAGCTATCTCAAGATTGACCTTTATCAGACCGCAGATGCTGTGTTTGGATCGGGAGAGCTGGCAGATAATGGAGTCGTCACTGCCGTCACCGCGGGAGGTAGCGTGCTGGGTAATAGGTTGGCATTGTTTGTGATTCCGGCCGGCAGTCAGAACATGTATCGCTTCAGCCTTACAATTAAGCCGGGCTCTATGAATGGAGAGTATATCTTCACCGCACCGGGAATAACCCAGCCGGGTGTGGCCTTTGGCAGCCTGTTGTCACCGCAGGGCTTTGCAGCTCCGGCATCGCAAACGGCTCAGGCTCAGCAGGTCACTCAAACTCTGCCTGTGACTGAGCCAGTAAATACATAAGATCCGGGCAATTGTCCGGATTATATTTTTATCACCTCATAGCAGCAAAGGATACCATTATTAACATAGCCACCCCAATTATGCTGCGGAAGGTTAGTGAGTATGGCATTAAAAGCAATTATGATCGTAATATTATTCATCAGCCTGGCTGCTAATGTATCTTCGCAAGGTTACATGGGCACTGTGAGCACCGGCACCGGAATAATACCCGCCCTGACTGTGGGCAAGAGCTCGATTTCCGCCTCCAGTGTGGGAGCAATATCATCGCTGGCAAACCTCACGGGAAGCTGGGCTCTTGATCTGAAGGGAGCTCAGATCAGGCATTTTGACTTACAGATGTATCAGGAAGACGACCTCATTTTGGGTACGGGCCGCAGTCAGGACCAAAGTGGTCAGGCCGTGACTGCGGCCGGTTCTGTAGCCGGGGACAGACCAACTATATTCATCTCCCTGATTGATTCGAGCCGGGTATTCCGGCTCAAGCTCTCAGTTTCCGGGGAAGCTCTTGCCGGAGAATATGATTACCTTTCCCCGACGAAGTCGCGCCAGTCGGGAACGGTGACGGGCCGTATAACTTTAGCAGCCAAGAAGAGTCTTGCAACAACGCTTGGCAAAAGCGTCAACCCCAGTGCCACTGCGGGGGCATGGGTGGGAAAGGCCACAAAGAGCACCCTAAAATAAGACCTGAATCCCAGGGGCGAGATTAAAGCCCCTGGAGCGGAAAAGGGACAAATGAGGGATCTAAGACGAGAGGCATGATTACATCTCTCCCGTCTTCGCTCCCGGGGAAAATCTCTTCATGAGGCGCTTCATATTCATCTTGCCGGCCCCGCCTCTCATGCCCTTGATTGCCTTTTGCATGGCCTGATGGGATTTAAGAAGCTCACGAACCACATCGGGAGTTGCGCCGCTGCCCCGGGATATGCGCTTGATGCGCGAGGCGGTTATTACCTTGGGATCCTCCAGCTCGACCTTCGTCATGGAGTCCATGACCACCCGGTACTTGTCCAGGCGATCTTTGGTCATCTGGTACTCTTTGTCGGAAAGATCCAGCCCCAGGCCGCCCATGGGCAGCATCTGCATGATCTGTTTTAAGGGCCCCAGCTTGTTCATGGCCTCCATCTGCTGGTACATGTCTTTCAGGGTGAACTTGCCTCGCATGATTGATTCAACGTCCACCTGGGAATCGGTCTGCACCTCCTGGGCCCTCTCGATGAGCGTCTTGATGTCTCCCATGCCCAGCATGCGAGAGATGAAACGGTCCGCCTCGAACTTCTCCAGGTCGGCAGGCGTCTCGCCCATGCCGATGAAGGCCACACCGGTCTTGGTCTCCGCCACGGCCGAGAGCGCTCCGCCACCCTTGGCTGTGCCGTCCAATTTGGTGATGATGACGCCCGTGATCTGCACCGCTTCGTTGAAGGCGCGCGCCTGCTCGGAGGCCTGCTGGCCCAAAGCGGCGTCCATCACCAGCAATTTTTGCTCGGCATTGACCACGCCGTGAATGTCCTTCATCTCCTGGATGAGATCGCCCTCCAGAGCATGCCTGCCTGCGGTATCGACGATGCGAATGTCGTACTTCTTAGCTGCCTCCAGGCCCGCTTTCGCCACCGCCGCGGCATCGGGATTGCCCCGCTCTCCGTAAAAGAAGACGCCCTGCTTTTCGCAGAGCGCTTTTAGCTGGTCATAGGCTCCGGCACGAAAGGTGTCGGCGCAGATGACTGCTGTTCGTAGCCCCTTTCGTTGAAAGAAGGTGGCCAGCTTCGCCGCGGTGGTGGTCTTTCCTGAGCCCTGCAGGCCGACGAGCATGATGTTCTGCTTTTTCAAGGGAATGTCACAGCCGCGGCCTACCAGGTTGATCAGCTCCTGATAGACGATGTTGATGACGTGCTCGCGTGGGTTCATGCCCGCAGCCGGCTTTTCATTGAGCGCTCTTTCTTTGATGGTGTTGGAGAGCTGCATCACCAGCTTCACATTCACATCAGCCTGCAGCAGTGCCCGCTGAATCTCCCGCACGGCATCGTCAACTAATGCCTTGTCGATCTTATTCGCCGACGCAATCTTCTTTAGAGCGTTACGCAGCGACCCGCCTAAGTTTTCCAGGACCATAATGCTTCAGGCACGAGGAGGCTGGCAAACCATATAAAAATGTTCCTTGCCGCGAAGGCAATCTTTATAGGGGATGACATCTCTGCATGGTTGCGGCGCAAGGGACGCCTCCAACCGATAAGGGTTTAAATCAGATCAACACAGTTATCGGACGCGCTTAACAATTGCCAAGGTGGCGGAGCGGCCACGCAAATGCCTGCAGAGCATTACCACTCCGGTTCGAATCCGGACCTTGGCTTTTACTAATTGAGGGGACTGCCATTAAAGATTTTTGGAAGGTATTCCGCTAAAGTAGTCTGCAATTGTCCTCCCGGCAACAGTCATTATTTCTCAGTACAACCCTCTTTATTCAGCATGGAGCATTGCATCATAACCTTAGATAAAAATCTGGATATATTTTGGGGAAAAGCTTATATCGTCTCAAGCTGTTTCATTACAGTCCTAATTATTCAGGAGGCTTAATCAGTTTTGAGCAAAGCAACAGGCTACGACGCAAGCCAAATTCAGGTTCTTGAAGGCCTTGAGGCAGTCAGGCGCAGGCCTTCGATGTACATCGGCAGCACAGATTCCCTGGGGCTGCACCATCTGGTCTACGAGGTGGTGGACAACAGCGTGGATGAGGCCTTAGGAGGCTACGCTAAAGAGATTAACGTGATCCTTCGTCCTGACGGCAGCGTCTCTGTTACGGATGATGGTCGCGGAATTCCTGTGGACAATCATCCCCAGTTCAACCGCCCTGCTCTCGAGATCGTCATGACCGTGCTGCACGCCGGAGGCAAGTTCGACCATGAGTCCTACATGGTCTCGGGAGGACTGCACGGCGTAGGCGTCTCCGTGGTCAACGCCCTCTCCGAGTGGATGGAGGTAGCAGTCCAGAGGAACGGACGGGTCTACTGGCAACGATATGAGCACGGCAACGTGGCATCCGAGGTCGAGGTCAGAGGGCATTCCGAGCACACTGGCACTACAGTCACCTTCAAGCCGGACGGCAACATATTTGAGGAGACCGAATACAACTTTGATACACTCTCCTCTCGGCTGCGAGAGCTGGCTTTCCTCAACCGTGGCCTGCGCATAACCATAAAGGATGAGAGGACGGACAAAGAGAACGACTTCTGCTACGAGGGTGGCATATTATCCTTCGTGGATTACCTCAATACCAACAAAGAGGCCCTGCATAAGCCGCCCATCTACTTCTCGCGCAGCAAGAACGGAACGCAGGTTGAGGTTGCCCTGCAGTACAACAACACCTACAGCGAAAACATCTTCTCTTACGCTAACAACATTAACACTCGCGAGGGTGGAACTCACCTCATGGGCTTTCGCGCTGCCTTGACCAAGACGGTCAATGAGTACGCAAGGAACAATAAAATCTTCAAAGGCGAGGTAAAGCTGGGTGGTGAAGATCTGCGCGAGGGACTGGTGGCGGTCGTCAGCGTGAAGCTTCCCGATCCACAGTTCGAGGGCCAGACCAAAACGAGATTAGGAAACAGCGCCATCCGAGGGATAATCGAGTCCATGGTCTCAGAGGGCCTGGCCGAGTTCTTTGAGGAAAACCCAATAGTTGCCACCACCATTGTGGAGAAGGCAGGCGAGGCGCTACGTGCCCGCGAGGCGGCCAGGAAAGCCAAGGAATTGACGCGGCGCAAGAATGCTCTGGGTTCAGGTGGGCTGCCAGGCAAACTGGCCGACTGCTCCAACAACGATCCCTCCAAATGCGAGATTTATATAGTTGAGGGAGAATCGGCAGGAGGGAGCGCCAAACAGGGCAGAAACCGGCATTTTCAGGCCATTCTTCCTCTGCGCGGCAAGATCCTCAATGTAGAGAGGGCCCGGCTCGACAAGATTCTCAAGAACAGCGAGATTCGCAATATGATTGTGGCTTTCGGAACAGGCATCGGCGATGACTTCGATATCGGCAAAGCTCGGTATCACAAGGTAGTAATAATGACCGATGCCGATGTGGACGGCTCGCATATTCGCACCCTCCTCCTGACCTTCATCTACCGATACATGAAGCCGCTCATCGATGCCGGTTACGTCTTTATCGCCCAGCCTCCCCTCTACCAGGTCAAGAAGGGAAAGACCGTCAGCTACGCCTACTCGGATGATCAGCTCAACAAGTTGGTGAAGGGGCTGGCCAAGCCAGTCATTCAGAGGTACAAGGGCCTGGGAGAAATGAATCCAGGACAACTGTGGGATACGACCATGGACCCCGAGAAAAGGACCATGCTGAAAGTGACTCTAGAGGATGCGGTGGAGGCGGATCGCATCTTCACCATCCTCATGGGCGACCAGGTGGAGCCCAGACGCGAGTTCATAGAGACGCACGCCAAGTATGTAAAGAATCTTGATGTTTGATATTTGAGGTGGCTTTGACAGAAGTACTGGTTAACATCACTGAGGAGATGAAATCCTCCTACATTGATTATGCTATGAGTGTGATCGTAAGTCGAGCTTTGCCCGACGTGCGCGATGGCCTCAAGCCCGTTCATCGGCGCATACTCTATGCCATGAATGAGCAGGGCATGACCCACGACCAACCCTACAAGAAATCAGCGCGTGTGGTGGGAGATGTCATGGGTAAGTACCATCCCCACGGGGATTCGGCTATCTATGAGACCATGGTGCGCATGGCTCAGACCTTCTCCATGCGATACCCCCTCATCGACGGCCAGGGCAACTTCGGTTCCGTTGATGGAGACCCGGCTGCTGCCATGCGTTACACTGAGGTACGGCTCTCTAAGATCGCCGAGGAGATGCTGGCCGACATTGAGAAGAACACTGTGGACTTTGCCCCCAACTACGACGGCTCGCTGAAAGAGCCCACGGTGCTGCCGGCAAAGCTGCCCGACCTTCTCCTCAACGGCTCCACCGGCATTGCTGTGGGCATGGCCACCAATATTCCGCCCCATAACCTGACGGAGCTATGCGGTGCCATCATTCATCTCATTGACGAGCCCCAGGCGTCGCTTTCCGAGCTGATGCACATTTTGCCTGGGCCTGACTTTCCCACCGGCGCCTACATCGTAGGCCGGGTAGGAATTGAGGCGGCCTATCAAACCGGCAAAGGCAGCATTATGATGCAGGCCAAGTCGGAGATTGAAGAAGGGACGAGAAGCACTAAGATCATCTTTACTGAGCTACCCTACCAGGTCAATAAGGCCAAGCTGATCGAGGATCTGGCAGAGATGGTCAAAGGCGGCCGTCTGGAAGGCATATCCGATCTTCGGGATGAGTCGGACAAAGACGGCATTCGTATGGTAGTGGAGGTCAAGAGCGGATTTAATGTTCATGTGGTCTTAAATCAACTGTATAAGCACACGGCTCTTCAGACCAGCTACGGCATCAACAACATGGTCTTGGTGGACGGCCTGCCCAAGATGGTCTCTTTGAAGGATACCTTGGAGCATTACATCCACTACCGCTCAATTGTGGTGGAGAGGCGCACCAGGTTCGAGCTTGATGCCGCCGAGAAGAGGGCTCATATTCTGGCGGGCCTGCTCATCGCTCTGCACAACATCGATGAGGTAATAAAAATAATCAAGGCGGCGCATTCTCCAGTCGAGGCCAGAGATGCCCTGATACAGGCCTTCCTGCTCAGCGAGGAGCAGGCCAAGGCCATTTTGGACATGAGGCTGCAACGGCTCACCGGTCTCGAGCAGGAGAAGATCGTATCCGAGGCGGCGGAGCTGGAAAAGCTCATCGCCCAATTGAGGAAGATTCTCTCCAGCAACCTGGAGATATTGAGCATCATCAAAGAAGAGCTGACATATCTCATCAATACCTACGGGGATGAGCGGCGCACCCAAATCATCGAGGCAGAAGGCGAGGTTTCCCGGGAGGATCTTATCCAGGATGAGGAGGTGGCAGTGACCATCACCTCTTCCGGGTACATCAAACGCCAGCCTCTTACGGCTTACCGCATGCAGCGGCGCGGTGGACGGGGAGTCATTGGCGCAGAGACCAAGAGCGAGGAGTTTGTAACCGACGTATTTACCGCCTCCACCAAGGATTATCTGCTCTTCTTCACGGACAAGGGCAAGGCCCACTGGCTCAAGGTCTACGAGGTTCCTTCCCTGGGTCGGGCCACACGGGGAAAGTCCATTGTCAATCTTCTGCAACTGGAGCCGGATGAGAAGATCACAGGCGCCATACCCGTGAAGAGCTTTGACTCCGGCTTCATAATCCTGGTAACCCGGAGCGGTAGCATTGTCAAGATGCCCTTGCTGGCTTTTTCCAATCCCAGAAAAGGCGGCATCAAGGCCGTAAATCTGAAGGGCGACAGCCTGGTTTCCGCCAAGCTCACGGACGGAAATAAGGAGCTATTGGTGGCCACCAGGTTTGGCAAAGCCATCCGCTTCAAGGAGGAGGACGTGCGCGCCTCCAATCGAGGCACCATGGGTGTGAAGGCCATCAGCCTGAACATGGGTGACGAGCTTATCAGCATGGATGTGATCCGGCCGAGCGCCAATTTCACATTGCTCACCATCACCAATCAGGGCTATGGCAAAAGGACGGAGCTGGAGGACTATCCCCAGCAGAGGCGCGGCGGCAAGGGCGTCAAGAACATCGATGCCAGAAAGGGCTTCGTCTGCTGCACCACCACTGTCTCCGAGGACGACGAGTTGCTGGTTACCACCAAAGACGGAGTGGTGATCAGAATTCTGACCAGCGAGATCCGGGTGCAGGGTCGCTCCACGCAGGGTGTGCGCATCATGAATGTCAAGCCTGGAGATGAGGTGGCGGCGGTGGCCAGGATTACCTGAGCCCCCTCGCCATTCATTATTCTGATATGAAAAGCCTAAGGCGGTGAATCCATCATGGCAAGCCGTATCCGTCGCGATTGCAAGAGCCTCTTCGGGGAAACTGCCCGTCCGGGACGAGTGTCGCGGGCTCTACTTGTACGCCGATCCCATGCTTGAGAAGGAGTCTCTCTCCCTCACCGGCATTGAGATAACATAGACCGGGACATACGGCGATAGGTTCATGCTTTGAGATCACAGTTGCCCTCTGGGATGTTGCGTACGAGTCAACTACCACCCCCTGAAGGAGGTGGCTTGCCGTTCCAGTTTTCGTTAGGAGGGTGGTCCCTCTTAAGACGGTTGGGTTCAGACCAACAACGGACGACAATAGACCGGTTGACGCAGATTTGCAAGATACGTCGAGCCATTTCAGAAGGTCGAGGCGGCCCTAATACAGTTCTCCCCTCAAATGCATTTCAGGTTGTGCCTTGCGGCACACAAGAACGTAATCAGGAGATGGTTTTGTGAGCATAACTTCACGGGACCGCCCAATTCCTCCCCACCCAGAAGGATGGGGACTCCTTGGGCAACGAGTTGAACCGGATAAGGGGTAGATGGGATTGCAAAGAAGGGAT
The DNA here is from genome assembly GCA_026394555.1 of Methanothrix sp. Lineage (GTDB taxonomy): Archaea > Halobacteriota > Methanosarcinia > Methanotrichales > Methanotrichaceae > Methanothrix. The sequence goes on from JAPKXZ010000073.1 coordinate 22,768, forward strand.
AAACTGGATATTATGAAGGATATACTCTCCCTATGCCTGGGACAGGACATGAAGAAGACGCAGATAACCTACAAATCGAACCTCAATTTCCAGAAGGGCAGCGAGTTCGTAGAATGGCTGAAATTTCACGAGCTGGTCCAGGAAGGGAAAAAAGGTGTCTATAAAACCACCCCTGCCGGAGAGACATTGCTTCATAAACTGGAAAAGCTGAAAACCGTACTTTCGGAATCTGAAAAAATGTGAGGCGATAATCGATTGCTTTTTATCCATCCGGGTATTCATGGCAAGAGGTTGATCATTAATGTCCGGTTACTGGGATCCGCATATTGAGCGCATGCCTCTTGAGGACCTGCATGCTCTTCAAGAGGATCGGCTCAAATCCGTAGTACGATATGTTTACGATCATTCCGCTTTCTACCGGCAGAGGTTCAAAGAGGCAGGCGTGGAGCCCGGCGATATCCGCACTTTAGCCGACGTCTCCAAGCTGCCCTTCACCCGAAAGGTGGACTTGCGGGATAACTACCCCACAGGCATGTTCAGCGCCCCCAAGAGCCAGGTGGTGCGCTACCACGTCTCCAGCGGCACCACAGGAAAGCCCACCGTGGTCGGCTACACCAAGGGCGACATCGAGACCTGGTCCGAGTCGCTGGCTCGAGCTCTGACCTCCATTGGCCTTGACAGTGACGATGTGGTGCAGGTGGGCTACGGCTATGGCCTTTTCACAGGTGGCCTGGGCCTGCACTACGGCGCAGAGCGCATCGGTGCAGCCGTGCTACCGGTGGGCACAGGCAACACGGAGCGGCAGATCGAGCTGATGCAGGACCTGGGCACGACTGCCATCGCCTGCACGCCCTCCTACTTCCTGCACATTATGGAGGTGGCGGAGAAGATGGGCATCTCCATCAAGAAGGATACACAGCTTAAGGCGGGCATCTTCGGAGCCGAGCCCTGGTCCCTGGAAACCAGGAAACGAATCGAGGACGCCACGGGCATCAATGCCTACGACATCTACGGCACCAGCGAGATTTCCGGCCCATTGTTCACGGAGTGCCATGTCAAGAAAGGCATTCACGTCTGGGCAGACATGTTCTTGATCGAAGTACTCGATCCCAAGACCGACGAGCCGGTGGCGGACGGCGAGACGGGCGAATTGGTCTTCACCACCTTGCACAAGTTCGCTTTGCCACTCATCCGCTACCGTATCGGCGATCTCACCATCATGGACAGTGAGCCCTGCGAATGCGGGCGCACTCACCCCCGCATCATGAGGATTTTAGGCAGAACGGACGACATGCTCATCATTCGCGGCATCAACGTCTTCCCCAGCCAAGTGGAGTCGGTCTTGATGGATATCCCGGAGGTGGGCGACCACTGGGAGATCCTGGTGGACCGCAAAGGTCCGCTGGATATGATGACGGTGAGAGTCGAGCTGACGCAGGCCGGCTTCTCCGATAAGATCGGGGACCTGATGAAGCTAAGAAAGAAAATCTCAAAAGAGTTAAAAGGCGTGCTGAACATAGCTGCCGAAGTGGATCTGGTTGAGCCCGGCACCATCCCTCGCTCCATGGGCAAGGCCAAGAGAGTAACAGATAACCGAAAGGTGTAGGAGGCTTTCAAGATGACAGAGATCAAACAAATTTCCCTTTTTGTGGAGAACCGGCCGGGCAGAACGGCCAAGGTTGCCAAGACGCTATCAGATGCTGGTGTGAATATCCGGGCTCTCACCATCGCCGAGGCGGGTGACTTCGGGGTCATTCGCATGGTCCTGGATGACCCGGAGAAGGGGTACAAGGTTCTGAAAGAAAATGCCTTCACCGTCTCCATGACCGATGTCTTAGCCGTGGAGATGAAGGACACTCCCGGTGGGCTTTACGAGATCGTGAACACCCTGGGGCTGAACAGCGTGAACGTGGACTATGCCTACGCCTTTGTCACCGCTAAGGCAGAGCGTGCCATGCTCATCCTGCGAGTGGACGACATCGCCAAGGCTAGACGGGTGCTGGGCGAGAAGAACGTCAAGATCGCGACGAAAGAGGAGATCCAGGCCATTTGAGGGCAGGGAGCCATTTTTTTTATAAACCACGAAAAGACTATTGTTCAGCCCAATCTTTTAATGGATGTACAATAGTTCTGACGAAAAGCGAATAAGATTAATATTAAATATTTTATGAGTGATATAATGTTTACAAATCTAAAGGCAAAGAATTATAAAGGAATCTCTGAAATAAAATTGGATGGCTTAGGAAATATTAATATCATTTGTGGCAAAAACAATAGTGGTAAGACCTCTATTCTCGAAGCCCTAAGTTCGGCAAAAGGATTTGCTATAGGGAGAAAAGTTAATTCCACAGAGTGGCTGGAAGAGCTATTTGCACCCGAAGCCGATAGATATACAAATCCGGACCCGGGAGTATCTAAGAGATGGTTTAAAAATTATATTGCCGGATTAATCCAGAGCCAAGCTGTTTGGTATAGTGATGAATATGAAACAATAATTAATGATATATATATTTCTATCAAAAAAGAGCCTTCATTGAATCATTATAACAATAATTTATTTAATATTGATAAAGTATTAGATAAATATTTTGATATATCTAAGTATAAACCGATATTGATTCCTGCAAAGAGAATCTTGAACTATGAAGATATTATCGATCTGCAATCAATTAATACCCCCAATGGACATAAAATAATTAATAGGTTATTTCTTCTAAAAAATCAAATTGAAAATTCAATTGAATTTAAAAAATATAATAAAATTTATTCCGCATTTGAGGTGATTACAGGATATTCCTTCAACATTAAAGCCGAAAATAAAAATAATATAAAAATATATTTTAAGAAGGACCCGTACGAATGGCTCGAAGGAGATGCGTGTGGATTAGGCTTATCAGATATATTAATATTAGTAACCTTCTCGATTGACTCCGATTGTTCTATGATATTCATCGAGGAACCCGAAAATCATCTGCATCCTGAAATGCAAAAGAAATTTCTGAACTTTATTAGAGGCATAAAATCAAAACAATTTATTTTATCGACACATTCTAATATATTTCTTAATCCAAATATTGTAGATAAAATTTTTTACGTTAGTTTTTTAAATAATGTGAGGGCGTCGGTTTAGCCCTTGATTTTAGTCTTATGGAGCTTCATTTTGAGTACTATTGAGAAAAGTATGAATTATTTTCTAAAATAGGCACCGATCCTCCAATATTATGCTCAATATTGTTACAATTTCCTCGATTTTTAGCACGCTTTTAGACAGCATCCGCTACCGATAA
>JAPKXZ010000074.1 GCA_026394555.1 Methanothrix sp.
GCAAAAATGCCAGGAATAGTAGTCTTCCTAGGACCAAGTCTCTCCCGGGATAAGGCGGAGAGGGTTTTAGAGGCTGACTATCGGCCACCGGCCAAACGGGGCGACCTTTACTTGGCTGCCAGGGAAGGGGCAGAGATCATTCTGCTCATCGATGGCGTCTTCTTTCAGGAATGCTCTGTAGCTCACAAGGAGGTGATCTATGCCCTGGAAGCGGGGGCGAAGGTCTTGGGCGCCTCCAGCATGGGAGCCTTGCGCGCCTCGGAGCTGGACATTTACGGCATGGAAGGCATAGGCAAGATCTATCAGGCTTACAAGAGCGGCCATCTGGTCTCGGATGACGAAGTGGCCCTCACCTTCGATCCATTCTCCTATGAGCCCAGTTCCGAGCCGCTGGTGAACATTCGCTTCAATTTGGATTTGGCCTGGCAGATGGGTGTAATTAGCGCTTCCTGCAAAGATCGGCTCTTTCATTTTGCACAGGCCCAGTACTTTCCCGATCGAACCTATGAGCGCATGCTTTCTGATGCATCCGGCCTGGTGAAGGAAAAGGAGCTGCTGCGTTTTCGCGAATTTCTGGCCAAAGATAAACGCGACTTCAAGATGGAGGATGCGCTGCTGGCCCTGGAGCGGGTAAAGAGAATGGCGGATGAAGGTGATTAATCAAATCTACATCTAAATCAATTTTGCTTTAATTGAGGCAATACTATTTAGTATATCTATTTAAAAAGATTGAAATAATAGTTTATCAGACAAGGGGGCCAATTCCATGACGATGATACAAGATATTCTCGCTTTAAAAAAGGAGCGCCAAGCGACCATTCTGGCCCATAACTACCAGATACCTGAGGTGCAGGATGTAGCCGACTTGGTTGGCGACTCCCTGGAGCTCTCCCGGGCGGCTGCCCGTCTGGACGCAAAGGTCATTATCTTTTGCGGAGTGGACTTCATGGCGGAGACCGCGGCCATCCTCTCCCCGCAAAAGAAGGTCGTTCTGCCGGAGAAGGGTGCCTGGTGCCCCATGGCCCACATGATCACCCCCGAACAGCTTTGTGATCTCAAAATCATCCATCCGGAAGCTGCCGTGGTTTGCTACGTGAACTCCACAGCAGAGATAAAAGCGGAGAGCGATGTCTGCTGTACTTCTGCTAATGGCGTGCAGGTGGTAAACTCACTCTCCGAGAAGGAGGTCATCTTTGTACCGGATCGGAATCTGGCCGCCTACGTGGCCCGCCATACCGATAAGAAGATCATTCCCTGGAACGGCTACTGCTATGTGCACGATCACCTCACCGCAGAAGAGGTGCAGGCCGCTCGGGCGGAGCATCCACGAGCGGAAGTCCTGGTGCACCCGGAGTGCCGGCCAGAAGTCATCGATCAGGCCGATTTCACCTACAGCACAGCCGGAATGGGCAAACATGCCAAAGCCAGCTCTGCCAAGGAGTTTATCATCGGCACGGAGGTGGGCATGATCTACCGGCTGAAGAAAGAAAATCCGGAGAAGGAGTTCTATCCGCTCAGCAAGAATGCCATCTGCCAGAATATGAAGAAGACCGACCTCTCCAAGGTCTTGCGGGCGCTGCAAACCTTGCAGCCGCAGGTCACGGTGCCAGAGGAGATCGCGGTGAAGGCGCGCTTGTCGATTGAGAGGATGCTGGCGGTCAAAATTTGACTAAAAATCACTAAACATCAATCTTTATGCCGAAGAGCTTCTCGAATTTCTCATACTTGGCCCGGGCCCGATAGAGGTTTTGCCGGGTATAGGGCGCGCTCTGCTCATAGGCCAACATGTCTCTGATCTCGGCCTGGGTGAAGACCGTTTCTAGCTTCTCTTTGGCAATTGAGGATACACTCACTTTTTCCGTGCCTATCTCCAGATCATAGTCGCCTTGCCAGTTCCACTGCCGGTCATAACGCATCAGAATAAGGTGCTCATTCCTGCAATGAGCACAGACCAGCCAGTTCGATTCTGTAGAGTGATATGCCAGGCTCTCCAGATCCAGATCACACTTGCTGCAAAATCCCACCATATTACAATCTAATGAGACCGGTTCCAGCCTTTTTCCTTCAAAAATGAGATTATGACTAGTCTCATCAAGTTGGTTCATCTTGACTTTAAGACGTCCGCCATGCTGTAAATTCCTGGCTCCTTACCGACTACCCACTCTGCCGCCCGCACGGCGCCGCTGGCAAATGCAGTTCTGCTGTGGGCCTGATGTTTTATCTCGAGGCGCTCGCCTGCTCCCGCCAGGAGCACAGTGTGATCTCCTACAATGTCTCCACCGCGTACGGCATGCACTCCAATCTCTTTTCCTCGCGGCATGACGCCTTCCCGGCCATACACGACCTGCCTTTCGCCCAGTGCCATCTTTATGGCCTGCACTGTGGCCAGAGCCGTACCGCTGGGTGCATCTTTCTTCTGATTATGATGGGCTTCAATGATCTCGATGTCGTAGTCCTTGAGAGCCACCGCCGCATCGGCTACCAGCTTCCAGAATACATTTACGCCTAAGGAGAAGTTGGGCGTTATGACGGCAGCTACATGGCCTTCTATGGCTTTTTTCATCAAAGAATGCTGCTCTGTTGAAAAGCCCGTGGTTCCCACCACAAGATCAATTCCAAGACTTGCAGCCGTGCATACGTTATTTACCGCCGCCTTGGCAATGGTAAAGTCGATGAGCACATCCGGTTTGCTCTCCCTTAAGACCGACTCCAGCGCCGCCGCGTCTTTGACGATGATGCCGCCTGGGAGAGCCGCTCCCGCCCCAACCGCATCCAATCCGGCCACAAGCTGCATGTCTTTTACCTTGGCCGCCTCCTGGATGACCAGAGTGCCCATGCGCCCCAGAGCACCGGTAATGGCTATGCGCGTCATGCTCTCTCGCCCAGCCTTTCCAGTATCTCCTTTAAGAAGAGCTCTTTCTCAGGAGCCATTGCTGCCAGAGGTAGACGCATTGGTCCGCCGGCCCGACCCAGATATTTTTGAGCAGTCTTCACAGGAATCGGATTCGTTTCCAGGAACATGGCTCGCACCAGGGGGGCAAGCTCATAGTGCAGTGCTCTTGCTTTCTCGAAGTCGCCCTTCAAAATGGCGTCCACCATGGCCACTGTCTTTCTAGGAGCTACATTGGCCACCACGGAAACCACACCTTTGGCGCCCAGAGACATGGTAGGCAGGGTCAAATCATCATCTCCCGAGAGAACGACAAAATCGCTGTCACGAGTCAGCTCTATGATCTGAGATTGCTGAGAGAGGCTCCCACTGGCCTCCTTTATGGCCACGATGTTCTTTACCTTGGACAGTTTCGCGACCAATTCCGGCTTGAGATCGATTCCGGTTCTCTTGGGAACATTATAGAGCACAATTGGGATGTCGCACTTCTCGGCGATCGTCCTGAAATGCTCGAACATACCCCGATCATTGGGCTTGTTGTAGTACGGCGTGATCAACAAAGCGGCATATGCACCGGCTTTAGCCGCATGGCGCGTCAGCTCCAAAGCCTCACGGGTATTGTTCGAGCCCGTGCCTGCAATAACCGGCACCTTGGAAGATTCCACGGCAATCTCCACTACCCTTTTATGCTCCTCAAAGGTTAATGTGGCCGACTCACCAGTTGTACCGCAGGGAACAATGCCAGATATGCCCGTTTTATTCAGGTACTCAATGTTCTTCCTCAGTCCCTCCTCATCCAGGCTCTCATCTTCTAAAAACGGCGTAATTAAAGCGGGAAACACGCCTTTAAGCAGCATCGATCTCGACCTCGCCTCGGCGAGTGCGTCTCTGCCGCATTACATTGGAAATATATCCTGCCACACGATTTCGTATGGTCTTATTTTTGATGTCGGTGTACTCTGATACCACCAGTTTATTTTGTTCAAAGTCAGGGCTAAATGAGCTTTCGTAGGTTCTCAACAGATCCATCGCGAAATTCTTGATATAACTAGGTTTTACGCTTCCCATAATCAACACTCCAGCTAGAGCAATTCGTTGAGCTTCCTTGCCCCACCAATTTATATCTTCCCGTCCCCCAGGTCCTTTCCAATCGCTTCTTTATCGCTTGCCGAAACGAAGTTCATGGCCACGGCAATTCGCCGCTGCCGCTGCCTGGTTGACCGGCCCCACGCCCTTTCCCACCCGCATGCTGCCGAGAAGCGCCCCTTCTACGAACCTCTTGGCCTGGCGGGCCGACCCTTTCAGGGTGAGGCCCTGGGCCAGAAATGATGTTAATGCGGCAGAGTAGGTGCATCCTACGCCATGGTTGCCCCCCGCCACCCTTCTCCCCGGCAAAAGGATGACCTCATCACCTTCCATGAGGAGATCGGTGCAGTCCAAGTGTCCGCCCTTAACGATTACCGCTTTCGGCCCAAGCTCTAAGATCTCATGTGCGGCGAGGAGGGCACTGTCTCTATCGCGAACCTCTATTCCTGTCAGAGCCTGGGCCTCGAAGATATTGGGAGTTACTACCGTTGCCAGTGGAATGAGATATGCTTTTAGCGCCTCTACCGCCTCAGGTCGAAGCAGCCTGCCGCCCGCTTCCGCCTCGATCACCGGGTCTAAGACGAAGGGGATACCTGTCATCCGCAGGTGCTGGGCCACCGCAGTCACAATCTTATCGGAGTGGAGCATGCCCGTTTTGGCAAAGGCAATGGAGAAATCATCGGTGATCGACCTCATCTGCGCCGTTACGATCTCGGGTTCCAGGCCATAGACCCGTTGCACTCCCAGGGTGTTTTGGGCCGTAATGGCGGTGACGGCGCAGGTTCCATGCAGTCCCAGGACAGAGAAGGTCTTAAGGTCCGCCTGGATGCCGGCCCCGCCCCCCGAGTCAGAGCCGCCTATGGTAAGCACGACTTGTGGCATTACGAGATCTTCTTCTCGGCTGCTGCCGCCATTTCCGGCGGAAGCTTGTACTTTTGCGCGATCTTCAAAGCCTTGCGGTAGAGGCCAGCTTGCATATGCAGCTCATAGGACTTAGTGGCCGCTTGCAGCAGCATCTCTGGGGGAAGCTCAAATTCCTCGGCGATCTTTGCTGCGTTGTTGACTAGACCAAAGCTCATGCTCTTATTGAAACCTTGGACCGCCGCCTGCCGGACCAGATCCTGGGGAAGGCCATATTCCTTGGCATAATCGGCAGCCGCATGATAAAACTCGCTATCAATTTTTCGGTTGAATGACCGCTCGGCTGCTTCCAGGCGGAGATTCGCAGGAAGGTCGTACTTCCTGGCCAGATCGGCAGCCAAGGAGTAGTCGCCTTTCTTCATATTGGCATCGTAGGCTTTGCGGACAGCCTCCATTAGCAGATCATTTGGCAAACCAAAGTCGGACTTGATCTTTGCCGCCTCCTGGTAGGCACCCAGGTTCATCTTTATGGTAAACTGCCTCGCAGCTTCGGCCAGACTACTATCAGCCATAGAAATCCTCCCTAACGGTTATTAACAATATTATTACAATTACTATTATTGTCCCAGGAATAAGAACCTATCAGTCCTCTATCCTCTCCCGGAGATTGGCTACAAAAGCATACTGGGTGGTGGTGGGAAGCTTTCGTCTTAGCTCCCTTACCTCTGCAAGATAGATTATTATCTGTTTTGTCTGGGCTTGCGGCCTAACTTTTCCTAAGACCTTGGCTACAAGCTCCACCTCCGGCTCGCCCTGCACCCGGGCGGCGCCGCTGCCGTAGTCGGGAGACATCTCAATTAGCATGGGCAGTCGCAGGCGGCTCCAGAGAAATCTGGGCAGGCTCTCTGAGATCAGATTCAGTTCGGCCCTGTCCATGATGAAAAAAGTATTATCCTTTCCCTTGACGCCGGGCTTTTCCATGGTCAAAAGTTCGGTCAAATTGGTTCGCTTACTGGGCAGGTGCTGGTTCATGGTCTGAATGGTCTTGACCAGGATGTTCTTGTTCATCGCCGGTCCATCATCGGAAAATGCCATTCCTTCCTGTTATGCTCTCTTGCGACTTAAAGGTAACCGTTATCGAGTATCTTTTGCGTCGCATTCAAATTCAGCTATCTCCCCCATCTAACCATCTCTCGCAGGCCGTCTCTAAATACTCGAAAGCTTTTGGAATTATTTCTTTCCGGTTCCATGAATGCAGAAATAGTCTTTGCAGCCTCTATTTTGCGCAGACCGCCGGGAAAATAGCCTCTTTTATTGCTATTAAGCACACGCTCTAGCGCCTCCCATGTCCCGCCTTTTATTGAATCAGGATCATGATATTTCGATCTGCTTCCGAGAGTCTTAGGAACTTTAGGGTAAGCCTGATTGATTGCGCTTACATCTCCGAAGAACCACGCCTCCAGCTCCTCTACTGCGATCCTGTTCATAACCTGATATCTTGAGCAAATACTTGCTTTATCGGACATAGTACGGGTAATCAGCCCAGCATCTTTCGCTGCGTTCTCCAGTCGATCTTTGAGTGATTTGCAATTGCTCCGATCTTCATCGACCAAGACAACAATGCGCCAGTCGTTAGGCAACCGTTTGGCATAGGCCCGCATAACCTGTGGTAGTTTTGAGAGCAGATCGTCTTTGCATTGATAAGGATGAATCTCAAAAGATGCGCTTGCACCCAAAATCTTCGGTACAAGATTGAGCAAAGCGGCTTCTGCAGAGAGCTCTTCCACTAAAAATACAATATGCATGAGATCATTACTCCGCTTGGTGTCTTGCAACCTGGCTTAATGACGGGCGCTTTGGGCCGCCTGATGCCGTCAAAGGGTCGCCTACCTCAAAGTGACCCTCCATCCAGAGGTAACCAAGCTGTGCGCCTTCATCCATGAACTCTTTGATGCCTTGCATATCCGCAGCACGCCGCGCCTGCGTGTAACCCTGTTCATCTCTGTAGAGCACCCAAAGCTCCTCCGGCCGGAGACCATTTACAAAAAAAGGCGAATGGGTTGTGACCATAAGCTGAGTCCTGGCCGTGGCCTGTCTGCACTCTTCTGCCAGTTCCGGCAAGAGCCTGGGATGAAGCTGATTTTCCGGCTCTTCAATTCCTATGAGCTGAGGCGGCTGTGGATCATAGAGCAAAGTCAAGTAGGCCAGCATTTTAAGGGTGCCGTCAGATGCGAATTTCGCTAGTATCGGCTGCTCAAAAGGAGCATCCTTAATCTGCAAGAGAAGCCGACCGTCAGGCATGAATTCTGACTCAACTTTCTCCAATCTTGGAACACGATGAGATAATGTATTCAAAATCTGGTTCAAACGGTCCTCATGCTGTTCTTTTAGATACTGAATTACATTAGGCAGGTTATCGCCGTTTGCCGATAGCCGCTCCTGAGGACCCGCCTCAGAGAATCCCCGCGTGCTATCTGCGGTAAGATATGAAAGATACCATCCGGTTATGAACTGGCGCAGAGCACTAACTCTTGGATTTTTGGCAAGCTGGCCCAATGCGTTGACGGCAAGCATATCAGAAGAAGTCAGCATCTCATGAATCCTCTCGCCCATCTCTACCGGCTTTTCTCCGGCAATTACCTGTCCCTCTCCATTTTTAAAATCGAGAAACTTAAAGGGTTTTCCTTGCTGTCTTCTCCTCCATTGCAGCCATTCCTCGGCTACATAAGGGCCGCTGATGCCTTCGTCAAGGGAGAGGTGATAGGTGATGAGGGGCATGTCGCTTCTCTCGCGGTACTTCAGCTCGATCTCAATAGGACCGCTGGAGCCCCGGGTGCGAAGCTCTTTGAACCGACCCCGTTTATCCAGAGCTTTGCGCAGGCCCACTGAAAAACATTCTGAGAGGAAGGCAAAAACATCGAAGATGGTCGATTTTCCGCTGCCGTTAGGCCCAAGGAAGACCGTCAACGGGGTGATGCCTCTCAGCTCAAGGTTACGAAGGGCTCTATAGTTCTTTATTTTCAAATACTCGATTCTTGGAACCGATTGCTTCACGCGGTCTCCTTCAGTCATTTTTTGATCTCCGACGAATTTTTCGCATTATTTATAGTAATCTCACAGGAAATAAACTCTGGCAGTGGCCCGAGATAGAAGGCGTTGGGCTCGCCATGAGGCGATGTAGGGGCCGGGGGTGACAGTGTAGCCGAGGGAGGCGAGCCTGGAGAGTGCGGCTTCTTCTATATCGGATTCTGTGAGGGTCAATATAGATCCTTCTCAATATATATATTTATTTTGAGCGCGTCCCGCACGAGTACGGGCATGCGCGCGCGACCAGGCTAGTTTCGCTTCATTTTAAAACGTATTTATATATCGATAAATCAATCTATTTTTCTTGAGATTCAGACACCTGCGGGCCGCCTGGGCCACATTCTCTCGGTCTTCCTCCCGACAGTAGATGCCGAAGCGCCAGGTAGCCCGGTGCGCCCTTTCCAGGATGCTGACCAGAGGCGACACCTCCCGCAGGGGTCTCACCTCACCCTCGACGAGAGCCGGAAAGTTGCCCTCCGGCGTATCCGGAAGCGTGGGGTTGTCCACCAGAATGTAGTCTGCCTCTACTCCCGCCTCACGGGCAATCTCCTGGGCCAGCATCTTTTCGCTTACCTTGAGAACGGAAGGGTCCAGGCACTCCAGGCCGACGTAAACGGCGCGCTTAAAAATTCTCCGAGATTTGATGCGGGAAGCCATCTCAGCCGCATAGCCGCCCGACCTTTCCAGGGAGTTGAATAGCTGGATGTCGTCCATCTCTTTTACGGCTGGAGCACTGGCTCCGTCCTCAATCATGCGCCGGATTGCGGCGGAGATCATGCACTCCGAGATGCGGCAGACATGATGATAATAAACGGATGGATGCATGAGCAGCCGGGAGATGAGCAAGGAAGTCGCCGCCTGCACGCCTCCTGCCTCCACCACCAGCTCTCCCTGGTGAAGGGTCATCTTCTGCAATAGACGCAATCGATCGATCACTCCGTAGGCTACGCCCGTGTAGTGAGCATCCCGGATCAGGTAGTCCATCCTATCCACATCTATCTCGCCGCTCACGATCTGCCCCAGACCGACCCCATTTATGGCGGCCTGGATATCGGAGGCCTTCAGGCCGTAATTGTCTAAAACCGCCCGAAGCTCACCCTTCTTCAGTAGATCAATGATGCTCTCGTGATCCTTGCGCAGGTATGGAGCAAGGGCTGACTCTGTGGCATGGGAGAGCGGCCCGTGGCCCACGTCGTGCAGAAGCGCTGCCGCGCCTACCAGCACCTTATCCTCTTCTGGCAGGCCGAGATGGTTCGCGAGAAGATCAGCCAGATGGTAGGCCCCCAGGCTGTGCTCGAAGCGAGTATGATTGGCACCGGGATAGACTAAGCTCGCCAGGCCGAGCTGCTTGATCCAGCGCAGCCGCTGCATCTGGGGTGTGTCCGCGATTTCCAGGGCCAGGCCCTCCAGCAAAACATAGCCGTGCACGGGGTCTCGGATCTCGGTCATCGGGCTAAACCCTGGAGCCTCCTACATTAAATATTGTTCTGGATGGGCAATCAAATCATTATGTACCTCGATGCGCTACAAGCCAAGCTCGACGCCCTCAAGCGTCACCAGACGGAGACCGCCGCAAAGCTTGACGCGCTCCTTCCGGCTGTGCTGGAGCGGGCCTTGCGGGGCGAGCTTTGAGGGGATTGCCAAGCTTCTGGAGCGTATCCGGGATTTCTGCAGGGAAAATACTTTCGCCTCGCATGGGTGAGCTTTAATAATGAAAAATGCCTATTTAATTTTTGAAAGTTCTGCGATAGGAGCAGAAGATGTCAAATCAGGAGATACGCGATCCGATCCATAATTTTATCCGTCTGGAGCCAGGAGAGAAACAGGTTCTTGATAGTGCTCCTTTCCAGAGGCTTCGGCATATCCACCAGCTCGCTTTGACCTATTTGCTCTATCCATGCGCCACTCATCGTCGGTTCGAGCATTCTCTTGGTGTCATGGAGCTTGCCAGCTGAGTCTTCGATGTTGTAACAGATCCGGAAAACATCCACCACGAATCGGTCAGAGAAATAATTCCAAAGAAATTCGACCTTGAATATTGGAAAAGAACATTACGCATGGCAGCTTTATGTCACGACCTCGGACACCTTCCCTTCTCTCATGCCGCAGAGACCGAGCTTTTGCCCAGCGGATGGGACCATGAGCGTTTCACAACAGAATTGATTTGCAGCGATGAAATGAGACTGATTTGGAGCCGGATGAAATTAGACTGCGTAGATGTGGCAAAGCTGGCTGTTGGCCCAAAGCATTACAGAGACCGCAGATTCACCGATTGGGAGGCGATCCTCTCCGAGATAATAGTAGGTGATGCTTTCGGAGTGGACCGGATGGACTACTTGCTTAGAGACTCTCATCACATAGGCGTTGCCTACGGGCGCTTCGACCACTACCGGTTGATCGATACTCTCTGCATCCTGCCCAAGATTGACAAAGCCGCAGATGATGAGCTTGGATCTCAGGAGCTGGCTTTGGGCATAGAAGTGGGAGGCCTGCATTCTGCGGAAGCGTTGCTTTTAGCGAGATACTTTATGTTCTCGCAGGTCTATTGCCACCATGTTCGCCGCATTTACGACATTCATCTCAAGGACTTTCTAAAGAAATGGCTTTTAAATGGCATGTTCACGACAGCAATAGAAGACCTACTTCAGATCACGGATAACGAGATAATGTCTGAGCTTTCCAAGGCAGTACGTGATAAAGAGCATCCTGGCCATGATCCTGCTCGCCGCATCGCCAGAAGAGAGCATTTCAGGCTGCTCTACCAGAGGACTCGGGAGGATCTCGAAATAAATCGTGAAGCAGGTAAAGCTGTCTTTGATGCGGCATGTATGGAATTTGGTGATTCGGAGGTCAGACACGATTACTACGTACAGAAAGAAGTCGGTCTCAATTATCCACTACTTTCCAGAGACAATCGCATCTGTTCTTCGTTCACTGAATCGGAGACGTTAGAAAAGGTGCCTTTGGTAGCAATTGATTATGTTTATATAAGCCCAGAGTGCAGGAAAAGAGCTGAGAAATGGCGTGACAAGAATCTGAAGAGGATTATAACTTTAAAGGAGGGTGAGGAAGAATGCTAAAACAAATGCAGCGAGACGCCATTTTGCTCTCGCTGATGAATGAGATGAGAGCAAAAGGCAGTTGGTGCGGCGAGACTCACATCCAGAAATCTGTATATTTCCTGCAAGAACTGCTGGAAGTCCCGATGAATCTCGAGTTCATACTCTACAAGCATGGACCTTACTCATTCGATCTAGCCGATACAGTCACTGCCATGCGGGCGGATAGCTTGCTCGAATATAAATCACGCCGCCCCTACGGGCCAAGCCTTCTCCCCACAAAAACCGGCCAGGATTTCCTGAATCGATATCCAAAGACGCGAGGGAAATATGCCGAAAGAATGCAGTTTGTAGCCGAAAAGATTGGGAAAATGGGTGTTGCAGAGCTGGAGCGTCAGGCTACTGCCCTTTACGTTACCCTTAACGAAAAATGTGCCGGAAATTCACGGGCAATCTTGATTACAGAGCTGAAACCTCATATCAAAATCGACCAGGCCGAAAAAGCTCTGGAAAGCGTAGACGCCATGATAAAAGAGGCTGCTGAAAAAGGACTGGGCAGTGGGCTGTAAATAATGAATTTCAAAGTCGTTCTTGTGCAAGACGTGGATGGCGGCTACATCGTGAGCTGCCCGGCGCTTCCTGGATGCCACTCCCAGGGCGACAGCGCAAAGGAAGCTCGTGAGAACATAAAGGAGGCGATAGAAGGCTGCATGCAGTCTCTGGCAGAAGAGCGGATGAAATCGGGCGCTCCTGGATTGGTTTGTTGAAGTGACCGTCCGATTTCGGATGCGAAAAACGGCGGGCGATGGTTTTCAGAAATTGGTATTGACTACAGACTGTATTTCTTTCGCGTCTCGCTCCATGCCTTCTCTCTTGCGGTCTCCAGCTCCATCAGGTCATCCTCGGTCAGGGAAAGCTCCTCCTTGCATCTCCGAAATAAAGCCCACTTCAACTCTTCTTCATCCATTCAAATCGTAGAAATATTGCATCTGAAATGTATTAGAGCTTTCTGATTTGCTGCGATTCATGCTGTGTAGTCCCGAATGTCGAGATATCTTTATATACCAATGCCGGAATGTTCTGTCCTCTTATGGAGAACGACCGGGAGTAAGTAAGAAATATCTCCGTTCTTCTCCAGTAAGAGGGATCAATAATGCAGTCAATTCCTGGCATGGCACAGAGAGATCCGAGGGTCTCCAGCTGGCTGACGACGGTAGCGGCAGGGACCGCTATGGTCAAGATCGGCAAGAAAGGTGTCTTTGTGAGGATTTGCAGACATTCTTCAAGGTCAAGCGATTTTGTATCTGGCCAGCGTGCCAGATAGATTTAGAAACTATTAAGTTTGATAAGATTATCTCCTTAAGATAATTCATTCGAAGGCGACATAAATGTCAATGGAATTTGTATACATAGCCCTGTTGTTAGGCACCCTGATAGTTCTGGCGTTGCCTACGGGAAGATATATTGCGAAAGTTTTCAATGGCGAGCCTACCCGAGTAACACCTCTCTTCCGGCCCTTCGAACGAGCGTTTTACAGGATGGCGGGTGTGGACGAGACGAGAGAGATGTCCTGGAAGAGCTACGTTTCCGCCCTCTTGATCTTCAATGCCCTTGGTCTGGCAGCCGTCTTTTTGCTGCAGGAACTGCAAGGCTTTCTTCCGTTAAATCCTCAGAGCCTGGGAGCGGTTCGCTGGGATACGGCCCTCAATACCGCCGTCTCCTTCACCACCAACACCAACTGGCAGTCTTACAGCGGCGAGCAGACAATGAGCCACCTCACCCAGATGCTGGGCTTGACTGTGCAAAATTTCCTCTCTGCCGCGGTGGGGCTATCTGCAGCCATGGCCGTCATTCGAGGCTTCACCCGCAAGAATGCCGCCACCCTGGGGAATTTCTGGGTCGACCTCACCCGGTCGGTGCTCTATCTGCTGCTGCCCCTGGCCCTCATCTGGGCTCTCTTATTTGCGTCCCAGGGCGTGATTCAGACCCTGGGCCCCAATGTCATGGCCCATACCCTTGAGGGTGGAGAGCAGGTCATCTCAATCGGGCCCGTGGCTTCCCAGGAGGCCATCAAGCTCCTGGGAACCAATGGAGGCGGCTTCTTCAATGCCAACTCCGCCCATCCTTTTGAGAACCCCACGCCCCTCACTGATTTCCTGCAGGTGTTGGCCATGCTGCTCATAGCGGCATCGCTCCCCTTCGCCTTTGGCGCACTGGTCAATAACCCCAGACAGGGCTTTGCCATATTTGCAGCCATGTTCATTCTCTACCTGATGGGTTTAGGCTTCGCCCTCTGGGCAGAAGGACAGGGGAGCCCCCTGCTGGAGAAGCTGGGCGTGGCTGACGGAGTTAATATGGAAGGCAAAGAGGTGCGCTTCGGCATAGTGCCATCGGTGCTCTTTGCACAGTCTACTACAGTTACCTCCGATGGAGCCGTGAACAGCATGCACGACAGCATGATGCCTCTAGCCGGCCTGGTTCTGCTCTTCAACATGGTCATCGGCGAGGTGATCTTCGGCGGAGTCGGGGTGGGACTGATAGGCATTTTCTTCTATGCCATAATGACTATGTTCTTAGCCGGCCTCATGATCGGCCGCACTCCTGAGCTCTTCGGCAAAAAACTGGAGCCCTTCGAGATGAGAATGGCAGTCATCGGTTTGCTGGCACCTTCCATAGTTCTGCTGATGCTGGCTGGCCTTGCCATAGTGCTGCCCCAGGGCCTCTTTAGCCTGAACAACGGCGGACCGCACGCACTCACCGAGATCCTCTATGCCTTCGCCTCGGCCTGCGGCAATAACGGGTCCGCCTTTGCCGGCCTGAATGCCAACACCGCCTTCTACAACCTGACACTGGCTCTGGCGATGCTGGTGGGCAGATTTGCTACGATATTGCCGGCGCTGGCCATAGCCGGCTCCCTGGCGGCAAAGAGGATAGTGCCTGCCAACACGGCCACTTTTCCTGTCGCCAGTCCGCTCTTTGTGATCATGCTGGTCGGCACGATCATCATAGTCGGGGCTCTGACCTTCTTCCCCGTCTTTGTGCTTGGCCCCATACTCGAGCACCTGATGATGCAGACGGGCAGGACCTTTTGAGGAGGGATAATATGCACATCAATAAGTCCGATTTATGGCAGACGTCCCAGATAAAACAGGCCATTTTAGATTCTATCCCCAAGCTGGACCCGCGCCGCCTCTGGCGTAGCCCGGTGATGCTCGCCGTGGAGATAGGCGCCATCCTGACTACTCTGATCACGGCGCGCGATTTGATCTGGGGAGGGAATGCGGGATTCGACGGCCAGATCAGCCTCTGGCTGTGGTTCACCATACTCTTCGCCAATTTCGCTGAGGCTCTGGCGGAAGGACGGGGCCGGGCTCAGGCTGAGACCCTTCGCCAGGCGAAGAGCGAGGCCATAGCTCAAAGATTGTTGGCCAATGGCAGCATTGAGCAGGTATCGGCCCTGCTGCTTGTCAAAGGCGATCTTGTCCTGGCAAAGGACGGCGAGACCATCCCCAGCGACGGCGAGATCGTGGAGGGGGTCGCACTGGTGGACGAATCAGCCATCACGGGCGAATCTGCACCAGTAGTTCGTGAGGCTGGAGGCGACCTCTGCGGCGTCACTGGCGGAACCAAAGTCCTCTCCGGGAAGATCAAGATCCTCATCACTGCGGACCCAGGCAAGACCTTCCTGGACCAGATGATAGGAATGGTGGAGAGCGCCAAGCGCCAGAAGACACCCAATGAGCAGGCCCTGGAGATATTGCTCATTGGTCTCACCGGGCTATTCATGGTGGTGGTAATCACCCTGGATGTCTTTGCAGGGTACATGGGTATCATCGTTCCCGTGCCTGTGCTGGTGGCGCTGCTGGTCTGCCTGATGCCCACCACTATCGGCGGCCTGCTGCCTGCCATCGGCATCGCCGGCATGGACAGGCTGCTTTCGCATAATGTCATCGCCATGAGCGGCAGGGCAGTGGAGGCCTCGGGCGACGTGGATGTAGTGCTCATGGACAAGACCGGCACCATCACCCTGGGAAACAGAATGGCCACACAGTTCCTGCCAGCCGAGGGAGTGACGAAAGAAGAGCTAGCTTATGCAGCAATGTACTCCTCACTGGCGGACGTGACGCCGGAAGGGCGCAGCATAGTGGATCTGTGCAAGGAGACGCTGGGCATCCGCGGCAGAGATATCCGGGCGCCGGAGGGCTCTTCCTTCATCCCCTTTAGCGCCGAGACCCGCATGAGCGGCATAGACTGGAGCAGGGGGGAGATTCGCAAAGGTGCCCATGACGCCATCGAGGAATATGTGAAAAATAAGGGCGGCGCAATGCCTGAGGGCATCAGAATTGCAGTTGACAGCATTGCCAGAGATGGCGGCACACCTCTGGTGGTCGCCGATGGCGCCAGGATTTTGGGGGCCGTCCGTCTCAAGGATGTGCTCAAGGAGAATATCAAGGAGCGCCTATCTCGCCTGCGATTGGTTGGCATTCGCTCCGTCATGATCACGGGAGACAATCCCATGACGGCAGCTGCCATCGCCGCGGAGGCTGGAATAGATGACTTCATCGGCCAGGCCCGTCCCGAGGTCAAGCTGGAGGCGATTCGAAAATATCAGAGGGAAGGGCACCTGGTGGCAATGATTGGTGACGGCACCAACGATGCTCCGGCTCTGGCCCAGGCCGATGTGGCCGTGGCCATGAATGCAGGAACACAGGCCGCCAGGGAAGCGGCCAACATGGTGGATCTGGACTCCAATCCGGCCAAGCTGCTGGATATAGTGGAGATAGGCAAACAGATATTGATCACCAGAGGGGCGCTGACCACATTTAGCGTGGCCAATGATGTCTCCAAGTACTTTGCCATCATCCCCGCCATATTTGCGGCCCAGTATCCCATGCTGAGTGTGCTCAACATCATGCATCTTGCTACGCCGAGCAGCGCGGTGCTTTCTGCGATTATCTTCAATGCCATCATCATCCCGCTATTGATACCGCTATCATTGCGGGGTGTGCGCTACACACCCACGACGGCCTCACAGCTGCTGCGACGCAATTTGCTCTTCTATGGCCTGGGCGGACTGGCCGTGCCTTTCATCGGCATCAAGCTGATCGATATGCTGGTTATTTTCCTGCATTTGGAGTGAGGAAGATGTTCGAATTTGCAAAAGAAATACGGCCTGCAGTGATTCTGTTTATGGCCTTCACTCTGCTCACAGGTATTGCCTATCCTCTGTTCATAACCGGCATAGTCCAGACTACCATGCCGGCCAAGGCCGAGGGAAGCCTGATTGTAGTTGACGGCAAAATCGTGGGCTCAGAGCTCATCGGCCAGACTTTCCAGAGCCCTGGCTATTTCCATGGACGGCCTTCCTATGTCAATTACAGCGCCAACGGCTCAGGTGCCAGCAACCTCGGGCCAACCAGTGCCAGGCTTATGGAAGAGGTGAGCCGAAGGATAGATCAAGTCCGGCACGAGAATAGACTATCGACTGATCAGAGCTTGCCCGCGGATCTGGTCCTGGCCTCAGGCAGCGGCCTGGACCCGCACATAAGTCGGCAGGGAGCAATAGAGCAGGTAGCGCGCGTGGCCGGGGCGAGAGGGCTCACTCATTCTGCGGTGCTGGCGCTGGTTGATCAGAATGTTGAGCCTGCCATGCTAGGCATACTGGGGCAAGAGAGGGTGAATGTGCTCAGGCTTAACCTGGCCCTGGATGAGGCAACAAGGGAGAGTTAGACAATGGAGAAGGATTGCCGTCCGGATCCGGATCAATTATTGCAACGGATTCAACATGAGGAAAGCGTGGCCATCAGCAGCCGTGGACATCTCAAGATTCTCCTTGGCGCGGCGGCAGGCGTCGGCAAGACCTATCAAATGCTCGATGAGGCGCAGCAACTAAAAAAGAGCTGTGTGGATGTCGTTGTCGCACTGGTGGAGACGCATGGACGGCCTGAGACCGCGGTCCTGCTGGAGGGACTGGAGGAGATTCCTCGCTGCCGCCTCGATCGAGGCGGACTGGATGTAGAGGAGATGGATCTGGACGCAGTCCTGGCACGCCATCCGGCCATCGCCCTGGTGGATGAGCTGGCTCATACCAATGCACCCAACCTTCGTCATGCCAAGCGCTACCAGGATGTAGAAGAGCTGCTGGATGCGGGCATCAGCGTCTACACAACCCTGAACGTCCAGCACATTGAGAGCCTCAACGATATCATATTTCAGATCACGGGCGTGAGGGTTCGAGAGACTCTGCCGGACAGGATACTAGAGAAGGCGGATGAGATCGAAGTAGTAGACCTGACTCCTGAGGATCTGCTACAGCGGTTTAAGGATGGCAAAGTGTACATGCCCTCCCAGGCAGAGCAAGCCGTGCAGCGCTTTTTCCGCAAAGGCAACCTGCTGGGACTACGAGAGATAGCTCTGAGATATGCTGCCCGCATGGTGGATGAGGACATGCGCTCCTACATGGAGAGACATGGCATCCTGGGCCCCTGGCCAGCCGGATCGAGGTTGTTGGTCTGCATCACCGCCAGTACCTTCTCCGAGCGGCTGGTACGCATAGGGCAGCGCATGGCCGCAGACCAGGATGGCGAGTGGTTTGCGGTTTATGTAGAATCTCCAGAAGAGACCTCATCTACACAGATCGCGCGGGATCAGCTGGCGCATAACTTGACACTGGCAAGGGAGCTGGGGGCAAAGGTTCAGATTCTGAGCGCACAGAATATCGCCGAGGAGGTCATGGCCTTCTCCAGAGAGCGTAATATCACGGTAATCGTCGTCGGACTGCCGCGTCGTCGTTCGTGGAACCGATGGTGGAGAGGATCAGTGGTAAACGAGATTATAAAACGAAGCGGACAGATCCATGTGCTCGTCATAGGCGGCGCAGAGGCCGATCCGGCTAAACATGAGGCAGCGTCGCTTGCAGGCGACATGAACTGGCGGCAGCTCTCCGGCAGCCTCTTAATCGTGGCGGCAACGGTCGCCTTTTGCTGGCTGCTGCAAAGCCAGCTTGGCCTCATTAACATCGCCATGATCCTGCTTTTGCCTGTGATCTACAGTGGAATGACCTGGGGGCGGCGCTCCGGTCTGATCACATCGCTCCTGGCCGTAGTCGCCCTGGATTTTTTCTTCGTGCCACCCAGAATGACATTGGCAGTTGAAGATCTGCACTATCTGCCCGTGTTCATCGTCTTCGTAATAGTTGGAATAATAACCAGCTTTCTGGCGGATCTGGTGAGATGGCAGGGAGAGGGCGCCCGTCGAAGGGAGCGTTTTGTCTCCAATCTTTATTCCTTCAGTCGCAACCTCATGGCTGCCGGGAACGGGGAGGAGCTTTTGAGCTGTGCCGCCCGAGAGATCGCACAGGCCTTCGAGTGTGAAGTGATGATCCTGCTGCCCGATGAAACCGGACGTCTCAAGGAACGGGCCAAGATGGGAGAACACCTGATATTTGATGAGCGTAAGCTGGGTGTGGCCACCTGGGTCCTCAGACACGGCCAGGAAGCAGGACACGGCACACAGACTCTTTCCTCCGCGACGCTCTTTTACCTGCCCCTCAAGACCAAAGAAGTCACCATTGGAGTGCTGGGTGTGGGACTAGGCAAGGCGGAACAGCTCTTGCTGCCTGAGCAGAAGAGGTTGCTGGAAGCATTCACGAACATCCTGGCCTTGGCTTTAGACCGGAGCCCCGAATTCGTCATGTAATATAAATTTAACGGAAACATTTATATCCATAGCTCGCCACTACGGCGAGCTTCAGATGGAATCAACTGCACTTTGGAGGGATGTCATTCTCAGCTAATGCCAGGATGCCAATTTACCACAGCAAGACACGTCTCCAATGGGAAGTTGAAAGAGGTTTGAAACCTTGAAAAAATTCAACGACCATTTTAGCTTGGCAAAAGACATTGGCGGCAAGTCCATCCCCGCCAGGATGAACGCCGTAGGATGCTGCGATGAGACGCTCGAACCTTGCGCTCCACTCTTGAAGCCTGGACCTTGGGCTTGAATTAGGGGGGAGGGAGATGAAGCTCGGAATCGTCTTTGATGTTATCGGCACCGTGCTGAAGATCATGGGGTTGTTGCTCTTAGTGCCGGGATTGGTCTCGGCTTACTACCATGAAACTAGTGGAATTGCCGCCTTTGCCCTGACCTCCCTGCTCTCCATAGGCACGGGCATCATCCTCAGTAGGCTGGGGACAAAAGGAGATGTAGGCAATAAAGAGGCCTTCGCCGCCGTCTCTTTGGGATGGCTCTCTGCCACTTTCTTCGGAGCTTTGCCCTTTGTATTTCAGGGCCTGAGATTGGTCGATGCTCTCTTTGAATCCATATCAGGCTTCTCGGCAACCGGAGCTACGATTCTTGTAGAGTCAAACGCCAAAGGGTACTACATTGTCAATTCCACTCTGGTCAATAATAGTATCTGTACCGCTCTTATTAATGGAGTGACCGGCGACTTGGCGGGCTACAGTATCGCCTTCCAGGCCATGAATAGCCAAACATTCTATGGCCTGCTCTTCTGGCGCTCTTTCCAGCAGCTTATCGGGGGTCTGGGCATAATTTTGATGGTGGTGGCCATTTTCCCGCAACTGCGCGTGGCAGGCCGCCAGCTTTTTCGGGCGGAGACGGTGGGACCATCCAAGGAGACCATCACGCCGCGTGCTACGGCTACGGCCAGGATCCTCTGGAAGGTTTATCTGCTCTTCAATGCCCTGGAGATCGTCCTGCTGATCGCTGTAGGAATGCCGATTTACGATGCGGTCTGCACCGCATTCTCGACTCTGGCGACAGGCGGGTTCTCTCCCCAAGCATCCAGTCTGGTCGCCTACCACAGCCCTCTCATAGAGGCCATAGTCGCCGTCTTTATCATCCTAGGCATGTCCAGCTTCACCCTGCACTACAAGGTGCTGACCTCAGATCGTTTAGCCTGGTTCAAAGATGCAGAGTTCAGGTTCATGATCGCAATCCTTGCCATCACCACCACAGTCCTGCTTTTCTTTGGCGGAATAGACGGAGGCCTGTTGGAGCGCTTCCGGTATGCCGCCTTCCAGGTTGTTTCTATGATGGGCACGACCGGTTTCGTTAATACCCTGGATTATGATAAATGGTCCACAGCCGCCAAGCTGGCTTTGGTCATGGTCATGCTCATCGGAGGCTGCATCGGCTCGACTGCCGGAGGCATAAAGGTGGGACGGCTTCTGGTGGACCTGAAGTATGCCTACAATGAACTTCGCCATATGATTCATCCCCATGCAGTGATGTCGGTCCGCCTGGGAGAAGCTCGTGTGCAGGAAGAGATTCTCCGGCCCATGCTCTTCTACTCTTTCTTCTACCTCGCAACCTGGCTGGCTCTATCTCTGGTCCTGGCCATGGTCTCCGTCGGCGATTCGCGGGTGGACCTCATGGTGGTGGCCTCGGGAATTGCCTCCTGCATGGGCGGCGTGGGTCCGGGCTTTGGCATTATCACCTTTGATTGGTCGCAAATGTCGGATGCGAGCAAGATGATCGGCTTCTTTGCCATGTACATCGGCAGGCTGGAGCTGATGCCCATATTCTTATTATTTATTCCAGAACTATGGAGGAAATAACATGCGTATCTTGATCACCGGAGCTGGCGAGGTAGGTTTTCTCATAGCCAGCGAGCTTTACGCGGATCATGATGTAACCGTCATAGACAAGGACCCGGCTGCCTGTGCCAGGCTGCAGGACATGGACGTGAAGGTCTTGCAGGGCAATTCCGCCAATGCCCGTCTGCTCATTATGGCCGGCATCAATAAAGCGGACATAGTAGCGGCCGTGACCGGCAACGATGAGGTGAATGTGATCACCTGCATCATAGCCAGCCATCTAGGCGTGCGCCAGACTATTGCCAGAGTCAGCAATCCAGAATATATTGATCAGCCGGTCCAGGATCGAAAAGAGATAGGTATCAGCTTCATGATCTGTCCGGAGCTGGCCATGGCTGAGGATATGGCGAGATCTCTGTATTTTCCATCCATGCTCCTGGATAGGGAGCTGGCAGGGGGGAAAGTCGAGCTGATCGAGTTCAAGGTCACCGAAGAAATGCCCCTGCAAGGGCCGGTGGGTGAGGTCAAGGTCAACCTTCCGGATGGCTGCAAAATCATGGCCATAAACCGAAAGGGGGATATCAGCATACCTTTGCAAGGAGATCCGATCATTTCCGGTGATCACCTCTTCCTCCTTTGCGACCCTAAATCGCTTCCCAAACTGAGAAGAATGCTTCACGAAGAGTCCTCACCACATAAGGCCCTGATTGTTGGAGGTGGAATGGTTGGATTTTACCTGGCGAGCCGGCTGGAGAAGATGGGACTGGATGTGAAACTGATCGAAGTAAATACAGAGCGATGCATAGAGATCGCAGACAAGCTCTCCAGTACAATGATTCTCAATGGAGACGGAACTGATATCTCGCTTTTGAAAGAAGAGGGTGCTGAATACATGGATGTGGTCTTCGCTGTCACCGGCCTGGATGAAAAGAACCTGCTCTGCTCACTGCTTGCCAAGCAACTGGGTGCAAAAAAAATCCTCTCCCGGGTGAACAGATATGATTACATCAAGCTCTTCGAGCTGGTAGGTGTGGACAGAGCGGTCAGCCCTGGGCAGGTAACTGCGGATGCCGTGCTGCAGAGGGTGAGCGGAGGAGAAGAGGTGATCACTCTCAGCGACGAGAGGATGGAGCTGGTGGATTTCATAGCCAAGGCTGGAGCCAAAATCATAGGAAAGAGCGTCTCCAAAGAGCTGCCCAAGGACTCCATGGTGGGCATGATCTTGAGAGACGGAAGACCGATAATGCCCGAGGAAGGCTTCAAGGTCAAGGAGGGAGACCGCGTCTTTGTGATGTCCATGCCGGAGGTCGTCTCCAAGGTAAAGAAGCTCTTCGTATCCTGATTCAATCCAGGCACAGCTGTCGCCACCACACTCGGCAACGTGGGGCCGGGCTTTGGCCTGGTAGGGCCGACATTCAGCTTCGCAGAGGTCCATCCAGCGGGAAAGATGCTGCTCTTCTTTTGCATGTGGATCGGGCGATTGGAGATAGTGACGGCTCTGGTGCTGCTGTTGCCGGAGTTCTGGAAAAAGTGATTTTCTGGCAACCATAGCATCTGCATTAGAAATATGATAAATACGGAAGATTATTCTCCATGACATAATATGTATTTAAATATGTATTTAAATATGTATTAAATTATCGCTTTAATTTAATCATCTGGAAGTGGAGGTAATATTTTCAGGACTATTTTATTGTATTCATCTTTGATTTTTTGTGTTTGCTCAAATTCTTCACTGTATAATTCATTTTGTCTCCTCTGAAACCAATCGAAGAAATTAATTACCAATGATTCATACGCAACTATAATTTCGTAAAGATTAATATGATCTTTGGCATTATTTAAATATTCCTTGCTTTTTGCTTTCCAACCGTCCCATGATCTTAGAGAGGACAGATCTAGAAGTATTGAATTGGTCTCCTCAGATTCTTTGGATTTCATTTGAGCGAGCATGACTGGAATCCCTTTATGAAGTATGTAATTGCGTAGATCTTGAACGAAACGAGCTAGCGAAGAATTTGCAAATACATCTTTAATCTTTAAGATATATTCTTTTGAAAAATCGTTGTTTCCATACACTTCATTTACCATAATGCGTGTGTGATCAATGAGAGATTTAACAGAAGCGAGATAGTTATGAAAAAGACGGATAACTTCAATTTGAAATTGATTTAGATTATCTCGATTTTTAATAGCCCATATATTGGAACTTACCTCTTTACGATTAAAAAGTTCAAGACTGTTTTTGAGTTGATTATAATTTGACATGAATATATAATGACTTACTCTCAAATTTCTGTTACCTTTTTCTATTTTCCATCCTGTGCTCGATTCAATTTGTTTTTTTAATTGCTCCATCGTCTCAATATCCTCAACAGCTATCATGAGAAATTGTTTGTTTATATGGTATTATAATTTTTGGAACTACTATTGCCCAAAATTTTATTTAATAGAAAGAAATCGGAGCCGAGGACCATTAAAGTCAAACGGCTGCGGTGCACCCCGCAGCAGAGCTGCAGGGTATTCAAAATAATAATGCAGGAACGACCCTAGAGCTTTAGTCCAAAATGATTGTGCCCGGGCCGCAGGCCCGAAATTGCCGCAGCCTGGAGGGTGACGGCAAGGTAGGCCAGGAAGGCCTCATGCATTCCCGACTCAAAAGCAGGCAAGTATCCAAGCCTGCCCGGCGTTGAGGGCGCCCCACCAGGCCCGCGCGTTTCACCGCGCGCGGCGTCCACTACAAAAAGAGGTCGAGTAGACCAAGTACAACCATATCTGCAAATAAGACCCATAAAATAATCCGTGAATCAAGGCTTCTTTCTCTTACCCACCAATTCATTTTTAACAACATGGCGAATTAGTCTGTCCATGAAAGTTCTCCTCTTCGACCCAAGCGCCGGAGCCTCCGGAGATATGATCATGGCCTCTCTCCTGGACCTGGGGGCGGATGTCGACGTTGTTCGCCGGGCCGTAGAGTCCGTGGGCTGCACCCTGGAGGTCTCCCGCCAGGTGAAGAGCCACATCATGGCCTGCCGGGCCAGGGTGATCTCGGACCGAAGATACCAATCCCTGGAAGAAGCCAAATCCATTCTGCAGGGCTCCAGCCTGAGAGGAAAAGCCCTGGAAGATGCCCTTGTCACTTTGCGCACCCTGGCCGAAGCAGAGGGCCAGGTGCACGGCGTGGCCGCGCAGCAGGTCCGGTTTCATGAGATTGGCGCTCTGGATGCACTGGCCGATATCGCCGGATCCTCTGCCGCGCGGCATAGCCTTTCCGTAGAGCACGTTTTTTCCCGACCGGTATCTGTGGGCGGTGGCTACGTACCGTCGGCGCACGGCCTGCTTGCCGTGCCTGGGCCGGCGGCACTGGAAATCTTGCGATCTCACGAAATCCCCTGGAAAGGGGGGCCGGTAGAGGAGGAGCTGCTAACGCCAACGGGCGCGGCCCTGCTGGCAACACTGGTCGACGAATTTGTGCCGGACTTCCCACTCATCCGGGCAGAGAAGGTGGGCTACGGAGCCGGAAAAAGGGAGCTCGTCCTGCCCAATGTGCTGCGGGCCATAGCTGCAGAAACGCTCCCGGCGAAGGCAGGGCCAAATCACGGAGAACACGGGAATCGCATTGTGCAGCTGGAGACCAATGTGGATGATGTAACCGGCGAGGTGCTGGGCCACTTGATTGATAAACTCATGCAGGCCGGGGCCCTGGATGTGTCCATTCTTCCTGCCCTGATGAAGAAGGGGCGCGCCGGATCTGTGATCAGGGCCATTGCCGGGGCAGAGGGTACAGAAGTGCTGGCTAAAGTTATGATCCGGGAGACGGGCTCCCTGGGCGTGCGCGTTTTTCCCAGCATTCACCGCCTGGTAGCAGAGCGAGAACAAAGAGATGTGCAGGTGGAGATATGCGGCCGCATCTACCAGGCTCAAGTGAAGGTGAGCCGCATGGATGGCGAGCTTTTAAGCGTCAAGCCCGAGTATGAAGACTGCAAGAAAATAGCTGACGAGACAGATCAGCCGCTACGCATGGTTATCAAAAAAGTGGAAGAGGCGGGGTGGCAGGCAGCAAACCCCTAATTCGTGCCATCCCTTCTAACATATATCTTATTTTATTACTATGCCACCGGACCAACTCGCCCCTTAAGCCACATCAATTCTTATCACATACTTATAATACTAATATAGTTAAGATTGTAGTTGATATTATATATACTTTTCGTAAATAATAATAGTAGCGGCATGAACGGCTCGCAAGTTTGATTAATCTGCCCCGCAGGGTAGCACTTCTCATGCATCTTAATTCTTCCATCCGGCTCTTTGATTGCGCCAAAAAGCTGATGCCCGGCGGCGTATCCAGCCCCGTGCGCGCCATCTCACCCTGCCCCTTTTACACGGCCCGAGCAGATGGCCCTTATTTGTGGGATGCGGACGATAACCGGTTCATCGATTACTGCTTAGCATACGGACCCATGATCTTAGGCCACCGCCATCCTGCCATTGTCCGGGCCGTGACCGATCAGATGACCCGTGGCTGGCTTTATGGAACCCCCTCCCAGCTGGAGGTTGCCGCAGCCGAGAGAATCACCCGGCTTTACCCCAGCATGGAAATGCTCCGCTTCGTCAGCTCCGGCACGGAGGCCACCATGGCGGCCATTCGCGTGGCACGCGGCGCTACGGGCCGGGATAAAATCATCAAAATAGAGGGCGGCTTTCACGGGGCACATGACAGCGTCCTGGTGAAGGCCGGCTCGGGAGCTACGACTCTAGGCATTCCCGATTCAAGAGGCGTGCCTGTGGACACGGCCAAGAACACTCTGCAGGTGCCCTACAATGATCTGGAGGCCCTGGAGAGCGTGCTGCGGAGCCATCCCGGCCAGATCGCCTGCCTGATCATGGAGCCCGTCCTGGGCAACATCGGTCCGGTGCTGCCGGAGCCGGGCTACCTGGAGGGCGTGCGGCGACTTACAGAGGAGCATGATGTGCTTCTCATCTTCGACGAGGTCATAACCGGCTTCCGGTTATCCCTGGGCGGTGCGCAAGAGCACTTTAGCATAAAGCCTGATCTCACCACTTTGGGCAAGATCATCGGGGGGGGATTTCCGGTGGGCATCTTTGGCGGCCGGCGCGATCTAATGGAGCAGGTGGCGCCCGGCGGCGGCATCTACCAGGCAGGAACCTTCAACGGCAGTCCAGTCTCTTTAGCCGCCGGCATGGCCACCCTGGACATCATGGAGAAGGAGAATGTTCTAAAGAAGCTCAATGACACAGGAATGCAGATGAGAAAGGGGCTACAAGAGATTGTAGACGACCTGCGGCTGGGCTACAGCGTTGTCGGCATCGCCTCCATGTTCAAGATATTCTTTGGAGAGGAGCCTCATAATTACGCCCAGGCCCTGAAATGCGACAAGACTGGCTATCTGGCCTTTTTCCGTCGCATGCTCGATGCCGGCATCTTCCTTACCCCCAGCCAGTATGAAACTGATTTCATATCGGCAGCGCACAGTGGGGAAGTCATACAAACCACCCTGGAGGCGATTAAGTCCTGTCTGAAAAGCTGATCGTGGGCAGCCGGGGCAGCCCCCTGGCACTTCGCCAGACAGAGATTGTGCAAGATAAGCTTCAATCCCAGGGCATAGAGACGGAATTGATCTTGGTCAAGACGAGCGGGGATGTCTTCCTGGACAAGCCTTTGCACCAGCTCACCGGCTTTGGCGTCTTCGTGGCAGAGATTGACGAACGCATGCTCAGCGGCGAGATCGATTTAGCCGTGCACAGCATGAAAGACCTGCCCACAAAAAGACCGGAAGAGCTGACGATCTCTGCGATCTTGAAACGAGACTCGCCCTATGACATAATGCTCTGCAGGAACGGCTCGACGAAAAGTTTAGAAGAGCTAAAGAAAGGGGCAACCGTAGGCACCTCCAGCATGCGGCGCACGGCGCAGCTACGCCGGGCCAGGCCCGATCTGAAGATAATAAACTTGCGAGGAAATCTGCATACTAGAATGCGCAAACTTGATGAGGGAGAGTACGATGCCATAGTCTTGGCCAAGGCTGGTCTGGAGAGGATGGGGCTGGAGAGGGATTATGTGCCGCTGGATGGTGAGAGGTTCGTTCCCTCCGCCAACCAGGGAACGATAATAGTCGTAGCCAGGAAGGGATCGAAGGCCGAATTCTATTCCCGAACGCTGGATGATGCGCACAGCAGAGCTGAGACCATGATCGAGCGCAAGATCCTGGAGACGGTAGGAGGCGGCTGCGTGGTGCCTATGGCAGTGCACGCCATTGTTTCCAACGGCCAGGCACGTGTCCTGGCTGAGGTTCTCTCCTTAGACGGCAAGAGGTTTGTGCGATTGGATGAAAATATCTCATTGCATGAAGATCCCCTGGTCGGGGCAGAGGATATGGGGATTAGGCTCATGAAGAATGGTGGAAGAGAGCTGGTAGACGAGGCGGTGAAGGAATTTGGCACGCGGTAAGGTTTATCTGGTGGGAGCGGGACCCGGCGATCCCGAGCTCATGACCTTGAAGGCGAAAAGGCTGCTTGGCCTTGCGGATGTGGTCTTATTCGATCGGCTGCTTGACCCCAGGATGCTGGAAGGGATTAAAGCGGAATTGATCGACGTGGGCAAGAATGCGGGCCGACACAAGCTGACTCAGGAGGGCATCAACCAGCTTCTCATCGAGAAAGCGGAAGAGGGAAACATTGTGGTGCGGCTTAAGGGGGGAGATCCCTACCTCTTTGGCCGGGGCGGAGAGGAGGCGCTGGCCTTGCAGGAAAAAGGCATACCCTTTGAGGTTGTGCCAGGCGTTACCTCCTCCATTGCCGCTCCCGAGCTGGCCGGAATTCCCGTAACCCACCGGGGTGTGGCCTCTTCGCTGATCATTGTGACCGGCCACGAGGAACCGGGAAAGGAGACGCCACTGGACTGGGGGGCCATTGCCGCCCTGGGCGGAACTTTAGTAGTACTGATGGGCGTCTCCCGCCTGGAGCACAATGTAGCGGCCCTGATCAAAGCCGGAAAATCGCCGCTAACCCCGGCGGCCATGGTTGAAAAGGGAGGCTGGCCGGAGCAAAGGATGATCTCAGCAACGCTGGCCGATATAGCCGAAAAGGCTAAAGAGGCGAGGATCGAGTCGCCGGCCATACTGGTAGTAGGCGAGGTGGTCTTGCTGGCGAAGAAGTTGGGGCAAAAGAAGATCGCTATTCTTCGGCCCGCTGCCCAGCAGAAGGAGTCGGCGGCCCTGGCCGAGAGCTACGGCTTCGCACCGATCCAGGCTCCGGCCATCACTCTGCTGGAAAAGCCTTTGCCCGAAGATCTGCTGGAGCGGCTGAAAAGAGCAGAAT
Organism: Methanothrix sp.; assembly: GCA_026394555.1. GTDB lineage: Archaea > Halobacteriota > Methanosarcinia > Methanotrichales > Methanotrichaceae > Methanothrix. Next base: position 27,885 of record JAPKXZ010000074.1, read on the forward strand.
GCGTGGCTTTTACCAGCGCCAATGGTGTGAAGATGGCACTGCATAGCCCGGCCATCGGCAAGGCATTGGCGGAAAAGATGATCGTGGCCATTGGGCCCAAGACTGCCCAGGCATTGGCCGAGCAGGGCTTAGTGGCAGCGGTGCCGGAGGAGTACAGCTCGGCAGGAATGGAGAAGATGCTACGGGGAAAATGCCGGAGCATTCTCTTCCTGCGCAGTGCGCAGGGTAGCTTGTACCTCTCAGAAGGATTGAGGGCGGCGGGCCTCTTTGTGGATGACATCGCCCTTTATGAGGTTGTGCCCTCTGGGGACACCCGCCTGGACGAACTGATAAAGAGGGCGAGAAGCGTGGACATCTTTGCCTTTACCAGCTCCTCTACCGCTCGTTATCTGATGGAGAGAGCCAGAGCCATGGGACTGGAAAAGGAGCTACGACTGGCGCTCGCCGCCGGCATAGTCGCTGTCATCGGCAAGCCCACCGCAGAAGAGCTGACGAGGATTGGCGTGGAAGTGGACGTGATGCCGGACAAATTCACATTTGAGGCGATGCTTGCCGTTTTGCAGGAGAAGTAGAAGTAAAATGATCATATTTTCCAAAGCTCTGGCGGATCAAGCCACGGTTTGGGAGGCTCTGCGCGCTTCCGAGTCATGCCAGAATCTGCCGCCTGATTTGCTCAGGTTTTCGGCCCAGAAGAGGCCGGTCGTGATGTGGAATTTAACCACGCATTGCAACCTGGCCTGCCAGCACTGCTACATGGATGCCGGCCGCGAAGCGCGAACGGAAATGTCTCTGGAAGAAGGCATACATCTGGTGGATGAACTGGCCGAGATGAAGGTGCCCATCCTCATCTTCACCGGCGGCGAGCCTCTTCTCAGTCGCAATTTCTATGCACTGGCCTTCCACGCCCGCGAGGTGGGCCTAGCAACAGTCATCTCCACCAATGGAACCCTGATTACCCCGGAGGTGGCCAGGATTCTGGCGGAAGCCCAGATCAGATACGTAGGGGTAAGTTTGGACGCGGCGAAGCCGGAGCAGCACGACGCCTTCCGGGGCGTGGCCGGGGCGCATGCCCGAGCCTTGCAGGGACTGAAGAACGCCCGCGACGCCGGCCTGAAGACGGGGTTGCGCCTCACGCTCACCCGCGACAACTGGCAGGATGTTCCGGCTCTGTTAAGCCTGGCAGTGCAAGAGAACATCCCCCGATTCTGTCTCTACCACCTGGTGCCCACGGGCCGGGGGGCGGGCATGGCCGACAGGGACGTCACGCCCGAGCAGCGGCGCAGCGTTATCCGCCTGCTGGCCGAAGCGGCCGAGGAGCTGAAAGGCGAGAACATTGAGATTCTGACCACGGACTCGCCCATGGATGGCGCCTATCTGCTGGAGCTATTAAAGGACGATCCCCGGCGGGAGAACGTGCGAAAGTTGCTGACCAATGCAGGCGGCTGCTCCACGGGAGTGAAGGTGGCCAACATCAATCAGCGAGGGGATGTGCACCCCTGTCACTTCATGCCCCAGGTGGTGGTGGGCAATGTGCGGGAGCGCTCCTTCCGGGATATCTGGATCGATCACCCTTGTGCGGAGCTACTGGCGCTGCGGGACATCAAGTCTAACCTGAAAGGTGCCTGCGGAAGGTGCGAATACCTGGATCTGTGCGGAGGATGCCGCCAGAAAGCCTACCATTATCATGGAGACATATTGGCAGAGGATCCCACCTGCATTATCGCGCAAAAGAGCCTCTGAACAATTTTTTTCCCGGTGCGATACAACACATTGTGGTTTTTCCAATATTGTCCACCGGAAGTTATAATTAAGATCAGATGCAAGAATAAAATGAGGTAGGCAAAATGACACACCACGAAAAAAAGGAAGTAGAGAAGAAAGAAGAGCCGGTTGCAAAAGTTGAGCCCATCAAACTCGGTGACAAGAGAAGCGGCAAGAAGAAGAGCCTGCTCGATACCTGCGAGTAAACGCTCCTGTATAAATAATCTTTTTTAATATTTCAATTTTATATCCTTAAAATAATTGGATCACAGCCATTCGGCTCCGTTAGCTTCAGAGTTTTTATCGGCAAATATTTTTTCTAAATGATATGTTCCTCCGAAAAATAGGTTGCATCCAACAAGGATTTACGCTTCGATCTCATCGACCAGCAGATGTGCATTAGGCAAGAAATCTTGCACCTTGTCATTTCCCCTTATATTCTCCACATCGTAGCCGGTTTCTTTTGGGATCTTTGATTTCTGAGTCCATCTAATTTTCACTGGTTCGTATGTTTCTCCTGTCGAATAACACCGAACCATCGGAGCACCTATAAATTCTACCCGTAAATCGCACAGAGGGCATATCGCTACCTCAGCTTCTCCCATTTCATTCTTCCGTTCAGTATTAAACACGTTTTATTCTCCATAAAGCGTCATTAGATGCATTCAACCTGAATCCACCATAACCATAAGGATTTAATCTTTAATGTATATTCGATATATTTTCTATTTAAATTTGTTTAAGAAAAGTTCATAACAATTCATAACGCTCGGATGCTACGTGTTTACGTCCCGTAATTGCTCGCTAGATTCTGATTAGCATAGCCCTTCATATTGCGGTCATCGCTTGAAACTAATTTTCGTTAAAAAGTAGAACTATGGCGGCGCACCCACGCGGCCCAAATTTTATTAGCCTTGACTCTAGCGCATCATCCCACAACACTAAATGCACCTACCTGGTCAACTTGATCCAGCTGTTCGGACAGCTCCCCTGTGTTGCTATCATAATAACTATACAAATATAAATCCGCCTGGTAGCTGCCAAGCTCTGCATCATCAGGAATATGCCAAACCGGGTCAACAAAATATGTGCTGCTGCCCGGTTCCGCATATACCGGCTCTGGAGGCGCACTGTACCACTGGCCCCTTCTATCCATCACTTCGTAGGAGACCCAAAATAGATGGCCTACATCACCAGTATTTTTTATCCAGGCATTGACGCCACCCTGATTGGACCCTCGGTACCAGTCTCCCGAGGGAAAATCGAACGAGTCTATCTGGGCCGAGATTGTGTCTGCACTTACACAATCCACACATATCCATAGTAGTGATAAAATAATGCATACCAAAACTCTTTTCATGCCAATAACCACCAAATATTTTTTTGTAATTGTCAATAATTTGGACGTTATTACTATTTAAGGATTTTTAATCATGCGTCATCGGTTAAGGCGGAAATCAATAATGGCGCGGCAAGAATTGTCCTTCTCTCACGACCTCAAGCACAAAATTGATTGAATTATGGAGATGATGATTACACCTGGGGTTTACGAAATTATACCACAGAGTCGCAGAGCGCGCAAAGGACGAACGAACGGAGACGACTACTACTATAGTGCTGGTAATAAGGTAAATTTCACATCTCTGCGAACTGTGCGTCTCTGCAGTTGATAATATCGGCAATTATAAAATGAAAACGGTGGGCTCTGCCGCGGCTCTAAGCTATTTTGCCAAGAGACGTAAGGAACAGCACGAAGAAGACCCATCCCAGCAGCCTGAGAATCACGACCACGTATCTCGATCTGCCCAGGGGGCTGAACTCCTGGGGAACGGAGGAGATGATGGCGCTGGCCCCGGAGGTGAAGTAGGTGGCGCTGAGCAAGAGGGCCTCCCAGAAGGAGACATCGCTTACGCTCTGCTGGCTGTCTTTGCTGCGAATGGCGCGCAATCTTTTTCCGGAGGGCTCTGAGTCTTTCGATCTGCTGATGCTTTTCGTAAAGAAGAAGAATGCGCCGCCCAGCAGGATGAACAGCACAGACCAGCCCAGGGGCCTCACCGGGCGCAGGCCGTAGCCGTAGGCTGCCCAGGCCAGGAGATCGAAGAACCAGCTATCGATTTTGCCCTGGCGGAAAAGCTCCTCTCGGTGCTTGCAGCGATAGGAGTAGTAGCATTCGCTGGCGTCGTCGGTGAAGCCCAGCTTTTTGAAGTTCTCAATCAAGAGATAATAAGCGGTGTCGTCGTAGGCCAGGTCGTGGATGCTCGACCAGCGGATATTGAGCTTGTCATACTTTGTCCGGTAAAGGGAGAGAGTGCCGTTGATCTGTACCCCCTCGAATTCGGCCTGATTGGAGAAATCTGAGTGATCGAAAGATGCATTGAATAGGTGCGCTTCCTTGAAGAAGGCAGATTGGTCGAAATTGGCTCCTGTAAAGTCCGCATCCTCATCGAACTGCGACTTGTAAAAGTAGCCCAATTTGAATTGCGCCCCCATGAAGGAGGCGTGCTGCCTGAACAGCGTCCCTTCGAAAACTGCATCTTCATTGAATTGTGCCCATCTGAAGTCGGTCTGGCTGAAATGCGCACCTCTGAAGTCTACAGTCTGGTTGAACTGCGTCAACTTGAAATCTGCCGTCTGGTTGAACCACGCCCAAACGAAGTTGGCGTTCTGGTTGAACTGTGCACTCGTGAAGTACACATCTCCATCGAAATGCGCCATGGCAAAGTTGGTCTGATTGAAACCCACTTCCCTGAATAGGGCGCTCTGGCTGAACCACGTCCCTTCGAAATCTGCATCCTTGTTAAATTGCGCCATGTAGAAGTCGGTCTGACTAAATCTGGAACCTCTCAGCAAAACAGCCCCCTCAAACTTCGTTTTTGTAAAGTTTGTGGCATTTTGCAGGATAATATCCTTCAAATTTAGCTCGCCATTGATCTTAGAATTGATGATCTTTATTGGGGAAGCTACGATCTTTGCATCTTCCGATAGACGAAAAAATGCATCAAGTGATGTCCGTTTGATACGAATAACCGACAGATTGAGCGCGCTCACGTCCAAGTCCCCTACCACTGTGACACCATCATACTCCACCGGCTCCCCCAGTTCGATCTTATTGAGGATCTCCTCAGCCTGAACCACGCGAGAAGGCTCCGCCTGCACTGCCAGCGCCAGAAACAAAAGTGCAATCAGTGATAGAACCAGAATCCGCCCGCGCAGCCTTGCCAACGTCGCATCTCCCTCACGCTTTACAAGATAATAGTGGTAGTAATAGGTAATATCTCTGCTGGGCATGGCGTTGAAAAAGAGGATGATGTCGATCTATTCGACCTTCTTGAACATCGATCCCTTCACGCCGCAGACCGGGCACTTCTCGGGAGCTTCCTTCTCCACAGTCATGCCGCAGACCGGGCAGACGAAGTAGGGATAGCTCTCCTTTTTGGTCTCCAGGCTCTCCAGCATATCATGATAGAGCCGGGCGTGGTACTCCTCCACGGCATTGGCGTAATTGAAGCTTCGCTCGGCGTCCCTGGCACCCTCGGCCTTGGCGGCGGCGATCATCTCCGGGTACATCTCCTTGAACTCGTGCGTTTCCCCGGCGATGGCCTCGCGCAGGTTCTCCTTGCTGCTCTTGATGGCTTTTAAGGCGCGCAGGTGGTTGGCAGCGTGCACGGCCTCCGCCTCGGCGGCAGCCCGAAAGAGCTTGGCGGCCTGGGGAAAGCCTTCTTTATCGGCCTGGGCGGCAAAAGCGGTGTACTTCCTGTTCGCCTGCGACTCTCCGGCAAAAGCCTCCATCAAGAAATCCTCAGTCTTGGTCAATTCGATCACTCCATTTTATGGCATTGTCTTTTTTGGCTGTGCTACGGGCATAGTTTGGCGAGCAAATAAGTTAAGACTTTTGGCTCTTCGCAATTTACCAGTGGCTAACTTCAGGTTACTATGGTTTTCCCGGTGTTTGTCGCTCTGTGCGTTCTCTGTGAGCTTTGTGAGCTCTGTGGTTGAAAAGTCGTTAGCCACTGGTTATAACCAAACGGCTACGTACTACCACCACCGTAGACACAGAACGCACGGAGGACTAACAGATTACTTAATTATTATATTAACAACTTGAAACCGCGAGGGACCATTGTCCTTCTCTCATCAGGACTTCGCGGCTTCGCGCCTTCGCGTGAACCTGTCATCTATAAATTCTCAGAGGTGGAAAGACCGCCTTGCAAATGAGCGAGAGAATCATAGAGGTCAAGGATCTCGAATACAAATACGGCGACTTCAAAGCCGTTGACGGCGTCTGCTTCTTCGTGCGAGAGGGCGAAATCTTCTCCTTCCTGGGGCCCAACGGCGCAGGAAAGAGCACGGTCATCAATATTCTCACCACGCTTCTGCCCGTGCAAAAGGGCAGCGTCACTATTGCCGGATACGACCTGGCCAAAGAGCCGCAAGAGGTGCGCCGCTCCATCGGCATCGTCTTTCAGGATGAGACACTGGACCGCGACCTCACCGTCTGGGAGACCCTGGAGCTGCACGGCCGCATCTATTCCATGCCCAAATCGGAACGAAAAGAGAGAATTGACGAGATCATTAAGCTGGTGGAGCTGGAGGAGAAGAGGAATGTGCGCACCCGCTTTCTCTCCGGCGGCATGAAGCGAAGGCTCGAGATTGGCCGGGGGCTGATGACCCGACCCAAGGTGCTCTTCCTGGATGAGCCCACTATCGGCCTGGACACCCAAACTCGGCGCCGTCTGTGGGACTACATCAAAAAGGTTAACGATTCCGGCACGACCATCTTTCTTACCACCCACTACATGGATGAAGCAGACCAGGTCAGCAACTGGATAGATATCCTGGACCACGGCAAGATCATCGCTTCCGGCGATCCGACCAAGCTCAAAGATGCCCTGGGAAATGATATGATCTACCTGGACACCAGCGACAACGTCGCGACAGAAGAGATGCTGCGGGGCATGAAGGCCGTTTCGAACGTCAAGGCCGCAGCCGTCGGCCTGGCCGTTACCATAAACGCGGACGGCACCCACTGCCTTCCCATCATCATGAACAAACTGAGGGAAAGGGGCATCGATATCGTCAGCGTCAACCTGAAAAAACCCACATTGGATGACGTCTTCGTGCATTACACAGGACGCGATATCAGAGAGGCGGGGGCGGGCAAGCTGCCTCGCATTTCGCCCAAAGGAGGCCGGTGAAAATGAGCTGGGAATTTCTGACTATCTACTGGCGCGATATGCTTCGCTTCGTGCGCTTTAGAATTGCTCTCGTCGTCTCTCTCATCCAGCCGGCTCTGTGGATGGCGCTTTACGGGGCGGCCATGTCCAGCAACTTCTCACGGCTTAGCTCAGGTATGACCGTGCCCGAGGGCGCAGTCGCTGTCTCCTACCTGACCTTCATGGGAGCGGGAGTGATTGCTCTGACCACCCTATTTACCAGCCTCTTTGGCGGCATCACTCTGCTATTCGACAAGAACTGGGGGCTGATGAGAGAGCTTTTGGCCAGCCCCATGCCCCGCAATCACATCATCCTGGGCGTCGGCCTCTCCGGCGTCACCAAGTCCTTTATCCAGGTGATGGTCATCATGGGCTTTGGCCTTCTCATCGGGGTGCGCTTCTTTCCCGGCTACACCTTAGTGGAGACGGCAGTTGCCATTTTGGGAGTATTGCTCTTTGTGGGCGTCTTCTCCTTAGGATTTCTCTTTCTCTCCTCGGCCATATCCATGAGCATGGACACTCCGGAGGGGCTGCAGGCCGTCATAACCCTTCTCACCCTGCCTCTGTTCTTCGCCAGCAATGCTCTCTACCCCATTGATGCCTTCCCGGGAGTGATGAGAACGCTCGCCCAGTTCAATCCGCTCACCCATCTGGTGAACGGGGTGCGCTACTTTGCCGTAGGAAAGGACTTTTACGCCATCGGCATTCATTATGTCTACAGCAGCACCGACATCATCATCTCCTTTCTGGCGCTGACGGGCTTTACCGCGGTTATGTTCCTGGTGGCCTGGCGGGTTTTCAAGAATGCAGTGGTAACTTGAATCAAAATTTCAATGACTATCATGATAAGTTAATGGAGGAAAAGATATGAAGGTCTTAGGAATTTGCGCCAGCCCGCGGGGCTCCAAGAGCACGACCCTGCGACTGGTTCAGGCCGTCCTGGATGGGGCGAAGGCCTCTGGTGCTGATGTGGAAATGGTGGACGTCTGTGATCTGGAGATCAAGTACTGCAACGCCTGCACCGTTTGCTTCAAGGAAGGAAAATGCGTGCACAAAGACGACTTCCAGGGGCTTTACGACAAAATCCTGGCTGCGGACGGCCTGGTCTGGGGCTCGCCCAACTACTTCGACACAGTCACCGCCCAGATGAAGACGCTCATCGACCGCATGGCAGACGCCATTCACTGCCAGCTTCTCCGGGGCAAGTACTGCGTGAGTGTGGCCAGCGGCGGCAACAACTACGATCAGGTCACCACCTACCTGGACGGCCTGATGATCCACTTCGGAGCCTTTGTCACCGGAAACGTGGGGGCGACCATGTCCCAGGGGCAGGCGGCTCTAGAGGGCGCGGAGAAGAAGGCCGTCGTGCTCGGCAAATCTCTAGCCGAGGATATCAGGACCAAGCGTGACTATATCGAGCAAAGGGAGATGCAAGAGGAGATCAGGGAGTACTTCAAGAAACTCGTGAAGATGAACAAAGAGAATTGGGAGCACGAGTACGAGTTCTGGAATAAACTAAACTGGAACTGAGAGGAGATGCATTTATGCTGACACTGGAAGAGGGCCGCCAGGCCGTACATCTGGCCAGGCAGGCTTTGACCGACTACATTGAGACGAAAAAGATCATCGAGCCCCAGGATCTTCCGCCTGTATTCTTGGAGAAGCGGGGTGTCTTTGTGACATTGCACGAGGACGGCGACCTGCGTGGCTGCATCGGTTATCCTCAGCCCGTCATGGCGCTTGGCAAAGCCATCGTGGACTCGGCCATCAATGCTGGCTCACGCGACCCGCGTTTTCCCTCTGTGCGCCCGGGGGAGCTAGGGAGAATTGAGGTGGAGGTGACCATCCTCACCAGGCCCAAAATCTACACCGCTCCCAAAAAAGAACTGCCAGAGCTGGTGCTGGTGGGCCGGGACGGTCTGATCGTGACCAGAGGTCCTTATTCCGGCCTGCTCCTGCCCCAGGTGGCCCCGGAGTGGGGCTTCGACTCACGAGAGTTCCTCTCCCAGACCTGCGTCAAGGCCGGGCTAACAGCGGATGCCTGGCTGGATGAGGATACAAAGGTGCAGCACTTCCAGGCGCAGATCTTCGCCGAGGTGGCGCCGGATAGAGAGGTCTTCGAGAAGAGCTTCCCAGAGAGCGGATGCGGGACGGTGTAACGAGGGCTGGCAATCAAATATGCAATAAAACCGAAGGAATCGCAGGGATGCGTTATTGCAAAAAGCGGCAGTCACAGGGCGCAAAGCATCACGCTATTAGAGAATGCTGAAGCGATATTCTCCAGAAGCTGAGATGGATTCCAGAGCAGGATTAATGAATATCCAATCATCTCGATCGCTTCGCTTTTGCCATATACTTCCCTCCATGAGTCTGAATTTCTCAACTCGTTGTACACTCAGAGGGATTCACTCCAGAAGAGAATGACGCAAAGGTGATAGTTAATGGGAACAGTCATCGCAATCAATGGAAGTCCGCGGAAATCGTGGAATACTGCAACGTTGCTAGAATATGCACTCAAAGGCGCTGAATCTGCAGGAGCAAAAACTGGGTTGGTTCACCTCTACGATCTGGACTACAAGGGATGCACTAGCTGCTTTTCCTGCAAGCTCAAAGACGGGAAGAGCTACGGAAAATGCGCCATGAAGGACGATCTCACCCCGGTCCTTGAAAGGATCGCCGGAGCAGACGCATTCATCCTTGGCTCTCCTGTCTACATCGGAACGGCAACGGGTGAGATGCGGTCATTCCTGGAGCGATTGGTCTTTCCGTATCTCGTTTATGACCGCGAACGTTCCACCCTTTTCCCCAAAAAGATCCCGACTGCATTCATCCATACGATGGGCGCAGATGAGAGCTCGGCAAAAGTGATGGGATTTGACGTGCCGATCCGGCTGACGGAACTTGTTCTTGGACGGATTTTTGGCTCATCTGAGACTCTTGTGGCCACTGATACTCTGCAATTTGATGATTATGCGAAATATGTTTCATCGGGGCATAACCCGGCAGAAAAGGCACGAAGACACCGTGAGGTCTTCCCGGAAGACTGTGGGAAGGCCTACGACCTCGGCATGAGGATAGCACAGGCTGGGAGACAACAGCGCGATGAACAAGAGAGCGAATCGCATTAGCTGTGCTGCTGCATTAAGGGGTGGCGACATTGAAAATCACTATCTTTGAACCACCTTTTTTGACCAAACACCCCTATTGCAGCAGAACTTACTTACTTAGCACCCTTCGCGGGGGCATGCACAGATGATGCAGATGATGCCGCTTCAGCTTGCAGCCTCTTTTTATGGGCCCAAGAGGAATAAGCTGTGGTGAAGGCAACACCTCCCAACATGACGAGCCACCCTGCGGCGGTGAAGATCATCTCGTTCATGCCACTATGTTCGTGTCTGTATATGCTTATTCCAAGGTTTGCCAGGAACAGAACACCCCAGACCGCGGTAATCAATCTGTTGGAATGGATGAAGGCCGGGGAATCCCAGAGTGATCTGTCGACCTCCTCCTTAGCGTACTGCATAGTGAAAGGCATGCCAAGGAGAATGGAACCCCAAGTGATAACAGCCAGGGCGACATAGGATAGAGCATTCATATTGGTTGCCACCCATACGTTTTTCATCAGGCCTACCGCTATAAGGCAAAAGACGAAGAACAGAAGAGTTCCCCATGTCAGAAGATACCTTTTCCTTAGCTGTTTGTAGCCGAGAAGAACGGTAAGGGCAGTACATATAAAAATGGCTGTTTCTAGGCTGCTCATTGTATTGCCAGCAATAAGCGCGAAGAGCAGCCAGGGAGCAAAGCTCAACAATAGCACTATAGGATTCATAATAAGCCCTTTGTCATAAGTTGTGTAATGTTTCTCTAGGCAGCTTTGTTGGTATAAATATATGCTGTGTCGCAGGGATTCCTAAAACCTTCGTTTTAAAAAAACCAGCTACGAGTCAATCGGCTTTCGATCAGCTCCGGCGGGATGTGATCATAGAGCAGGGTCAAGTAGGCCTGCATCATTCAGGATGCCTTCGGAGGTAAATTTAGCCAGGATGGGCTGCTCAAAGGGAGCATCTTTGATCTGCAAGAGGAGCCGACCATCAGCCAGGAACTGGGAGTCTACCCTATCCAACCTGGGCACACGTTCCGAGGGTGTCTTGAGGATCTCGGCCATCCGCCCGCTGTGCTGCTCTTATTTCTATCGATACAGGACACCCAGCACCGAGAAAGAGACCTATGCGCATTTTATCTGTAGCAAGGCTTTGTCGCAGGTAACCGGCTTGTCGGATGGGATCGTGAACTTGATTCATTTCTTTGACAAGGGTGATGGGCGAAATCTTGAGGTGAGTCCTGCTGCACTCGTAGATGTCGCGGGAAATGATGCAGGTCAGGTCAGCGGTGCAAAAGCGAATCATGGGCAATGCTTCCTCGCGTTTGCGGGGGTGAAGACCATCTCATAATGATATTCTCGGCCAAAGACAAAAGAGTCGTCCGCTTCGCCCTGCGTCTGTATTTCGACCTACGCCTTCTTGAATGCCATGTTAATGGCGTCGTTCCTCAAACATCCCTCGGGCCCGGTGCCCTTCCCGGCCAAGACTCTTCTTTCCACCCGGCTTTGACGGCGTCATCCGGCGGAATGCTGCGATATCGACGGTCGATGTTCTCCCACAGAGCGCAGGTGGCGCATCAGTGCAAATCTGCTTAAACGATTAGCGAATGGTTATCTGATTCAGTTAATCTGCCAATTATGTTCTAATTAATCAATTTTTTTGCCGAATATTTTTCATGATTTGCAAAAGCGTTTGCGGCAAAGTCCCAGCCCTCTTCCACCCTTTTTTGGGGTACTTTTGGATTAAATTAATATACCGAATCAGAGAGGCTTATTCATATCCACGAAGGAGGAAAAATATGGCTGAGATGAGAAATTTCGCCCTGCGCGATGCTGAGGGAAATGAGATTGGAGTTTTTACAGGAAAATCACCCAGACAGGCCGCTCTAAAGGCAGCCAACCGGGGCTTCACCGAGATCAAGCTGCGCGAACGCGGTACCAAGAAGGTGCATGTGTTTACAGGAGAGAGAGTGCAGGTGGACAAGCCCGCGGGTGCACCGGCCTGGATGCCTGACAAGATCTGGAAGCCAAAGGTAAAGAAGGTCGGCATCGAGAAGCTGGAATAGGCGAAATTCGGTATCTGAAGCCTAAAGAAATGGGATGATGAGGCTAGGGTCGGCCTCATCACCGCATCCTTGCCCAATAGCGGGAAATTATCCCATCCTGGCTTTTTTCGCGTCCGTACCAGGCTTAAAGGCGCATATTGTTTCGAAATACCTCCAGCCACTCCAGCCGGTCCCATCAGGATCATATGGATAGGCATCGTTGTTGGCTTGCACGCGCCAGTAGTAAACGGGATCTTCGTCCGGCAGGGGTCCCAATGAACCTGAGCATCTGGATCCTTTTGTCACCTTATCTGCATCAAAATCCCCCTCCATCACAGGTACGTCCACGTCGTTTTGGTAGTTGATCAACTCCAGATGGTACGTTGTGGCTGCAGAGGCTGCTGTCCAGATAAAGGTTGGCGAGTCGGAGGAGATGAGGCCCCGAGGGGCTACAGGAGTCGATTTGCCAGGAGGCACATTCATGTATCTGAAGTCCTTATAATAGCTCCAAGGCCCTTCTCCCCTGCAATTGATGGTCTGAATCCACCACCTGTAATAGGAATTCTCTTCGAGATCCTGCGAGAGGACGGGCCCAACTGAGCAAATCTGATCCGTGATTGAGAACACATCTTCGGCATTATAGACCTCATCAAAGATGGGCACATTTGGATCGCTGGCCATGGCCACCTTTAGGCGGTACTGAGTTGCTCCGGACAGGGGCATCCATACAAAAGTCGGATTCTTGCTAGCTATGGAAGACTTAGGCGAGACAAGGGTCGCCTTGCCTGGTAAGGAATTGCATACGGTAAATTCCATCAGTTCGCTCAACTGATAATGGCCGATGTTCCGGCATAATATGCTCCAGGTATAGACTCCGGAAGCTAGGCTTTTGCTGGGGGTTTTAGAGTATATCGTTTTAGCTGGCAAGGCATTATACAATTGCTTTATGACGACATTATTGTGATCATCCCTCACCTCCAGGCAGTAGCTCCGGCTTGCATCCACACCCCTCCAGATGTAGGTTAGCCTACCGGTATTCTGGATTCCTGAAGGCGACACAAGTTCTGGTGCTTCAAGATCCTGACGGATCGATGAAGTTGATAAATCAGTCTCATCCAAGCCCGGCGAACTGGAAACATTGTCATTGCAGTTTGTGCAGTTCTCCTGTCCACTCATATTCAATGCTGTCTGGGCGACACATGATGCCGCCAATAGCAGCACCAGCATCCCTGCCATTGCCGCAATGGCCAGCTTCTTATGCAGTGATTCTCGTTTAATCATGAGACCATCTCTTTTATTGTGAAGTAATTTGTAGACAGGTAATATATATTTTTTTCTTAAAGAATTATAATTCGTTGAAACCGGTGTACCAAAAAAGGATCATATCATCGTATAAATATTATCAGTAAAACAATTTTATTTTCGCAGACTGAACAGCAAAATCGCTCCCAAAGGGTCGGGATAGCTCATAAGTAATTAAAAAAAGACGAAACAAAGGCCGTTAGAATAACAGCCCGTGCTCTAGGGCACCAGCCGCCTTCGGTCACGCGGGAAGAGTACCGCATCGCGGATATTCTCCAATTTAAGCATGGTCATGACCAAACGGGAGAGGCCCAGCCCCCAGCCGGCATGAGGCGGCATGCCGTAGCGGAAAGCATTCAGGTAGAACTCGAATCCATCCGGGTCCAAGCCTTTGCCTTTTATGCGCTCGACAAGCTGGCTATAGTCGTGCACTCTTTGCGCTCCACTGGCCAGCTCCATGCGCGGATGCATGAGGTCAAAACCCCGGCAAACCTCGGGCCGGTCCTCATAAGGCAAGGTGTAGTAGGGCTTTATGGAGGACGGCCAGTCGGTTAAGAAGTAGTGCTCGCCGATAGTTTCACCAAGGAACCTCTCAGTTTCTGTATCCAGATCATCACCCCACTGCATCTTGACGCCGGCCTTCTCTGCCGCCAGCTCCAGCGCCTCAGAATAGGTGATTCTCTTAAAGGGAAGCTTGGGGACTTGCAGGTCCAGGCCCAATACCTCCAACTGGTAGCGGCAGTTCTCGGCCACATACCTGTAAGCCCCGGCCACTGCCTCCTCTAAAATCTCCATAACGTCCTTGTCATCGACAAAGCTAAACTCAATATCGATGGAGATGGCCTCATTGAGGTGACGACGGGTGTCATGCTCCTCTGCCCGGAAGATGGGACCTATCTCAAAAACCCGGTCCATGCCCGCACTCATGAGCATCTGTTTGTAGAGCTGCGGACTCTGATTAAGGAAAGCCTCTTTCTCGAAGTAGCTGATGGGGAAGAGATCCGTCCCTCCCTCCGTGGCCGCAGCCACAATCTTGGGAGTGAAGACTTCGGTTACTCCTTTTTGGTAAAAGTAGCTTCTCAGACTCTGCAAAACCGCGCTCTCGATCTCGAAAGCAGCCAGAACAGAGGGCCTTCTGATGTCCATGAACCTGGCATCAAGACGTGTGTCCAGCTCGCACTCCACCTTCTCCGTGGGGTCCAGGGGCAAAGGCACCTGAGCTGCATTCAACACCTGAATTTCCGTGGGAAGGATCTCATATCCGCGAGGAGCTTTCGCCTCTGCCTTGACATTTCCTCGTACCATTACCACGCTCTCCCTGCTGATGGAGCGCGCGCTCTTGAACATCTCTTTTCCCAGCAGCTTCTTGACCAAAGTCACCTGAGCCAGTCCTTTTCTGTCCCGCAGTACCAGGAAGGCTATGCCCCCCAGGTCGCGCATCTCGTGGGCAAAGCCGGTTAAAATAACCTCTTTGCCATCCAATTCTGCGTTAATATCGCCGGAATAATGAGTTCTAAGGATCAAGTCGTCTCACGTCAGCGAGATTGGATTCATGATATAAAAACCGTCTGGATAAGATAAAGACAAATAAGATGAGTGGCTACATTTCTTAAGTTGTTTATCAGGGTTTATAGATATGGCATTATCCTTGCAGGGTTTCCTGGGCCAGAAGGAATTCTGGATTTTTCTCTTCATCTTAGGGTGGGTGCTGCTCAACTGGCCCTTAATTGAACTGACCAGCGGCTACGTTATATTGGGTACGCCTGCCATCTTGATTTATATTGCCTCGATCTGGCTATTTTTCATCCTGGCTCTGTATCTCTTCGATCGGGGGAATTTTGATTGATTGGACAGAATGTCGCCCTGGTCGTAATGGTCCTTTACCTGCTGCTGCTCTTTGGCATCGCCAGGTATGCCGACCGCCAAAAACACTTAGGAAAGAGCATCGTGGCCAATCCCTATGTTTATGCTCTCTCTCTATGCGTATACGTCTCGGCATGGACCTTCTATGGTTCCATCGGAAGGGCGGCATCCACTGGTCTCGAGTTCTTGCCTATCTACCTGGGACCCGTCTTGGCCATGACTGCTGGCTGGATAATAATCCGAAAGATGATTCGCGTCTCAAAAGAACACAGGCTCACATCCATCAGTGACTTTATCAGCTTTCGCTATGGGCGAAGCTACGCCATAGGTGCCGTGGTGGCAGCATTGAGCTTGATCATGGTAACGCCTTATGTGGCATTGCAGCTCATTGCCATCTCCACATCTCTCGATATATTGAGCGGCTCGAACATCATATTACTGGGATTTAATGTGGAAAGCAAAATGGTAGTGGCCGTTCTCCTGGGGGCCTTTGCCGTAATATTCGGGGCACGCCATCTCGATCCTATGGAGCGCCATGAGGGCCTTATCGCTGTGGTGGCCTTTGAATCTCTGGTGAAGATCGTGGCCTTTCTTCTCGTGGGACTTTATGTCACCTATGGCGTCTTTTCAGGATACGGAGATATTATGAGCCGGACGATCGACCTGGCCTCAAACAACCAGACATATGAGACACTCATGGATGTCGAGCCGACGCTCTGGTTCACTTTAACTTTAGTATCCTTCTTTGCCATTCTTTTTTTGCCCAGGCAGTTTCATGTCATGGTGGTGGAAAACTCCGATGAGTTGCATCTCAAGAAGGCCATGTGGCTCTTTCCCCTTTATCTTTTATTGATCAATATATTCGTTCCCGCTATTGCCTGGGGTGGGGTGCTCCTGAATACTCCGGGCCTGAAGGATGCCTTCGTAATAACCATACCTTACACGACTGGCCAGGATGCTCTCTCGCTCTTCGTGTTCATAGGAGGTACTTCAGCAGCCACGGCCATGATTCTGGTTGAATCCGTCGCCGTGGGCACAATGCTGCTCAACGATCTGGAGATGCCTTATATTTTGAGCCATATAAAGAAGGACAAAAACCTGGCCAATACGCTTCTCAATACCAGAAGGCTGAACATACTTCTGGTCGTGCTCTTAGGATATCTCTACTCACGTGCTGTGGCTTACCAGACACTGGCAGATATTGGAGTCGTCTCATTTCTCGCGGCCAGTCAATTAGCTCCTGCCGCCTTGGGTGGCCTATACTGGAAGAAAGGCAACAGGAAAGGGGCCATGGCAGGCCTGATGTCAGGCTTTTTGCTCTGGGCCTACACCGCCCTCATTCCCACGGTTGCGAAAGGAAATGTCTGGCTGGTTGATTTAGTCCGGGATGGACCGTTCGGCATAGCTGCTCTTAGGCCCACCAATCTCTTCGGGCTTGATCAGGACATCTGGACCAACTCCGTATTCTGGACACTTCTCGTCAACTGCAGCCTGTATATCCTCGTATCTTTGGCAAGCAAGCCAAGTTTGGATGAAGAGAGCAATGCGAATTGCTTCGTGGATGCCTTCCTGCAAGATAGAGCGCCCCACGACCAGGAGAAGGGAGCGATACACCAGGGGACGGTTGAGGAGCTGGAGGCAACGCTGGCGCACTATATCGGTGAGACGCCGGCCAGGATCGAGGTCGATGCCTACCTTGAGCTTCTCGGCACCAGCCGGGAGAAGATCGAGGCAGGACAGCTTCGGATGTTATGGGGCCAATTTGAGAAGACGCTTACCGGTTTTGTGGGATCCTCGGCCACCAGGATGATTGTGGAAGATCAGGTAACTGTGAAGCCGGTGATGGAAGCTGTCAAGGAAACCCTTCCCGCATATGATTTAGTGCGAGGAAAGATCTATGTCGTGCCTGAGATTGCCTATGAGGTCTTCACCGATCAGATCACCCATGGCGTGGAGGGACTGTGCATTACGCATGATGCCCCGGAGGAGGTGAGGCGACGCTGGGGCTTTAAAGAGACACCCATCATAAAACTCTCCGATGAGAAAGGAAGCGATCGTTATATCTCTCCCAGAAATCTGCCACTCCTCTATGTGACCATAAAGTCATTCGTTGAGTCCAGCAAGAACAGCATAATTCTCATAGACAGCATCGAGCAACTCATCAAAGAGAACGAGGGCAAAATCCCGCAAAGGGAGATACTCGACTATGTCTACCAGATGGAGCTCTTGAGCCATAAGTCACATTTGATACTGGCGGAAAGGCCAGATTTTGTCCATACGAGCATAACTATGAGCATAAATGAGGTCAAAGAGCTGCTTTTCTCTTTAGGCCCCCTTTCTACCTATCTCTTCCGGGCCTTCTCCGATGCATTGCTCGCAAAGCTTGTCGATGACGTGAGAAGAGAGGCAGTTATGCAGGCCAATGAGCTAATAGCCTCCGGGGAATTCTTTGAGACAGGCAATCAGATGACGCCGCTCTCAGATGATTCCGTTGCCGCCTGCGAGCCGGATATGAAAGGCGCTCTGCAGTCCAGTATATCTCTTGATATCCCCCTGGACCAGGTGCTGACTAGGCGCAGCTTCTTTGTGGCAGTGAGAAGACTGGCCAGGATCATTAAGACATACGATCCTGCCTTCGACCTCACGGCGACACTGGCAGAGCTCATGAAGAGCTATGGACGAAGTCCCTATGAGATCTCCCTCATTCCTGGGACCACTTACATTATTGCCGAGGAAAAGCCACAAAAGAGCCTGGAGCTCTTCAGCGAACTGGTGAGTCACGGCATGGAAGGGCTGTGCTTGAGCCGCTACAATCCAAAAACCCTTAATGAAAGGTATAATGTGCCGGAAGATGCAGTTATATGGCTTACGCAAAAGAGTGAGCCGGGATATAGGACAGTGGACCCGACGAACTTCCCCCGGCTCTCCAGCATGATCTCCGATTTCCTGGGCAAGGCCAGCTATCCCATCATCTTGCTGGAAGGAATGGGATATCTCATCACCCAGAGCAACTACGAAACTGTGCTCCGGTTTGTCCAGTCCCAGAGAGATGAGATCGCCCTGAAGAACGCTATAATGCTGGTGCATATCGATCCACTTTCCCTGGACACAAAGGAGCTGCATCGTTTGGGAAGCGAAATGGAGACCTTTAATAGTTAGCGTGCCCTAATTTGATGCTATGAGCGATGCAGGACTTATATTATTATTCATAGTCTTAGTCTTTGGCGCATTCTTGATCGTGAGATCCCTCAAGAATTTCGTGGTTAATGCCATAATGGGCCTGGTGATACTCATTCTTGCCAATGCCGTAGCGAGTCTGGACATTGGCTATAGCTGGCTGGTGATCTTGATCTGCGGTATCGGCGGAGTCTTGGGCGCATTCCTGGTGATACTGCTCCATTTCCTAGGCTTTGGATTTTAAAGAGAATCCAATTTTTCATCCTTCGCTAAAACGCTCTCGAGATCATCATTTATTGCAGAATTAATATTATTGAGATTATGCAGCAGCTCATGACCGGAAGACGTGGTCTTGTATAGCCGTTCTTCTTTTACCAGATACCCGTGCGAAGTTAACCATTCGAGGTATAATCCTGCATTTTTAAAATTAAGGTTTACCTGGTAGACTATTTTGGTCTTGCTTGAGCCATCCGTTTTGCAGATATTGAGAATACAGCCAAGTATCTCCAGCTTATTTCTTCGCGTCATCTCCTATTTCCCCACTGTTTGTCGGCCTCCGTTAACTATATCATATTAGATACTGATAAAACTTTCGTAACTTTAATATTATGTATTTTTCGGCAAAAAATGTATATAATTATAAGAATGATTGTTACTTAAAAAAAAAAATAAAAAGGATTATCCGCACACAATGGATGCAATCATCGTATCCAGTTCTTCTGCATCCCTCTCCAGCAGTCCGTCTCCCTGGCTCTTGAGCTTTGCCAGATCCCGGCGCAAGGGTCCCAGGCGTAAGCCTTCGTTTTGTCCCTTTGCATGGCATGCCAGTTGCCGCAGCCTCTCCAGCCTCTGCCTCATGGCATCCGGCCTTTTCAGCAATTCCGACAGCCCTTGCAGGGCCTTGACGACGTTCTTGCCGCGCGCTGTCAGCTCCAGGTAATTGATCCTTCCCTCCGAGTGCGACTTGATCAAACCCTGCGCTTCCAGCTCCCGAAAGATGCTGCAGGTATGGGGAAAGGTAGAGTCTATGCGTTTGGCGACCAGGGCGGCATAGGCGTGCTCGATCCCACCCACGGCGATTATTGCTAAAACGGGCTTTTCCCGGAGGAAAAGCCGCTCTAGTGGTTCACTCATTCATTCTCAAACTTTTCAGGCCTGCACAGCTGCGTTTGCTTGCATCTGGGTGGGAGTGACGGCCGGGGCGGAAAGAGCCTGCTCCGGCGGGGTTATGTCTGTCGGCTTGTCAAAGTCATAATACAGATCAGTCGTCTCTATGCGGACCGATATTTCGCCCAGCCGAATCGATTGATTGAACATCTTCATCTGGCCGGTATTGGTATCCATGGCACCTATGATCTCCGGCGTCATGGAAAAGCTCATGAGGCTTTGATATTTCACAGGCAAGTAGGACTTCTTGGAGATCCAGACCGTCTTTTCTATCTTGCCAGTCTCATTCAGCTCGGTTCTGTTGACAGAGGGCAAATACATGGGATACTGAGTCACTTTAGCTGCTATGGCAAAAGCGGCGTTTTGGAGATTGATCTTATCTCCACTCCCTGTTACAATCTTCAATTTGTAGGCATCCTCGCCACTGATAGCCTCCGTGCCGAGATCCTGTGTAATGGAAAGATTAAACGTCTTTGCTATGGATTTTACCTGATTATTTTTGTCAGGGCCCCAAACCTCTTGCTTAGAGCGCGGATCAACAAGATGAGTCCAATTGCCACTCTCATCATTTACATAGGTTGAGTTTCCTATCTGGTAAACATCGGCACTTGTGGTGCTGGTGTTCGCAGGCTGGCCGGCCATCTCCATCTGGTTCTTGGTCGAGCCATTGGCATGAGCCGCTAAGCTAGACATGTTTACAACAGCAACCGTCTCCGCGTTTTCCGTTACGGTGGTTGACTTCTCAGTAGTTGCATTGGCCCCAGAATTGAGCTTTAGCGTCTGAGTCACTGAACTCTTGATGCTGTAACTGGTCAGGTTTTCGGCTGCTGCAATGGATAAATTCTTGAGCTCTGCTGCACTCTTATCCGTAACACTCGGACCTTTCTCCGTGCAACCGGATATGGCCACGGCAATCAACATAAGGACTAGTAATAATCTCTTCATATTTGATGCTCCAATCTTAGTCATTCAAGCCTAATTTTGCCCGGCGGGCAAAAACTTTTCGCCTGTGATCATCTGGAATAGTTTGATGTAGATCCGGCTCGTCTCCTGCACCACAACAGGTGGTAGAGCTGGGATATTCGGCTCATTTTGGCCGGCGTCTCGGGCTTTATAGAGTTGATCTTTGTAGCCCGTCTGGCGATAGTACTGGCGCACATACTCCTTGGATAAGTCCACGAACTCACCCTGCTCATAGCAGGCCTTGTCCCAGAAACGATCCTCATCTGCGGTTCCGTAGACATCGATCACCATGATCTGTCTTCCCTCGTCAAAGGCCAGCTCCTTTTTGCCGTCCACGTGAATCAGGCCTCGCGAGGCAACGCTCTTGCCGATGTCCTCATCGATCTTGAGCACAACTTCCCTGGCATCCTCATATTCCTGAGAGGAAAGACCGGAGATGTGCAGGGCTTCCTCTTTTTTCAGCAACCGATCGGTCTTCTCTAGCTTTGTGGAGACCTCGATAAAGGGCTCAGGCAGAGGCTCGCCGTAGATGACCTTGTGACCGGTTGGAAAGCCCAGGGACTGTGCCGAGACCTTGCCCTCTTCTACACGGTCGTAAAGGGACCCGGCCACATACCAGCGGCAGATCCACTCCAGAGGAATGAGGTAGTTCTTGGACTGGGATGTAATCTGCTGCGGCTGGAGTATGTCCACTTTTTTGCAGATCATGCCTGCCGGGGCCTGGTACTCCAAAAAGTGGGTCTTGATGCCCATCCTGGCCGCTCTCTCAAACCAATAAACGCCCTCGCGACTGAGGGTCTCACCCTTGAAGGGAATCAGGCTGGGAATAACCTTGTCGAAGACGGAGATGTTGTCTGTAAAGAGAAACTCAAGTCGGTCCCCGAGGTCGTAGGCTTCTTTGACCTTGCCCTTTATCAAAAGCTTGCGCTGCATCGCAGCCTATCTGACCGGGAAAGATGATAACACTTTTGGTTTTGATGCAAAAAATGAGGATAAGAGAGGCCTATTCCTCTCCGCCCATACCGCCCATGCCCGGTGGCATGCCGCCCATACCGCCAGGCATACCGCCCGATCCGCCGGACTTGGAGGCGATGACATCGTCTATCCGGAGAATCATGACTGCGGCCTCAGTGGCACTGTTGATGGCCTGGGTCTTGACCCGCAGGGGTTCGACCACGCCAAGCTTTAGCATGTCCACCGGCTCGCCGGTGTCCATGTCCAGGCCGGCGCTCTTGATGCCCTTCTCATGCTG
Source organism: Methanothrix sp. (assembly GCA_026394555.1). Taxonomy (GTDB): domain Archaea; phylum Halobacteriota; class Methanosarcinia; order Methanotrichales; family Methanotrichaceae; genus Methanothrix. The sequence goes on from JAPKXZ010000074.1 coordinate 49,728, forward strand.
GCTTCTCAGAGAGACCAGGGAATCGATCTGATCGAGGCCAGCGTTCTCGGCCAAGGTCTTGGGAATGACTTCCATGGAGTCCGCGAAGGCCTCAATGGCCAGCTGCTCGCGACCGCCCACGGTTGCTGCGTACTCGCGCAGGCGCAGGGCCAGCTCTACCTCAGGGGCACCGCCGCCGGGCACAATCTGTTTGTCTTCTACGACTACGCCCACAACGCGCAGTGCGTCTTCCATGGCCCGGCTGAGCTCATCGACCACGTGTTCGGTTCCGCCTCTTAGGATGATGGATACGGACTTGGGGTTCTCGCACTCTACTACGAAGGTCATCTTCTCGTCGCCAATCTTCCTCTCTTCGACAATGCCCGCTTTGCCCAGGTCGTTCTTGGTCAGATCGTGGATGCTGGTGACAACCCTCCCGCTAGTAGCGCGGCCCAGCTTCTCCATATCGCTCTTCTTGACGCGGCGAACCGTGTAGATGCCGGCCTTGGCCAGGAAGTGCTGGGCCAGGTCATCGATGCCCTTCTGGCAGAAGACGACGTTAGCGCCGGTGGCCATGATGTCATCCACCATGCCCTTGAGCATGGTCTCTTCCTGGTCCAGGAAGGCCTGCAGTTGATCGGGCGAGGTGATCTCTATCTTGGCATCGACCTCTGTCTTCTCGATCTCGATGGCGGCGTTGAGCAGAGCAATCTTTGCGCCCGTGACCTTCTTGGGCATGTTGGGATGCAGCCGGTCCTTGTCGATGACCATGCCGTGTACCAGCTCGGAATCGGTAATTCCGCCGCCCACCTTCTTCTCCACGGTGATGTTGTCGGTGTCAACAGACCCGTCCTCATCCACTACGGCCTTGACTGCCTCAACAGCCAGGTTGGCAAGCTCCTCTCGAGCTGTGCCCGAGCCCTTGCCGGTCATGGCGGTGATGGCGATCCTGGTTAAAAGCTCAGTATCCTTAACAGAAACATCCACGGCAATGGTCTTCAGAATTTCCAGGGACTTGTCGGCAGCAGCCCGGTAGCCGGCAGCGATAACCGTGGGATGAATCTCCTGATCAAGCAAAGACTCGGCCTGTTTGAGCAGTTCCCCGGCAAGAACCACGGCGGTAGTGGTTCCGTCTCCAACTTCAGCATCCTGGGTCTTGGCAATCTCCACCATCATCTTGGCGGCGGGGTGCTCGATGTCCATCTCTTTAAGAATGGTAACACCATCGTTGGTTATTACTACGTCGCCCAGAGTATCGACCAGCATCTTGTCCATGCCCTTGGGGCCGAGTGTGGTTCTAACGGCTCCTGCCACGGCCTTGGCGGCCATGATGTTCGACCTCTGTGCTTCCCGGCCAGCCGTTCTTTGGCTGCCTTCCTTGAGAATAACTACTTGCGCTCCACCAAATTGTCCTGCTGCCATTTAATACCTCCAATTGCGATTTAGATCAAATTAAGGCATCGGATGTTTGAACGTCTATATGAAGGTTGCGAGAAGAGGAGAAGAGATACTGTTGATTCCCGGGTGTCCATTTTTGGTGGTGCGGGTGTGGTGGTGAGTTACATTGGGAGAATCAATTGACTATCCTTGACACATGCAGAAAGCAAGGAGTTAGCTATTTCGAGTATATTCTGGATATAATAATATCTTGGAGCTACTCGATGCCAAGGTTGTCCCAACTCCTTATGCGGAGCAAGTCCTCCACAGCCTATTGAGCATATTCCGGGGAATGGGCGAGTATCCCTGGTCTATGATCAATAACCCATCCTTTCCCGTGCCGCCTTCTGCACGCTCTGGTCCTGATCCTCGGCCAGCCGTTTCAATGTCTCGACCAGAATATTGGGATTCTCAGCCACTGCTGCTCGCACCATCCAGGACCAGTGGCCGGACAGCTCATCCAGAATCTTTCCCTCTAGCGATTCATTGCGGGCCAGCGCTTCTCTAACCTCCCAGCTCCGGTCGGTAGCGAGAACGGCCAGCGCCGCCGCGGGCGTGCGGGGATTTTGCGCCGCCGTGGCCCGCACATCCATGATCCTGTCGGCAGAGAGGTAGGTAAGCAGATCCATCGAGGTGGACGGGTTCTTAGCGATGTTGTTTCGCACCTCCCAGAACACATCCTTGACCATCTTGTTCATCGATTCCACAGATAGAAGGGGATTGGATGCCGCCGCGGCTCGAACATGCTCCTCGGAGTCACGGGCGAGAAAGGCCAGGGTCGATGGATTGATGTTCGGGCTCTTTGCCGTCGCTTCCTTTACAAGATAGCGATTCTTCTGCAAAGTGCAATCGTAGTCCACCATCTCATCTGCCGCCAGCATCTCCAAAATCTCGCCTGGGGCGCGGCGATTCAAAGCCACCGCCGCCCGCACATATCCGGAGCTGTCCTCGGCCAGACGGGCCAGTGCCGACGGCGAGGCGCGGGCATTGCCGGCTACCGCTTCCCTCACCCATTGCACCTTGTCCCGGGATAAGAATTCCAGGATATTCTCGGGCACATCAGCACTCCCGGCCACTTTTCTTCGTACGTGCCAGTCCCAGGAGCGGGAGAGCTCATCCTGATCGTCCTGCCCTTTTTTGTCCTCTTGTGACGCGCTCATTTTTTATATCTCAATTCGGTAGCAGGTAAAGCCATAAACCTCTTGTAAAAGCTCCTTTGTCTTTCGTTCCTCGTGCCGCTCCAGCCTTCTCTCTACCAAGGGAAGATCGATTGCGGGAGCGATCTGGCGGATGAGGCTCTCTTCGCCGGAAAGAACGGCATACTTGAGGAGGGTTTTATACTTACCCATCAGCTTGGCCAGTTTTTCCGACACAAGATCTACGTGGCTCTTGATATCCTCCTCACGTAGCCTCTCAAACCTTTTCTGGCTCCAGCCGCCTTTGGAGTGCTTGCCCATTACCGAGCTATCCACAGGCTCCTCTGCCTCGAAGCCCTCCCGGGAAAGGGCCACCCCCAGGAAGGTCTCTCCGGCATGGGCAGAGACGACCAAGACGGGCGTGTCCATCATCTCCTCCAGTGGATCGAGTGCAAAGGCGCTCCCTTCCCGAGAATAGCTCTCCGAGATAGGAAAAGGTGGAATGAGTTGCAGAGAGAAGAGCTGGGGACTATGCAGGATTATTCCGCCCCGCTGGGACTTGATGGCCGAAGCTGCCTTTCTAATTTGCTGGGGAAGCCCGGCGTCCTCTGGAACGGAGCCAGGGTAATAGGCAACCAGGAGATCATCCCGGGATGAGCGGCAGGCCTTGAGCCTCTCCATGAGCAGAGCCATCTCCCGCAAGCTCAGCTTTCTTGCCTTTGGCTTTTGCTCTTCACACCTCTCCATCGCAGCCGGCGCAGGGGTGGTGAGGGCGGCGGCCTTTTGCTCGGCGGCTTTGAGGGCTAAATTGGCCTCCTGGTTGGCGCTGGTTAGCCTACGCATCTTCTCCTCCCGCTTCTCTAAAGTGCGCAGGAGTTCCACTTTTTCGTCCTCCAGCTTGGCCAGGGCCGTCTCCAGCTCCAAAATGCGATCGTCCAGCTTCTTTTTGCCGAAGAGGTCTACCAATGACACGTCCTCCTAATTTTACCAGGCCCCTCTGGTTTTCTAGTTGTTAGTTCGTCTCTGTGCGTTCTCTGTGCGTTCTCTGTGAACTCTGTGCCTCTGTGGTGGAAAACGTCGTTAGCTGCTGGTTAACCCTCATCGCACAAATTTCTCAATCAGGTCTAACGACGTCGTCTCCAGGCCGCACTCCTGCAAATGGTGCGCCAGAAGGCTGGCCCTCTCTCCTTGGGGGTGGTAGACCAGTACTTCCCGGGGTGAGACATGTTCGATCATCTTCATCAGGCCACGAAAGTCCAGATGATCGGAGAGTTGAATGGTGGGATAAGACGTATCCCTTCTTCCCGTGAGGAAATACTTGTTGCGACTCTGCACCTGGTACAGATTCCAGGGCGTGACCACATTGGATATGCCCCCGTTCACCTCTGTGAGCGGCCCGGCAGCTTCTTTCATCAGCTCTCGCGTCAGGATCAGGCTCTTCTCATCCATGCCGATCTCATCTTTGTAGCCCATGGCCCTCATGAGACCCACCGCCCGCTGGGCTTTGCCAAAAGCATAGGCACCAAAGCTGGCTCCCGACTCTAAAGCCTCGAAAAAGCCGGCCAGATCGTCCTCAAAGATGCAGGAGGGATCATAGGGATCGCCGTAGTTGGCTTCAGAGACCAGAAAATCGCATTTTGGCAGATGACTGTAGTCTTTTACGTCTCCAGTTACCAGCACCCTTTCACCCGTCTCCGTCTGCCAGGAGAAAGCAGTCGATCCGATGGTGTGGCCGGTAGTATGCGTGTCCACTCGCACATCATCGACCACAATGCTTCTCCCCACCTCAAAGGTGCGGCCCTTGTACTCCCGCTCGTAACGAATCTCTAAAGCGCGTGCCGTCTGTACGGAGGCGATAGCCCGCGGGGAGTTCATGGCCGATTTCCCATAATGATCGCTATGGGCATGAGTGATGAGATAGGCATCAGGCTGCACGCTGGCTTTGGGTGCGCGGCTGGTATCTATGGAAAAGAGGTGAGAGTCGAAACGCAGGGCGAGATGAGGCGCACAACCTCCTCGGCTGTTGATCCTTCGCACCGCCTCCAGGCAATCGTCCCCGCCCGTTGTCTCTCCCACGCCTCTTTCCTCTCCTAGCTTTTTTGTCTCACTTCAAGGCCATGTTGATGGCTTTTATCAGCTCTTCTTTGGAGGTGACGCCCATCCACTTCTGTACTTCCACGCCGTCCTTCTCCAGGATGATGGTGGGCACAACCGTGATGCCCTTCTCGAGAGCCAGGTCCCCCTCCTTGTCTACATTGATCTTGTGAAATTCCACCTTATCGCTGAAATCCTTGGCCAGATCCTCGAAGATGGGGGCCTGCATCTTGCAGGGTCCGCACCAGTCTGCATAAAAGTCCATAAGTTTGAGTTTAGCCATAATCTAACCGATGCACTTCCTGGTATATCAAATTGTGACTTCCTCCCTGGCCTAAAGACCAGGGCTTCCTACTTCATTGACCGGCTGATTCTTTTGCCGTATCTCGATAGGCTCTTCCCCTCAGTCCGAGGGTGCGAATGTTCAGGCTGGCATTGATGTCTCTGTCCATCTCCAGCCCACAATTAGGGCAAATATGGACTCTTTCTGCCAGCGTCTTAGGAACCATTATGCTGCATTGGGAGCATTTCTGCGAAGTGTATCTCGCATCTACCAGTTCTACCACTTTGCCAGCCTTTGCAGCTTTGCTCTGAGTGAACTGAATTAGTTTGCCCCAAGCATGGTCTTGAATATGCTTTGCTAGATGGTGATTCTTGAGCATACCGGAAATATTAAGGCACTCAAATACAATTAGGTCGGCTGAATCTACGAGCATCTTGGATAATTGATGCAAGAACTCATCCCTATGGTGTTGAACATCTTGACTGATCTTAGCGACCTTCGCTTTGGCTTTCCGTCTATTGGCCGAACCCTTCTTTTTTCGAGAGAGGTTCCTTTGGGCTACTGAAAGCTTCTTTTCTGCCATGACGTAGTACCGTGGATATTCAACCGTCTCACCACCGGAAAGAGCAACCAGACTCTTCAAGCCCACATCTACACCAATAGCGGTCTTTGGCTCAATCGGAGATACATCTTCAACCTCGGATATCAAGATCGCATACCAGTGACCTAGATTATCCTTTTTGATGGTGCTGGTCTTGATCTTGCCTTCAACTTCCCTATGCTTGAATATTCGGATAGAACCTATCTTGGAGAGCGTCAGCTTTGATCCGGCATAATCTCTAAGCTGAGTATCTCTACATCCTTTTTCTGCAATTGTATGCAAGATGTCTGATAGGTGAGTGGCGACCTCTCCGGCAAGTACAGGATGCCTATATTTAGGAATCCAAACTAGATGATAGTTTAGGTTATACTTATCCATAGCTGATTATAGGCATTGAAACTATATACTCCGGCCTGAAGACCGGAGTTTGCGACCTGTATTTTTCTATCAAACTATGTCGAACTTAACGCCGATCTTAAATATCCTGAGGGTAGGCAAAACCAGCATTTTTCGTCCCGTCTTAGTCTTGATATCCTGCAATATTTCCTGGATTCGCTCCTCGGTGGCCGACACAGTGAACCACAGATTGTAGCCGCTCTCATCGGGACGCAGATAGTTGTGCGAGACCTCAGTGTACTCATTAATGACCTCTGCCGCCCTATCCGCCTCTTCCCGGGATACTTCTAGGGCCGCCAAAATTCCGCTGCGACCCAATTTACGAAGATCAAGTACCGGTCCGATCCTGCGCACCAGTCCCTCCTTCTGCAGGCAAGAGAGCCGGGTTATTACCTCTTCTTCATCCAGTCCCAGAGCCTGGCCTAAATCCCGGAAAGGTCGAGGCGTTATGGGAAAGCCGTCTTGCACGGCAGAAAGCAGTTCTAAGTCGATCTCATCCATAGCTACACCTCCAGACAGCAGGCGGGGTCCGGCCCCAGGAAATCACCCGTTTTTGCATAGGCCCGCGCCCGGCAGCCTCCGCAGGTCCCGGAAAAACTGCACCGTCCGCACTTTCCTTTAAGAACCCTATCTCGCAACGCCCGCAGCTCAGTGGCATTCTCCCATATCTCTATAAAATTCTTTTCCCTGATGTTCCCGACTCGCAGAGGAAAATAGCCGCAGGGATAGACATCGCCCTTTCGGGAGACAAAGACGAAGCTTTTGCCCGCCAGGCAGCCGCCGGCGCGCCCCTTCCCGGGCCTGGCTATGCGAGCATACTGGGGTGCACAGGTGACCTGCACCTCCAGAGAGCGAAATTCTCGCTCCCGGTCGATCTCGATGAGAAGCTGCTCCTGCCGCTGTGGCGAGATGAGATCCGCCTCCCGGCCCCGGCCCGTGGCCACCAGGAAAAAGAAGTGCAGGGCACGAGCCCCCACTCTTTGGGCCAGATCGAAGATTGAAGCTACGTCGGACTCATTCTTGCTGGTGAGGGTGTTGTTGATCTGAAAATCGACCTTGCCGCAGAGGTTGTCTATTCCTTGCATGGCCGCTTGAAAGCTTCCCCTGCCGCGAATCAGATCATGCTTCTCAGGCGTTGCCCCGTCCAAGCTGATGCTGACTCGCGAGATGCCAGAGGCTGCAATCTCGTTCGCAACCTTTGCTGTGAGCAGCGTTCCGTTGCTGGCCAAAGAGACACGCATGCCCAAAGCGGTGCCATGACGCGCTATTTGGAAGATATCGGGCCGCAGCAAGGGCTCACCGCCGCTTAAGATAAGCATGGGCTCTAAGGAGGCAATGCTGTCTAAAAAAGAAAGCGCCTCCTTTGTGGAAAGCTCATCCGGATCGGGCAAAAAAGAAGCAGAGGCGCGGCAGTAGCCGCAGGACAGATTGCAGGCTGCCGTCACCTCCCAAGCAACAATCAGCATCAAAGCAGGCCTTTTTTCACCAGCAATTCGGCATTGAGAATGCTGGCACCCGCTGCGCCACGCACGGTGTTGTGGCCCATGCAGATGAACCTGATTCCAGACCGGATCCGTCCCACGGAAACGGACATGCCGTTACCCCTGTCGCGATCGAGCCGGGGCTGAGGTCGATCGGGCTCATCCTTGACGATGATCGCCTTTTTGGGCGAGGTGGGCAGATCTCCCAGGCCCGCATCGAAGTTTTGCATGGCCTTCCTTACCTCCTCGGGCGTGGGATTGTCCCTCATGGTCACCCAGACAGCTTCCGTGTGCCCGTCCATGACCGGCACGCGATGGCAGCTGGCGCTTACGGAGAAATCCGCATACACGATTTTTTCGCCGTCAAAGCGCCCCAGGATCTTCTGCGGCTCTGTCTCCACCTTCTCCTCCTCGCCGCCGATGTAGGGAATGACGTTGCCAAGGATGGCCATGGAGGGCACACCCTCATAGCCTGCCCCACTTACGGCCTGCATGGAGGCCACATGCACGCTCTTGATACCGAACTTCATGAGCGGCTTTAGTGGCAGGGTGAACATGACCGTGGTACAGTTGGGGTTAGTGGTGAGATACCCCTCCCACCCCCGCTTTTCTCGCTGCACTTTGATGAGATCCAGGTGGTCGTAATTGCACTCCGGTATGAGCAGAGGCACATCTTCCACCATGCGATAAGAGCTGGTATTGCTGGCTACCGCAAAGCCTGCCGCCGCGAAGGCCGGCTCAACGGTTTGGGCATCTGCCGCGGGAAGCGCGGAAAATACAATATCCGCATCTACTTCTCGCGGATCGACGTTGACCACGGTCATCTCCGCGATGTCGTCGGGAAGCTCACTTTCCAGGCGCCACTTGGCAGCGTCTTTGTACTTCTTGCCCGCGCTCCTCTCGGAAGCGGCTAGGCTCGTCAACTCAAACCAGGGATGGTTCTTCAATCCTTCAATGAAGCGCTGTCCCACGGCACCGGTGGCACCTAAGACGCCAGCTTTGATCTTGGCCATTATCAATCACCTAAAGCTAGAGTGGGGCTTAATGCTAGGGGTGTATATATTTCTTGTCCGAAGGGAACCGATAAAAAAATGATTGAGATTTGTGGATTATTACTCGGCTGTTACTCTCCTACACAGGATTTCTTCCGAACTCTGTAGCTTTTCGCGAATTCGCGATTAACCTCGACCACTTCCTCATTGAAGTGCTTGAGGCTTTCGGGGACATGCCCCAGCGCATCGGCCTTCTCCTGCGTATCAACCAGGGCGCCATGCGGCACGAACTTGCCGTCGGCAAGCTTCACACCAATGACCGTCGCCGCGTGGCCGACAAAGCACTTCTTGCCCAGAGTTGAGGCATGAACTACAGAGTTGAAGCCCACAAAGCTCTCATCCTCGATCTTCATGGGTCCGTGAATTACGGCACCATGGGCGATAGATATCTTTTTTTCGAGTTGTATGGAGCTGCCCATCAGGCCGTGGAAGACAACGCCGTCCTGGATGTTGCACTTATCGCCGATGATGATGGGGTTGGCCTCGTCCGCCCGCAGGGATACGCACGGGCCCACATAAACCTCCTCTCCGATGCGAACATCGCCGATAACCATAGCTGATTCGTCCACGTAAGCCGTTGCTGCAACCGTTGGCATGCATTCATTGCTGTTCCATGATGTCTTGGGGTTGGCTTTAAGAATATTAGCACCACCTCCCCTGGCATTGGCCGTTCACCTTAAAAGAGATTGCCATAAACGATGATTTACAAAGGGACTTATTCACTATTGTCGATCGCGATAGATAATCTAATTTAATCAAGGCAGCTTTTTTGGATTGGCGGGGTGAGCATCGAATACTAATGTAAATTAACTACAGAATTTTTGTGATATGTATAAAATTATAATCTATAATCGCCATAATTGTTATAATTGCCGCTAAATTTAAATATATGTGAGACAAAATTGGGTCCAAGCCATTGAATAATTCTTCAAGGGCGATGAAGGGATACGGGGGGATTAATAGAAGTAAACTTATTATATTATATTAATTTTATGTATTGATTAAAAACACTCTGATATACGAAGGTTTGTAACTTATGGCAGATGATGTGAAGATATTGGGCATGCCACCTGAATCAGGGCGATGGCTGCTGATTATTATTGGAACAATTATCGAGCTTTGTCTCGGCGCAGTGTATGCTTATAGTATTATTAGCGTTCCTTTGAAAAAGGTATTTACGGCTCCCGTCGCTGATGGAGGCTTTGGATTAACCGTTAGCGCCATGCAGATGTCGCTTCCTTACATCGCATCCCTGGCGTTCTTTGCCCTGACCATGCCATTGGTCGGCAAATACATTGAAAAATATGGACCGAGAAAAGTAGGAACGCTGGGCGGCGTCATCGTCGGCCTGGGCTGGATCTTGGGTTCCACAGCCACCTCTCCTACGATGCTTATGATTCTGTACGGCGTTATCGCCGGCATTGGCGTGGGCATCGCCTACAACTGTCCCATCACCACTGCAGCCAGATGGTTCCCTGACAAGCGCGGCCTGGCTGTGGGATTGACCCTTTTAGGGTTCGGATTCTCCGCATACATCACCGGCAAAATGTCGGAGATAATCTCTGCGAGCTTCGGCGGAGTTTTCGGCTCCATGCGCATCTTAGGCATAGCTTTTTTGATCATAATCGTGGTCCTCTCCATGTTCCTGGTCTTCCCACCCGCTGGCTGGACCCCCCGTGGCTGGAAACCGCCGGTAGCGGCTGCCGGAGGCAAGAAGACCGATTACACGAGAGATGAGATGTCAAAGAACAAGGCCTTCTATGGCCTCTGGATCTGCTATGTGATCGGTGCACTGGCCGGACTGATGGCCATCGGAGTTGCCAAGCCTGCTGGCCTGGAAGTGGCAGCAAATGCCATGATTGCAGAGGCTGACATAACCCAGAAACTAACGGATCTCACTTTGATCTTCGCACTCTGCAATGCCGTAGGCAGGCCGCTATTCGGCACTCTGACCGATAAGCTCACACCACCTAGGACGGCGATTCTGTCCTATGTGATCATCATCGCGGCTTCCCTGCTGATGTACACTAATCCGGCATCAATCACCATGTACACGGTTGCCTTCGCCTTGCTCTGGCTGTGCCTGGGCGGCTGGCTGGCCATAGCGCCGGCTACAACCGCGAGCTACTTCGGCACCAAGGACTATGCCCGAAATTATGGCCTGGTCTACACCGCATATGGTGTCGGCGCCATCATTGGAAATTTAATGGCAGGAGCTGCCAAGGACATGCTGGGCGGCTATGTCAATGTCTTCCCATATGTGGCCGTGCTGGCAGCAGTGGGCATTGTCGTGGCCTATGTAATGGTAAAACCACCAAATGCAGCTTAAATAAAATTATATTTTTTTTCTTATTAGTATTTTGCATAGGGATTATTTAAGAGATTGCCATTAACGATGATTAGCAAAGGACTTATCTACTATTGTCGATCGCGATAGATAATTTTGCTCTATCAAGGCTGCTTTTTTGGATTGACCGGGCGTGCATCGAATACTAATGTAAATTGACCACGATATTTTTGCGATATGTGTAATATTATAATCTATAATCGCTATAATTGCCGCCAAATTTAAATATATGGGAGATGAAATTAGGTCCAAGCCATTGAATAATATCTCAAGGGTGAGGGAGGGGATAAGGAGGGATCTAATAAAAATAGACTCATGGAAACTTTCATCCTTAATGCATATTATATTTATTGAATGTATTGAATGAGAATAAATCGTTATCATCGAAAGGTGTTAAACTTATGGCTGGAAATTCAGCATCACAGGAACCGCCCGGCGGGCGGTGGATGATGGTAGTAGTAGGCATCATAATTCAGCTTTGTCTGGGTGCCATTTATGCTTACGGAGCAGTGAGGGGTGACATATCAGGTTACTTCAAGTCCATAATGGCCATAGCAGACCCGGCCACAAAAGGCCCAAGTGCATTTGATATGACCTGGCCTTTTATCACATTTCTGGCATTGTTTGCGTTAACAATGCCGCTGGCTGGGCCTTACATCCAGAAGATGGGCCCCAAGAAGGTAAGTATGATTGGTGGAGCGCTCTGCGGCCTGGGTTGGCTAGCGGCCTCGTATGCTACTTCGCCTTCAATGCTCATTCCATTATATGGCATTATCGGCGGATTGGGCGTAGGCATAGCTTACGGCGTGCCAATCGCGGTATCGGCGCAATGGTTCCCGGATAAACGCGGCCTTGCCGTGGGACTCACTGTGCTGGGCTTCGGCTTCTCTTCCGCCGTGATCTCATATGCCACGCTATTCATGAAATCGGCGGGCCTCCAAATAATGAACATCCTGCAGGTCTATGGTATCGCATTCATCATCATCACAGTAGTCGCATCTATGTTCCTGAGGTTCCCGCCAACTGGCTGGAAACCGACCGGCTGGGCCCCACCAACTCCTGTGGCCGGAGCTGCCCAGAAGGTTGACTTCATGCGAAGCGAGATGACCAAGACCGGAACCTTCAAGGGTCTCTGGCTATGTTATACCATCGGAGCTCTAGCCGGGCTGACCGCCATAGGAATAGTCGGACCGGTAGGCAAAGAAGTAATGACAAATGCCGGCATGAGTGCAGCAGCATCGACTGCTCTGGTATTCCAACTGATCCTTCCCTTCGCCATATTCAACGGACTGGGAAGACCGATCTTCGGCACTCTGACGGATAAGCTGACCCCAAAGAATGCGGCAATGCTTACTTATGTGCTCATAATAGGGGCATGCTTGCTGATGTACTCGAGCTATTCCTCTGTTCTTGCATTCGAGATCAGCTTCGCCATACTCTGGGGATGCCTAGGTGCCTGGCTGGCTATAGCGCCAACCGCCACAGCAAGCTTCTTTGGAATGAAAGACAACGCCAAGAACTACGGACTGGTCTTCACAGCCTATGGTGTTGGAGCGGTGGTCGGAGGCATTATCGCGGCTGAGATCGCAGCCACTACTAAGGTCGCAGCCGGCGCTACATTCCTGGATGCTTATAGGCCGTTTTTCCTGGTTGTAGCTGCCTTGGCTGCAATAGGACTTGTCGTGGCCTTCATGCTATTGAAGCCGCCAGTCAAGAAAACCGCATAGAGAAACTGCTTTATTTTATATTTTTTTATTCAGCTCAATGATAGCCCCATTATAGTGGTTTAAAAAGATTTTTTCAACTGATCCCATAAGCCCGGGTCTGATTCAACGGTATTCCGAGAGCTTGGTCTGCGCTGCCATACACTTCTCGCCCGGTATCTCCACAGGATACAGTCCGGTCAGACAGCCCATGCAAAGGTTCTCCTTGGGTATGCCCACTGCATCCACCAGGCCCTTGTGGCTCACGTATCCCAGGGAATCGGCATTGATCACCGCTTCCACGCCAGCTACGGTCTTGTAGGCGGCAATCAGCTCCTCGCGACTGGCCATGTCGATGCCCAGATAGCAGGGCGCCATGATGGGCGGGCTGCCTATGCGCACGTGCACCTTTTCGGCCCCGGCCTTTCGGACCATGTCCACGATCCGGCGGCTGGTGGTACCGCGCACGATGGAGTCGTCCACCAAGACCAGCTTATGTCCTTCGATATTGGGCCGGATGGTATTCATCTTCAGGCGGACAGCCGTCTCTCGCATGTTCTGATCGGGCATGATGAAGGTTCGGCCGATGTAGCGGTTCTTCATCAGGCACTCCCGGTAGCTGATCCCTGAGTACTGGTGGTAGCCTACAGCCAGAGTAATCCCTGAGTCGGGAATGGGCGTGACGGTGTCCGCATCAGCCGGATGCTCGCGGGCTAAATTGGCTCCGATGTTCACCCGCACCTCGTAAATCAGGCGACCGTCCATGATGCTGTCCGGCCGGGCGAAGTAAATGTACTCGAATATGCAGTGCGCCTGATGGGGGAGATGGGCCAGTTGATACGACTTCATCTCGCCGTGCCTGATAACCACCAGCTCGCCGGGCATAACATCGCGAATAAGCCGTCCATTCAGAGTATCTATGGCGGCACTCTCCGAGGCCACCATAATACCGGAATCGATCTCGCCTATGCACAGGGGCTTTATGCCCAGAGGGTCGCGCACGGCGAGGACTGTGTCCCCCCAGAGAAAGACAAGCGAGTAGGAGCCCACTAGCTTACGCATCAGGGCCCGAACGGCTTCCTGCAGATCATAGCGCAGAAGCTCTTTTACAAAAAGGTGAGCTATAACCTCGGTGTCCGAGGTAGAATAGAAGATGTCTCCTGCCTGCTCCAGGTTCTCCCGGAGCTGGCAGGAATTCACCAGATTACCATTATGAGCTATGGCAATAGCTCCATCTTTGAATTTTACCAGCAGAGGCTGGCTGTTTTCTATGCACGATCGGCCGGACGTGGGATATCGGACATGACCGATGCCCACCTGACCGCGCAGCAGCGCGATTTGGGCATCGTCGAATACCTCGGAGACAAGGCCCATGCCCCGATGGGTGCGTATGGCCTTGCCGTCATGCACCGATATGCCGGCTGCCTCTTGTCCCCGGTGTTGCAGGGCATAGAGGGCATAGTAAATGGATTTAGCTACATTATTGCCCGACTCATTGAAGGAAATCCCGACAACGCCGCAGGCATCGTGCAACTTTAAACCCCTAGTAATCAGCCTTTCTCATCCACTTGTGACTTCCCATCCGTAGCTTGGCCGAATTACCAAAGCCGCAGTGAACACATACTTTTCTCTTGAAGTTGAACGATATGCTGCCACAACGTCTACATCGGATATGCGAACTCTTGTGGCGCTTGCCCATAGAAGGAGTACCTTTTGTCATCTAGAACACCTCAAGGTGAAATATATACTACGTTATCTCCTCGCACGATCACAGTTCCAATCTTGCGTGCGACCGCCCCTTCTGCCACTTCTTCAGTTTTTTCGAGCACTAGGTTCATGTGTATATCATAACCCTGTAGCTCTCCCCGAAAGACCCTTCCGTCCTTTAGCTTAACTATGACAGGCCCATTCAGTGATTCATTCAGAATATCAAGCGGTCTCTGACCCATTAACCTCTCTCCAGCATTGATAACCGCAAAAGGCTTCAAAATCCAAACGTGCTCGTTGCATATTTAAACCTATCGGGATATTCTGTTGTGCATGAAGATAAAATCCAGGCATCACCTCAAGGGGAGCGACGCTCGGAAGGTAATCGCTAAGATAGAGCCCTTACTGGACGACCCATCTCGCCTGCGCCAATCATCGCTAGAGATGGCGATAAGCGACGAGGGGGTAGATCTCATCTTCGTAGATGGTCGGCCTTTGATGATGATTGTGGAAGAGCAGCCCTTCTTCACGGTGCTCGGAGCCATTGAACTTATGCCGAAGAAGAGACTGGTAATAGTAGATGCGGGCGCGGTGCGTTTTGTGGTAAATGGGGCAGACATCATGAAGCCCGGTATAGTCTCTGCCGATCCACAGATAGCTGTCGGCGACCTGGTGGTAATCGCAGAGGAGAGGCATCAAAAGCCTCTGGCCATAGGCCGGGCCCTGGTAGCGGGAACGGATATGAAGGGCGAGGGAAAGGCGGTCAAGTCGCTGCACCACGTGGGCGATGCGATCTGGAATGAGCTGGTGGAATGAAGAATGGAAGAAATTGGTGAGATGATCGGCAAAGGGTTTGGCGTCTGGCGGAGCAACTTAAACCTATGTATTCCCTTCCTGCTCAGCATCTTTGTCTCCATGCTGATCTTAGTGCCCTTCCTGGCTGCCTTCTTTATGACCGCTCTGCCCATGGAGAGCATGAATGCAACATTGTTGCTGCAAAATGTTGAGGATATACAAGAAATGCAGACTCAGATGCAAGGATATTTGGGTGGACTTGCCATGGATAAGATCCTGCAGATCGCAGTAATCTTCCTGGTGCTGGTCGTGCTCTTGTCTCTGGTCAATGCCTTCTTCACAGCCGGGGCCATCGGCATGGCCAGTCAGGCTCTGGAGAAAGGAAAATCAGATACTAGTGCCATGTGGTCTGCCGGAAAGAAGCATTTCTTTAATATGTTCCTGGCAACCCTGCTGATGGGGTTCATGACACTGGCTGGCCTGATCTTCCTTCTGCCGGCCCTAGCGGGAGGAGCGACGTTTTTGCAAGCGGATTCGCAGGCGATGGGTCTGTTGGCTGTGGGCCTGCTCCTGTTCATCCTTTATGTCCTGGTCCTGTCGGTTATCCTGGCAACGATGCCTTATGCCCTGGTGGTGCAGGGTCTGGGGCCCATGCAGGCCGTTTTGGCATCCACAAATTTTTTCCGGTATAACAAGTTTGATGTAGTAATTCTCTGGCTAATAGTTGCAGCTTTATCTTTGGGCCTGCAGATGATGGGCGGCGCATTTTCCACGAGCGGAGGGGCAGGAGGGGAATCCATCTCCGCGATCACTGGCATAGTGAATCTGCTGGTCTTAGCGCCACTATCCAATCTCTGGTGGACAAGGCTTTATATGAACAGAAAAGGGATGCTAAAAGTCGATGAGGTGAAGGATCCGTGGTGAATTTCCCAAATTTGAAATATGCCGATCTTATTTTGCGTTTTCGGCAGTGTACACTGATGCAACAGGCCGTCATTGCCGGTATTATGGTTTTGTTGGTATACATCCCATATTCCTACTTTTTGCTGAATTTAAACATCGTAGAATCGATCAGCATGGCGATATATTCTGCCATCTTGTTCATAGTAGTGTACTATATCACATCATCAATTATTACCAAGAAGAGCAAGCAGTTGGCAAAGCAATCCGTGGGGCCGAAGAAGGGACTACGCAATAAATGAAGCGCATTAGGGCGCATTTGCGCCCTTCAATCATTTGGCATAGATATGCTAATAGGTAGTTAAGTTGATATAGTTTTAACTGCATAAATTGTGTGACTTCGTATAAAATATAGAGGTTCGAATAAATGGTTATAAAAGATCGAAGTCCGTTCACTCCTGGAAATCCGGTGCCAGTGGAACTGTTTGTTGGAAGAACCACACAATTAGAAGAAATATTGAAAAATGTAAAACAAGCACGAACCGGAAAGCAGGAGAATATCTTCTTGGCTGGTGAAAGGGGCATCGGTAAGAGTTCTTTTGCAAAATTTGTATGTAATATGGCATGCAAAGAAAGGCTTCTCTCAGTGCATGTCTTTCTTGGACAAGTCACAAGTTTGGATGAGATGGTTCGTCGCATTTTTGAAGAATTAATTAAAGTATCAAATACTCAGTCTTGGTATGAAAAGATCTCCGATTATTTTAGAGATAAAATACAACAAATTGATTTATTTGGTGTTGCAGTCAGCTTTAATCCATCAAAAGAAGAAACACGCGAACTCGTAAATAAATTTGATGAGGCTATTGCAAACATCGCCGAAAAAATCAAGCCGGAAAAAAGCGGCCTATTTATTGTTTTAGATGACATCGATACGATCTCTAGGACTCCGGATTTTGCGAATTGGTATAAGAGCTTTGTAGACAAAGTCGCGACTCATTTCGATTATTTTCCGATATGTATCATGCTAATTGGGCTCCCCGAATTTAGAGATAATCTGAGTAAAAATCAACCATCTTTAATGAGGGTATTTAGAGTTGTAGAAATTGAGAAGTTACAGGATCCAGAGGTGAGGGATTTCTTTTCGAGGGCATTCAAAAAAGTAAATATTGAAGTGGAAGAATCAGCCATGAGTATAATGGTGAAATATTCTAGCGGACTTCCAACAATTATGCATGAAATCGGAGATGCTATCTTTTGGATCGATACAGATGGGATCGTAAAAGTGGATGATGTGGTGAATGGGGTATTCGTTGCAGCAGGAAACATCGGCAAAAAGTATCTCGACCCATTAGTATATCGAGCAATTCGCAGTGAGAAATATAGGTCGATCCTCAGAAAGCTTGGTGAATCTCAGCTTAGTAAATCTCCTGATTTACGTTTTAAAAAGACAGACATAGTAGCAAAATTAACCCCTGAAGAGAAAGGAGTATTCGACAATTTTCTAAGGAAGATGGGAGAACTTGGTGTTATAATAGCCGACAAAGAATCTGAGAGAGGGACTTATAAATTTATCAATGATATTTATCTTGTATCCATTCTAATGGAGAGCTTAGAACATCGTTCGAAGGCCAAATAATAGGCAAAATAATAATACTATTCGAGGGTTTTGTTGATGGAGCTAAAGACTGTAGATATAAAAATTCCTGAGGGAGCAAACCTGATTTTAGGGCAGAGCCACTTTATCAAAACAGCTGAAGATATCTATGAGGTCATGGCGGGCACCATCCCTGCCGCGAAGTTCGCCGTCGCTTTCTCCGAGGCGAGCGGCGACTGCCTGGTGCGAACTGAAGGCAATGACGAAAGCCTCATCGAGGCTGTCAGACAGAATTCTCTGGCCCTGGCCTGCGGCCATACCTTTGTGGTGCTGATGAAAGGAGCTTTTCCGATCAACGTCCTGAACGCCGTCAAGGCTGTGCAGGAGGTTTGCGGCATCTTCTGCGCCACGGCCAATCCCTTGCAGGTGGTCGTGGCCCAGACGGAGCTTGGTCGAGGAATTATGGGTGTCATCGATGGCTTTTCGCCCCGTGGGGCGGAGACACAGCCCCAGGTAGAGGAGAGGCGCAAGTTGCTACGGAGGTTTGGATATAAACTTTGATTTGGTTGTAAGAAACGGCCGGGTTTTCACGGCCAAAGGGCAAATGGACATAGACATCTGGATCAAAGATGGACATATCGCAGCGCTGGGCGGAGCGCACCGGGCCGAGGAGAGAATCGATGCGAAAGGCATGCTGGTTCTGCCCGGTGCCATCGATGCTCATGTACACTTCCGCGATCCGGGACCCAATTATAAAGAGGACTGGGCCAGCGGCTCGGGGGCGGCTGCCGCTGGGGGCGTGACCACGGTAATCGACCAGCCCAACACAATTCCCCGCACACTTGACGCCCGATCCTTTGCCGAGAAGCTGGATATTGCCCGCCATCGCTCCCTGGTGGACTTTTGCATTAATGGGGGGCCTGGAAATATCGATGAGCTGGCAGCAGCCGGGGCGACAGCTATAGGCGAGATTTTTTCTTATGAGCACAGCGATGAAACGCTTCAGAAAATCCTTGTAGAAATCGGGCGGGCGGGAATGTTGGCCAGCCTTCATGCCGAGGACGGATTGATCATAAAAGAAAAGACCGCGCCACTCTTGGGCCAGCATGATCCCGAGGTTTACTCAGAGGCGCGCCCTGCTGCCGCCGAGGCGGAGTCTATCGAGAAGGCCCTGGCCTGGACGAACCGTCTGCACATCTGCCACCTCAGCTCGGCCCAGGGGCTGGAAAGGGTCAGAAAGGCCAAGAAGAACGGAAAAAGGGTGACAAGCGAGGTGACACCCCACCATCTCTTGCTTAACATCAAAGACTACAAAAAACAGGGCTCTTACCTGAAGATGAATCCGCCCCTGAGAAGCCAGGCGGACAACGACGCCCTCTGGCAGGGCCTAAGCACCGGCACGATCGATATTCTGGCCTCGGATCATGCGCCGCACCTGCCCGAGGAGAAAGAAGAGGACATCTGGGAGGCTCCGGCGGGGGTGCCGGGCGTGGAGACCATGTTGCCTCTGATGCTCTTTGCTGTGAAAAGAAACCTGATCAGCCTGGAGAGGCTGGTGGATGCAATGGCTTTTAGGCCCGCTCGCATCTTTGGCCTGACCGGCAAGGGCTCCATCGAGACGGGCAAGGACGCCGATCTGGTGATTGTCGACCCCAAGTCTATCTCGCAAATAAATGCCGATCACCTGCACAGCCGGGCGGATTGGACCCCTTTTCAGGGATTAAATGCCATCTTTCCTCAAATGACAATAGTTCGGGGTAATGTAGTCTACGATGGAGATTTCCAGGTTTCTCCGGGCTATGGCCGC
The DNA here is from genome assembly GCA_026394555.1 of Methanothrix sp. Classification (GTDB taxonomy): domain Archaea; phylum Halobacteriota; class Methanosarcinia; order Methanotrichales; family Methanotrichaceae; genus Methanothrix. Next base: position 69,040 of record JAPKXZ010000074.1, read on the forward strand.
TTTTTGGGAAAGCCGAAGATAAAGCAAAAGGTTTTATGATGGCAATGACATTATTTTGAGCATGAAATCAGATTCCTCAGGGATCAGCGATCTGGAACGTGTGATCGGCAGGGCGGCCGTCGAGGCTGCCAGGATGTCCAGCCAGGCCAGCCAGGCGGCCAAGAAGATTCTGGGAGATGTGAGCAGCGAGATCAACGAGATTGGCGAGACCAAGAGCAGTGATCTTGCCCCCATTGACCTCATAGAGACAGAAGATGAGCTGATCGTCCTGGTGGCTCTGCCGGGTGCCAGCAAAGAGAAGATCGATCTGCGGGTGACGGAGGACAGCCTCTACGTCGATGCCAAGGCTACTCCCAGAGAGGGAAAATATCTGCGCAGGGAGATGGGCACAATGGGCCGCAAGCGAGAGATCAAGCTGCCCATAGAGGTCAAGCAGGAACAGGTAAAAGCCAGCTTCAAGGACGGCATATTAGAGGTGCACCTTCCCAAGCTCGTGGTAGTAAACGCACAGAGGGTGCAGGTGGATTAGGCGGTGCCTATCATTTTTTTTTCGCGCGAACTAAAGTAGCAATATTTTGAGCAGAAAAAAGTAGATAACTACGACGGCAAGATTGCTCTTAGACACTGGCACAAACCTCAAAGGTTATGCTTTCTGAATAAACCCAACCCGAAGATGGCCTCACGCACTCGACGTCATCCATGAGAAATTCGCGTAGAATGTCCACAGGAACGGATTTTATTTCATCATCCAGCCCTTCATCTTTCATATAGGAGAGATACTCATCACAAGCGTCTTGTAGCATTTTCCTCGCCTCTTCTATGCTCTCACCCTGGCTGGATACATTGATCTCAATGCATAGTGCCACATAATAATCACCAGATTTTTTTATTATCCCGGTAAGTCGCATTTCTTTTTCTGCCCCCTTGATGACAATCCGCTGATTATCGAAGATAGATATGAACTTGGTGATGAAATATTTTGCCGGAAGTTATCTGGAGAATCGACACAAAAAAGGGAAAAAATTGAAATCAATATGCACCGTCCAGGCTCTCCGTCGTGATCACCTGGTAGGTGTAATTGATGGCCGCTTTCTGCCTCGGCGCGAGCTGCAGCTTCCATTTCAGGCTGGTGGCCGTGCTCTCGGCGGGCTTGGGCGTGACGGAGAGGATCACTGCCTCCTGGGGAACTGTGTCGGTTACCTCCAACTCTGCTACGCGATCCAGGTTGCTCTTGATCTTCAGATAGTAGGTCCAGGTCTCCGTGGTCTCTTTTACGGTGTGATTTCTCGCACCTGTTCCTATCTCCCTGATATTCTCGGTTTTATTGTAGTCCAAGAGCTTGCGCTCCACCTTCAGATCGGCAGAGGAGCCCACCACAAGGGAGGCGTTGGTGCCGGCTGGAGTGTAGGGCATCTCGATGGTTGAGACGTACTCGTCATTTCTGTAGAGCATTGCTTTTCCCGTCGGCCAGGGATTGGTCAGGGTGTTGTTGGCCCGAATCTCCTCCTTGGCAGGGCCCTCGGTCTGGCTGGAGGCATCCCAGGTGTAGATTCTCACCAGAGGCGACTCTTCCTCGAAGAGGGGAAATCCTATCTCCTTGTCCATGACCAGGTCTTTTCTCCCTTCCAGCTCGAAGATGTAGAGAGTCTCCAGTTCGCCCGAGGATGACGGTGCGGCTGCATTGTCCAAGGCTTCGGCCATGGGAGCAGGTGCGGCATATCTCTGATTTATCTGGGGCGCGGCTTTGGCCAGATAGGGCTGCACGGCCAAAGGCAGGCCCGCCACCAGCTTGAGCCGCACATTCTTGAGATCCTCTCCGCCCTGGTTGCTGAGCACGGCATTGGCCCTCACCAATACAGAGTCGCTAAGAAGGTGCAGGTCGTACACCGGCTTCCAGGTGGCGGCATTGTACATGAGATAGGAGAGGTCAAAGCTCTGTGATCCAGGCGCGGAGATGTTCAGAGTGTAGACGGGATTGGCATCGTAGACCACCCGCTCATAAGTAGCGTTGCTGACGGAAAGGAGCACTGAGCTTTGCTCGGCTTTTTCAGGAACATTGATCACGAACTTGTGCACGCCTTCGGTTACGTCCAGGCTTCCCGTTCGTTTCACTGCCATCAGGCCGTCCGGATAGATGGTGACGGAGTCTACAGGCAGGGTAATGGCGGTAGTGGCCTCGACTTGGCTCGCCTCATCGGAGACGGCAAGAGCCGGGGCGCATAACAACAGCATTAGAATAGCTGCAAAGAGCTTCATAGTAAAACCTCACCATTAATGTAAGTCACCAGACATCTTATACTTTCCCAAAAAGGCAGGACAATGCTTATATCGCCCCATCCAGTTGATGGATTAACATACTATTCATACTGGTGTTCCCATGTTTCTCGATTTTATGAGCGAGGTCGAGGGCCTTCTTCGCGATGCCCTAGATCGCTGTGGCTACAAGGTAGAGGAAGGAGTAAACAATCTGGGCCTGGACGTGAGCCCTCACGCTGATCTGGCCTCGTCCGTGGCCTTCCGGCTGGCTCCGCTGCAAAAGAAGAGCCCGATGGCCATTGCCAAAGAGATCCACCAGGCCCTCTCCCAGAATTACAATTACGTAGATAAGGTGGAGCTATCCGGCCCCTATCTCAACTTCTTCGTGAACCAAAAGTTTCTGGACACCGTCCTCTGCCAGGCCCTGGCCGACAACGCCTGGACGGGCCGCATGAAGGAATTGGTCATTGTGGAGCACACCTCCGCCAATCCCGATGGGCCGCTGCATGTGGGCCACATCCGCAATTCCGTGATCGGTGACACCCTGGTGCGCATCATGCGCCGGGCGGGCTGCACCGTGGATGCCCAGTACTACGTCAACGACATGGGCCGCCAGGAGGCCATGGTGGTCGTCGGCTGCGATCACTTCCAGCTGGATGGCAGCAAGGCCGACCATGCCATAGCCAAGGTCTACATCGCCGCCAACCGTCTCATGGAAACCAATCCAGAGATCCGAGACGAGGCAGATCAGGTTATCCAGCGCTACGAGGCGGGCGACGATGAGACCGTTGCCAAGATCCACAGCGCCATCAAGTACGCCATTGGAGGCATCGAAGAGACCCTGCACCGCATGAACATCCGCCACGACAGCTACCATTGGGAGTCGGAGTTTGTGCGAAAAGGCGATGTGGCCGAGATTGTGGGCCAACTGGAGAAGACAGGGCTCACGGAATACGAGGAGGGCGCTTTTCAACTCGATCTAACCCAATACGGCTTTGAGAAGAAGATGGTCCTCAAGAGGACCAACGGAACCTCGCTTTACATCACCCGCGACCTGGCCTACCACCGCTACAAGTCCCAAAACTCGGACCGCTCCGTGGATATCCTGGGAGCCGACCACAAGCTGGTCTCCGGGCAGCTACGCACCGCCTTGCGCCTTTTAGGCATTCGCGAACCTGAGGTGGTCATTTTTGAGTTCGTCTCTCTGCCTACGGGCTCCATGAGCACCAGGAAAGGCAAGTTCATCTCCGCTGATGAGCTGCTCGATGAGGTGGAAAAACAGGCTTATGAGGAAGTTAAGGTGCGCCGCCCGGAGGAGAGCGATGACTTCCTCAAACAGGTGGCGGCCCAGGTAGCGGCAGGTGCGGTGCGCTACGACGTGGTCAAGGTCTCCCCGGACAAGGCCACCACCTTTGACTGGAAGCAGGCCCTGGACTTTGAGAAGCTCTCTGCACCCTTCATCCAGTACTCACATGCCCGTGCCTGCAGCATTCTGCGCAAAGGTGAAGAGGGGCAGGTGGACCAGACCACGCCGGTCCAGTCCGATCTGCTCACCGGCGAAAACGAGATCGCCCTCATCAAGAAGATTGCAGAGTTTGATCTGGTCATCGACAGAGCCGCCCGGGAGCTCAAGCCTCATCAACTGGCCACTTATGCCCGCGAGCTGGCGGAGAGCTTCAACCACTTCTACCGCTACAGCCCGGTGCTGGACGCCGAGCCGAAGCTGAGGCAGGCAAGAATGGCCCTGGCAAGAGCCGCCAAAAATGCGTTGCGAACGACTCTGGAGACTCTGGGCATTGACGCTTTAGAGACGATGTGAGATGCGTCTCACTCGCTATTTTTGGGGCACAGCTTTCGCCTCAACAATTTTTATGCTATTGGCACTGTCGACCTTTGCAATGCCCGAGGGAAGCGCGAGCTGGACCGAGGAGCCCTGGATAAAAGCCACCGAGGGGCCCCAGGAAAATAGAGCCTCAACTCTCTCCGATCCCATATACTTCAACCTGAGCGGCAACGAGCCCCAGTCCATCCGCCTGGGGGAGCGGCAATTAAACTACTCGGATTACCTTTCTAATTCCACTCAGGCACCCCTTTCCAGCGAGCTGTGGATCCGAAAGGGTGCGGTCTGGAGCCGGTATGGGCAGTTCATAGCCGGCGAAGATGTCGACCTGGTCGTCCATACTCCCCAGGACGGCAGTGGCGATATCTATCTCATATCCTATGCCAATAGCACCATTAAACACTGGAATTTCAAATTACTGGCCGGCTACCATCGGCTTAAGTTGAGGCCGGAAGAGAGCGGCAGGCAATTCATGCTGCTGGCCCAGGCAAATGAGCCGGGCAATGCCCTCATTCTGGATGTCCTGCCCCGGCAAATCGAGCCGTCGTTCTCGCCATTGGACGTGAATTCCATCTTGATGGGAGACGCTTTTGTTACCATAAAATCCCAGAGGACCAAAGGCTACGATGTCTATGTGGACGGCGTCTTTTACGCTAGCGATATGAGTGATGGATCTCTGGACGGAATCGCCAGCTTAACAATCGGTGGAGACAAGACCCACACCATTACCATCTCTCAGAGGGATGGACAGGGCGGCATCATCAACAAGAATGAGCACACCAAGAACTTCAAAAGGGAGACGGCTTACACCTTGTTGATCGACTAAGAAAAATGATCACTGGCCTCTTCAGCCGATAATTGGCGAAAGAGGCCGGAAATAGTCTATTTCCCTTTTGTCAGGCCAAGACTTACCGAGCGTTAGACCTGCCTTTGCTGGCCATCATGAGAGCAAAGTCGGCATTAGTACCGGTCTTCTTGCCGTCCGGAAGACGGCCGTAGGTGAAGTCGCTTTGCGAGTTGTCGCCCCTTGGGGATGTCTTGTCTACCTCGGCGCCGGAGGCATCATAGAGAAAAATGGTTCCGTTGCCGGTAGCAACCCAGCTCTTCTGGCCGTCAAATGCCAAAAATCCCTTGGGCTCGATGCTGCCCTTAAGGGAAATGGACCCCTCCCAGGGTTTGTCTACGATATTGATCTTCCAGCCGGTCAGATCCACGGCTGCGTCCCCGGTGTTATAAATCTCTACCCATACTGTGCCGTTGTCGGGCGGGCTTAGTTCAAACTCATTGATGACCACGTCGCACATGCCTAGACCGCAGATGGCCAAAAGGCCAGAGAAGGCTAAGAGCGCCTTGATGCCGATTCCCAATTTTTGATCCATATTCATTCCTCTTTAGCGTATATTTGATTCACCCTTGGTGGCAGAGCCCAGGCCCCAGTCGCCATCGGTATTTGTATCGTAGCCATCCGGATGCCTGCCGTAGGTAAAGTCGTTGTTCATGGTGTCCTGTCGGTTGGCCGTCTTGTCCACTACCTCTCCAGATGCACTGTAAAGTGCGGCATATCCGCCATCATTATGATTCCAGGAAGACTGGCCGTTAAAGACATAAAAGCCCTTGGCCGGCAGTATAGTTCCCGCGGGCACAGCCGGGAACTTTCCCACCCAGCTTCCATCGGTAATTTCAGCCGTCCATCCGCTGATGTCCACGCTCTCGTTATCAGGGTTGTAAATCTCAACCCAATCCACTCCGCCTTCTGGGGGATTTAGTTCCATCTCGTTTAAGACCACCGATGCCGCAGAGCTTATGGACAAAACCATCAACGCTGCTGCAAAATAGAATGCTTTTGAAGTTGATCTCATTGCTGTCTCCTCCACTCATGCATTATTGTACAATATCCGTGACTCAGATTTCAAGTATATTATCATATCGGAGCTTCTATATTGTAGCAGCTTTTCGCCGGATAGAAAAGGGGAAAGTTTAGTAAAAGACCGGACATCCCGGAAAATCGACTGGAAAACGGCTAAATAGTTTGAGAGGTATAATCGCAAACAGATATTTAGAATTTGTAAGGGAGATAAAACAGATTAGCAATGAGGTGGATTGGATGAAATTTAAGAAATTGGAGAATAGATCGGTGCCTCTTGGAAAGATGCTGCTTTTTTGCTGCATCACGCTTGGCCTGATGACGGCGCTTTCGTCTGCAGCCGGCTCGGAAAAAGACGTTTGTACGGGAGCTGAGATGGGCAGCTATGCCAAACTTGTCTTCTGTCTTCCTCCAGAGGTAGTTGTGGAGCCAGAAACCATGGCCGAAGCAAATTATACCGGCGGAAGAGAGGTTGCGGCATCAATGCTACTGGACGGAAACAGGGTCGAACTGCATCTTCTCTACCCCTGCCAGGCGCCTCAAGAAGAGCTGGAACCCGCAAAGCTGAAGCCTTATCTGGAAGCTTTTGATCCTATCTTGACCCAGACCGTGTATAATGAATCGGAGATCGGACCGGTTCTCCTGGGGCAGATAGGAAATCGGAACCTCATCGCTTACCAGCCGAACAATCTGACCGTAGCCCTGGTATTGACAGATATAAACATGAGCGCGAATATGATGGCGACCTTCCTGGGCAATTTGAGCATACGTGTAAATGAGGGCGCTGCCCCACCCAGCAATTGTCCGGATACCACGGTTACCGCCGTCGCTCCTGCAACGGCCACGGTTCAGGAAAATCCCCTCCCCAGTCAGGTTAAAGATAAAAAGATGACACCGGCTGAGAAGATGAAGGCTGATCGGGAAAAAATTAAGGCGGCAATGGATGCAGCAAGGAAAAAATTGTGATGAGCTGAGGACGAAAATACTGCCAGAGGAAAAGACTGCCTTTTCATGCAGCAAGCCGGGATAGCTAATTTCATCTGGGCCTTTCCGGCAAATTACTTTTTAAGCTAAAAGATCCCTCACACAAAGACATTTTACCGGTTGTCTTTTTCTGGCAATGAGGCGAAGCTTCATAAATATGCATCCTAATTTACATCTGAGATATGACGGAGGAATAAATATAAGACGGACAACACTTTACCTGATTGCATGCTTTTTGTTGCTGGCCCCGGGGGCGGCAATGGATAACAAAACTGAATCAATCGATGATCTTCTGGCAATGAATTTAAGCAACCAAACGACACAAAATAACTCTGCATTAAATTACACGACCATTAACTCATCAGATCTTGATTTTGCAGACAACTATTATGATTATTCCCAGATCCAAAGTGAGCCGAAAGTTATCAGCCTGGCATTTCCCGCAACTGATCTCAACGGGGACAATGCCCAAGACCTTCTGGTCATGAACCTCAGCAGTAATGCCGACACAGGAGCCTTTAATTCAGAAATATCGGCTTTCAGCGGTGCAAACGGCAGCACATTATGGCAAAAAGAGTATCCCGGCTCCCTGGTTTTTGCCACAACGGCAGGAGACCTCAATGGCGACGGCCAAACGGATGTCATGATAAATGAAATCCTGTCTGCAGCAAGCTTCATTCCTTACAGCAGCGTTTCCGTCCTTGATGGCAGCAACGGCACTGTAATTTGGAGCCGGCCCCAGTTGCTGGCCATGACCTTTGCCTATCCCGTACAAGATACCAGCAAAGACAACGCCACACAGTTTCTGGTACACGTATTCGGCTTGGACAGCATGAACAATAGTATATTCACCAGCATTGCCCGGGTAAGCGGTTCCAATGGCACAAATCTGGATGAGAGAATCTTCTCCGGTGCTCTGGCAATCGAATATCCGGCCGGCAACCTCACAAACGACCTTGTGCAAGACAGCATTGCCGCAATTTATAAATTGAACGGATCGATGACGAGCGAGGGCGTTGATGAAAAAACTCCCCTGAACATCACGGCCACCACATTTGAGGCCAGAGACGGCCAAGAGCACAAAATGCTCTGGAACCACAGTTTTGCCGGCCCGGCCCTGGCCGTACCGGTAATAGATCTGACCGGCGACGGGCGGGGCGAACTGGTAGTCTATCTCATAAAGTATGCAAAGAACGGTTCAATTAGTAGCGATATCGTCGTTCTTCAGGGCGGGAATGGAAAGTTGCTCTGGCAGCAATCCTTTTCCTGCCTGGTCTACGTCGTGGCCGGCCCGGACCTGACTGGAGAAGGAGAGCCTGACCTGATCGTCTACAAGCTGGGAGAATCTGAGAGCGCAGAGGTACTGGCCGTAAAGGGTGACGATGGAAGATTGCTGTGGAGCCGGGAAGGCATGATATTCATTCCTCCCTGATCCCAAAACCTTTTAACCAGGATCTTCATATTAAGCTGGTTATCAAAAAGCTCAAACATTGACAGGAGGTGTATTTGATGCCATTCGAGAGCATAAGCGAGCTGCCCAAAAGCGTGCGAAATTTGCCTAGCCGCGCCAAGGCCCTTTACATGAAGGCTTATAACGGCTGTTGGGAGGATTTGGAGAGCACAGAGGAAGCAGATCGCGAGAAGGCATCTCACGAAGCTGCCTGGTCGGCCGTGAAAGAGCAGTACGAAAAGGACGACGAGACGGGTGAGTGGGTAAAAAGCGAAGAGGTCGCAGGAAGACGCTCGCGTCATGTCATAAGGCACCGCAAGAGCAGGCCCAGTGGGGCTGCCTCGCAGGCAAAGGCACACGCATGATGTCTTCAGAGCAATGCTGATGAGGAATTAAGTCGCGAACGAAACCTAAAAATAGGCTCCTCATCAGCAAGTCTCGTGACGTATATTCTCTTGTTTATTCGATTCTTCAATTCTTGCTGCGATTTTTCTCATGATTTGGTTCTACAAATAATCTGATTCCTTTGCCTGCCAGGTGACCACACCATAAATTAGTTATAAAATGCGAGCCTGATTGATATGGAGGATTTCGTATGCCTAAGATGGCGATAATTTATGCCAGTGGTATGGGAAGGACCAAGACGATGGCAGAGGCCATTGCTAACGGTGCATTGACCATTCCAGGCATCGAGGTGGTAATTAAAGACGCCTATGATGCCTCGCCCGATGATGTATTAAATGCCGCAGCCATAGCTTTAGGCGGCTCAACTTACAACTACAAGCTTATTAAGTCCATGGACCCTTACCTGAAGGAGCTTGCCAAGCTTGATTTAAAGGGAAGAGTTGGGGTGGCCTTCGGTTCGCATGGATGGAGCGGAGAAGGCGTTCCTACCATCATTGCTCGAATGAAGTCCTTCGGCATGCTGGTGATTGAGCCAGGGACCACTGCCGTCCAGGTTCCAAGCAAAGAGGACATTGAAAGATGCTTCTTGCTGGGAAGAACCGTGGCTATGGGATTGGTGAACTAAAACCATGTCCAAAGATATTCTGGAAAAGGGCGCAATTGTGCAGAGGGACAAAGAGACCTATGCCATAGCACCACATATCCCCGGCGGCATAATAGATCCGGCGGGTCTGCGCAGGATCGCCGATGTGGCTCTGAAATACAATGCCAAAGTTCTCAAGATCACCTCGGCCCAGAGAATCGCCATCGTTGGAATTGATCCCAAGGACATCGATGATGCCTGGAAGGATCTGGGAATGAAGGCAGGGGCAGCCATTGGTCTATGCGTTCGGAGCATCAAGATCTGCCCCGGAACCACCTTCTGCAAGCGCGGCCAGCAGGATTCCGTGGGCGTCGGCTTGAAGCTGGATGAGCTGTATCATGGCATGCAGCTTCCCTGGAAGTTCAAAATTGGCGTATCCGGATGCGCAAACTCCTGCGCCGAGCCGGCCGTAAAAGATATCGGCTTGATCGGTTTGTCCAAGGGATGGAGGCTTCTGGTAGGAGGAAGCAGCGGAGTCAAGCCTCGACTGGGAGTGATGCTGGCAGAGAATCTTTCCGATGAAGAGGTCTTTTCGCTCATCGATAAGATAATCAACTACTACAAGGACCACGCCAAAAAGCAGCGTCTGGGCGAGTTCATAGAGGAGATCGGCTTCGAGAAATTCAAGCGTGATATCCTCGTTTAATCAAAAATGTCCGGAAAGGCATCTTGCCTTTTCCGGCGAAATTAATCCCTACAATTACTACATGCCATATCCCGGTGCATAAGTTGGCCGATAGTAATAGGGGTAATTATTCGGGTACATATTGGGCGCGTAAGGTGGGCTGTATCCCCAGTCGCTGTAAAGGAAGTTGTAGGCCTCTGTCATCCACAAGGCCTGCTCGTAGTATTCTCGTCCCGGGCAGGTGCCGTTGTAAAAGGAGCGAAGCTCACAGAAGCTGCCGTCCGGAAAATTGCAGTATCCGTCTTTCGGACATCCACCATGATTCACGCAGTAGGCTTCGACTGCATTTCTCGCCTCGCAGGGCCCGGACCCGTAAAATCCTTGGGAATAGACTGGTGCTGCCAGTATCAATGCAAGGAGGCCAGATAGCATCCATAATTTTCTTGTTTTCATAAATATCCCCCCAAATAATCATTAACTTCTTATCCTTCAACCTATGAAAGATTATTGGTTGAGTGGCGCGAAGGAAAAACGAAAAGAGGGGCCCTGGAGAACCAGGGTCATGATTTATTAGATTGTTCTTTTCCGGTCCTACACAGTGGCATTGATCGCTTCAGTAGCGTTGATGAGTGTAGTGGCATTGGCTGGAGCGGTCACGTTCTCCGCAACAACTGGCACGACTGCCTCAGGTACAGCTACAACAACTGGCACGAGCTGATTGACAAATACCAGATCGGTCACGTTGGCATTGGTGATGTTCAATACAGACTTGCCCTCTGCCGGGGAGATTACGCTCCAGCCCTGCATGAGGACCTCGGAGACTGTGTACTCACCAGCAGCCAGGTCTGGGAAGGCGAACTTGCCGTCCGCGGCTGTGGGAACGCTATTGATAACTGCTCCACCATTTGTCAGGTTTATGGTCCAGCCGGCGAGGCCGGTTTGGTTATTATCTACGACCATTCCCTCAATAGAGAATGTGGACGCAACCACGGGCGCAGCAACTGCCTCAGCCACAGGTTCAACCACGGGCGCAGCAACTGCCTCAGCCACAGGTTCAACCACTGGCGCGGCAACTGGCTGTGTTTCATCCACCTTGTTCATGCTGCCCAGCTTTGCGACCGGCTTCTTGGTCTGCATGCCCTGTGCAACTGCGTTCTCGACACCTACCAGCTTAAAGGAGTAGGGTGTGACAGTTCCCTGCTTGAACGAGTAGGGCATCCTGGTACTCTGAACGGCGGCGGACTTGAAAGAATACTTGTTTGCCATCATATCCGGAGTCAGGTTATGGGCGGGAACATTTAATGTTTTGAAGCTGTAGTCGACATGATTTCCTGATTTTGCAGTGTAAGACTGATTTCCTGCAGCTTGATTAGTGTACCCCAAAGCAGGCATTAAAACAATGGCTGCGATCATGAGGGCCACAGTGATAGCCAAAATTTTCCTCATATTGAATTCCTCCTATTCCTCTAGCGCATAGCATTTATGACTGTAGCTTGAACATCCTCCCCTTTGAGAAGAATTATCGTCAAGTCTAGTTATTCTTCATATAAATAGACTTTCATGGAGGAAGACCACAATTAAGGGACCGCATCTCATTTATGCCCTCGTCCTCCTCGGCAGGGACGACATTACGAGCCTGGCGGCAAAAAATGACATGGCCGTTTGGTCCTCGGTATCATTTTAGTGTTTCAGTAGGTAAGACAATAAATGCGACCCATCGCAGTTTGTTCCCGGAACGGTTGCCCATCCTTCCCGGCAAGAGGAGAAGGTCACACCCTCTCGCTCTGCGCTCTCTTTCCCCCTCTGCATCAGATCGCGCCTGGTCTCTACCGGAAGGTAGCAACTTGCGGCAACTTTGTCGCCTCTGGCAAAAAGGCTCTCTAAAGACGCGCCCTCTTCTGGAAAGGCGGAGATGATCTTTTTCATATTTCCCGGCCGGGCCTTATAAGTGGACGAGGTTATGTGCCCGGCTCCGGCTCGTGAGACGGCAAGTACCAGATCATCGATCTCCCAATCGTTTATGCCGGGAATGATGGGATCAATTCTGGCCGAGACAGCCACACCCTTTTTTGCCAGCTTTGTCATGGCATCAAGGCGTTTTGCCGGCAGTGGCGCACCCGGCTCCAGCCTGCGGCAGATTGAGTCCTGCAGCGTAGTGACGGTTATGGCCACACAGGCACTCATTTCGGCCAATAGCTCAACATCCTGGGCCACCAGATGCGACTTGGTCACAACCAAGACACTAAGACCGCGCTCTTTTAAGATCTGCAAACAGCCCTTTGTGAGCCGCAGCTCCTTTTCCTGGGGTGGATAGGGATCGGAGCTATTGGACAAAGCCACCAGGGTGCCGGGCTTGACCTTGGCCGCCTCTCTGGCCAGGCGTTTTAGGAGATCGACCTTGGGGCGGCACTCTGCAAAACGGAGGATGTAGGATGAAGCATAGCAGTAAAGGCAGCCATGCGGGCATCCTGTGTAGGGATTCAGACTCAGCTTGGCCGGGCAGGTGCATAGCGGGCTCTTCCAGGGGTCAAAGGGTCGTAGGATCATGCGCGGCAGATCTTCTCCAGCCTATCCAGATCATCCGCATCCCCCAGGGAAGCGTTGAGCCTGAAGCCCTCAATCACAGGCTCAAGAATGCTGTATTTCCCACCAATTTTATGCGCACCTCTGATGATGAACTCCCTATCTGTGAATTCGCCAGGTCTGTAAGGGGCCAGAAGATCTCGCTCTAGCAATGCCCTGGCCCCGGCAATCTCTGCCTTGCTCCGAAATTCGTCTACTGCGCCTTTATCCATAAGGACATCTTCATAGGCCGGAGATATTCCCTGAAAAGGCATGGCTTTGGGCTCGCCAAGTATTGATAAAAGCCTCTTTCGTCGATCCTGATAAGGCATACTGCAAATGTCTTCTCCCTGCAGGGCGATGAGGTCATAGGCCAGAAGGGCCGGATGAATGTTGCTTTTCCGAGAGAGGCGCCGGCGATTGATGTACCTCAGCATTTCTGCCTGGCTGCAAATCCCTTTATTCTTATCATGAAAGCCTATAAGGTCGGCATCTACAACAAAATCCGATTCTATTTTTCCAAGTAGCCGAGGTACGTCATTCAGGACAACGGTGATATTTCGCAATTGTGATGTGAATATCAGAACTTCCTTTTTTATCTTATGAATCTGCACCCTCAAGCCTGGATACTTGGGCAGAAAGGCACCGGGAATCACGATCTTGCCGGTGCGAATGGCCATGAATCGGATTGGAACCATAGGCTGAATTACTATACTTCCCAGCTTCTGGCTTTGGGCAATCGAGGCAATGCTGCCCAAATCCGGCATGAGGCAGTAAGCACGGCGAATTTTCTTAATGTCGCAATGCAGTGAGGAAGAGAGTGCGGCAATCATGGTCTTATGCCCGATGCCAACCTGCATGTTTCGTAGAGCCGTGCGTGCAATGTACTTTCCTTCCAGGGGCGTGGCTTCCAAAAATAGGCCTCTAAGCAAAGCATTCTTGCGCTGCTCCGATTCCTTGCCGTTCATGGCAGAGATGTGCCGAAGCCTTTCATAAACCGATAATGCTTCGAGAGGCCCCGGAAAAAGGGAATGCTGCCCTTTCTGCCCCAGCGCCGCCTCGGCCACCATTCCCATATCACTGTATCTCTCTCGCAGGGAAGGTAGATCTTGATCAGATACCTCTGCCAATGCCGTCATGAGAGCTTCTGGGCCTATGCCCATCTCCCTTCCCTCCCAGGGTGGCCACAATTCCCCTAAAAGCAGCCGCACGACTGGACAGAGCATATTTGATGCAGACGCAATCTCTGCCAGAAGTCCCGCCGCCAGATTGACCTTAAGGCTACGCGGGGCCTGGGAGATCTCTTGCAGGACCTCTGCAATTCGAGAATAACGCATTTACCTCGCGATCTTGATCTTTAACAGATCCTCTGTCCGCTTGGCCAGATCCTCAATCATGCCGTCCAGCTCTCTTAGAAAAGATTGGGTTTCCTCCGTGGTCACCGCGCCCGGAGCGGAAGCCTTGATCAATCCTTCCTGCTCTAGAACCCGCAGGGAATAACGTACCTTGTGGCTGGGTATCTTTGTTTCCTCTGCCAGCTTGAGGATGCCTATGGGCTCGTTCTCCACCACTTGCTTGAGGATGACCAGGTGCCGTTGCAGCATCTCAAGCTCACCGCTCACCTTCTCGGTCAGAATTAATATCACATCCGCTCTTAGTAGCGTGCCCGGCGAGGGAGGAAGTCTATGCCATGCCTTGATGTAACACGCCGGTTTGTGTCCTTTCCCAGTATTTGCGGAGACGATACACCTGTGACCACAAGCATGGTCCGCAGAGTATGCTCCAGGTTCGGGTCTATCTGCGCGCCCCAGATTATGCGAGCATCAGGATTGATCTTCTGGTAGACCTCATCTACCACAGTTTCAGCATCGGTGATGGTCATGTCCGGGCCACCCACCACGTTTACCAGGGCCGAGGTCGCGCCTGATACATCCACATCCAGGAGTGGGCTTCTTAGAGCCTTCATGACGGAGTCTCGTGCCTTTTCCTCGCCATCAGCCTCGCCCATGCCGATCATGGCCACTCCGCCGTTGGTCATGACAGTTCTGACATCGGCAAAGTCCAGATTAATCAGTCCGGGCCGGGTGATCAGCTCAGTGATGCCCTTGACGGAGCGCATCAGCACCTCATCGGCGACTTTGAACGCGGCCTGCAAGGGGAGGTTGGGGACCACATCTAAGAGCCGGTCATTGGGCACCACAATTACTGTGTCAGAAACCTCTCGCAGTCTTTTCAGGCCGGCTTCGGCATTCTGCATTCTGATGGAGCCTTCTGCACTGAAGGGGATAGTGACGATGGCAATGGTGAGAGCCCCTGCCTCGCGGGCGGCTTCCGCTACTACGGGAGAAGCTCCCGTGCCCGTGCCACCACCAAGTCCACAGGTAACGAAGACCATATCTGCTCCTTCCACGGAGGCTTTAATCTCATCGATATCCTCCTGGGCTGCCTCCTCTCCGATGGCGGGCAAGCTTCCTGCCCCCAGGCCGCGTGTGGTGCGTCTGCCAATGAGGAAACGTCGGTCGGCATTGATGTGCAAAAGATGCTGGGCATCGGTATTAATGGCAAACAGCTCCGCACCCTGGATGCCGCACTCTGCCAGACGGTCGATAGTATTCGAGCCACCTCCACCGCATCCTATAACTCGGATAACCGTGGTCAGCTCTTCTAAAACCATTACCAGCTCTTCATCGCTCTGGATCATGCTGGAAGGCTTGATCCTGCTCTCGGCCTCAGATCTGCCCAGGGCTTCGTCGATGATGTACTTAATCTCCATCCCCTCTACTTTTGTTCTGCCTTATTCTAGTAATCAATCAGTATATAGTTTTTGGCATATAGAAAAGAAAATGTTGTGCGGTTCAATTGGACCTCAAGGATTTGAGCTTTTCAATCTGTCTCATCATCCTCTCGGATTCCTTTGACTTCTCATTCTCCAGGTAATCGACAATTTCAGGAAGGCTTCTATTTAACTTGTAAATGCGATACGGTCGTCCCTTTCCGGGATTTTTCTCGTCCCTCTCTGCAATCCAGTCCAGTTTTCGAATCTCCCGCATGGCAATGCTCACTTCCGGTTGGCGAAGATCCGATCCAATCTCTATCTCGCGGGATGTTGCCTCTGCCATCCCTGCCAGATAGGTCAAAACTTTGGCCACGTTCCTTTTCAGGCCTACCTTCATGAGTATGGATGCAAATTCATCGCGCTCTACTTTAAGGTCCGAGGCGGTTGATGTATTCAAAGCGGTCACCAGGCGCATAACGAATGATAACATATATATATGTTTCGTCGAAAATAATTCCGTTGAGGTCGGAATCCAGGCCATCTTATTAATTATTTTTTTATCTCGTTGGGGTGCAAAGGTAGAGAAGACCCCAGACATCAGGCAGGGGATGAATTGTACCCCGGTCATGATTACTAATTGACTTAATATAACAGGGAGGTGCTCATGTTAAGAACAATCGAAGGGTCTACTTCTTCATGGGGGACTAAATGCACATAATGGAGCTATTAGGCAAATCTCGCGTCAAAGTGGAAGGTGAAAAGGTGCTGGATGCCAGCGAGCCATTGATTGAGTGGTGTCCGCTCTTCGACAAGATCAGGGGCATAAAAAAAGTGACTGCTGAATCGGCTGCTGCAAATATGGAGTTTAGAATAAAAAATCACGGTATGTTCTCGGCGCGGCGCAAGCTTAAGATGGGCATATTCGTGGGCTTTGGGGCATCCGAGTCCATGATGACCGGCATAAAGACCGGAATTATCGACGCGGCTGTTACTGTTTGCGATGGTGCGGGCAGCGTGATAACTGCCAATGCCGATCTGGTTCAGGGCATGGGCGGCTACATCTCCGGACTTGTTAAGACCGAGCCCATACCAGAGATAATCGAAGGCATCCGGGCCAGGGATGGGCATGTGCTCTCCCCCCAGGACGGCAAGATAGACCAGATAGAAGGAGCGGCCTATGCGGCAGCGGCCGGGTACAAGAAATTTGCAGTCACGATAGCCGATGCAGTAGCAGCGGAAAAGCTGCGAGAGCTTGAGAAGACGGCAGGAGTTCGGATAATGATTGTGGGTGTTCATCTCACCGGCCTAAGCAGAGATGATGCGGCCAGGCTTTTGGCTGTAGCCGATATTGTTACCGCCTGCGCCTCAAAGCACATTCGAGAGCAGGTAAAGCCTCTGGTGCAGGTGGGAACCGCCGTACCGCTCTTTGGCCTGACTCGCTGGGGCAAGGAGTTGCTGGTGGAGAGGGCCAAGGATGTAGAACAGCCGCTTCTGATAAACACCATGTCGTTGCCAGTCTTGCCCGAGAAGAAGCAGCCCCGGCCATTGGTTTAAGAACTCACGTCGCGAGATTGAAGTGATGGGCTCAGATTTATCTTTTGGGGTGTATGGTCCAAGAAGACCGCCGCCCTTCGGGGTGAGGATAAATTGGCCCCACTGTTGCCGCAAATAGCTATATATACCAAGGAAACAATTGTTCTCCAAGGAATTCCAAACTCGGCTGAAAGTGCTAGTTGGAAGACCGGAAATTTGAAACCCAAACAAACCGGATCTCAAACCCAGATCCTTAACCCTTGGACTGAGGGGGATAGCCTGTGGAGAATCGACCTCCGGCTTGGACCAGATCGTCCGGGTAAGCGTTGGCTCAGCGAAGCAGGAAGCCTCATCCTTTAAGGGTGGGGAGGAAGTCACGACATACCTTGAACGTTTTCAGAGTATAATATTGGCACTATTGACCTGGACAATGACTATCGTAACTCTTTTAGCCACATTAGATGTGATCTACACCCTGGCCAAATACCTAATATTTCCTCCATTAAGCTTGCAGACGACCGAGCTATTGAGCTTTTTCGGAAGCATCCTATTAGTGCTCATCGGAGTGGAGCTTCTGGAGACCTTCAAGACCTTTCAACGGGATAAGACGGTTAATGTCCTGAGTGTATTGCTGGTGGCCTTGATCGTTATGGCCAGGAAAGTCATCATCATGGAGATAAACGACGGTACGGATGATATGGGACAGCTCGGGCTTTCAGCTATCATAATATCGCTGTCTTTGGGGTACTATTTAATCAAGAGAAGCGGGTCTATCGAAAAATGATCGCTAAATTGCATTTTTTTGACAGCGCATAAAAGCCTAGGATTAAGTACATTTGGGCCGCAATTGTATCCATGAAGATTCTCATTGCCGAATACGCCTCCGCTCTGGGCCTTTGCGGGACATGCGAGCGAGAGGGGCGAGCCATGCTGGCAACCCTGGCGACCAGCTTCGAGAGGGCCGGACATGAGGTGCTTTATCCCACATTTGGGCCAGTCGTAGAAGCGGGCCGGCCCATTCTCATGAAGGGAGAAGAAGAGTTTGAAGGCTTCCTGAACTGCAAAGCGGATGCCGGGATCTTGATTGCCCCGGATGGCCTGCAGCCGCATCTTCTGGAGATTCTAGAGAAAAACACGGTGAACCTGGGGGCAAGTCCCGATGCGGCGCGGCTATGCGCCGACAAGCTGCTCTGCACTCGGGCACTGGCGCAGGCGGGCGTTCCCGTAGCCGAGATCGTGGACAGGCCCGATCCTGTGGAGCAGGGTTGCCATCGCTATGTGGTAAAGCCGCGCACGGGCTGCGGCTCAGAGGGCGTGCGCGTCACCTCTTTTGCCCGAGCAGGTCCCGGGGAGATCGTCACTCGCTACCATGAGGGACTGCATCTGTCCGCCAGCTTCATCGTGGGGGTTGAGGGCTTTTTGCCGCTCACCATAAACCGCCAGCTCATCGACTTTCAGGGCGAGGGCATGAGCTACCAGGGAAGCCAGGTGCCCTACAACACGCCCCGCGCTGATGAAATTTGGGCTGAAGCGAGAAGGGCGGCTGTGGCGCTGGGGCTCTCCGGGTATGCGGGAATCGACTTTGTGTTGGGGGAGAGACCCAGGGTCGTGGATGTAAACGCCCGGCCGACCACGTCCATCATCGGCATTGCCAGGGTGATGAAGGAGGAGATCGGAGAGCTTATCCTGGGGGCGAGGTTTGGAGGGATGGCAAAGAAGGTGACGTTGGAAGGGGTGTGGACGTTTAGGAAGGAGGATCTCTAGCATTTACAGATCATATTGCCAACATAAGCCCCATATGAACGTACGTCTTTTTATTTGTTTGATCACAGGTACTCTCTAGTGGAGGAAATGACTTTGAGATATTTGTATGCGCTTATGGGCATATTCCTGCTTCTGGCCGCGACTGCCGCCGCAGGGAGCTTTAAAGCAGAGATGGATGTTGAGACCTATGTGGACGCGAACAATGCCAACCAGAGTTTTGAAGATAGCGATTTACTCTGGGCAGCTTCTGAGGGCAAAGAGCCCACAAAACAGGTCTACTTGAGCGTTATCAATATGTTCGGCACGCAGGGAATCTTCAATCCGGAGCAGATCGCTTCGGCATCATTGGCTCTTGATGCCTCAAAGGTAGACAAGCCCGGCAAGATCACAGCTTACTTCTTACATGGAGCGACCTTAGAAGGAACGAGCTGGTATGATAAATTGGACTACGATGCTGAGGTTTACTCTCCTGCAGTGGATATTGGTGAAGCGGGGAGCTACACCTTTGATGTGACATCGATTATCAAGAAGGCTGTAAAGACCTGCACCGAAGGGTGCCCATTCACCATCGTATTAGTGGCAGAGGATGACGCGACCGTAGGATTCGCATCCAGTAAGGCTTCCGGGAATAAGCCGGACCTTGTGTATGTCACAAAAGAGTAAATTCAAAAAGAATGATGGATCTTAATTGGCAGGGAGATTATGGATTCATTCCCCTGCCAAGGCCCGGCTTTTTCATTGATTTGATCAGGGGGGTTTTATACCACTTCTATCCCTTAGGGTAGATGATGCGCCCTATCATGCCTCGCATTACGGTCGTCAGTCTCGTTCTTGCGCTCATTCTGCTTTTTAGCGTAGCTCTGGTATCCTCCAATGGCGTCGCAGCTATTGGGAAGAATGATACAGGAGCCACCGAAGTCATAATAATTAAGTCCCCGGGATGCACGAAATGCGCTGCCGCAGAAAGAGCTTTAGAGAAGATCGGGCAAGAGGTGCCGATCAATGTCACTGGGTACTACTATTATTCGGAGGATGGGCACCGCATCATCAAGCAGTATCGAGCCAAGGACGTTCCTGCGATCATAATCGGTATGCAAGTCATAAACTACCGGGATTATGAGGGAGACAATGCCTTGCTGGAAAGCCTCATTAAAGGTGCCCTGGCCAACCAGACTCCCAATCTTCCTGCTGCTTTCACCCTGCCCGGCAATGAGAGCACAACGCAGGACCTCAGTGCGGCTGCCAATGGCCCGAATCTGAATTTGCAGGAGATATCCCTTTACACCATCTCTGCAGTTTTAGGAGCGGGCCTGGTGGCGGGCTTCAACCCCTGCTTGCTTGGCATCCTGGTCTTCCTGGCGGCATCCGTTCTCTCCTCCAAGGGGAAGAGGCGGGAGATGGTGACGATGGTGGTGTTCTTTTCCTTGGGCATCTTTACCATGTATTTTCTCTTTGGCCTGGGCATGCAGCAACTGCTGCAGACAGAAGCGATAGCCAGTGCCTTCCGCTATATACTGACTGCCTTTCTCCTGCTGGCCGGTCTCTCACAGGTCTGGGATGCGCTGCGGCTCATGCAGGGACGGCCATCCCTCTTTCGCACGGATTGGGCTCTCAAGTACTTCCAGGCCGGGGTTGAAAGGGGCCGCTTCAGCTCGTATTTCTTGATAGGGGCGCTCTTCTCCCTGGTCAAGGCCCCCTGTGTGGGTGCCATCTACCTCGCGATACTGGATCTTCTCTCGGCCAGAAGCTACTTTGAGGGTGCTGCCTATCTGTTTTTCTTTAACCTGGGTGTAATTCTGCCCATCATTATCCTGGGCGGGGCCATTGCTCTAGGCATGAGCCCGGGGCAGGTGGACGCTTTTCGCAAGGATCATAGAGTAGGAATGAGGCTGGCCACGGGCCTGACCCTGCTGGCGCTGGCTCCTCTTATCTACTGGCAGCTTATTTAGTTAGGATTGCAGATTCATGTGAGAAAGGATTAAAATAGAGAGATTGCTCAACCTCCTTTTCGAGGTGAATCTTTTTGTTTTTAGTTGGAGAGGCTCTCATAGGAAAGGAGCCTGAGATTGCTCATATCGATCTGATCATCGGAGATAAGGAGGGGCCGGTAGCCACGGCTTTTGCCTCTGCGCTTTCGCAGCTTTCGGCAGGGCACACGCCCCTTTTAGGTGTTATCCGGCCCAATCTGCCGGCCAAGCCGTCCACTCTCATAGTACCCAAAGTTACTGTGAAGAATATGAATCAAGTCGCCCAGATCTTCGGCCCGGCCCAGATGGCGGTAGCCAAGGCAGTGGCGGATGCGGTAGCCGAGGGCATCATTCCCAAGGACAAAGCCGAGGAGCTGCTGATAATAGTATCCGTGTTCATTCATCCCCAGGCCAAAGACTACGATGCCATCTATCGCTACAATTACGGGGCGACCAAGCTGGCCCTGGAAAGAGCCATGACCGGATTCCCGGATGTAGATCTGATGCTCTACGAGAAGGACCGCTCTACTCATCCCATCATGGGCTTCCGGGTCACCCGGCTCTGGGACCCACCATACTTGCAGGTGGCCTTCGATCTGGTGGATGTGGCCGAGGTGCGCCGCGTGCTCACGGCTCTTCCCGAGAGCGATCATATTCTCATTGAGGTGGGTACGCCCCTGGTCAAGATGCTGGGCATCAGTGTGGTCAAGGAGATTCGCGCCATTCGGCCGGGCGCCTTTATCATCCTGGATCTGAAGACTCTGGACACTGGAAACCTGGAGGTGCGCCTGGCAGCGGACTCCACTGCTGATGCCGTGGTCATATCCGGCCTCGCCCCCAAGAAGACGCTGGAGCTGTCCATTCGAGAGGCCAGAAAGACCGGCATCTACTCCATCATCGACATGCTCAATGTGCCAGATCCGCTGACCGTCCTGAAGGGGCTCGAAGTTTTACCGGATGTTGTCGAGCTACACCGTGCGATCGATAATGAGTTGAGCGCACACGCCTGGAATAACATTCGTGATATTCAGGCCCTGGCCAAGGAAGGGCGCAGACTGCTGGTGGCTGTGGCGGGCGGCATTCGCGTGGATACCGAGGGAGCGGCTCTGGCGGCAGGCGCGAACATCCTGGTAGTGGGCCGAGCTATCACCCGTTCCAAGGATATTCGCGACATGGCCGAGCAGTTCCTGACGGGTCTCAAGCAGACAGAGATTGACCAGTACCGGGTCATGACGGACTTCTGAAGATAGCAGATCTTGGATGATCCGCCCTTTTTTCTTTTTGTTGAGAATATTGTGCGTACTTTGTGAGCTTTGTGTCTTTGTGGTTGATGGTCGCGATCGGTGCTTTAGCTGCAACGTGCGACGACTTTTCACCACAAAGGCACAAAGGCACAAAGAACGATGTTTTAGGCTCTCAGACCATCTTAAACAGCAATCCTCTTTATTATTACTAACATTACTATTATTATTTCCACCAACAGGAATCGCCGGTTCCATTGATGTGCAGGTGGGGCCCGTGGCAGAGCCAGGCGGAGCGGTCATCCTGGTGGTGGATGGTCTGGGCGCGTCTTACGTCTATCCGGAGCATCGCGCCTATGCCCTGGACGGCACGGCGCTGGAAGGCGCCATTCTCTTCAATTTGACAGGCGGCGGGGCGCGGGCCATAGACGTCCGGGTGCCTGTGCCTGAGACCACCCAGAGTCACAGCATTCTCATCACCGGAAATTCGGGGACGGACCCCGACCACCTCGGCCCCACAGTCTTCGATGCGGCTCGCGCCAACGGCTATCTCTGTCTGGCCGTGCTGGAGCGGGGCGACAGCATGACGGTCTTGCAGGAGATGGACGGCGTTCTCTATCTGGGCGACAACGCCCTGCACGGGGCACAGCCCATACCGGGATTCCGGGCCGGCGCACCTGCGGGCCTAAGATACCGCTTTCAGGTGTGGCGGGACCGGTTTGCCGGCTACACCGGCCCGCTGGGCCTGCCCGGCTATGCGGCATACAATACCTGGGCCCTGGACGTCGCGGCGGACACCGTCCAGAATCTCTCCGGCCAGCGTTTTCTCATGCTGGTGAATGTGGGCGCCGTGGACAGCGCCGGGCAGAACCTGGGCGCGGACGGCTATCGCCAGACGGTGCAGGCCCTGGACGTGCCGCTGGGCCGCCTGGCCGAGATCTGCCGCCAAAATAACGTTTTGCTGGCCGTCACCGCCGACCACGGCATGGTCTTTCCCTCCGCGACGGGAAAGGGCGGGCACTCCGCAGAAAAATACGCCGCCCACCCTGAGGCCCTACGGGTTCCTTTGGTTTTCCTGGGGCCGGGTGTGGAGGAGTTGAACCTGGGTGGCCGCTGGTCAGAGGTGGACATCGCTCCCACGGTGCTGAGCATTCTAAATATCTCCGGCAACCTCACAAAAGAAGGCAAGAGCCTGCCCATTCGCGCGGGCTTCGACCTGCGAGTGACGGGCGCGCCCGCGGGCCTGGAGCTGTGGCGCGATGGAGCATGGCTGGCCAACGCCTCTGCGGCAGGAGACTATCGCTTCCGGGGACTGCCGCGCGGGCTGTACAGCCTCAAGGCGGGCGGAAGAGAGTGGGCGGTGCTGGTGAACGGGGACGCAGCGATGGATCTGGTGGGGAAGACTGCGCCCCAGGGAGATTGGAAGAGAATAATCGGAATCATACTTATCCTGGCCATAAACCTGGCAGGAATTGCCGTCATTGTGAGGATCTGGAAGAAGGGCGACTAATTGTGGATAGCTACTTGCCGGGCTAAAAGCCATGATTGTGAGAGGATAATGTGCCTTTGTGAGCGGCAAATCGTTCTTCGCGTCTTCGCGGCTTCGCGTGAGATTCAAACAGGGTCCGGTTTCACGCGAAGCTGCGAAGTTCCGATAATTAAAGAAGATCTTCTACAGAAAAGTCATTTCTGACCAGGATCTTAATAAGTCGTTCTCCCGATGTCACCGGAAGCTTAACAGACATCGGCCAGCTCCACTTTAAGGATCTCAGAATTGGAGCGCACCATCAGATCATAGCTCAGAACTTCTATTACAAGCCCAATTGCCTCCTTGATGTTTGCCAGAGCTTCCTCTTTCGTTTCGCACTGACTTATGGCACCCGGCAATTCGAGGCATCGAACCGTATAACCCCCCTCATCCTGCGGTTCGAGGATAACTGTGTATTTCATAGTGATAATAGTTGATGGAAGTTATATTTATAACAGGACACACTGCAGAACTCATCGGGCAATTTAACGTCAAAGGAATTGATCCCGGAGTAAATGTCTTCGCGAATTGAAACATTATGGAGGGCTGCACACTTTGCATGGTACATATCCCTGGTTTCGAGCATCCTGAGAGCTGTTGAACTTGATCACGTTTCCGGGACTTATTTCCTTGACCCACTGGCAGCAAGAATAGTGATATTTCCGGGATGATGTACTGCCAACAAGCGAACCATCAGAACATGACCCAGAATCGTTGATACCCGGAGAATCTTTCCTGCAAGCGGTTGACGGGATGGTCCAATTCCACCAGGTGGCCGGATCAAATTCATTATTCTTGAAATCCCAAATGCAGGCATGACCGGAGTCAACCAGCATCCGGTTAAAGTTCGCTAGCGTACCATCTTGCTTTTGGAGAAATACAACGGCTACCCAACGGCAATATCGATCCTTTCCTGTATCGTCATCGAGGTCCAGGGAGACGAAGCTGCCATTCAATACCTGGTAAGCATAATTCCTCGAATCCAAGCCTTTTGGAGTGCTCATTTCAGGAGAATCAACATCAGCTAGCCGAACTGTGATATTGCCTATCCTGCTATCGTAGCCTTGGATCTGGACGTGGATTGTATCGCCATCCACAACATTGGTCACAATGCCATAGGCTTCTCCGGGCGCTGCGAAAACCAGTGGCGACAGCAATAACGCCGGCAGAATCGAGATAAGGATTATTTCATTTCTCATTAGGAGTCTTTCCCGTTCCATAAATCCGTTTATCTATCTCATGAAAAACATTACAAAATATGGCTCGTCGCCATCATCGATGACTTTGTATTGCGCCTTCTCCAGAGCTGCCTGGATGTATTCCGCGAACATATCAATATCCTATTTGAGTTTCAAAGGATATGAAATATGCGATTCAGATTTCAGGTGCTTGTAAACAGCTAATCGTTCTTCGCGGCTTCGCGCCTTCGCGTGAAAACGGACCTGGGTTGAATCTCACGCGGAGTGGCGAAGTCAAAACATTGGCTTATTTCTATATTGCCTCTTTCTGCCCCATCAGTTGAATCATCGTCCCCACAATTTCGTCATGCTCTGAACAATTGACCGCAAAATTCAATCGGTCGGGATAGATGGAGAAGAGAACCTGCGGGATGTGGGAGTTGCAGTCATCCAATGCCATCTGCAGTTCACGATACTCGCGATTGGTGACCAGGAGCTGATCGCGATACTCTTCTTCCTGGTCCAGAGACTCCATAGGGTTCTTCTCGTCAATCGTGCTGTCAACAACCAGATCGCACTGCCACTCCAATACCAGGGCCCGGTTCTCCCAGTAATATGTATCAGGCGGGATCAAATCCTGCAATATCTTCAGATCCTCCAGGGGCACAAGCCACTCTCTCGCCTGTACTTCTTCCGGCAAATCCCCTTCGATGCTTATCAACGAAGAGACAGGCCCCGAGGTTAGATTCAGATCGCCCATGTCAAACGATATCTTAACCGGCGAGTTCCTCATGGCTTTGAGGGCAAAATAAAGCCGGCCGGGATTGAGTATTTCGATTGCCTTCTCATAAATTATATCGTCTTCCATGATTTATGTATTTGTTGCAACTGATATATTCAAGTGGCGCACCGGAGGTGGGCAGGCAAAGCTGGGGTCCGCTCTTCGCCCCAGCCCGCCATTTTGTGACCTTCCCCGTCTTCGTTGGTACGGGTCCGCGGATTCGACAGGTGGCGAGATGAGCGGTTATAATCAAGTGCACAGTTTATGGTTATTAATTATTTAAATAGAAATTTAGTTTGCAATTAATTATGATATATCGTCACATTGGCGACTCAACTCTTTAGAAAAATTTATATTACTGAAGTGTGATCAGTACTAAAAATACTAAACTGCGGAAAAGTAAATCTGGAGAAATAAAGATGAATAACCGAATATTTGCAGGGGCGCTAATCTCCCTTGCCGTCCTGATTCTGGGAGCGGCATTGGTGCAGGGCGCAACAGAGAGCGGTATCGCCATAACAAATGCCAATTTTGCGGCCCCAAGCCCGGAGAAAGAGAACTTGGATGAGGAATGGGTGGAGATATCCAATCTGGGCACCGCAGATGTCAGCCTGGCCGGCTGGACGCTGGAGGATGCGCAGAATCACACCTACAAGTTCCCGGATTTCAGCTTGAAGGCCGGGGCCAAGGCCAAAATTCGCACGGGAATAGGAAATGACACTACCGAAGATCTCTTCTGGAACCGCGGCTCACCCATCTGGAACAATGATGGCGATGTGGCTACCTTAACGGATGCTTCAGGCAGCATAGTCTCTCGCTATCCTGAGGAGGCAAAGGCAGCTTAAATATTTTTTTGGGGGCTCGTCGCTATTTTCATGGCAAATCTCGCGTTACAATATTTTTCCATTTGACTACGAAATACGATCACCACAAAGTCACAAAGGCACAAAGACGACTTAATAATATGGCTCTTCGCTATTTCCAGTTGCTAACTTCAGGTTACTACGTTTTTCCAGTTGTTAGTTAGTCGCTCTGTGCGTACTCTGTGAACTCTGTGGTGGAAACGTCGTTAGCCCTTGGTTATTATTAAGTGGCTGACGATACTACCACAACCGATCATTTTTTCGCGGGAAGAGCGCAAGTGTGAAATGCCATTCCCGCCTCCTGTTATACGGTGTATTAAGATGAATCTTGAAGAAATGTCGGATATATTGAAGTCCTCCTTAGGCATTCGCGACAATATCGTGGGCGTAAGACTGTTCAAGAGCGAAGCGGAAATTCCCAAAGATCTCAAATCTGTGGAGAAGCCCTTCCATTACTGCGGCATGATCCAGGGGGCACGACAAGAAGGGAAAAGCTTCCTGGCCCGGGCCGACTATCACGGATGCAAGGGCGGAGCCTCGGGCCTGGGGATTGTGCAGTGCCCGGAGAACATCGCCTCAGGATCTTTGTACTTCGACAAGCTGCACAAGTGTGAGACCCCGGCGATCGGCACCAGCATCGCCTCCAATATGCCGCGCCTCCTTCCCGGCAGCACGGTAGCCACCTACGTTGCCCCTCTGGACAAGATGGTCATGAACCCCGATGTAGTGATATTTGTAGGCAGTCCGCTTAACGCCCGGCGTATTGTGCAGGCGGTCATGTTCAAAGAGGGAGGCAGGACCAGCTTCAACACGGCGGGAATCCAGTCTTTTTGCGTGGATGCCACAGCCTCGCCCTACCTCAGAGGAGAGGTGAACATCTCTTTAGGCTGCGACGGATCTGCGAAAAACTCCGGCCTGAAAGATGAGGATGTAGTGGTGGGCATACCCTATGCGATGATGGAAGATATCTGCACCGTCCTCAAGACGCAATACCAGGGCTGGGATAAGTTCATGAGAGGCTAGGAATCATGTTTGAAAGGATCTTGATTGCAACCGACGGCTCCAAGCATAGCGAGAGGGCCGCAGAAGCAGGAATAGAAATGGCCAGGCCCTACGGCTCAGCCGTCACCGCTCTTTTTGTTGTCGATATCGGCAAAGAGTATGGCCCCCTGGGGGACCTGATCTCAAAGGTTGCCGACGACCTGATCGCAGGCATAAGAAGCAATCTGCAAAATCAGGGCGATGAAGCCACAAAAAGAGTAGAAGTGATGGCAGAGAAGGCAGGCATTGCCGTGACCAGAAAGATCACGGAAGGCTATCCGGCTGAGGAAATCATTGCAATCGCAAAGGAAGGCGATATGAACCTCATCGTCATGGGCGGAATCGGAGTCACTGGCCTGGAAAGGTTCCTCCTGGGCAGCGTGGCCGATAAAGTGGTCAGAAGCTCCAATATTCCCGTGCTGGTGGTGAGAAAGGAGTAGGCCCGGGGGGCACTTATTGGAACGTCTCACCTGGGGCTCGCCACTAGCACAGCCGGGCCTAATTAAAGCCATGAGATTCAACCGGGTCCGGTTTCACGCGAAGGCGCGAAGCCGCGAAGTAAAAACATTGGTTTATTTCGGCCTCGCTGTACTTGTGCTCCCATAATCGTCAGGGCCGTTCGCTTGGCAGGCTCCACTTGAGAAGCACTCCCTCGTCCAGCCGCTCTACACAGCTTAGGGTCAGCCGGGGGAAATTATCTTTGAACCCCGGCCCGTCCATCAGGGTGGGGGCATTCTCTCCGCCGATGAGCATCGACCCCATGTAGACATAAAGTTCATCCACCAGGCCTAGCTTGAGGAGCGACCAGTTGAGCGTAGCCCCGCCCTCCACCATGAGACGCTTGACGCCCCGATCAAAAAGCCGGGAAAACAGCTCCGTCAGATCGACCCGCTCTTCTCCGCATACTATTATCTCACACTTTGAGGAGAGCCTATCCAGCCGTTCCTGCGACGCAGAGTCGGTGACGGCCACGATGCACCCTGGTCCCAGTACCTTGGCATAGGACGGCGTTCTTGCCCGGCTATCGGCAATAATGCGAAGCGGGTCTTCCGGCCAACCCTTCGCCCGTCTGGCCTCGCGAGAGCTTAACGACTTCACCCTCAGGCGGGGATCGTCTGCCAGCACCGTTCCCACTCCTACCATGACAGCGTCGCTCTCTGCCCGGAGAAGGTCGACCCTGGCTCTGTCCTCCAGGCCGGAGATGCTCACCTGGCAGCGCTCAACGGAGCTGATCTTGCCGTCAGCGCTCATGGCGCTATTGATGAATACGAAGGGCCGGGTCAATGCATCTAATTAGCCAAGAGGTGCTAAATAGCTTGCCGGCCCATTTTTTGGATATGCCAGAAGCACGCGAGATTCTGTTGCAAGGAACCATAATCTATGGCGATGATTTCCAGGCAGAGGATGGCTACATCAGCATCCGGGATGGCATCATCCGGGAGTTTGGCTTTGAGCATGTAGACGCTGACTATGAGGGCATTGTCTGTCCGCGCTTCGTGAATGCACACGTCCATGTGGGCGACTCCGCCTTTAAGGACCCACCATTTTTGCCGCTCTCTGAGCTTGTCGGCCCGCATGGACTGAAGGCACGAATGCTGGCCCAAATGCCGCGCGCTGTTCTCGTAGAAGGCATGAGAAGAAGCCTGCAACAGATGGCGGCGTCTGGTACGTGTGCTTTTGCCGATTTTCGGGAGGGAGGGGCAGAAGGTGCAAGCATGCTGGAAGAGGCCGTGCAGGGCCTGCCCCTTCTTGCCAGAATCCTGGGACGGCCAAGCTTGGGCCAGATAAATATCCCAAAGAGCTGCTGGGGGCTGGGAATAAGCAGCACTCGAGACCATGATCTGGACCAACTTCGTGCAGCTGTGGCGGCAGCCAGAAAGGAGGGCCAGGCGGTGGGAGTGCACGCCGGCGAAGCCGGTAATGACGATATCGACGATGCTCTTGCCCTTCATCCGGATTTCCTGGTGCACATGAACCGGGCCGGCGAGGCGGATCTGAGGGATGTGGCCCACGCCGGCATTCCGGTCGTCGTCTGTCCCAGATCCAATCTGGTGACGGGCGTAGGTCTGCCCAATGTGAAAAGAATGACGGAGCTGGGCATTACAATTGCCGTTGGAACAGATAACGTTATGATGAACTCGCCGGACATCTTTGAAGAGATGCATTTCCTTGTCAAGGCTCTGCTGCATGACGATAGACAGGTATTTAAGATGTGCACGCTAAATGGTGCTAAAATAACAGGGCTTGATCAGAGGCTGGGGTCCATTCTGGAAGGAAAAGAGGCAAAAGTGATGGTTATAGATAAAAGATCGAATAATATGTGGGGGTCGATGGCACCTCTTTCCAGCATTGTGAGAAGGGCCGGGCAGTCTGACATAATAGCTATCTTTTAGAGGTTAATCATGTTTAAGAAGATTCTAGTTGCAACCGACGGATCAGAGCACGGATACAGAGCGGCCAAGGTGGCATTGGAGCTGGGAAAGATATCTGGTGGAAAGGTCAATGCGATCTATGTGGCCGACACCAACAGGACGAGCCATCTGCCGGACGATATGTTACTATTCAGCATCCGAGAGCTTCTGCTCAAAGAAGGAAAAGAGGCCTTGAAACAGGTAGAAACGCTGGCTAAGGATATGGGCGTTGCCTTTGCGAGCCTTGTGGCTGAGGGCAATCCCGGCAGCGAGATCATCAGCTATGCAGAGTCAGAAGGCATGGATATTATCATCCTGGGAGCTGTGGGGCGCACCGGTCTTGATAAGTTCCTGCTGGGCAGTGTGGCCGAAAAGGTGGTAAGAAGCTCCAAGATTCCTGTACTGACCATTCCGAGGGGAAAGACGTGAGCATTCTCGTCAGAGACGTAATGGTCAAGGATGTGGCTCATGTCGCCATCCCCGGCAGCAGGGATGATGTCTTGAAGACGCTGCAGGACCACAAGGTCTCCGGCGTTCCCGTGATTAAAAAAGGCGAGGTCGTGGGCATGATAACCAGGACCGACCTGCTCCGCAATCGCGATGAGGACCAGACGGCCCTGCTCATGACTCGCGATCCTGTTGTGATAAGCCCGGAGAAGAGCATAGTCGAGGCCTCAAGGCTGCTGATCAAGCACGACATCCGGCGGCTTCCTGTTGTAAAAGGCAAAGAGCTGGTGGGCATCATCACCGTTGCCGATATCGTTCGGGTGGCCGCAGACCTGGGAATAAAAGAGAGCATTGAGCCCTATTTAGAGAAGAAGACCGTGGTTCTCTGGAGCGAGATGCCCCTGGCGGTAGCCGGATCAATTATGGAGTTTGCCGCAGTGGAGGCCTGCCCCGTCATCGATAGCAGCCTCAAGCTGGTGGGCATGATATCGGACCGCGATCTCATCAAGACCAGTGTCATCGAGGATACGGTCGAGAAGACGGATATGTCTGCCAATGATGGAGAGGACACCTGGATGTGGGACCGGGTGATGCAGACCATCAGTAAGTATTACACTGTTTCGCGGATCAAGCTGAAAAATATTCTGGTCTCCGAGGCTATGGTGCCGCCCATCACGGCTTATAAAAAAGATGAGGTGGGCAAATGCGCGGCGACAATGTACAAGAATAGAATCGACCAGATGCCTGTGGTCACATCCAGCGGAAGGCTGATGGGTATGCTCAAGGACAAGGACATCCTGATGGCGCTGGTGGATTACAGCCAGAGGGCGACGGTGTGAAAAGCTATTTTTCTCAGTGTTGAAAGACTGTGCACCCCCGCCAGCTTGCTGCGGGGGGGCATAATTATGTTGCCGCCAATAATAATCATTGCTTCTCGCAGGTCAAGCTCTTTTAGGCGGTACTCGTTATATAAATAGTTTAACAAATTAGGGAACTAATAAAAAATTAATTCAAAAATATAGTACAACTAGATCAGACTTGAACATGCGGTAAAGATTCATTGTACGCAAAATCTACGGTTTTATTTATTTCTACCGTTTTGTTTGCTGAATTGAATTCAAAACTTGCTATTGCAGGTGGTAAATCCTTTTTGTCCAGACTGGAGTACTTTGTTGCTGTTATTGCATTTCCAGAAACACTTATAAGTTGTTTATTTGAAGACGGAAGTTTCGCCTTGATTTGATCAAGTTCGGAAGAAAATCCTGTACTATCTTCAATCAATCCGGATGAAATCGATACGTTTTCTCCTCCAGCCACAGTGGCTACAAGAGTTACTGGATGCACCCCTAATTTCAGATCAATCACGGATTCACTGATTTTGGAATCTTTACCGTTGATGCTGAATGAGTCTGTGAGTTTTAATATCTTTTCTGCATCACTATCTTTATTGAAGACAGGTCTTCTGTTTATGGAGATGTTTGAATTGATATCAGAAGTTCCATCTATTCTTGCTTTATGCAGCAACTTTTCTTTTATTCCATTCATGGAAACCATATAACTGCTATCATATCCATGGCTATTTTTAAGCGAATATACTGAATTAAACGATTCTGATTCACTCCCAAAGCTAAACCTTCTACTATAATCCTGGGATTCTCCGCAAGAATTCACAGCATCGCTAGCTATCGGCGTATATGTATTCGATTGAATCCTGCCGTCTCCAGATACGGTAACATTTCCGGAATATGTTATTGCTTCAGTTCCTGTGAAAAAAAGGATTCCACACACCAAGATAATCAATATCAATTTCACAATTATCACCATACTATCCAATTCACCCTGTTACATCTTTAATTAAAAATTAATTACGTAGAGATTATGTTTTTATAAGAGAGCTACATCCTAGGCTGGAAAAACTTTATCTCTGCGTTCTTTCTCTCGTTTCGATCATCTAAATCCTTATAATTTGCTGGATCAGGCGGAAATCGTCCCTCAATCCTCAGTCTCAGCTCCGGGTCAGGATAATTAGGATAAAGTTTTTTATATTCATCTAACGTATAATAGTCACCATTTCCATCGCCAAAAGTAACTGCACCAGATATTATGGCCTGATAGATCTGCTCTTCCGTTGCGGTTTTCCACCATTTGATAGGAAACGAGGTCTTTACGCCGGATGGTTTTGCTTGAACGTCCATAGGGAACGCGCATATTCCATTTTCACCCAGCCATCCTTTTTTTTTCCAATCATCAAGTGTTGCTTTGCTGGGCACCCTAACGCCAAAGGCTTTTCCATTGAATGCGAAACACTCTTCAGACATATTTCTACCCTCTAATTACTATCATTATATCAATCTCCATATTTATAAATCATTCGGTAATGATTTTTATGAAAGTTACTGTTTCACCAGAAACAATAAAGTTCTAAGTTTCGTTGCCTTCAGCAAAATTACCCCAAAAGGCAAATAAGCTTGCACGGCTTCGCCATTCCCATGTCTCGCTTTCTCGTGATCCTCGGCACCACCTCCCATTCCGGCAAGAGCACTCTTGTTGCCGCCCTCTGCCGCCTGCTCTCCGATCGCGGCTTCAGAGTCGCGCCCTTCAAGTCCCAGAATATGAGCCTCAACTCCTGGGTCACCCAAAACGGCTCGGAGATCGGCATCGCCCAGGCGGTGCAGGCCTGGGCGGCCCGCATTGAGCCGACGGAGTTCATGAATCCCATCCTGCTCAAGCCTAAGGGCGACCGCACCTCTCAGGTCATCGTCCTGGGCAGTCCCGTGGCCGACAAATCGGCAGAGGAGTACTATCGCGAGATCGATGGGCTCAAGGGGGTGGTGGACCGATCTTTGCAGGAGCTGGAGAAGGACTACGACTACATAGTAGTAGAAGGCGCGGGCGGAGCGGCAGAGATCAACCTCTACGATCGGGATATCGCCAATATCTACGTGGCCCGCCTCCTAAGGGCTTCAATAATCCTGGTAGGGGACATCGAGCGGGGTGGCGTCTTCGCCAGCCTTTTCGGCACGGTGCAGCTTTTGCCCGATGACATCCGGCCACTCGTAAAAGGCCTGGTTATCAACAAATTCCGGGGCGATCCTGCCATCTTGGGCAGCGGCCTGAAGACGCTGGAAGAGCTCACCGGCGTCCCCGTGCTGGGCGTCCTGCCCTACCTGGATCTAGACATACCCTCCGAGGACTCTGTCTCTTTAGGCGACAAGAAAGCGGGGCCCGCGGGCGAGCAGGTCGATATCGCGGTGATCAGGCTGCCGCGCATCAGCAACTTCACCGACTTCGAACCCTTGGAACGGCTGGCGCGTATTCGCTACGTTGGCCTCTCGGAAGAGCTGGGCTGCCCGGATGCGGTGATCATTCCCGGCACCAAGAACACCGTCTCCGACCTCTTGGAGATGCAGGAAAAAGGTATGGCCGATCAGATAAAATCCCTGCCGGACACTCCGGTCCTGGGCATCTGCGGAGGCTACCAGATGCTGGGCCGGGCGATCATTGACTGCGGCATTGAGGAGACCGTGGGAACAATCCCCGGTCTGGGTCTGCTGGATGCTGTGACCCGCTTCGACCTTTATGAGAAGAGGACGGTGCAGGTGAAAAAGACAGTTACGGGCAGCGGCCCCATCCTGGAGCCGATCCGCGGCCAAATCGTCACAGGCTATGAGATTCACATGGGTATGACCAGCCCCCAGGGGCAAAAGGCCTTCGGAGACGACGGCGCTGTATCGGAAAGCGGAATGGTGATAGGCACCTATCTGCATGGCATCTTCGAGAATGAAAACTTCCGCAATGCTTTTCTCGAATTCCTGCGCCGCCGCAAAAATCCCGGCCAGGACCAAGAATTGTTCCCCAAGACGGAAATAGGGACGAAGGCTGCGAAGGGAGATGGCTTCGCGAAGCTTGCCGCGGCGGTAGAGGCAAACTTGGATATGGAGAAGATCTGGCGAATGATTGACCTGGATTCGCCTTGTGCGCCGTAAAACATGATGAAACTGGGCGTGCTCTTCTCAGGCGGCAAGGACTCGGTCTTTGCCTGCCACCGGGCCATGGAAAAGAACCAGGTAGCCTGCCTGATAACTCTGGTCTCGGAGAACCCGGACAGCTACATGTTCCACACGCCCAACATTCGCCACACCGACCTGCAAGCGAAGGCCATGGGCATTCCCCTGCTCACCTGGCCCACGTACGGCATCAAAGAGGAGGAGCTGGCGGACCTGGCGGCGGCCATTACCGCCGCCCGGGAGAGATACGGCATCAGGGGAATCGTCACCGGAGCCATTGAGTCTGTCTACCAGGCGGCGCGTGTACAGAGGATCTGTCGCGACCAAGATATCTGGTGCTATAATCCCCTCTGGCAGACAAATCAGATCGATTACCTCCGCAGACTTTTAAAAGAAAACTTTTCCATCATCATCTCCGGGGTCTATGCCTATCCCTTCGATGCCTCCTGGTTGGGTGCAGAGTTGACGGAGGAGCGCATCCAAATGATGGAGCAGCTCCAGAAAAAATACAAGATAAATCCCTCTGGTGAGGGCGGAGAGCTGGAGACCTATGTCCTGGATGGCCCCCTTTTCCAGAAGAGAATTGAGATCATGAAGGCATCCCAGAGCTATGCCAACTATCGGGGGCAGTTTGTCATAGAAGATATGCAACTGGTGGGGAAACCGGGGAAGGCAATAAGTTCGGAAATGGACGGGAAAAATCCGTACGAAGGACAAAATCCAACGGAGATGATGCATCAGAGGTCGTGCATCCTTCTGGTTGACCTGTGCTATGAAAAAGACTCCTTATCCCGGTACGAATTTGTCCACCCCATTAGAGATACGCTACAAAAATTGGGCTTTCTTTGCAACATTTTGCATTAT
The DNA here is from genome assembly GCA_026394555.1 of Methanothrix sp. GTDB lineage: Archaea > Halobacteriota > Methanosarcinia > Methanotrichales > Methanotrichaceae > Methanothrix. The sequence goes on from JAPKXZ010000074.1 coordinate 104,070, forward strand.
ACCGAGGTCAAGCCGCCGCATCTCGCCAACTACGATAAAATTATCCTTTGCGGAACGGCCCTGATGGACAATGTTTATGCCGAGCATTTAGAGCTCTTCTCCTGGATAAAGGATTGCAAAAAGCCCATTTTAGGAATCTGCGCCGGCATGCAGGTCATCAGCGCCGTTTATGGCGGATCGATAGTGTCAAATCGGGCAATCGGCCTGGAAGAGATAGAGGTCGTCAGGGATTCATCGCTGCTGGGCGAGCCGCGGCAGATAGAAGTCTATCACCTTCATAACTATGCAGTGACATTGCCGGAGGGATTCCTGCAGCTGGCGGGAAGGACGAACGACATAGAGGCCTTCTTGCACTACATGAAACCCATCTTCGGTGTATTATTCCACCCCGAGGTCAGGAATAGATGGATTTTGGATAAATTTGCGTGTTTGTAATAATATAGATCACACAATATCTCTTAGTTTCTCCGCGGAGATCTTTACTTTAAAGGATTTATCCGGAACATTGAACTTTTTCAGGTGGCTGGTCTCAAAATTGTCTCTCATATAAACGGCACACATCGTATTTGAAATATGATAAATAGAGTCTAGCCGATCTTTCGGACTGCCATCTAAAATTCCCGCCAGAACCGACCATCTTACGGTCTCCGGCCCAAAGCCGTAATCGTGCCAGACTATGACGGATTTTTCATCTCTAAGGAGCGGATAGGCATTTTGCGTGTCTATCTTTACCGTCTCGTAATGATGGTCTCCATCAATGAATATCACATCAAATTTTTTATTGAGTTTTGAGAAATCAAAGAAGCGAGAGTCATGACCTATATGTTCGACATTATTTAGCTTTTTAGAAAAAAATTTGTTATTTTTTATAAAATCTTCACCAAAGCCCAAACGACTCATCTCTTCCTCGGATAGACTTAGGGTGACGCAATTCTTTGCTATTTTTGCCACATTAGCTACGCTTTCTCCTCTCCAGGTCCCAATTTCCAAGTACGAGCATTCTTCATGCATTCTCACAAGGGATTTCAGCAGCGCCAAGTCGGTTAACATGGATGTACCGTCGAGGAAACTGTATGGTTCAACCGTTTCCGAAAAGCAGGGGAATATGCTCAAGAGGTCTACCACCGGCATGCCTTGAAAAAGACCGTATTTTTTTATTACATATTCCTTTTTATCCGTCTCCTCATCCATGACTCGTAGCAGACGCTCCGGACTTTTTGAAAGCACTTTTATTATCTTAAAAATTGTTTTTGCATTATACATTTTCATCCTCAGAATAGCCCGTGAATTTTAGATGCACGGGTGACGTATGGCAATAGGGATATATTTACCTATTGCGGGTAGGTCTGGCGGAAACCCCTTTCCTTCGAAACCGATTTATGTAATGAATTATCACTATTAGCGCGCTATGCAAGACTACTCCCTCAATCAGTTCTTGGCCCTGGCCAAGACACCACCTCTGGACATCGAGATATGCGATGTAACCCTTCGCGACGGTGAGCAGATGCCGGGGGTAGTCTTTCGCGCCGATGAAAAATTGGATATAGCTCTGCGGCTGGACGAGATCGGCGTCGAGGTTATAGAAGCCGGTTTTCCTGTCGTCTCCGCGGCCGAGATGAATGCCGTAAAAGAGGTCTGCAATCTGGGACTTGATGCCAAGATCTCAGCGCTCTGCCGGTCCGTCAAGAAGGATGTCGACGCAGCCATTGAATGCGGCGCGGACATGGTCAGCGTCTTCATCGCTACCTCTGATCTTCATCTCAAGTACAAATTGCACATGAGCTGTCCTGAGGCGATTTCTTGCGCGCTGCAAACTGTGGAGTACGCCAAGGACCATGGCCTGATTGTACGCTTCTCAGCCGAAGATGCCACGCGCACCGATTTCGAGATTCTAAAGAAGCTTTACAAGAAGGCAGAGGATTACCATGCCGATTACATCAGCGTTGCCGACACCGTGGGAATCATGAATCCGCGCACGACATATTACATGATAAGCGAGCTGAAAAAAGTTGTCAAGGTCCCGATCTGCATGCACTGCCACGACGACCTGGGAATGGCCCTGGCCAACACCCTGGCCGGAGCGGAAGCCGGGGCCAAGCAGCTGCATACTACGGTAAACGGCATTGGTGAACGCAGCGGAAACACGCCATTAGAAGAGCTGCTGGTAACTTTACGGCTGCATTACGACCTGGGAGGTTACGATCTTACCAAGGTAAAGGACCTATCCAAGCTGGTGGAGACCTACTCAGAGGTCCCTGTGGCCAGGAATAAGGCCGTCGTGGGCAGCAATGCTTTTGCCCATGAGTCGGGAATCCATGTGGCGGCCGTCTTGGAAGAGCCCAGGACCTATGAACTCTACTCCCCGGAAATGGTGGGCGCTGCCCGGCACATCATCATAGGCAAGCACACCGGAGCCAAGGCACTAAAATATATCACGCAGAGAATGGGCTACTACTTAAAGGACAAAGAGCTTGGGGACCTATCGGAACGGGTGAAGCTGTGCAGCGAGTTCAAGCATCCCATAAACTGCGAGGAGCTTAGGAAGTTGATATTGAACATGGAGAATATCGAGGTTATTTATCCGGGGCCTTAATTGATTTGAGGGACACGATCTATTTTACTGCCAAAGGATTTATGCAGGAGCCTCTTTTTGCTTGAAGCAATGGTGATATTATGAGCCAGCGGCAGCTTCTGGCGAAACGAATTGGTCTGGTGGCCTTAACCAACCTGCTCGTGGAGGCAAACACACTCATTATGCTCCCCCTTCTCACCAAGAACCTGCCAATATCCGAGTATGGCGTCTGGGTTCAGATCTCAGTGACCATAGGCCTTATTCCCGCCGTGGCCCTTCTGGGACTGCCTTACTCTATGGTGAGATTCCTGCCGTCCGCCAAAGGAAGAGAGAATATTCAGGAAATATTTTATTCGATGGCGGCGATAATTGCTATTGCCGGACTGGTGGCAGCCACCGGAATTTTTCTCCTGGCAGAGCCGATTGCATCAGCTCTTTTCGATGGGCGCCAGAATATCGTCGAAGCACTTTCTATATTAGTCTTTTTAGAGTGTTTGATCAGCATTCCGTTCGCTTATCTCCGGGGCGTTCAGCAGATTAAAAAATACTCAGCATTTAATTTTGGGAAGGTATTTATCAGCTTGGTCCTGGTAATTTACTTCGTGCTTTCCGGCAAGGGAATTTTGGGAGCCGTGATGGGGCTGATATTCGCAGATATTCTGATATTTCTGGCGATGAGTTCGTTTGTATTCTCGGATGTGGGTGCATCATTTCCAAAATTCAAGAACATAAGAGAGCATCTGGTCTTCGGCATGCCTACCATCCCTGGGAATCTATCAAGTTGGATTGTAAACTCGAGCAATCGCTACGTTATTGGGCTCTTGATGGGGACAACCTTTGTAGGTTACTTTTCTCCGGGATATACCTTAGGCAATATGATCAACTTGTTTATAGCACCGCTATCATTCATACTGCCAGCCGCACTTTCCAAGCATTACGATGAGCATGAGACGGAAGAAGTGATAGCTATCTTAGGATTCTCACTGAAGTTTTTTCTGGCCTTGGGCATTCCTGCTGCCTTCGGACTGTCGCTCTTATCCCGACCCATATTGAATGTGCTGTCCACACCAGAAATCGCAGCTCAGGGGTATATGATAACACCATTTATGGCCTTAGGTGCTCTGTTTCTTGGAGCTTATGCTATCGTTGCGCAGATCATGGTCCTGGAAAAAAATACAGTACTTACAGGTAAAATATGGATCATTGCCGCGGTTTTGAATCTTGGATCCAGCTTTCTGTTGATAACCTACGTGGGAATAATCGGAGGAGCTATCGCTACATTGATCTCATTCGCCTTCGTGTTTATTACTACTAGTTATTATGCCAAAAAATCGATAAAAATATCGTTCCACCTGAATTTTGTTGCTAAAAGCTTGGTAGCTTCGCTGGCCATGTCTTTTCTACTGCTCATACTAAGGCCGGAAGGTGTCGCAGGATTAGCTCTGTCCATAGCAATCGGCGCTCTGATGTACTTTATCGTTTTATTGGCATTAAAAGGATTTACAAAAGAGGAGATTGCGTTTATTAGAACTCTGCGATATAATAAGTAAATGGCTTGAGGACGAGCGGAATTAAACCGGCAAGTCGAGAAGCCTTTAAATCCTGGTCGCGTATAGATCCATTTATTACATCCGGTGCGGCAATAATCCAAAAGGGAATTCAATGTTCGACGATCTTAATATCCTGGTCACGGGTGGAACGGGCTCTTTCGGCAGGAAGTTCACAGAGATAATGCTTCGCGAATACAGCCCTAGACGGCTGGTAATCTTTAGCAGAGGCGAACTCAAACAGCATGAGATGCGCCAGATATTTCCCGACACGGGAAACTCCCCGGTGCGTTACTTCATTGGCGATGTAAGAGATAAAGAGCGCCTTTACAGAGCCTTCAATAAAGTTGATGTGGTTATACATGCCGCTGCTCTTAAGCAGGTTCCTGCTTGCGAATATAATCCATTTGAAGCTATTCAGACCAATATCATCGGTGCTAAGAATGTGATAGATGCGGCTATTGATCGCGGTGTGAAAACGGTCATGGCCATTAGCACGGATAAAGCCGTCAACCCCATCAATCTTTATGGTGCGACTAAGCTATGTGCCGAGAAGATGTTCGTCCAGGCCAATGCCTATTCCGGCGTTGAAGGCCCCAAATTTTCCGTATGCCGCTATGGAAATGTTGTTGGCAGCCGTGGCAGCGTCATGCCCCTCTTCAAGAAACAACGTGAGTGTGGAACAGTTACGGTTACGGATCCTCGCATGACCAGGTTTTGGATCACCCTCAATCGGGGCGTTAGGTTTGTGATGCAGTGCACAGAAGATATGCATGGCGGTGAGATATTCGTGCCCAAGATTCCCAGCTCCAAGATCATGGATCTGACGCAAGCGATGGCACCCGGGTGCGCCGTAAACTACATCGGTATTAGGGGCGGAGAGAAGCTGCATGAGGTTCTTGTCTCTGAAGATGAGGCTAGACATGCCGTTGTGCTGGATGATAAGTATGTGATCATGCCCACTCATCCCTGGTGGAAAGTGGAAAACTGGGCGGGCTCCACGAGGATGGAAGAAGGCTCAAGCTATTCCAGTGACAGCAACGAAGAGTGGTTATCCGTGGAGGAGTTGAGACGGCTTGGCGAGGGCGAGGAGTGAAGAAAAGCTGGCGATAGAGGGCGGAAGGCCGGTGCGCCGGACTTTTCTTCCCTATGGACATCAGAGCATCGATGAAGAGGACATCCAAGCAGTAGTTCGAGTCCTTCAATCCGACTGGATCACTACTGGCCCCAAGGTCGTCGAATTTGAGGAAGCCTTTACAGGTCGCGTGGACGCAAAGCACGCGGTTGCCTTCAGCTCCGGCACTGCCGCCCTGCACGGTGCGGCCTATGCTGCTGGCCTGCAGCCGGGTGACGAGGCCATCACCACGCCCATGACTTTTTGCGCTACTGCTAATTGCATTCTCTACCAGGGTGCAACACCTGTATTTGCCGATGTTACTGCCGATACTCTAAACATTAATCCTGAAGACGTGGCAAGCCGCATAACGGAAAAAACAAAGGCCATCATACCTGTGGATTATGCCGGCCATCCGGCAGATCTCGATCCGATTAGGGAGCTGGCCGAGGAGAGGAACCTCATAGTAATCGAGGATGCCTGCCACGCCCTTGGTGCCGGATACAAAGGAAAACAGGTGGGCGGGATTTGTGATATGACCGTCTTCAGCTTTCATCCTGTCAAACACATCACCACAGGGGAAGGCGGCATGGTTACCACTGACGATGCTGATATGGCAGCAAGACTGCGGCTTTTTCGCAATCACGGGATAGAGGGCGATGCCCGGCAGCGCCAGGCAAAAGGGCAGTGGTATTATGAAATGGTGGATCTGGGATACAATTATCGTCTCACAGATATCGGTTGCGCACTCGGGCAGTCGCAGCTAAAGAAGTTGGATCAGAACCTTTCTCGCAGGCGAGAGATAGCAGCGTGCTATAATGCTGCATTAAAAGACATCCACGGGATTATATTGCCGACGGTAAAAAAAGAGGCTTTGCCAGCCTGGCATTTGTATCCGATCCGGTTCGATCAATCATCTTTTCGTGCCGGACGGACAGAGATCTTTGCTGCTCTGCGAGCGGAGAACATAGGCGTAAACGTCCACTATATCCCAGTCCACACTCATCCCTTTTACCAGAAACGCTTTGGCTATCATGGCAACGAGTATCCGGTTGCACAGGCCGCTTATGAGACCCTTATATCCTTGCCCATGTTCCATGGCATGACTGATCAGGATGCAGAAAACGTAATCGATGCGACAGAGAAGGTGTTTGGGCATTATGCATAATCTAACCGAGCAGGCTTCAAAATGGAGTGGAGCCTTTGGTCGTGAGTACACAGAACGAAATCCCCAATCCATCGAGGAGATGGAGGAGCTTTACACCAGGAATTACGGATTAACCAGGACAGAACTGAATCGGAGATTTCTGGATAATCTGGATCGCTCAATTAGGATTTTAGAGGTAGGCTCAAATGTCGGTAATCAGCTCCTCTGCCTGCAAAGAATGGGCTTTGATTGCCTTTATGGCATCGAGTTGCAAAGTTATGCCGTCGAGATCGCCAAATCAAAAAGCAAAAATATTAACATCATTCAGGGGGAAGCATCCGATATACCCTTCAAAGATAGCTTTTTTGATATGGTCTTCACTTCCGGCGTACTCATCCATATCTCGCCCAAAAAATTGCCGGATGTTCTTGAGGAGATTCATAGGTGCACAAAGAAATACATCTTTGGCTTTGAGTACTATTCAGATGAGACCAAAGAGATCCCTTATCGAGGCAATAGCGATCTTCTTTGGAAGGCAGATTTTGCGGAAAAGTATCTCGAGCTGTTTGATGATCTGACCCTTGTAAAAGAAGAGCGCATCAAATATTTAGGAAATGATAATGTAGATACAATGTTTCTCTTGAAAAAAGAATTACTGATATGAAAATCGTAGCCATAGTTCAGGCTCGCATGGGGAGCTCTCGCCTGCCGGGCAAAGCGCTAAAGGATATTCATGGCAGGACCATGCTGGCCAGAGTTGTCCGGCGAGCTTTGCGCTCTGCCTTAATTGACAAGCTGGTTGTGGCAACTACCGAGAAAAAAGCCGATGATGCCATAGTCTCTGAGTGCGATTCTTTGGGCATCTCTTGTTTTCGTGGCTCGGAAGATGACGTTCTTGATCGCTACTATCAGGCGGCCAAGACTTTTTCTGCGGATTCTATCGTGCGCATAACTTCGGACTGCCCGCTCATCGATGCGGAAATTATCGATCGTGTCGTGCAGGATTTTTTGGATAACGGCCCGGACTATGCCAGTAATACCATTGAGAGTACATATCCTCGCGGCCTGGATGTGGAGGTCTTCACCTTTGATGCCCTAAAAAAAGCATGGTGTGAAGCCTCCGCGGATTTCCAGCACGTGCACGTTACTCCTTACATCTATCAGCATCCAGAGCAGTTCAGAATACTCTCGGTAAGCGGGGATGAGGACGAGAGTCGTTATCGCTGGACGGTTGATACCAGAGAGGATCTGGCCCTTATTCGAGCCGTCTATGCAAAGATCAATAGAGATGACCTTTTCTCCTGGAGAGATGTGCTGGAGCTTTTCAGAAAGGAGCCAAATTTGGCAGAGGTAAACCGTCACATACGTCAGAAGTCTCTGGAGGAGTGCTGAGAAATGGTCCCAACACTGCTTATTCGGGCAGATGCCAGCCAGGAGATGGGAACCGGCCATGTTATGCGCTGCCTGGCCCTGGCCCAAGCGTGGAAGGATGTAGGCGGCAATCCTATATTTGCCATGTCTGCGAAGACAGAGTCAATTGAGTCTAGGTTGAAATCAGAAGGTTTTGAGGTTATCTCTTTAGATGCTGATCCGGGTAGTGTAGCAGATGCTTACCAGACCGCAGATATTTCTGCCAGGAAAAATGCTTGTTTTGTGATAGTTGATGGTTATCATTTTGGATCACTCTATCAAAAGCTTATGAAGAGCTTAGGAGTGCGATTTCTTTTTATAGATGATAATGGGCATGCGGATCATTATTATGCAGACATCGTACTGAACCAAAATATCCATGCCGATAAAAAGCTTTACTACCATAGAGAGAATTACACAAAGCTTCTTCTTGGCACAAAATATGTTCTTCTGCGTCGTGAGTTCCGAGATTTTCGAAATTGGATCCGAGACGTACCTAATGCTGTCAGGAATATTCTGGTTACTTTTGGGGGAAGCGATCCAACCAATGCAACTTGCAAGACAATCCAGGCTTTAGAACAATTAAACATAACGGATGTTCAAATCAGAATAGTTGCAGGGGGCAGCAACTACCGTTATTCACAACTCCAGTCCTTTGCAGAAAGTCGACATTGGATCCGGATCGACCGAAATGTGACCAATATGCCGGAATTGATGACATGGGCCGATATTGCCGTTTCTGCAGCGGGCAGTACGGTATGGGAGCTGGCTTTTATGGGCTTGCCGAGCCTGATAATGATTGTTGCAGATAATCAGTATAAAGCAGCATCCGAGCTGGATAGGACGGGATGCTTCAAATTGGTTCAAGAACATAATTTATCGGAGGAGCTCAATAAACTCTTGCTGAGCAAGTCACTCAGATCTTCATATGCACATCGCTGCAAAGACTTAGTTGATGGTGATGGTTGTATGCGTGTCTTGTCAGCTATATTTAAGGAAGTGGAGGATTTGCATGATTAACGTTCGTGATGTATCTCTAGATGATATCGAAAAAATAAGGACTTGGAGGAATAACCCCGCCGTAGCTAAATATATGTATACTGATCACTATATATCTCTCGAAGAACATCAGCGCTGGTTCAATCGTATCCATGCAGATCCCTCGATGAGATACTGGATTATAGTAAGCGATGGAACTGATGTTGGTGTAATTGGGCTTTCTAATATAGATCATGTGAACAAGCGCGCATCTTGGGCATTCTACCTTGCGGAAGAGAGTGCAAGAGGAAAAGGCATTGGCAGCTACCTGGAATATTTTATATTAAATTACTCATTTGAGGATCTCAAGCTTAATAAACTATGTTGTGAGGTACTTGATATAAATAAGAATGTAGTAGATATGCATAAATCATTTGGTTTTAAAGAAGAAGGATACTTTAGGCAACACATTTGGAAAATTGATGAGGCACATGATGTCCATGTCCTCGCGATTCTAGCAGTAGAGTGGGCGGCAATTAAAGATAGCATATGCGTTCGCCTAAAGCAGAAGGGTGTCCTACCGTGAAAACTAATAGAGAGCTTACGGCTCTGATTACAGGCAGCTCGCGCGGAATTGGCAAAGCTATTGCAGTTGAGCTTGCGTCCTATGGAATATCAATAATTCTCAATTATATTGATAGCGATGATGAAGCTGCTGGATTATCTCAAGAGATGCACAATAATGGCCGGAACGTGCTTGCTATAAAGGCGGATGTGGCTGATAGATCACAGGTAAAACTGATGGTTGCAAGAACGGTTGAGGAGTTTGGAAAGATAGATATTCTGGTCAACAATGCTGGCATCACATTGGATAAGACCATCAAGAACCTATCTTACAGTGATTGGGATTCAGTTCTATCTGTGAATCTGACGGGCGTATTTAATGTGACGAAAGAAGTACTTCCTCATATGATCCCATTAGGGCGAGGTTGTATTATTAATATTTCATCAGTTATAGGTCAAACCGGGGCAGTCGGTCAGTCGAATTATTCGGCATCTAAGGCGGGCGTAATTGGTTTTTCGAAGTCATGTGCCTTAGAGGTGGCTAGATACGGCATTACTGTAAATGCAATTTGTCCAGGATATGTAGAGACTGACATGCTCAAAGCTGTACCTGCAGATGTTTTGGATAAGATAAAGCAACGTATTCCCCTTCGACGTTTTGCCAGGCCAGAGGAGATCGCAAAGTTGGTTCGTTTTTTAGCAACGGATGGAGATTATATCACTGGCCAGTGCATTAACATTAATGGTGGCGTATTTACTGGATAAGCTAATATAATTTTAATCATTGATAAGATGATATTATGAGCGGTTTAATCGAGATCGATGGGACACAAATTGGACCTGGCTTGCCGGTTTACATTATTGCCGAGATATCGGCTAATCATAACCAGAGCTACGATGAGGCCGTAAAATTAATTCATGCCGCCAAGAACGCCGGTGCAGATGCTGTTAAGCTGCAGACCTACACTCCCGACACCATAACTATCGACTGCAAGAGCGAGATTTTCCGCATTGGCACGGGCACTTTGTGGGAGGGCAGGTTCCTTTACGACCTCTATGGCGAGGCTTATACCCCCTGGGAATGGCATGCCGGATTATTTGAAGAGGCAAGATCGCTGGAGATGGATATATTCTCCACAGCCTTCGATCCGTCAGCCGTGGATTTCTTGGAAGAGCTATCTGTTCCCGTGCATAAGATAGCTTCGTTTGAGATCGTAGACATACCACTCATTGAGAAGATGGCGGCCACCGGCAAGCCTTTGATCATTTCCACAGGCATGGCCACCTTAGGAGAGATTGAAGAGGCGGTGCAGGCGGCGCGCGGTGCCGGTGCCAAGCAGATCGCACTTCTCAAATGCACCAGTGCCTATCCTGCCACTGCCGAGGAGATGAACCTATGCACCATTCCCCACCTCGCGGAGGCATTCGGCGTTCCTGTGGGCCTGTCGGACCACACACTGGGCATAGAGGTGCCAGTGGCCGCGGTCTGTATGGGTGCATGCATAATCGAGAAGCATTTTACTCTTTCTCGGTCAAAATCCGGACCGGACAGTGCCTTTTCCCTTGAGCCGCATGAATTTAAGTCAATGGTCAAGGCCATACGCATCGCTGAGAAGTCCTTGGGGAAGGTGCACTACGGCGTTAGCGCAGAGGAGGCCAAGAGCAAGGTCTTCAGGAAGTCCCTCTTTATTGTAAAGGATGTCAAAGAGGGAGAGATTTTAACACACGAAAACGTTCGGTCCATACGTCCCGGCTACGGCCTTCACCCAAGACATTTGAAGGACGTGCTTGGTAGGCACGTTGCGTATGATTTGAGGAAGGGCACACCTCTGACTTTTGATATGATAAGCAGGCGAGACACATGAAATTGGGGATATTATGATTATTGAAGAAATTGATAAAGCGTTTCATTGCGGCAAACGTCCCGGCAAGTTTCATTTTAAGATACGTGTGGGTGATAAATACGCAATAATTAGGAAATTTGTCTCGGGAAAAAATATCCTGGATATTGGTTGCACAGGTGGTGATCCTGATGCATATTCCAATGAACTCTGGGTCCATGGGTATATTAAAAGGCACGCGAAATCTGCAAAAGGCCTAGATCTCAATAAAAATGAGGTGGAACGGTTGAATGGTCTAGGATATGATATAGTTGTTGGAAATGCAGAAAATTTCAATTTGAATGAGACATTTGATGTTGTTTTTTCGGGCGATTTGATTGAGCACCTATCTAATCCAGGACTATTTTTGAAAAGTGCCAGGTTGCATATGGGACAAGAGAGCCGTTTAATCCTTGTGACACCTAATCCCTATAGATATGGTCGTATTATAGATATAGTATTAAGAGGATATGTGCGCAACCATGCTGATCATACCTGCTGGTTTGATCCTGTTACGTTATCTCAGTTATTAGATTTTCATGACCTCAGAGTGGAAACAATATATTGGACAGGATATACAAAGAGATTCATTAAATATCTAGGCACCTCGGTTATCGATAAGCTGTCATTTAAGGGGATACTTGCCCAAGACTTCATTATTGTGGCAAAGATGAAGACTTGAGATTATTATTATTCCTTTCTCCTAAACATTTGCCAATTTGATTAGAAGGCTTACCACTCTGTCTGTTGCCAATCCATCCATTTTATAAAGATAGTTCTCAACATATCCAGTCCTGTTAGATGCGAGTTCGGAATCATCGGAAAGCAGCCCTTTAATGCCTTCTTTAAGGTCAGCCTTTGCATATATTCCCAAGGCTACACCTTCTTGAACGTATTCCACCGTATCAGGTTCCCCGCTGAGGTTTAAGATTATTACCGGCTTATTGAGAGCCACTGCTTCCATAACCGTTGTAGAAGCTTTGGCGACAACCAGATTGCTGATGAAAAGCAACTCATAAGTATCCGCATCCCTGGGAGCAATCAGGCAATTTATTTGATAATCCTCGATATATCTTCTCATCTTCTCTGTGAAAATTTTTCCCTCGGCAGGATGTTGTTTTATGATCAGGGTGATGCCCCGTAGATCCTTTATGGCTCCGAACACTGCTTGGAAGTTTGCGGTATTCTCTTCCTCACTCACTACATGGCACTGAGTCGTCCAAAGAACGATCTTACTACTAGGATCAATTTTATGCTCATTAAAAAATTCAGTTCGGGAATATATCTCAGAGGCGTTGCTGAGCACATCGTATCGAGGAAGACCCGTAATCAATACATTTTCCGCTTCATTGTGTCTCTCTTTGAGTTTTGCGAAATTCCGACCCGAGGATAAAAAGAATTCCGGCCTCAGGCCATGCTCTTGAAAGATTAATTCCTTGCATTCCTCTAAATAGTTGGCCATCCTCGCCGATTGAAGGACGACCATTTTGGCATTGCTGTTCAGCGGCCGGGTGTACATGCAATCATCATTTGATACAATCACCTTGGGTTTTTTCTGGGAAAACATTCTCGCCATACTGTATCCCATTAATGCAATTCGCAAGAGCATTCTGGGTCGAAAAAAATTGGATGCCGTCGATGTTACATGGTTGCAGTCTAAATAATTCAGTCTTTTCAAAAATTCTTTATTATAAAAAACCCATTTAAAATAGATCTTTGTAGCGGTATATATCGATCCAGCTATGTCCATCAAAGTTGCATAATGGTATTTATCGTAGCTATCGTCGATGATATACAGATGGTGTTTACATTCAGGACATCTTCGAGCCAATTCATCGATCACGCTATAGAATATGTAATCCCCTGTCAAATATCCCGACTTGATCTTTGCTTTCACCTGTCGATCCCTAGATATAAAAAGGAAATCCGTTCTTGCATTGCTTTTTTTCCGTGCAATTCCTCTGATCAGGGCAAATATCTTGTTGAATCTTAAACGTTTGACGGTCTCGATTGCCGGCCTATATGCGGCATTTGATTTCTTTAAAGTTACATAGCCGACATATTCATTTATGAACAAATATCTTATAGTAAATGGGCCGATCTCTCCTTGAAGTAGCTCTTGAAGACCTCTATCTTGCAGGGCTCTTCTCAGTTCTGCAGCGTAATGACTTTCCAATAGAGATTGATTGTTTTTTAGGTTTCCTGACATTTTGGTATTCAACTCACAAATCAATGAATATCGTATGTATATTATTCTTTTATTGCTTGCCCAATTCATCCTGATACAAAATTGCAATCCTTTTCGCAATCTTATTCCACATAAACTGATCTGCATAATTCAAAATTGCATCAGTATTCCAATCACGATCTAGCGCCCTTATCACTGCCTCTGCAAGTCCATTTACGTCCGTTGGCTCCACGAGAATGCCTAGATTCTCATCAACTATTATCTCGGGAATGCCCCCCACCCTCGTGCCGATAAATGGCTTTCCGCAGCCTAGAGCTTCGAACATTACAGTAGGATTGCCTTCGCTTAAGCTGGGAAGGACAAAGAGATCACAACTGCACATCCAAAGTACTATCTCTTCAATGGGCTTATTGCCCCCTGCTAAGATAACGCTATTCTGCAGATCGCATTCATTGATTAGCGATTTAAGATGATCTCTTCGCGAGCCTTTTCCTACTATATAAAGACAGATATTCTTTCTGCATGCATCAACAATTTTCATTGCCCGAATTAAATATTCTTGTCCCTTATAACTTTCCAGGGCGGCCAGGTTTAGGAGAATCCGCTTATCTTGAGGCAGGTTTAGTATCTCCCTTGCCGCTCTCTTATCCATGGGTTTGAATTTCTCTGCAGAAAAGCCGTTGGGAAGATAAACCAGCTTTGACAGGTCTATATTTATCTTCTTAAACTCATCTAAATCAGCCCTGTTGACTCTGATTATCCTGTCAGCATTTCGCCAGGCGTAAAGGAGATTTTTGTCGCCTGATGCTATTTCATTAATAAACCAGTTCCGATCTTCATGAACTGTCAAGATCAGTCTCTTTCCCAAGGACTTTTTAAGTTTTGCACCAACATATCCAGATGGAAAGGTAAAATGAGCATGAATCAAATCGAAATCTAATCCATTTTTTTTAATCACTTTTTTCGCACTTCTCAGTCCTTCATCCCCCCTTCGCTTCCTGGAAAACTCAAGAGGCAGTGCCCAAGGCCTGGCAAAATATACTTCTACATTATCATATTTGTAGTCCTCTGCATATCCATCCCACCGTCCTTTGCTATCCATAAAGTCAAAGTGCGACAGGAACTTTGGCACAAAAGGCGCGAGAGATATGACGTATACTTTTTTCACATAATCTTTCAGGCATTCAATCTGGTTTTTTACGAAGGACGAGCTTATCTGATCTTTAGCGTGCGGGTATCTGTCGGATACGACCAGAAGGTTGCAGTCTCTAAGCTCTTTCGTAGTACATCACCCCATGCTTTGGCGGATCTATGAAAATTCTCAGCCACAGCTCAATGGCAATGATTCTCCACAGAGCTTCCTCATGATTTTTCTTGCCGCTCGTGTGTTCCGCAAATAGCCGCCCTACCTCATCAGGCTTCCAGTACTTTCTATTTCGGAAATCATCTGAATTGATCAGGCTTGCCATAAATGCTATAAAATCAGGAGATCTCATCCAGGATTCGTCGGGAGTGGCAAATCCGATCTTGTCTTTTCGCTCCAATATCCGGTCGGAGACAAGTCCCTTCATTGCTTTTCTCAGGATGTATTTAGTCGTTCCCTTTCGAATCTTTAAGCCGGAGGGAAGTGACAATGCCAGTTCCACCAGCCGGTAATCGAGAAACGGAACTCTGGACTCGATAGACCAGCGCATGGAGTTCTTGTCCTCGTATCTGAGGAGCTGCGGTATGCTGTAGCGGGTCAGATCGCTATGTAGTGCCCGGTTCAAATCAAAGCCCCGATCGGTCAGGGGATTGGCAAGGGCAACACCATTGAATCCTTTCAGGTACTTCCTGCGAGAAAGCCACAGGTTCTGAAGGATGCCCTCTGAAAGCCCCAGAGTGCTGAGTATTGTCATGGCTGGAAAAAGCACCATGTCCTGGAGCTTGCTTTTCATCCTCTTTGCGGTCTCCATGGTTTCCCCCATTCGAAGATGGAGCAGAGACTCAAAAAGGTAATATTTGTAATATATAAAATAGCCTGCAAAAATCTCATCGCTGCCCTGGCCATCCAGCAGCACCTTCATGCCGGCTTTATTGGCCAGCTGCATTACTTTATACTGCCCGTAGATGCTCAGGGACCCAAAGGGTTCCTCTTGCGTCCAGATCAAATCAAACAGATCCTTCTGGAGATCATCTGAGGAGGGGCTTACCTTGTGCGCTTCGACTTTTGCGGCTGCCACCACCTCATCTATAAACGAGGATTCATCCAGCTTTTTGCCGGGAAAGACCATGGAGAAGGTCTTTATCACACAGGTCTCGCTGTTTTTTCTCATGGCATGAACAATAGAAGAGGAGTCTATGCCGCCGCTAAGGCAGGAGCCGACTGGCACATCAGATATAAGACGGTAGCGCACGCTGTCCATAAAGAGCTCTCTTATTCTTTTTGCCGCATCCTCTTCCGTTATATTACCTTCATCCGACAGCCTGTCGGCCAGGTCATACCACCGGAATATGTTCATCGTGCCCCGGGAGAGATCATAGATCATGCTCTCTCCCGGCATGAGACGGCTTATGCCCATGAAGAATGTCTCTTTGGTGTGATCCACAAAGCCCAAAACCAGAAAATCATAGACTGCTTTGTCGCTGGGCATCCGTCTAATGGAGTGCTGCAAAATGCCCTTGATCTCGGAGGAAAAGATCAGGCCGTTTTTATCTTGGCAGAAATAGAGCGGTTTTACACCGAACCGATCACGAGAGAAGAAGATTGTTCCTTTATTCTTATCGTAAATGGCAAAGGCCCACATGCCGTTGAACCTCTCCACGCAATCGGTCCCCCACTCCTCATAAGCGTGAATTATGACCTCGGTATCTGTATTTGACGAGAACTTATGGCCGCTCTTCTCCAGCGTTGCTCGTATTTCTTGAAAGTTATAAATCTCTCCATTGAAGACAATCCAGATGCTTGCATCCTCATTGCACTTGGGCTGCCGTCCAGCAGGAGAGAGGTCAATGATCGCTAGCCTGCGGTGGCCCAAAGATATTCTATCATCGACGTAGGTGCTCTGATCGTCCGGCCCGCGGTGCTGCAGGGCCAGGTTCATTTTCTCGATCAGATCGGGGTCCTTCCAAGTAAATCCGTTAATGCCGCAGATTAAGATCGCCTCGCATTCCTTAGGACTTTTTCATAACTCTTTGCGATCTCTCTCCAGTCGTACTTCATAGCCGAGGAGCGATGTCTCTTCTCGTCGTTTCCTGCTGCCAAGACGTTCTTTACCTGCGATATGAAGCTCTCCACATCATCGTAGTAGTATATCTCGTCGCCGAGCAGCCTCTCCAGAGAGATCATGCGGCTGGAAAGCACCGGTCGGCCGCAGGCCAGATAATTGAAGACCTTCCCTCCGGCCGCGTACTCGTTCTTCTTCATCATCTTCAGGGGATTAAGGCCAATGTCCATAGCAGAAATGTAGCGGGAGAGATCGGCGTACAACACAGCGCCCGTGAAGACAATCCTATCGAGAACTCCTAAGCCATTCGCCATCTTCTTTATACCGTCCCCATAATCGGTAAAAAGTCCCGGCCCCACAACCAGCAACGTGGCATCGATGTGCGGCAAGGCCGACACCACGGTCTCCAGATCCACCCAGTGCTCTAGCGAGCCCACGTAGCCTAGAACCACCCCCTTCAGGCCCAGAGATTTCTTGGCTTCCTGCATGGAAAGCGGCAAAAGAAGCTTTGTATCCACGCCATTGGGAACCACAGTTACGTCTTTTACACCCAGCTCCCCCAGAAATTTTGAAAGCTCACGGGTAACTGTAATTACGGAGTGGGCCGTGCGAAGATTGTATTTGGTGATGAGGCTTACCACCTGCTTGACGACCTCACCTAAGGCAGATCCGGGATAATAAATCGATGCCGACTCCTCCAGGTGATCCAGATAGTCGAATACGACCGGCGAAGGCGCAAAGTTTGCGGCAAAGGATGGCAAAATATTGGTGGAGAGGATGACGTCTATGTCCAGCTTCTTCACAATGCTCCAGATCTTCCACAGGTGGTATGGAAAATTCAGGAGGTAATAGAGGGAAGGGTCCTCGACATTTATCCAGCTCGCTTCCACCAGCCGGCATTTTGTTTCCCTTGCCTGCAGTTTGGAAAACCTCTTCAGGCCGAAATGCAGCACATAAACATCGTGCTTCTCTGCTAAAATATCGAAGATGAAGTTGAGCCGATTGGGAACAGGATGCCTGATCCAGTCGGTGGTGGGTATTACCAGTATTCTCATGATCCTGTCGCCCTCGCGAAAGAGTCCTTGCATTCTGCATCTATAAAAGCCTGGGCCTTTGACCTTGCGGACCGAAAAGATCTAAAGCCAGGCTGAGCGTTATGCATCAGTTCGAGATATCCGGGCTGTGATAGATTTGAAGGGAGTTATATTGGCGGCAGGAGAAGGCCGTAGATGCAGGCCACTTACCCAGACCAGATCCAAGGTCATGCTTCCCGTGGGAAACCGCCCTTTCATGGAGCATGTCATTTCGGCTCTGGCTGCTAACGGCATTCGAGATCTCTACATTGTAGTGGGCTATCAGAAAGAAAGGGTCATGGACTATTTCGAGGATGGTCTTGATTTTGGCGTAAAGATCACTTACCTCGAGCAAAATGAGCTTTTGGGGACGGCCCATGCCCTGCGCAAAGCTGAAAGCTATGTGAATGAGGAATTTCTGGTGGTCAACGGAGATAATCTCATAGATGCCAGGGCGGTTAAGGAGCTGATCTCAGCATGTGGAGAGAACGTGATATTGGCTGCTCTTCGCCGGCATTCCGGAGACTATGGGGTCTTAATGGTAGAACAGGAGAGGGTAAAGGCAATAATCGAGAAGCCAGGGAGGCCATGTTCCGGAATTCTCAATACGGGAGCCTACAAATTCAGTCCTGCCATCTTTGAAGATCTTCGCCATACACCCATATCGGAGAGGGGATCTTACGAGCTGACAGAGACCATATCTCAGATGATCAGAGACGGAAAAGAGATCGTACCCCAGATATGCAAAGGCATATGGTCCGATGCCATATTCGCCTGGGATCTTCTCAATGCCAACAGCCTGGCTTTGGGCATGAAGGATACAATAATCTCGGGAGAGGTGGAAGAAGGCGCCTGGATCAAGGGGCCGGTGGGGGTGGGCGAGGGCAGCATTATCCGCTCCGGATCTTATCTGGTGGGCCCGATCTGTATCGGCGAGGACTGCGATATAGGTCCTGGTGCCACCATCCTGCCGTCCACTTCCATAGGCAACTCGGCCAGGATCGGCTCACATTCTGAGATAAGAAACAGCATAATCATGAATGATACCAGGATCGGTTCAGGGACTATTATCTCCGACTCGGTTATCGGAGCAAGCTGCACTTTGGGAGACCAATTGGTCATCGAGACGGGGCCGTGTGTCGTAGAGGTGGAGGAGGCCTTTTTGAGGGCAGAGTTCGGGGCAATATTTGCCGATGATGTGACCGCAGGAAGCAGAGTTCTGGTCAGTCCGGGAACGGTAGTGGGCACGGGTGCGCGCATAGCCTCAGGAGCCTCAATTCGCGGCTGGATTGAGAGGGAGAGCAGGGTGATCAGCTGATGTGCGGAATTGTGGCTTATGTGGGCGACAAGCAAGCAGGACCGATTCTCTTTGATACTTTGAAAAGGCTGGAGTATCGAGGTTATGATTCGGCGGGTGTAGCCATCAAGTCGGAGGGAGCAATTGTCGTCTTAAAGTCCGCTGGGACAATAGTAAATCTGGAAAAGGTCTACCAATCCAAAGGCTGTCCGGGGGAGGGCATGGGCATCGGCCATACCCGCTGGGCAACGCACGGGCGGCCCAGCGACCGGAATGCGCATCCTCACACCTCCGGGGAAATTGCCATAGTGCATAACGGCATCATTGAAAATTACCTGGATTTAAAAGAGCTGCTGACTGAAATGGGCTATGTGTTTTCATCCGAGACGGACAGCGAGGTCCTGGCTCATCTCATTCACTTTTATTTTAAGGGCGATCTTTACGCCGCCGTTTGCAGGGCTTTAATGCATGTGGAAGGTTCCTATGCCGTGGCCGTGCTCGCGGCCAGTTCGCCCTATTTGGTCTGTGCCAGAAAGGACAGCCCTCTGGTACTGGGCAAAGGCAAAACTGCCATCTATGTGGCATCCGATGTATCCGCGCTCCTTCCCTATACCAAAGACGTCATTCGCATGAAGGACGGCGAGATCGCCCGCATCTTTGCGGACCGGGTTGAGATAATGGATCGAGAGGGTCAGCCCCGCCAGGCACAGGTCGAGCGCATCACCTGGGATGCCGATGCCGCAGAGAAGGGCGGCTATACGCATTTCATGCTCAAAGAGATTCATGAGCAGCCGCGAGCCATTCGCGAGACCATTGCCGGACGCATCTCGGAGATAGACGGGGATGTGCGACTCAAACTGGGCATGAGCGAGGAAGAGATAAAATGCCTGGAAAGGGTGACCATCATTGCCTGCGGCACATCCTACCACGCCGGAATGCTGGCCAAGAACCTGTTTGCTCGTGTGGCCGGTCTGCCGGTGGATGTAGAGGTGGCATCCGAGTTCTTGAATATTCAGATGCGGCCCAAGGCGCTCCTTTTGGGCATTACTCAGTCCGGAGAGACGGCGGATACTCTGCTGGCCCTGAAGAAAGCCAAGGCCTGTGGTGGAAGGAGCCTGGCCATAACCAACGTCGTGGGATCAACGGTGACCGAACTGGTGGACGGCACCATCTACACTCGCTGCGGCCCGGAGATCGGCGTGGCTGCCACCAAGACCTTCACCACTCAGCTGGTGGCCATCATTCTGCTGGCCATACGTCTGGGCAGAGCTCGCGCCCATCTGACGCCCGATCAGGCCAAAAAGATGCTTATTGAGCTGACCAAACTCCCCGGCCTGGTGCAGAGGGTTCTGGAGAAGAGGGAAGAGATCAGAAAGATCGCCGAGCGTTATGCTGGCGCAAGCTGCTACTTCTTCATCGGCAGGGACTATCTCTATCCGATCTCTCTTGAAGGCGCGCTGAAGATGAAGGAGATCGCCTACATCCCATCCGAGGGCTACGCGGGAGGTGAGCTCAAGCACGGGCCGCTGGCATTGATTACGGAAAAGACGCCCGTAGTGGCGCTGGCCACTTGCGGCAAAAAGATTCAGTCCAATATCAAAGAGGTCAGAGCCCGCGGCGCTGAAGTGATAGCCCTGGCCACAGAAGGAGATCCGGACATCGCCAAGGTGGCAAGTCACGTGATTGAGCTGCCCCAGACGCAGCCCATCTACTCCGCCGTGCTCTGCACCGTGGCCGTGCAGCTTCTCTCCTATTATACGGCAAAAAAGCTGGGTCTACCCATTGATAAGCCCAGAAACCTGGCCAAGTGCGTGACGGTGGAGTGAGGGCTCCTTTCTTTTGCAGAGCACACCCTTCATGTTCAAAGGCTCTCGTAAACCTCTCTGATAATCTGGTCGTTCCTCTCCCAGAACCTGTAATCCTTCGCCAAGAGCTTTTCCGGCTCATGCCGAAGGTTCTCCCGCACCGCTTCTTCCAGCTGTTCTGCCTTCACAACCACCAGATTTTTCCTTTTCTCCTCCGTGGTCACCCCGGAGGCCACTACAGTTTTCCCCAGCAGCAGGTACTCATTTAGCTTCCAGACGCTCTTGTCCGTGGCATAGGGCGTGAGCAAGCTCTCGCTATGGGGTATGAGGCAGATCCTGGCCTGACTGATCAGTCCGGCCACCTTATCGTGTGGTTGCCAGCCAAAGAATCGAGCGTTTTTAGGAAGGTTCCAGAGATACCAGCGAGAGAACGGCCCGTCGCCTATGATCCAGAAGGTCTGCTCTGGAATCTTCTCGATGAGACGGAGCAGATTGCCTATGCCCTCCTGGCGGCTGATTCTTCCCATGAAGACGATGGGCCTCTCATTGGCGAGATCAGACCGGGCAGCAGCCCGGCTCTTTTCCAGGAAGCTATGCGCCGGGTAATTGTTCACAATAAAGAGGGGCTTTTCCTGGGGGACGTAAGACCTCACCTTTTCCGCCAGAGGCCGGTTGACAGCTGTGATCACATCGGCGATTCTAGCCAGCTCTCGCTCAAAGTACTCGCCTGCCGGCCTGGCCAGCGGCCCAAAGCTCATCTGCAGTTCTACTCCCCAGGGGGAGCGATAGTCGTAAATGAGCTTTTTGTAGCAGGAGCCCTTCAGCTTGCCGAGACCATGAAAAATAATATCCGGCACATTAAAGAGGTGTACGGCATCCGGCCTCTCCTTTTGCAGGACCTGCCTGGCCTCTCGGGCTATTTGCAGCCATCCTTTAGAGCTGAATTGGGGCACGATGACATCCTGGCCCTGGCTCTCCAGGGTTGCTTTGAACATCAAGAGCCTTGTCGTCCTCTCCGGCTGGTTGGAGAGAAGAAGTATCCTCATGGATACTCGAACTTCAGCAGGAAGGGGTCGAAGAGCAGATCCGCCTTATCTGGCTCGATGTAGCATAGGCCCTTTGTCTGCACATCGTGTTCGCTTAGCAGTGGATCATAAACGTAAGCGTCGAGCCCTTTTTCCATAAGGAGCCTGGCCAGGGCCAGGTTTCTGCTGTGATAGAACTCTTTTACACCGGCACGAAAAGTTATGCCCTTGATGCAGATCTTAATGCTGAAAAGCGGCTTGTTGATCTTCATGCACTCCAGCAATATTCGTTCCGCCCAGTAGCGGATCATCTCGTCGTTGACCTCTCGCGAGACACTGAGCAAACGGCAATTGCTGAAATGTTCTCTCTTTTCCATCTCCTTTATGAGAAACCAGGGGTATACTGGAATGCAGTGGCCGCCAACCCCCGTGGAGGGCAGATGGATGTGGCAAAACTGGTGGTTGGCGTTGTCTCTGGCCTCGAAAAAGTCGATCCCCAGATCCTGGCAAATCTTGAAGAGTTCATTGGCTAAAGCGATATTTACATCGCGATAGCAGCCCTCCATGACCTTGATCATCTCCGCCACTTTGGCCGAAGAGACCAGATGAAGGTTGCAGATGAATTTTTTGTAGACCTGATAGGCTAATATCCCGCTCTCTTCGTCCCTGCCGCCGATTACTTTGGGAAATTCCCGGAGTCGCGAGAGGCTAACGCCGGTCATTATCCTCTCTGGAGAATAGGCCAGGAAAAATTCGTTCTGTAAAAGGCCGCTTGACTCGCATAGCCGGTTTTGTACCAGGCCCTGTGTAGTTCCCGGCGGAAAGGTCGTCTCCAAAACGACCAGATCTCCCTTCTTCAGGATCTTGCCCAGAGAACGGAGTGCTTTCTCCATAATTGAGAAGTCGGGATTATTGCTGGCATCCACAAAGACGGGCACGATCACTATGTAGGTACGGCAGCCTCTCGCGTCCTCGAAATGCGATGTGGCTACGAGCCTTTTTCCGCCGTGCTGTTTTATTAGCTCTTCTAAGCCCGCTTCCTCGGGTATGGGATTTTCCCCCCGGTTTATCTGCCGACAGCGCTCTTCATTGATATCCACGCCTATGACCATAATGCCACTGTCCGCTACAACTGCAGCTAACGGCAGCCCGGCATTGCCTAGACCGATAACTGCGATCTTTGCACATTCTTCAGACATAGATCTCCACACTCTTTCCACAGGCGGGGCATATATAAATCGACTTATTGCTGCATTGCACGGCATCCTCTTTCAGCTTCTGGCCGCAATAGCAGACATAACCCCTTTGCTGGCCGGGATTGCCCAGCATTAGAGCAAAAGGCGGCACGTCCTTCGCCACTACGCTTCCCGCGCCAATCATGGCATACTCGCCTACGGTTATGCCGCAGACCAGTGTGGCATTGGCCCCGATGCTTGCGCCCCGGCAGATGCGCGTGGCAGAAATGTGCTCTTCATTCCAGATAAATGCACGCGGATACAGATCGTTGGTGAAGGTGGCAGAGGGGCCTACAAAGACATCGTCCTCAATGATCACGCCCTTATAAACGGAAACGAAGTTCTGGATCTTCACATTGCTGCCAATCTCGGCATCAATGTCGATATAAACGCTCTTTCCTATGTTGCAGTTCTTGCCGATCTTCGCGCCCTGGCGAACGTGGGCGAAATGCCAGATCTTTGTGCCCTCGCCAATCACCAGGCTTTCGACTATGGCCGTGGGATGGGCATAGTAACTATGGCTTTCTCCTTGCATTTTTTCCATTCCTTCCGTCCTAAGGCGTCTTGATCTGTAATCCCTGCTTGATTTGCTCGCATATTTGCAGGTTCTTCAGGGCCTCTTCTGGCGTGACAGGGAAAGGCCGGCCGGCCCGGACACAATCCAAAAAGGTCTTCAGCTCTACCTTTAAGGGCTCGACCTTGTTTACCAGGACCTTTTCGATGATGTTCTCCTGCATATACCGCTCATTTTCCACGCCGTACTTGCCGGGCTTTCGGTATATGTAAACCTCCTGGGTCATGAAGTCGCCTTCCGCCGTAAAGTCCTCGGACTCGACATAAAATGTGCGAAACTTCTTGGAGGATAGACGGCTGGCGGAGATGGAGACCACACAGCCGGGGAAAACGGCCAAAGCCTCGCAGACGTTTGCGCTCCCGGCACTGAATATCTTGTAGTCGCATTCGCCCTTGAAAAGCACATTGAAAGCTATGTCGATGTCATGGATCATGAGGTCCTCTACCACGGAAGCATCGGTGATGCGGCTTGAGGTGGGATTATGTCTCTTGATGGATACATAATCGGGCCGCTGTGCGATCTTTGTCATCTCCGCCACGATGGGGTTGAACCTCTCGATGTGGCCCACACCAACGATAAGCTCTTTGCCCTCGATGATTTTTGCCAGCTGCACTCCTTCCTCCACGGTCAAGGTGATGGGCTTTTCAATCAGGCAGTTTATGCCGGCATCGATTACTTTTTTGGCCGTCTCGAAGTGGTAGCGGGTGGGCACACAGATGCTGACTGCATCCACCTGGCCCAGTAGCTCTGGCAATGATTTGCATATTGTAGCAAACTCCCGAGAACGCTCTGCGTTTTCGGTAACGGGATCATAGACATAAACGTTGCCTACTCCTTTCATTTCCGAGTAGACCCGCACATGATTTCGGCCCATGGCCCCCACGCCGATGACTCCTACGTCCATACTTTAAGCCTCGAAGGAATTTATGGTCTCAGAGATGTAGGCCAGGTCCTCTTCGCGAAGAGAGGGGTGCACAGGCAGGCTCAACACCCTGCGAGAGACGTCTTCGGATACAGGGCAGCTCTCATTAGTATAGCCCAGCTCCCGGTAGAGGGGCTGCTCATAAACCGCTTTGGGATAGTGAACGGCAGAGCCGATTCCCTTCGCCAGAAGATATTCCATCAGTTTCTCCCGGGAAGAGGCAAAGCTGTCCTCCACCCGCACCACATATTGATGATAAACGTGCCGAACGTTTTTCGCCTGGTAAGGGGTGCTGATGCCCTTGATGTTGATGTTGTCGTTTAAAAACGCGGCATTCTTAATCCTCTTGGCCGTGAACTCCTCCAGCCGTTTGAGTTGCACGAGACCAAGGGCCCCCTGCAAATTCATCATCCTGTAGTTGTAGCCTAATGTGGCGTGGTTGTACTTGCCAGTGTCACCGTGGCTTCTCAGCAGGCGCAGACGGGCCGCCAAAGCATCATCGTTGGTGGTGATCATGCCCCCCTCGCCCGTGGTCATGTTCTTGGTGGGATAGAAGGAGAAGCAGCCTGTAGCAAATGAGCCTACCTTCTTGCCTTGAAATCCTGCTCCGTGGGCCTGAGCGCAGTCTTCTACCAGAGCGATCTTCCCATCCTGGCAGATCTCCGACACAGCCGACAGGTCGAAGGGCTGGCCGTAGAGGTGAACGCCGATCACGGCCCTGGTGCGAGGAGTTATTCTTTTTTGCAGATCCTCGGGATCGATATTGAAAGTCCTCGCGTCCACATCCGCGAAGACGGGGCGTAGACCCTGATAGAGGGCGCAGTTGGCAGTAGCAATGAAGGTGAAGGCGGGTGTTATGACTTCGTCTCCCTTCTGTAGTCCCAGGGCCTTGATGGCCAGATCCAGGGCGACGGTGCCGTTGTTTACGGCTATGGCATTTTTCACGCCCAGATAGCCGGCGAATTCATCTTCAAACTGCTTGACACTCTCGCCCTGGGCGAGCATGCCGCTCTTCAGCACATCTCCTACAGCTTTAATCTCTTCGTCGCCAATGATTGGCTTGGCTATGGGAATAAAGTCTCTCATCATCATCATTTCCATTACTATGCTCACCCTTTGCCTTGAAAAGGTTTGTTATATTCAGTCTCTCTTGGACGAGACAAGGCCCCTGTGAATGGCAGCCGGCAGCCCCCTAAAACCGGGCTCAATGACCGTGCCGGGATAGATCGATGTATTGATCCCGGTCATCACCCCTTCACCCATGATCACGCCCAGTTTGCGCCTGCCGCTATCCACCCGCTCGCCTTTGACGAACGATTTTATGGGCCCCTTGTCATGGCGCAGATTGGAGCATACGGTTCCCGCCCCGAAGTTGCAGTTCTCTCCGATAACGCTGTCTCCCAGGTAGGAGAGGTGCCCGATCTTGCTGCCGCTCATGATGGCGCTGTTTTTGACCTCCACCGCATTTCCTATCCGAACTTTGTCGCCGATGCAGGTCGTGGGCCGGATGTAGCAGTTGGGTCCGATGTCACAGTCCTCTCCTATTATTACCGGGCCCACGATGTAGGCTCCACAGCGCACGATGGTGCCCCGGCCCACGGCTACATTGCCCTTGATGGTCGCGCCGCTCTCAACCTCGCCCTTCATTTGGGGCGCAAGGTCTTTAAGCAAAACCTCATTGGCGGCCAGAATATCCCAGGGCCTGCCGATCTCCAGCCAGCTCTTGAGAGTGACGATTTTGATCCTCTCCTGGGAAGCGAGCCGGTTGAGCCCATCGGTCAGCTCGTACTCGCCTCGCTCTGATAGTGGCATAGATCGCATCGTCTCGAAGATGCTTCTCTCGAAGAGGTAGATGCCGGCATTGGCCAAATTGGAGGGCGGATTGGCGCTCTTCTCGACCACGGATTTGAAGTAACCGTTCTCCTCCGTGAAAACCCCATATCTTTTGGGATCATCGACCTTTATGGCCGAGACGGCAACGCCGTCGCGAGCCATCTCTCGCAGGGACGCCTCATCTGGCAGCACATCTCCGTTTAGGACCAGGAAGCGATCCTCCGCCTGGCTGGCGGCAGCCATCAGGGCGTGACCGGTACCAAGCTGCTTATCCTGCACGACGTAGTCGATCTTCACACCTAAGGGGCTTCCGTCCCCAAAGTATGAGCGAACGCTTTTTGCCCCGTATCCTACCACCAGCACGAAACGATCCGCACCTGCACCGTGAGCCCGCAGGATGATATGCTCCAACAGAGGCTTGCCGGCTACGGGCAGCATGACCTTTGGCATCTTTGCAGTCAAGGGACGCATGCGGCTTCCTTCGCCCGCGGCGAGAATGATCGCTTGCATGGATATAGTCAAATAACGAGGAGGGTTAAAAATGCTTTGAGCATGAGGATCGAGCAACATTCACTCTAATATCATAGTTGCTGCTTGAATATTGATTTCAATATCTCCTTTATCGAGATAGCTGAGTTTATAAATTCTGCAAGTTTGTCGGGGTATAATCCCAGTACTATAATAAAAATGAGCCATGCTACTTCCATTATTTCAATGATTATTAAATCCAAAATTTCAAGTTTAGGTCTGAATGTTGGAATCGGCATAATTATATAAACGATTACTGAGATCACAGCCACCTGTGCGATGATCATACCTATCACGCTAATAGTACTATTTAATTCGTATATGTTTAGATCATCATTTACCATCTTTGCTATAAATTTATTAGTTCTACCGTTATCTATTTCTAAAAAAACTTCAGTTTTTTTATCGTTAAGTCTTAGTGAAAGAAAATTATTTTCAGTAGATACTTTGATCGCCTTGCTATTTTCAATTCTTTCAATTTTTGCATTTTTTACCCAATCAATACCAAATTTCTTTGTTAGAAATTCTTTGAGTCTACCCTCATCCTTTCCTGGAATTTTATCCCAGCTAAACACATACTTTAATTCTTTTGTTGAGGGGGATATGGTATCTTTAATTGTATGTCTATTTACGAGGATGAATCGCAAAAAATCTAAAAATATTGCAAGCAAAACTGCGATTAAAATCCTTTGAGATAAAATGCTTGGCAAAAAATAATGAAACGATAATACACCACTAAACAGTCCTATTATTATCTTACCAAAATTCCACCAATTGAGGGGGTGACAATCATTTTCGTTACACAGCATATATATTGTAAATAATAAAAACGAAACAATCATCATTGAAGATTCTATCCACACGAGACTTCTATAATGATTGTCTGAGCAGAAATAATAATAATATAGTCCTAAATGCGTTAATATCAATATTGGTATAATCAATATTGGTATAATATGTATTGTTAGTCTTTGTTTATTCGCCCATATGCTAGGCTTTTTTGAAAGTACGTGTATGAATATTAAAATCAGTATGGCTACAAATAATGCTTGTACCAGCGAAATGTATGAGTCCCTGCTTCGGTGGTATTCAACTAAATCTACAACTTCAAGAAATTTGCTATTATTTGTAAAATTATTATCAATTAAATCACATGCTTTTATTTGAAATTGGTGAGTTCCTAAGTCAATTATTTCGGATCCACTTTCAATATTAGAGCCAATTTTTTTATCAAAATACTCTATGTAGATCTGATCATTGTCTGAGTCATAGCACTTACTAGAAAAATTAATTTTTGAATATCTAAATACGGTCACATTTGGCCCATTCGAGCAAGTGATATTACACTCAGGTTCTACATTTACGTTGAATTCAGTTATTACTGGTTTATTATTAGTTACTTTAAAAGATTCAACCAATTTATTTTTGTCATTTTTTTTATAATCCCATTGGAAAGTTTTAATCAAGCAAATATCCTGAGGTTCTTGAGAAGTTTCATTTTCTACCTTAGTGATATATTTGACTAATATTTTCTCTTTTTTATTCAATGAGGTGAGGTGTATTTTCATTATTCTATCCGGACCAATTTCTGCCGAATCACCTCGGCCTTCGTTGTGGTTATTAAA
This sequence comes from Methanothrix sp., assembly GCA_026394555.1. Taxonomy (GTDB): domain Archaea; phylum Halobacteriota; class Methanosarcinia; order Methanotrichales; family Methanotrichaceae; genus Methanothrix. The sequence continues at coordinate 132,593 of JAPKXZ010000074.1, forward strand.
ATTGCTATAAATACTTATTTTTCCCTCATTGCTTTCATTTACCATTTTACCGTTTTCATTGCCGATTCTTATTGTCTGGCTCGGTACAGCAAGCGATTTAGACAGCAAAGCAACCAAATTAAAATCGTGGGCATCTACGTCTTTCTCTATATTTATAATATTGAAATATATTTGAATGCACTGGTCGCGGCCTACAATTTCTTTATCAGGTATTACCGTTAAATTCAATTCAGATAATCTATCTCCGCTGTGGTCTACTCCACCCATGCATCCAATACGTACCATGCTTATGATTATTAAGACAGAAAAAATTAATATATATTTCGCGCTCATGGGGCCACATCGGTCGCTTTATCTACTTTATTAAATGGATGATTGTTGTTTATATGATACATTTCTAGCTCAGTTATATTGTATTTTTCTGGTCCTTTTACTCCGATCCCTACGGTTGCATACTCAAATTCGTTTTGTTTAATTTGCATAATTGTATTATTGTCACAATTATACATTTTAATACAATAATTTATCTTTTGTGAATTTTTCGGCTGGCGTAATTCGGCATTCAATTTATTTAGTGTTATTATAAAATTGTTGCAATTTTCAAGATCTATGCATATTCGTTCGGTATTTATATACTGCATAAGATTATAAACACGATTGTTGCTTATATTACTATTGTTACATGTTCTAAATCGGATCGCGCCTCCACATTGAGATATATCATTATCTATTATGCGTATATTTGTTAGCTTGTTTTTTAGTCCATCTATGTCTATCCCATAAGAACCGTTCTTAATTGCCAACCCACGTATCTCAACGTCACTTCCACATATTGAAATGACGCTAGTACTCGCTATGCTTTTTGGCCTAGGATCTAATAAGGGCCTATTTCTACCAATTATTGTCAATGGTTTGTTAATTATAATCTGCTCGTTATAAACTCCACGATCTATAATAATTCTTCCGAAATTGTCAGTTTTATTAATGGCTTGGCTAATTGTCGGAAAAATAAACCTGGATTCGTCACGATTCGACTGATTTACGTATGTTGTGCTATTATTCTTAGCTATTCTAAAATATGTGCTTCTGGTGGAATTGCACAAAGATCCACACTCGCAACATTTTACCATCCATTCATGAGACCCTTCATCAATGGGCCTCTTATTTAATATCAGTTCATTCCTATCATTTTTTAATTTATGAGAGTAGGCCCATTCATGGTCATCTATAATTAATGTGCAGTTTACAACCCTGCTGCTGTTATTAAGCATATATTCAAATTTTAATTTGCTTTCATTAGATAATGTCTCATTTTCTTTTGGTGATATCGGTTCTATAGAAATCTTGCCATCGATAGGGCAAGGATTTTGTGGGGTGTACTTTATCTCCTTAATAACTACAGTTATATTTGGTTTGAGCTCGATGCCCGAACCGTTATTCCCAACGGATTTCAGACTTCTCTGGCCCAAATCAGGAGTAGCTAATCCCGTGTTCGCTAATAAGTTAGCCACAGTCGATGCATTATTATCGCTACGTTCCAAGGGTCGGCTTGTCCCTACATCCACATATTCTCCGGTTCCCTGCTGGTCCATTCTAACTAAACCGATATTGTCTATCCAGCCAGCTCCGCCCCACAATGGATACGACTTGATCTTTCTAAAGGTCCACTCCAAGATATGAGATCTATCTGCATTCAATGGATAGCTGAAGTCAGTCCAATCGCGAGAATTACATTCGAAGGTTCTATTTTCATCCACACTGAATATCAATTGACCTATTCCCGACCCAGCATCATTCTTCCATTTAAACCGTATTATGGCAGGTCCCGATATATTATTCATCTTAAGACTGCTTGCACCTACACATTCAATAGGTCCTGATTTAAGAGAGATTTTATCATTATAACCACTTGTATAATCGATTGTCCAGGGAATTTCGCCAATCTTTGACCAATATAAATAATTTTGAATAGGATAATTAATAACATTACTCGGCTCTTGTGCAAGCACAATGGGCAAAAAGATCTCTGCTAGAAGTACCATAATTGAGAGCAGCATCCATTTGAGACATCTGTTTGCCCTCGGTGACATTTGATTTAGCTCCCATACTTTAGTCCAAATGCATTCCGTTTTAAATGCGAACACAGTTATCAATTAGCGCGACGTAATACCGTTGTCAAGTATAAGCCATTTCCGCTTAAACAGAATAAACTTAATTACATATATTATAATATAAATGTCAAAAATTGTTTAATAAATTAATATACAAAACATTATCGTTCGAATGGGCCGAAAAGAATATGGAGTTATTCGCCCTACCTATGTGCATGTTGGATGAGTTCATCCGTTACACTGCCCTGCAGCGCGATCAAGCTCCTCTGGCCTCTCTATTGATTTACCTGAAGCGAAAAGGAGGCTATGTTCAGCTCAATCAGATCTGGCGGGAGAATGGACCCACCGGCGGCGGCCCCTTCTGGAACCAGACCACCCTTTTAAACAAGCTGGACAAGCTGGAGCGCCTGGGGATTGTCAGCATGGAGCGGCGAATTCTGCCCTCGCCCCGCGATGAGGCCAAGAAAAAGACCAATACCTTCTACCGGATAAGTCCAGAAACACCCCTTTATCCTTACATCTTCGGCATGCTCAAGATCTACCGGGAGGAGCCGGACAAATATTCCTCGGAGCTGGTGGATAAGCCCCTCGATCATCTAAGCGATCTGGCAGGCCGCTCTGCCTGCGGCGACCCGCTGGTGGGCCGGGAGCTGGATGTGGCCATGGAGCTGATCGGCGAGGTCTTCTCCGTGGGGGGGGACGAGGTTCGGAGGATGATCAAGGAGAGGATGACCAGAAGGGGCATGATCAGGGATCGCAGGAATGAGCTGCCGGAAAATGCCCCGCCAGAAATAAAGATAAAGCCGAAGAGGGCCGGGGCAGAGGCAAAGAAATCCACGAAGAACTCAAAAAAGAGGGAAAAAACGAAACCCCTGTCTGAGGAAGAGGAGGCAACGTAAGCCGGGTACCGTCAGGCCCAATTAGAGCCTATGAATGTGATTGGATAAATGCGTCATTTTGAACAGCTAAACGTTCTTCGCGGCTTCGCGTGAGATTTAACCGGATCCGTTTTCACGCGAAGGCATAAAATTGGCTTATTTCGGCCTCGCTGTGTTAGCCCCAACCTCTCTTCTTCCGGTAAAGCCCGAGCATCTCCTCCACCGTTTCCGGTGTCACCAATCCTGCGGCGGAGACTGTCTCGTAAAACCGGCGCGGCACGCGCACATTTGAGAGGTCGAATCCCTCCTGTACCTTGAATTTGTACTTCTCCTCAAAGATCCTTTTGCCCAGCTCCATTAGATCATCCTTTGTCTTGATGATGCCCACCGTTTCCAAAGAGTCGATGATATTCTCCTCAGTGTAAACGCCCCGGGCAAACAGACATCCCACCAGAGAGTTGAAGACGCCGCGGGAATTGTCCTCCTTGATGAGCTCATCGACCATCATCTCTATCTCCATGGGCTTTTTGACGGCCTTCTGGTCCACGGCGTATCCTGCGTTATCCAGATGAGAGTGGCGCACACCCACCAGCTGGCCCACGATGGAGGCAGGACCGGTATGGTATCCGGAGACCTCGTTTCCTCCTAACGCCATGGCATAATCCAGTCCGCAGTACTTTTTCGCGGCATAGTCCACTCCCCGAGCCAGAGCCCCATAAAATTCATTGGGCGCTTTGACGAGATTCTCTAAGGCCCGAGTGTAGCCGTCTACGCCGTTCCACTGCAGCGGGACATCCAGGGTCTCTTTGCTGGTGATGAGTCCCTTTTCCAGAGCCTCAGTGGCCCAGGAGAGGACCACTCCCGCCGACATTACATCCAGGCCCAGCCTCTCGCAGACATCGATCAGTTGCAGGACTCCCTCAGCCTGGCCCACGCCCAGGTTCGAGCCCAGGGAATAGATGGGCTCGTAGTCGTAGGAGACCTTTTTTACCTCGAATTCGTGATGAGTGGAAAAGGCCGTCTTCAGAGCGGCGATATGCACACAGCCGATGGGGCATCCGGCGCAGGAGAGCCTGCGGAAAAGATGGTTTTCTGCAAACATCTCGCCGCTGATATTTTCGCCTTGTGGGAAGCTGGAGAGAAGGAAGTTATTGGTAGGCAGACCTTTGAGCCAATTCAGGGCGCTGATGTTCACAGATGTGCCGATATCATGGTACTTCTCCATGACATCCGTCTGCACCGCGGTCTTGTAGAGCCGATTGTAGACCTCTTTGTAACGCTTGGCATCCGGAACATCGATAGTCTCCGTTCCCGAGATCACCAGGGCCTTGAGTCTCTTGGAGCCGAAGACAGCACCCAAACCCAGCCGCCCAAAGTGCCGGTAGGTGTCCACCACCACGCCCGCGTACCTCACCTTGGCTTCCCCGGCCGGGCCGATGCGGATAATGGAGCGCCGACCGACACCGGGCTCGCGATCGCGCAGGATCACGCCCGTGGTCTGGGCGTCGATGCCCCAGATCGATGTGGCGTCCTTGATCTTTACCTCGCCGTCATTTATGGAGATGTAAGAAGGCTGCTCTGCCTGGCCGCGTATGACCACTGCCTCATGCCCGGCAAACCGCAAAGCCAGAGAGAGCCTGCCTCCTGCGTAGGATTCGCCCAACTCGCCCGTGAGGGGCGATTTGAAGGTGGCTACGGTCTTGGTGGCCACGGGAAAGATGCCGTTGAGGGGACCGATGGAGAAAATTATTGGTGCAGCGGCAGAGAGTGGATCGGTGTTCGCGGGGCACTCCTCTTGCAGCAGCCGAATTCCTACGCCGGTCCCGCCCATCCACCTCTCGAATAGCTCCTGCCGCTCTTCAACCCATGATTCTTCTTTAGAAAGATCGATGTAGAGAACTTTTCGTAGCATTTCATCCTCCTGAAGTTGGGATCTCCTCCAGCATAAGAACGCCATGCGGGCAGAAGTCCACGCAGGCTCCGCAGTGAATGCATTTGATGGGCTTTTTCTCTTTACCAAAGGTTACCGCGCCCACCAAGCAGGCCTTCTCGCAGCTGCCGCAACCGATGCAGCGGTCCTTGTGAAAGACCACACTGCCGTTGGGCCTCTTCTCCATGGCGCCCGTAGGGCAAGCGCGGGCACAGGGTGGGTCCTGGCAGCCGCGACATACCACCACGCGAAAATCGCCCTCAATGCCGCCCTGCGTCTGCACCTTGATGGCGCTGTTTTGCAGGGAGACAGTGCCCGTGCGCATGCGGCTGCAAGCGAACATGCAGCTAAGGCAACCGATGCAGCGCTCGGGATGGGCCACCTTGAGGCGGCGGCGCGTCCTGGGCTTGGCTGGCGTGGCTGCTTCTTTCTCGGCGGGCCGAAGGACCGGCTTGGCCTCTGTTTCTTTATTCTCTTCTACAGCCGGGCTCTCTATCATTTCAGGATCCACTCCCTGCAAGAATCGCATGTGAATAATTATTTTGCATTCAGATTAAATATGTAAACAAGCTTTCTCTTCTCAAGGGGCAACAGGGACTTTGAAATTCTTAAAACCCCTTTTCGTGTTTTTCCACCGGCTATTATCATCCCATCAATCAAGGCAATGCAGACGAAAAATAAATAGATGATGAAGATTCGCGAAGCGGCTACTCCGCTTTCACGAACCTTTTCTCCAGCACCTTCATGACATGGGGCAGCGTGGTGTACTCCATGTCCTCCATGGGGAGACGCGCTGGCTCGAAGGGGCCGTGCGCCCTCATGTAATCAGTGATCTCCAGGCATCTCTTGCGGGTCAGGTCGAAGGCCACATCTTTGAAGAGATCCACGGGACCCACGAAGTTTCCGTAGGCCATCTGGAAGCCGGCGGCTATGACGCGAGGCGGACCGTCAAACCTTGTGGGGTGCGCGGTCTCAAAGGAGCAGGGCATGAGTGGACCGTTATGGCTGCCGCGCATCCATCCGCTTACCAGGTGCCCGAGAGCAAAGGGCTCAAGCACCTCGCCCAAAGCGGGCAGGCCGGACTGGCAGCGCACCAGGGCCACGGGGTCATCCTTGCCGACGTATGTTCCCGCTGTCTGGAAGAGCTTCTCCGTGCTTATCACAGCCACTGCCTCCTGCTCGGAGATCTTGCTGTTGGGCTTGCAAAAGACTCTCTTGATCACATAGCGGCTCTTGGCGCCGATGAGCGCCAAAAGGTCGTACATCTCGCCCGGGCAGTCCATGAAGACCTTCTTGTGCTCCATGATATCCCAGACCTCGAAGGTGAAGCCGTGATGGCAGGCCGGATCTATCACCAGGCCGGCTGTGTTGAAGGGGTCGGCGAACATCTTGAAGATGGGCAGATTGAAGGCCCCGGGCTCGGTCTTGTCCATCATGAAGGCGACGACGGGCTCGCTGGTGCGCTCCTCAATCTCCATCTCCGCCACGCCCGGTCCCATGCCGCGAATGTTGCCGGAGAAGGCGTCAGCCAGTAGGTCCTGCCCGGCTCCGTAGAGCTTGAGCTTCTTGGCAACCTCGGTGGCCTCCTCGAAGGTCTCCCAGGCCAGGGCATGCACCTCGCCGTTGTCGCAGCCATTCTTGTGGCTCATGAGAAGCTCCAGGTCGTCGCCGCAGGCCATCACCCTAAAGTCTATCAGTGCGCCGGACTTCTTAGCCTGTGCAAGCTTCGCCTCTGCAGTCTCGATCAATGCGGGATGGACCGAGGAGTGGCCGGGATAGCCGCCCACATCGGCCTTAATTAAGCTGATAGTGATCTTGGTCATCTTAAATTCCATCTGATTTTATTTCAATTTGTCTTTAGGTATTTCCCTGGATCTAAGTTCTATATTACCGTTTTTGCGAGGAGGCCTCTCCCCCGTGGAAGTTCTTATATCTGCATGGGATCTCCTTATCTTGTTCACCATTCGATTGGGTGAATAAAGCAAATCCCGGAGCATCATTATGGAACTTATAGCAAAATATCATGTAGAGACAGACCTTCCCATCCAGAAGGCGGCGGAGGCTATCGCGGCAGAACAGTCCACCGGCACCTGGACCGCGGTGCGGGGAGCGGACAATCCCCTCGCGGCCAGGGTGATACTGGCGGAGGGCGACAACGTCGAGATAGGCTTTCCTGAGGAGCTCTTTGAGCCGGGAAATATCCCCCAGTACCTCTCTGTGGTGGCGGGAAATCTCTTCGGTCTGGGCGAGCTAAAAAAGGTACGGCTGCTGGATATCATCTTCCCGGAGAGCTTGCTCCGGGCGCACAGGGGTCCAAGCTTTGGCATTGAAGATGCGCGAAAAATCCTGGGAGTTTATGGCCGTCCCTTGGTTGGAACCATCGTCAAGCCCAAGGTGGGCCTGGACCCGGCCGGCACCGCGCGCGTCGCCGCGGCTGCCGTTCGCGGCGGACTGGATCTGGTCAAAGACGACGAGACCCTGACCGATCAGAGCTTCTGTCCACTCATCCCCCGTTTGGAAGCGGTCATGAGCGCCTTGGACAGAGTAGAGACTGAGACTGGAAAGAAGGCCTTCTATGCGGTGAACGTTACCGTCGGCGCCGATAAGATCCTGGAGCGGGCTGAAGCCGCGGTCGATCATGGCGCCAACATGGTCATGATCGATGTCCTGACGGTCGGCTTCTCCGCATTGGAGGAACTCTCCCGGCATCTAAAGGTGCCCGTGCATGTACACAGGACCATGCACGGAGCCTTTACCAGAGACAAAGGGCACGGCATTGCCATGCTGGTCATTTCCAAGCTGGTGCGCATGACGGGAGGCACTAACCTGCATACAGGGAGCTACATGGGCAAGATGGCGCGCGAGACCCTGGAAAACGACCTCTCCCGCGATGCTCTGCGAGAGGATTGGCACGGCTACAAGAGAGTCTTCCCGGTGGCCTCGGGCGGGGTCTATCCGGCCAAGGTCCATGGAAATTTGGACGGCTACGGCATTGATTGCATCATCCAGGCGGGCGGAGGAGTGCACGGTCATCCCGACGGAACCACAGCCGGGGCAAGGGCCATGGTGCAGGCGGCTGATGCCTGGCGAATGCAAATTCCCCTAAAAGAATACGCAAAAGACCACAAAGAGCTGGAAACAGCCTTGAAATTTTGGGGATATTAAGAAGAATGATCATACTTAGCCCTCTACTCAAATCAAAACCGAAGAGTTTATATTGGTAGATGAGGATGGATCTGAACGTTTATCACGAGCCAAACGTGATGTAGCGCTGTTTGAAAAATGGAAGAGGTGTAGTGAGGGAAGAAGTAGAGGGATCAGATGGCTAGAGACGATATCTTATCGAAAATTAAATCGGCAGAGGCTGAAGCCAAGGCAGTAGTCCAGCGGGCCTTGGATGAGAAAGGGAAAAAGATAGCCGCTGCCACTACTGAAGCTGCAAACCTCGTCAAATCCGCCGAGACTGATGCACAGGACTACTATGACAAGAGCGTTGCCAAAGCTGATAGCGATGTGAAAGCCAAGAAGGCATCGATCGTTAACAGCGGTGAGAAGAACGTAAGCTCAATGAGCGGCAGCGCCAGCGCAAAGCTGGACAAAGCAGTTGAATATTTGATTAAGGAGTTTATGGGGTTGTTGCATGCTTAGACCCGTGAAGATGAGTCGTGTAGTCGTCGCCGGGTCAAAGAACGTAATATCTCCAGTTGTAGAAAAGCTGCATGAGTTGCGCTTGCTTCACATTGTTAACTATAATGGCAGCCAACCACAGTTTGAGATGGGCAAGCCCATCGGCAAAGCCAAAGAATACTCCGAGAATCTCATTAAGCTCAGATCTGTCACCAGGTACCTTGAACTAAATAAAAAGTTTCCTGATAAGGCATATCCTGAGAGCCAGGTTCTATCGGAGCTGGATAATCTTCTCAATAACGTCGGTGCAGATGTTACTGCTACATACGAGCGCATCGTTGCCATCGACGCAGAAGTAAAGTCCAAACAGGATCAGATCAAGTCTCTGACTCCTTTGGCTGTTTTGCCGCTGCCTTTAGAAGCTTACTATGGTTATGATTCTCTGGCGACCTTTGTCGGCACAGCAACAACACCAGTTGATGCCGATGTAGCGAGGGTATCTCCGGTAAATGAGGTATATTCCGGAAGCGCCAAGAACGCAACTTTTGTAGCGGTATTTGTGCCTGCGGAAAAGGCCGGCGAAGTTTCTTCAGTCCTTTCCGAGCATGGGTTTTCTGAAACATCCGTACCCAAGCTGGAAGGCAATGTAGACTCGGCGATTGCTACTCTTGAAGGCAGCATCAAATCCTTGGAAGGCGAGAAAGCGCCTCTCCAAAAGAAGCTTGCCGACATGAAGAAGCAGTATGAAGATCAGATGCTGGCAACGGACGAGTATCTGTCCATGCAGACCCAGAAGACAGAGGCACCACTCAGGTTTGCTGAGACGGCCAACGCCTTCGTTATAGAGGGGTATGTTCCAGCAGATCAGTTCAGCAGGCTTAAGAGCGAGCTGGAGAGCGCTGTCGGCGGCAGGCTTGAAGTTTCGTTGATTGCAGATAAAGAGACAGACGAACTTGTCGAGAAGGGCGAAGACGTACCGACCCAGATGGATAATCCCAGCTTGGTCAAGCCTTACGAACTGATAACAAGGATGTTCGCCATTCCCGAGTATAAGGAGTTCGATCCGTCATTGCTGATATTCATATTCTTCCCAATCATGTTCGGCATGATTCTGGGTGATATCGGCTATGGCGTCATGTCGCTTCTGACCATGGTGCTTCTGAAGAAGAAGTTCAAAACACCTGGCTGGCAGCAGTTGATCAACGTCGTTCTGATTTCCAGCGTGTGGGCTATCATATTCGGCATATTCTTCGGCGAGATCTTTGGCCCGCTCGGTTTGTGGGGCAAGGTCATGGGACAATTGCCTGAGCATGAACTCGAGGCTGTAAAAGTCGCAGGTCTCTATTTCGGTGAAGGTGTTTTTGGCTCGCTGGGAAGAATCGGATTTTGGCCGGGAATTGATATTTTCCCCATGGATCGGCTGGCAAGTAACGCGGTTTTGTTGCTGATCGGTACTAGTGTCATCATAGGCATTATTCACTGCAGCGTTGGTTCTATCTTGGGCATCAAGACGGAGCTGGCCTACGGCGAGAAGAAGCATGCCTATTTCGAGAGACTTCCTGTGATGCTCGTCCAAGTATTCTTCGGGTTGCTTGTTCTTGGACTTGTCATAGGTCAGATGATGTTGGTAATTGCAAGTGCTATCGTAATTTTAGTCGCCATGGTGATGCTGGTAATGGGACCAGAAGGGCCCATGGGTCTTGCTCACATGCCATTCTACGTGAGCAACCTGATATCCTATCTTAGGTTATTGGCCATCGGCCTTGCTTCAGTAGGCTTGGCATTCGCTGCCAACCAGCTGGCATTCTATGTAGTCATGCCCATGCTGAGCGGTGGAGCGACAGATAGCGCTGAGTTCACGATACCTGCGATCATTGCAGGTCTTGTGGTATTATTAGCAGTGCACTTCATTAACTTCCTGCTGGGAATTCTCTCTCCCTTCATGCATCCTCTCAGGTTGCATTATGTGGAGATGTTCACGAAGTTCTACAGCAATCATGGCGGTGGAGTGGAGTACAGTCCCTTCGGACATGTCCGGAGGTTCCTGAAAGCATGAATTCGATAGAACGAATTGAAAGATCGAATGCAAATTGTAATATTCATATAAAGGAGGATTGAGGAAAATGGCAGTTGTAGCAGATGCAGGAACGTTGTATGGATTGTTGGCTGTCGGCGCAGGCTTGGCTACCGGATTAGCAGGCATTGGTGCTGGTATGGGTGAACAAGGTATTGGCGCAGCAGTGGTTGGCGTCGTGGCTGAGGAGCCCGGATTCCTGGGCAAGGGTCTGTTCCTCATGCTTCTGCCCGAGACACTGATCATCTTCGGTCTCGCCGTATCGCTGATTCTGATGTTCGCCTGGACACCCTTCTCTGGCATCGTGACACCCTAAGCAAGCCAATTACAAGGAGTGTAAGAGGCAATGGCACTAGATGCAGTGGTTGAGTCAATCCTGGCAACCAGCAAGGAAAAGGTCGCTCAGATAACCAGTGAAGCCGACCAAGAGGTTGCAAGGGCACTCAATGAAGCTAGGGAACGTGCCGCCGAGATAAAGTCCAGAAAGGAAGCGGAGGTTGGACACACGGTTGAGGCTATCGAGCGCAGGGAGATTTCCAGCGCCAATCTCGAAGTCAAGAGAGCGGAGCTGAATGTTCACAAGAATCTCCTGGAGCAGGCTAGGACGAAACTGCTTGAGAAGCTGCAGAATCTTCCTAAGAAGGATAATGAAGCCATGCTCAAAAAGTTGCTCGAGCCTCACAATCTCAAGGAAATGAAGGTCTTCTCCAACAAGAGAGATGAGGCCTTCATAACCTCTCTCGCCCCAAAATATGGCGGGAACCTGGACATCATAGGCGGCGCTGTGGTTGAGAGCAGTGATGGAGCTCTGCGTTACGATTTAACCTACGAAACTCTTGCGCGTGAGGTCTTTAATAACCACATGAAAGAGGTTTCCAGGATCTTATTCGGGTGAGGACGATGCCTGTACTACGTTTGCCGAAGTTCGGTTCACCGGTGAAGTACGCTTACATCACGGGCAGAGTCCGGGCGATGAAGACTAAACTTGTCCCGGCGGAGATGTATGCCAGGATGATGAACATGGATATGTCTGAGATCGCCCGCTACCTGGAAGAGACCCAGTATAAAGATGAGATCGATGCGTTATCCAAGGACTACTCCGGTGTGGATCTCATTGAACACGCCACCTTTGCCAATATGGCAAAGACCTTCAGGAAGCTCGAGGATGTCTCAATAGATGAGCCCTCATTCCTGATTCTGGAGTACCTTCGGCGCTGGGATGTATGGAACATCAAGACCCTCCTACGCGGCAAGTTCTACGGGGCCACCGATACTGAGATAGTAAAACATCTCGTGCCGGCTGGTGAGTTATCCGCAGAGTACCTCGAAGAGTTGGCCAAAAAGGATTCCATAACCGATATCATATCGGCCTTTGATGGAACCGACTATTCCAGCGCACTGGCACAATACGACGGCAAGAATTTGGCATCGTTGGAGAATGCTCTCGACAAGCTCTATTACTTCAGAATGGAGCTGGCCGTGGGCGGCACTCTATCCGTGGGCGGAGGTCTGCTGCTCAAGTATGTCCGAAGAGAGGTCGATATAAGAAATTTGATCACCCTCTTCAGGATGAACAAGGCAGGCGTCGATGCAGCCGTGATACTAGAGAACCTCATCCCCGGAGGCAAGTTGCATGGAGAGCTGAGCCGTATGGCCGGTCAGCCTTTCGGCGAGTTCCTGCGCGGGCTTGAAGGATATCCCTTCTGGTCCTCCATTTCGGACATCGCATCTGTAGATCTGGATGCGGTCAGCAGAATCGAGGCTAGGTTGAGGGCGTATCTCATCCGGTATGCTTGGGCTCTTTCCAACTATCATCCGTTATCTATCTTGCCGGTGCTCGGCTATATGGTGAGCAAAGAGACTGAAGTATCCAACATCAGGAAGATTGTAAGAGGAAAAGAAGCCGGACTTCCTGCCGAACTCATTGAGGAGCAAGTGGTGGTGGCCTAAAAATGGAGATTGCTTTTGTGGGAGGCAGCGAGAGCGTCCTCGGGTTCAATCTGGCAGGAATAAAGAAATCTTATGCGGCCAACACCGAAGAGGAGATGGTCTCAAAGATTGGCGTCGTCATGGCTGATTCCAATGTGGGAATTCTGGTCTTGAAACAATCGGATTACAATAAGCTGCCCAAGAGGCTTCAGGAGCAGCTCTCCGATTCAATCAAGCCAACCGTTATTGCCATCGGAACCGAGCAGAGCACAGAGATGAGAGAGAAGATTAAAAGGGCAATAGGTGTTGATTTATGGAAGTAGGTAAAGTAAAGCGAGTCGCCGGACCACTAGTTCAGGCCACGGGCCTGAAGGCTTCCATGTACGACCTGGTTCTGGTCGGCGAGGAAGGCCTGATGAGTGAAGTCATCGGCATTTCCGGCAATAAATATATCATTCAGGTATACGAGGATACGGGCGGCGTGCGGCCCGGCGAGCCCGTCAAGGAGACCGGAGCTCCGCTCGTAGCACAATTGGGTCCAGGCATTCTGACCCAGATTTACGATGGTATTCAAAGGCCGCTACCCATGCTGGCAGCAGCATCAGGAGACTTCATCAGCAGAGGTCTGTTCGTAGATGGCATCGATCACAAAAAGAAGTGGGAGTTCAAGCCTACAGCCAAGAAGGGCGATGTCCTAAAGCCCGGGCAAGCCTTTGGTGAGGTTCAGGAGCAACTGCTCATCAAGCATAAGATCATGGTTCCACCCAAGCATAAGGGCGGCGCCATCAAGGAGATCTATGCAGGGAACTTCAACGTTGATGAGACGATTGCAGTCTTAGAGGACGGCAGCAAGCTCACCATGATGCATAAGTGGCCAGTAAGACAGGCCCGGCCCGTGACTAAAAAGTTGGCACCCACCATTCCCCTGAGAACTGGACAGAGGGTCGTAGACGGATTCTTCTCCCTGGCCAAGGGCGGAACAGCAGCCATTCCCGGTGGATTTGGTACCGGAAAGACGGTTATGCAGCAGACCCTGTCCAAGTGGGCAGATGTCGACATTGTGATTTATGTGGGATGCGGCGAGCGCGGCAATGAGATGGCCGATGTTCTGCATGAGTTCCCTGAGCTGCAAGACCCCAAGACCGGCAGACCCCTCATGGAGAGGTCCATCGTTTACGCCAATACCTCCAACATGCCTGTAGCTGCTCGTGAGGCTTCCATCTACACCGGAATGACCACGGCAGAGTACTACCGAGATATGGGCTACGACTGTATGATGACCGCTGACTCCACTTCCCGTTGGGCAGAGGCCATGAGAGAGATGGGCTCGCGTCTAGAAGAGATGCCTGGTGAAGAAGGCTATCCCGCATACCTGGGTGCAAGACTCGCCGACTTCTACGAGCGTGCCGGACGTGCCGAGGTTCTCAATGGCGGTCAGGGTTCCATCAGCGTCGTCGGTGCTGTATCCCCGCCCGGCGGAGACTTCACCGAGCCCGTTACTCAGAACACACTGAGAATGGTCAAGGTATTCTGGGCACTGGACTCTAAGCTAACTCAGCGCCGTCACTTCCCGTCCATCAACTGGCTGGATTCCTATTCTCTATACGACCAGATCCTCGAACCCTGGTTCATTGAGAATGTCAGCCCGGACTGGAACAAGAACAAGAGACGTGCCATGAATATATTGCAGGAGAACGCCGAGCTGGAAGAGATCGTGATGCTCGTCGGTTCCGATGCCCTGCCCGAGGACCAGCAGATCACTCTGGAAGTAGCAAGAATGATTATCAACTTCTGGCTGGCTCAGAGCGCTTTCCACCCGGTAGATACATTCTGTCCCTACAAGAAGCAGTTCGACCTCTTGGCTGCCATCCTGAAATACAGGGATTACGCCTTCGAGGCAGTTCAGAGGGGCATATCCGTGGCGGAGATAAATTCCGTTCCATCCAAGGATGCTCTGGCCAAGGTGAGACTGGAAGCCGAGTATGAGCCCATCCTGGCAAAGATTCTGGCTCAGATGGACGTTGAGTTCAAGGCGCTGAAGTGAGGTGGGTTCAAAATGACAAAGGAATACAAAACAATTACTGAGATCTCCGGACCTCTCATCTTCGTGGAGAAGACTGAGCCAGTGGGCTACATGGAGCTCGTCGAGATCAGGACGGGCGGAGAGATGAAGAGAGGGCAGGTGCTGGATTCCTCTGATGATATCGTGGTTATTCAGGTATTCGAGGGAACCGGCGGTCTGTCCAAGGATACTGCGGTCAGTTTCACCGGTGACGTCATCAAGATGCCACTTTCTCCCGGCATCGTGGGACGCGTTCTGTCCGGATCCGGGAAGCCCAGAGACGGCGGCCCGGAAATTGTGCCCGAAGTATTGAGAGATATCGCAGGAGCTGCCATCAATCCAGCTTCCCGTGGGAAGCCGCGCTCTTTCATTCAGACCGGCATCTCTACTATCGACGGGACAAACACACTGGTGCGCGGCCAGAAGCTGCCCATCTTCTCGGGAGCTGGTCTGCCCCACAACGATCTTGCTCTGCAGATCGCTCGCCAGGCCAAGGCATTGGGAGAGGCCGAGTCCTTCGCAGTTATCTTCTGCGCTATGGGCATCACCAACGAAGAGGCTCAGCACTTCCTGGCTGATTTCGAGAGGACAGGAGCCCTGGAGAGGGCAGTGGTGTTCCTCAATCTGGCCGACGATCCGGCTGTAGAGAGGATTCTAACACCCAGGCTGGGCCTGACCACTGCGGAGTATCTGGCCTTCGATCTGGACATGCACGTGCTCATCATCTACACGGACATGACCAACTATTGCGAGTCGCTCCGGCAAATGGGAGCCGCTCGTGAAGAGGTGCCTGGACGACGTGGTTATCCCGGTTACATGTATACCGACCTGGCCTGCCAATATGAGAGAGCTGGCATCATCAAGGGCAAAAAAGGCTCTATCACCCAGTTCCCCATCCTGACCATGCCCGGCGACGACATCACTCACCCCATCCCGGATCTGTCCGGATACATCACCGAGGGCCAGATCATCGTCTCCAGAGAGCTGCACAGAAAGGGCATTTATCCGCCCGTCGACATCAGACCAAGCTTAAGCCGCCTGATGAACTCTGGAATCGGCAAAGGCCATACTCGCGAGGATCACAGAGCAGTATCGGATCAGCTCTATGCTTACTATGCAGAGGGCAACGATCTACGCGGTCTCGCGGCCATCGTCGGTAAGGAGGCTCTCTCCGAACGCGACAAATTGGTCCTGGAGTTCGCCGATAAGTTCGAGAAGAGATTCGTCAATCAGGGCAGAGATGAGGATAGGTCTATCTTCGATACCCTCCAGATCGGATGGGATCTCCTGGCAGACCTGCCTGAAGCAATGCTCACCAGGATTGACGACAAATACATCAAGGCCTACCACCCCAAGTACGCAGCAAGCGCAGCGAAGAAGTGAGATCATGGCCGTAATTCGAGGAACTAAACCGACCAGGTCAGTGCTGATCGCTCTCAAGAAAAGGATGAAGGTCGCAAAAACTGGTCACTCGCTCCTCAAAATGAAGCGTGACGGCCTCATGATTGAGTTCTTCGAGGTGCTAAACAAGGCCAAGACTGTCAGGAAAGAGCTGGTTGAAGCTCTGATCATAGCCGAGCAGAGACTTCAAATGGCTATGGCCATCGAGGGAACAGTTGCCATCGGAAGCGTGGCCTATTCCCTGCAAAAAGAGCCGACCATACAGCTCGAATCCAGAAACATCATGGGTGTAGTGGTTCCCAAGATCGCCTCCGAAGCAGTGCGTAAGAAGATGTTCGAGCGCGGCTACGGCATCATTGGGACCAGTGCCGCCATCGATGAGGCCGCTGACGCCTATGAAGGCTTGCTGGATAAGATCATCCTGGCTGCAGAGGTAGAGACCGCCATGATAAGGCTTGTCGAGGATATCGACAGCACTAAGAGGCGTGTCAATGCTCTGGAGTTCAAGGTGATTCCTGAACTCAAGGACACCGTCAAGTTCATCGCCATGGCCTTAGAGGAGATGGAAAGGGACAACGTGGTCAAGCTAAAGATGCTCAAGGGCAAGTCCGAGAGGAAAGCCGCAGTAGAAGAAGCCAAGAAGGAAGCGGAGAAAGCAGCAGAAGCAGCTGCTAAAGCTTCTGCTTGATCGGAAAAAATGTCCAACTGGTTTGAGCGAAAAGCGGATAACTGGGTTGGGACGGCTGAGAAGAAGATGCGTCTTCTTCAGTGGTTGGTGTACATCACCAACCTCTACATTATTTTTGGAATTTTTGTGCTCATCTGGATTCTTTATGGGAAATACATTATAAGAGCATGGGAATATTATACTCAATAGATTTTTGTCTAGCATTCGTCTCGATTGCGAAGAAAGGCCGCCACTGCCCCCAGTAAGCATAACGCCGCCGCAATGATCATCACATTGCTTATGGTGAGACTGAGAAGCTGTGGCTTTGCGTCTATTATCGGGCCGTGATAACCGGCAAGGTTTAATTGCAGTGATAAGAGTAAAGTAGAGATCGAGACTCCCAGGGACATGCCCATATTTCTTATAGCCGAAGAGAGACTGGAAGCAGTGCCAAGCATCTCTCTTGGCAGGGCATTCATGATCTCGGTGTTGATGGGGCTTTGAAATAGCATGCTTCCCAGCCCCATGATCACAAAGGAGATGTAAATCGTGGAAAGATCATCTCTAGCAATGCCGCTTCCCATGAAAAGGAGGGACGCTGCTACGATTATCATGCCCAGTTCTGGCTGGGTCGTCCGGAACACCACTACCATTCGCTGAAAAGGAGGGACGCTGCTACGATTATCATGCCCAGGGCGGAATTGTAGCGAAAGTGATATCGGTCATATATCCAGCCGCCCAGTGGTGATCCAAAGGCCATTATGGCCGGCACAATGAGAAATACGCTGCCCACTTGGGAGGGCGAGTAGCCCATGACGCCCTGGAAATAAAAGGGACCCAGTATGAAAGCTGAGAAGCTGGAAATGATGAATAAGATTATGGCGATTATGGGCAGGACGAACTTTTTTACCCGGAAGATGGAAAGGTCCAGAAGAGGAGACTTTTGATGCGATTCGATCCAGACAAATGCCGGCAGTGATAACGTAGCCAGCAGGAAGAAAGGATCCTCTGCAATAAAAAGGGCGGTGTTGCTGGAAAGATCGCCCAGAAATAGCATCAGAGATACTATGAAGATAATAAGCACCGTCGCTCCACGCCAGTCTAAGTCCAATTTTTTCGATATCTCCTCCTCGATTTTCATGTACTTGGCGGCAAGGGCTAAGAGCACAATGCCTATGGGCAGATTGATGAGAAAAATGTATTTCCAGCCCATGTAGTCCACCAAATAGCCACCAAGAATTGGTCCGGCTATGCTGGCCAACGATACGGTCGTGCCGATGTAGCCCATGGCTCTGCCCTGTTCCCCGCGATGATAAATCTGGAATATTATAGCCGTGCTGATGGAGAAGGACATGGCAGCTCCTGCCGCCTGAATCGCCCTAAAGAAGATGAGCATGCTAAGGGTAGTGGAAAGACCGCAGGCGACCGATGCCATCGTGAAGATGACAAATCCTGCCAAAAAGAGCCTGACCTTCCCGGTTCGCTCTGCAATCTTGCCGAAAATCATGAGCATGCTGGTCACAGTGACCAGGTAGGAGGTTATCACCCACTGAGTCTGGGCTACATCGGCATGAAAATAGCGGGTTATGGTGGGAAGGGCAATGGATACTACTGAGCCGTCGATGACAAACATGAATATGCCGAGCAAGATGATGAAGGCCAGAACATTTCTGCCGGCCACAGGCAATTCAGATGAATCGAATGTGTCCAGTCCTTCTCGCCCCTTATTTCCAATCACAGCGAGGCAAGAACGCATGAAAGGCTATATATGTAGCGCTGATGCCGCAGCCGTCTCTTTTCTCTGCGCTATGCGATATCCTGTGACCACCATTCTCTTTCCGGCCAGGATTCGATCCATCTCTAGGTCGCCCGTATCCACCAATAATCGTGGCAGCTCCGCCAGCTTATGGGGCGTAGATACGATTATCAAATTCTCCACACCTATGCGTCGCAGGACAGAAGCGCTGATCTGCTGGCTGCCTCGTCCCAATATGAAGCCTTGAGCGCCGATGGGGCTGACAATGACCTTAACGCTCTTTTCTCGGTCCAGCAAAGCCAAAAGGTCTCTCTCCGAGGCGTCCTTCTGCTGTAGCCTTCCCTCCTGAATAACGTCCACGCCAAGCAGGGTCTTCTCCACGCCTAAAAGCTCGGCAATCCTGGCGGTAGTCGTTCCCGCCCCTAAAATGTAGGCAGAGCCGTCTCTCATGAATTCGGAGGCAAAGAGTGCGATCTGATCCTTGAACTCCTCCTCGCTTGCGGAGCTGTAGATTCTCTTTCGCTCCTGCACCAGCACAGGTTGGTAGGGCGTTTTGGCTATGGCATAAAGCCTGGTCTGCAGCTCTCCGGCCCGGTAGAGCTCCTCGTCCACATCTACAATCTCCGTATCACGGGCCAAAAGTTCGCCCCGCACAAAGCCCAGAGCCAGCTCTGCTGCGGCCTGGGGACTGATGGCAAAGACACCGGAATGCATCTTCACTCCCGCCGGGATGCCCAGGATGGGGCGCAGGCCTGCGGCGTTGGCCACGTCTCGCGCCGTTCCGTCCCCTCCGCAAAATAGGATTAAATCGACGCCGTTTTCCAGGAAGGCCCGGCAAGCCAGTTTCGTATCCTCTGAGCTGGACTCTCTAGCGGCTGTGTAGGCCACAGTGTATGGCAGGCCGCATTGCAGCAGTACATTTTCACCCATCTCGCCGCTGGCGGCAAAAAAGAGGAGGCTCGGCTCCTGGGAAAGCAAATGCAGGCACGCGCGTGCGCGCACGGCTGCCTGGGGCTTTGCGCCCCTGGCCAGGGCAGCAGCCGCCAGGCCGTCCGTGCCTTTCAAGCCCACGGCCCCGCCCATGCCAGCTATGGGATTGATCAGAAATCCGATCTTTCCCACTCTTGCAACCATCAAACCCGGGGCAGCTTAGCCAGGGACTGCTTGACCAGATCGGCTGGATACTCGTAGTCCACCAGTTTGCCGTCGTTGTAGGCATCATAGGCAGCCATGTCGAAGTGGCCGTGTCCGGTTAGGGAGATGAAGATGGTCTTGGCTTCGCCCGTCTTCTTGCACCTTCGTGCCTCGTCAATGGCGGGCTTGATGGCGTGAGCCGCTTCCGGAGCTGGAATTATGCCTTCGCTGCGAGCAAAGAGGGTGGCAGCTTCGAAGACCTCGTTCTGCTGCAGAGCCGTGGCCTCAATCAGGCCGTCGTGCACCAGATTGCAAAGCAAGGGGGCATCACCGTGGTAGCGCAGGCCTCCGGCATGGATGCCGGGCGGAATGAAGTCATGTCCCAAAGTGAACATCTTGATCACAGGAGCCATGCCGGCCGTGTCGCCGAAGTCGTAGGCATAAAGCCCTTTGGTGAGTGAGGGACAGGCGGATGGCTCGCAGGCCACCATGCGTAGGTCCTTCTTGTCCTTCAGCTTGTCTGGTATGAAGGGGAAGACCATACCCGGGAAGTTGCTTCCTCCACCGCAGCAGCCGTACATGATATCCGGATAGTCGTCGGCCAGATCGAACTGCTTCTTCAGCTCCAGACCTTCGATGGTTTGATGGAGCAGAACATGGTTGAGCACGGAGCCCAGGGCGTAATTGGTATCACTGTGGCTGGCTGCGTCCTCCACTGCCTCGGAGATGGCGATGCCCAAAGAGCCCGGGGTGCCCGGCATCTCGGCCAGGATCTTTCTGCCGAAATTGGTCTTATCGGACGGGCTGGCGAAGCAATCTGCGCCCCAGACGCGCATGGCGCTCTTACGGTAGGGCTTGCTGTCGAAACTTGATCGGACCATGTAAACGGTGCACTTCAGGCCGAAGAGGCAGGTGGCCAAAGAGAGAGCCGAGCCCCACTGCCCGGCGCCCGTCTCCGTGGCCAGCCGCTCAATGCCCTCCTTCATGTTGTAGTAGGCCTGGGGTACGGCAGTATTGGGCTTGTGGCTGCCGGCCGGACTTACACCCTCATATTTGTAGTAGATCTTGGCAGGAGTCTGCAATGCCTTCTCCAGGGCAGCAGCCCGGTAGAGGGGCGTAGGCCTCCAGAGCCGGTAGATGTCGCGTACCTCTTCCGGGATGTCTATCCAGCGATCGGTGCTCATCTCCTGTTGGATGAGAGCTTTGGGAAAGATCATTTCCATATCCCTGGCAGAGAGGGGCTTTAGCGTCCCGGGATGCAGAGGCGGGTCCAGGGGGGTGGGCATATCGGCGGCTACGTTGTACCACTTTTTGGGGATCTCTTCCTCGTCGAGCAAATACTTGATCTTCATCTGGGACACTCCATCTTTAAACTACGATGTGATCTTGTGTACATCGTTGTTATTATCTGATTTATTTAAAGGCTTTGAATGGGTTGAAAGAGTTTTCGCAGGATACTATTTTGGGCGGGAAGGTAAGGATTTATTTATCATGGATGAGATGGCTTTTGCCATGAGTGGCCAAACCCTGTCTGAGAAGATATTTTCCAAAGCCTCGCAAAAAGAGGTACATGCTGGCGAGTTCGTCATGGCGGACATAGACGGTGCCATGATCCACGACATCACCGGCCCGCTGGCGGTCAAGGGATTTTATGAGATCGCGGGCAGGGATGCCCGGGTCTGGGACCCTGCCAGAATCGTCCTTCTCTTCGATCATCAGGTTCCTGCGGACAGCCTGAAGGCGGCGGAGAATCATATCATGCTGCGCAAGTTCGCGCAGGAGCAGGGCATCTTAAACTACGACATATTCTGCGGCGTATGCCATCAAGTCATGCCGGAGAAGGGGCATGTGCTGCCAGGGCAAATCATCCTGGGTACAGACTCGCATACCTGCACCTACGGAGCTTTGGGGGCTTTCGCCACCGGCGTCGGATCTACGGACATGTCATCCGTCTTTGCCACGGGCAAGCTCTGGTTCATGGTGCCCAAAACCCTGCAGATAATGATTGAAGGAAGGCTGCCCTCCCGCGTCACCTCCAAGGACGCAGTGCTGAAGATCATTGGCGATATCGGGGCGGACGGAGCGAACTATCTGGCCTGCGAATTCCTGGGCGAGGCCGCGGCGCGCATGAGCATCCCGGAGAGAATGACGGTATCCAACATGGCCATTGAGATGGGGGCCAAGGCCGGCATCTTCGAGACGGATGAGACCACCATAAAGTATCTGGAGGGCCGGGTGAAGGATCGCGCTGCCATTCGAGAGGGAATTGTGCGAACCGATGAGGATGCCGCCTTTACCAGGAAGAGCTGGAATGTCAGCGATCTGGAGCCGCAAATTGCATTGCCCCACAACGTGGACAATGTTTTGCCGGTAAGCCGGGTGCCGGAGACGAAGCTCGATCAGGTCTTCCTGGGCTCGTGCACCAACGGCCGATTCGAGGACCTCTTGCTCGCCTCGCAGATGATGAAGGGCGAGCCTGTGGCCAAGGGCGTGCGCATGATTGTGGTGCCCGCCAGCCGGGAGGAGTACATGAAATGTCTGCATGCTGGCCTCATAGAGAAGTTCATGGAGGCGGGGGCCATGTTTGAGTCGGCCTGCTGCGGGCCGTGCATGGGCGGGTCCTTTGGACTTTTAGGCGCGGGCGAGCGCTGCCTCTCCACGTCCAACCGAAACTTCGTGGGACGGCAGGGCAGCCCTCAGGCATTTGTCTACCTCTGCTCGCCCGCTACAGCCGGTGCCAGCGCCATCACCGGGTACATCACCGACCCACGGGAGATTTGATTAATAGTAATTTCGCTTTGTGTCTTTGTGCCTTTGTGGTTAGATCTCACTACGATTCACCACAAAGACACAAAGTCACAAAGACGACGATTTCTAGGATAATTTAGATGAAGGTTGCACTCAAGCTCGCCTACCTGGGCGACAACTACTACGGCTTTCAGAAGCAGCCAGATCTGGTCACAGTCGATTCCGTGGTTAGGAAGGCGCTGGCCCAAATCGGTGTCATTCACGGCGACTTCTGCTACGCAGGAAGGACGGACCGGGGCGTCTCGGCTCTGGGCCAGGTGATCGACTTTTGGATCGATGAGGACAAGGCCAAGTTGACCCGACCACGCTGCGTGAACGGGCGGCTGCCCCGTGACATCTGGACCTGGGCCTGGGCCAAAGCCCCCATAGGTTTCAGTGCCCGCTGGAATGCCCAGTGGCGGGAGTACCGTTATCTTTTATGGCATCCGGGCCTCGACCTGGAGAGGATGCACGCGGCAGCAGCGCAGCTCTTGGGCGAGCACGACTTTAGAAACTTCTCCTCAGCCAAGGTGGATACGGTGAAGACGGTGCAAAAATTGCAGATCTCTGAGGTGGGCGGGCTTTTCGTCTTCGACATTCGGGCCAACGGCTTTCTCTGGAATATGGTGCGAAAGATAGTGGGCGCTCTGGAGAAGGTAGGGGCGGGCCAGAAGGAGATGAGCTGGTTCTCCGACCTGCTCTGCCCAGAGCTGAACCACGGCGCGCCCACCGCCCCGGCGGATGGGCTGATCCTCATGGATGTGGGCTACGAGGGGCTGGACTGGCAGGTGGACGAGTACTCCCGAGCGCGGGCGGCGACGGCCTTGGGCGCGACGGTGCAGAGCAGGATGGCCAGGGCGAGCGTGGCCAGGGTGATGGAAAGGGCGATGACGAAGGAATGAGTTTAATCGCTCCACCAATGCAGGGATTCTTTCTGCAATTGCAGAGATGTGTATCTTCCTGATTCTATCGACAGGCGCGCCTTACATTTTCTCTTTCACAATGGCTTCTACTTCATCCATAAACTCTGGTCGGCTCATCTCTTGTAGCTCTTCCGGGGTGAAGAATTCATACCAATCATACGGTCTAACTACAAGAACAGACCTGCCGTCCTTTTCCATCTTCTCGATGTGAACCAGCTTCGATTTTTCCAAACGTCTAACCGAGGCATATGTTTTGCCGTTGCTCCAGGCCATCAGCTTGGCCAAAGAATATACGCTCTCTCCGGGACTATTCTCGATTACATCGTAGAGCTCCAGGTCGGTATCAATCCCCTTGTCCTCGACGGCTTGAATGGCCTGTGCGATGCTCATGATATGAATACTCATTGGAAGTTATTTAAAACCTTAACTCTTCTTAATTAGGGAACATATTTTCTTCAATCTCACTTGATGCATTCGATTTCTCTCCTATTAACAGCAAGTTATTTATAATAGTACATTCCCTATATATGGAATATGGAACCCTGGGCAAAA
>JAPKXZ010000016.1 GCA_026394555.1 Methanothrix sp.
GAACTCTATTTCAGTTATCGACGCAATTCAAGGAGCCTTTGAAGGGAAGCCATTCATTCCTGGGAGAACTTTGATTGCGGTCTGAATTCTTAATGATTTAGTGGGCAGGGCTGAATAGTTACGAGATGGTTACGTAGAGCTACAGCTTGATGGAGAATGTTATAGGCTTGTCCCTAATGGAAACACGCCAGGAGTATGCGATATTTCTCCATTAAATGCAAAGAAGTAATGCCGTGTGAAATGATTTCAAGCATGGAATTGCCCTAATGATTCCATCAGTAATTGAAGCGAATTAAGAAGATAGGGTAATGGCAGAAGAATATCTATCCTTCGCGAACATCTGACTCAAAAAGCGGCTCGCTTTCTGCCTGCGGGCCTTGTCCGGACCGTCAATCCTGGGGATCAAATTAGTTGTTGGTGAAGTTATCTAACCTGGCGTGCCCGCTGTCCACCAAGAGGCGGTTGAAATTGGGTACCACCAGGGGCTGGCCGTAGAATCCACTGAGGTAGGCCACGCAGATCGACCTGCCGTAGTTGTCACGGCTGGCCGCTGTAAAGTCTTCGATGTCCAGGCGGACCCTTTTGTTCTTGAGCACGGCAAAGGCGAAATCCTTTGCTGTCAGCTCCCTGTCCGATTCAATCTCGGGAGAGTCGATATCCACCAGGCGGATTTTCTATACTATGTTTTTCCAGTTGTTAGTTAGTCGCTCTGTGCGTCCTCTGTGAACTCTGTGAGCTCTGTGAGCTCTGTGGTTGAAACGTCGTTAGCCACGGGTTAAACAAAAGGCTGACGATACTACCACCATCGCAGACACGAGACACGCTCGGAGGACTCACAGAGGAGAGGATAATGTTAAATTGATTCAGGACACAATTGAGATATTGATATGTTCTCGGAGTATATCGCAGCGGCCCTAGCACGGGCCGAATATGAGGTTATCGACAATCCAGAGCCATATTACGCCCATGTACCCGGCCTGGAAGGCGTGTGGGCAACAGGCGAGACCTTTGAGGATTGCCGAAAGGCTCTCATCGAGACCATCGAGGAATGGATCGCCATAAGGTTGAGACATGGGCTACGCATCCCATCGATAGACGGCAATGCAATAGACGTATCCACTGAGCTGATGGCAGTTGGTTAAGCTCACCCCAGTGTCTTGGCCAGATCTGGTAAAACGGCTGAAGCTGCTGGGACTGAAAGGCCCCTATTATGGCACCAGAGTTCAACAGCAAGCGCGCTTTTGGAAAAGCAGGGCAGCTAATATCAGATAAATTGATATACTTTTGGACACAGAAATGAATCAATAATAATCTAAACGTCGAAGAAGCCCTGATGAGAGTCTGGGAGGTAATGCTCATGGCCGGAAAATGCGGTATAGTCACAACTTCACGAGGAGTTGGAGTTATTGTACGTCTGCCACTTGGAGCGGGCATCAGGACAGTACCTCTTTCATCCCAAGAAGCAACGGTTAAAGAAGTCACAGAAAAACTCACAGGGCAACTAAAAATCAATGGGAAGCTTTATGTCAAAGTAGACAACGAAGTGCCTCGTGCCCTTAAGGCAAGTGAAGTACTTGCAAAAGATGCTTGTTATTACTTCTACCCACTTCCGTAAAAAACTTTAGGTTTAAATGACTGTCCCTAGCGAAGAAGAGATTTTCCAGCATATCGATACGGAAGATGGCTCATCTTCGCCAGATCCTAACCAAACTAATTCAGATACAGAAGAACTTCTCACAACGGAAGATTATCTAAAGGATACGAATATCAATCGTTCCAACATCAGATGCATAAGCACCTCAATTCTTAGCATTTGCGGTTTTCTATTACCAATATTTTTTGGTGTATTTTATTTTATAATTAAAGATAGCCATGATATTAACGCCCAAGTCTCTCCTCTTGTTATCATAGCACTAGCATCAGCTGCTTATTTCTTATTAAGAGCGATTCTTCATAGCGTTGAAGGCGTACGGGTACGCAATCCTCCCGAGAGTTTCATAAGCAAATTTGATAGATATAGATATCTGAAGAGCCTTGAGGATCAAGAACGCGCATCATCAGAGAATTCAATTCACAACCTTAAATTGGCATTAATTATTCTTAGTGTAGCTTTAATAATTTTCTATATAAATTTAAATTATAATTCTATCTGCGAATTGCTTGTTAATATATCGAAGAATGAAACGATAACTGAATCGATTGCGTTATTTAAATCTCTTGCCAATTCCATTTTATTTCATTAACGGGAGAGTCGACATCCGTCATGCGGGCAGTCGCGACGGCCAGGTGAGCACGGGCGAGGACGCCGCCAATGGCCTCAAGTTCAACAGTGGACGCTGCGGGAAAGCAGGACAGCTTGTGCCCGTGAGCGACGGATCGCCGCACCTCCTGGTGGCCGAGGCGACGGTGGGCGGAGCGGGATAAGGATTTAGGGACTCAATATTTAAGTTACCCCTTTTTAGGGTGGACATAAGCTAAATTTAAATACCTGGCAGCATGTAGATATTATTAATGGTGTGCTCAGATACCCCGGGAAGAGAGCAGACAGTAATGATATCTGCCATAAATACCAAAGAGACTGTACTGGAGGAGTTCAAGGCCGGCGTGGTGCGTAGCATGAAGCAATACAATGCCGGCCTGGTGAGAACCTTTGATAATGCAGACGATTTTCTGGCCGATCTTCATAGCTCTGAGTAATTTTCTACTATGCCATATAAAATTAAGCGAACGCTTGATTTTAAAAACCAATTTAAAAAATTAACTAAAAAAGATAAAAAATTGGATGAAAAGCTTTCTAAGAAAATTAAACAAATTATACAAAATCCTGAACTGGGCGATCCAAAAAGTCATGATCTAAAATACACACGAGGATCGCATGTTAATCCCTTTGTTATTGTTTATATGGTCATCAGCGACACGATTTTATTTATATATGTAGATCATCATGATTTTGTGTATAAAGAGGCTTCAAGGGTTCTTGGGAACATTGAATGTGAGTTTCCAGAGTTATGGGCTGTGATGCCGCCAGATTTAAAGCGTCATTTAAAACGGTAAACTGCCAAAAGCCAAATTCTGGAAGCTTCGGCTTAGTTCTATGGCATCTCGCGAGACAGCAGCGCGCCTGGGCGGTGTGCCGCGTAATGCCCCCGCGCCGAGGGCCTGGACAGGCCGGTGGTACGCATGAGAAATACCTACATCGCCAACGGAGATTGGAAATTTGAAGAGATATTCGAGGAGCTGGGTGACGGAGTCTACCTGGCTGGCAGCCGCGGGTGGCCAGGTGAGCAGGGGAGATGGCATTGCCAATGGCCTCAAGTTCAACAGCAAGCGCGCTTTTGGAAAAGCAGGGCAGCTCGTGCCCGTGAGCGACGGATCGTTCCATATTAGAATGAGCTAAGTTAACAAAAAAATGAGATAATAATATCTGCGATTACACGCAGGGCAGCCAGTCAACGCTGATGGCTCCGCAGGTGGAGTTACCCCTACCCACTTGAAACCATCTTGTAGATCTTCCCCGTATCTCCTGTTGGTCCACCTACATCCGAAGTCAGGACATAAATCTCGCCCTCGTCGTCCTGACCTAAGGAGCGAATGTACTCATTGATCCTTTCGCCCGGTCTGTCTGCGACACGAATCTCCTCCACCTTCCAGAGCCCTTCTCCGGCGGGTT
Source organism: Methanothrix sp. (assembly GCA_026394555.1). GTDB lineage: Archaea > Halobacteriota > Methanosarcinia > Methanotrichales > Methanotrichaceae > Methanothrix. The sequence continues at coordinate 3,671 of JAPKXZ010000016.1, forward strand.
TGGCCATGTAAAGCTTGCCGTCTATTTTGGCAAAACTGCTGGACCAATCGGCAAAGACGTAGCTTCCGGCAAGCGGCATGAGAGCCTTGCCTTCGTATAAGTAGCCCCCTACAACCACGGTGCGATTATTATGATCGTATTCGATCACTGGCCCCAGGAGCGGCTCACCTTTGCGGCCTATGTCCGGGCAACTGGCAGGTGACTCCTTCGGGCTATTGGGGTCGAAGCAGTGAGTTCCTTCTCTAATATTCCAGCCATAGTTGCCTCCTTTGCTGACAATGTCCACCTCTTCCCAGAGGTTCTGCCCGGCATCGGCCACAAAGAGGCGGCCTGAAGAATCAAAGGAGATCCGGTAGGGATTTCTCAGTCCATAAGCCCAGATCTCGGGCAGGAAGCCCTTTTCATTAACGAAGGGATTATCGGCGGGAATGCCGTATGCTGCGCCGGTGTCATTCATATTCACATTCACATCAATGCGCAGAATCTTGCCCAGGAGAGTCGAGGTATTCTGGGCGTTGCCTCCAGAAACGTGTCCCATGCCGACATCGTTGGCGCCGCCGCCGTCGCCCAAAGGCAAATACAGATAGCCATCCGGGCCGAAGGCGATGGTCCCACCGTTGTGGTTCATTTGAGGCTTATCGATCTGGAGAAGAACCTTCTCCGAGTTCATGTCAATCATGTTCGGGTTGTCTTTTAAGACACGGAACTCGGAGAGGTTATTGGTGCAGTTCCAGCCTTCAGGAGCTCCCGATCGCAGCGGCGCGCTGTAGAACACAAAGACACGACCGTTCCGGGCGAAATCAGGATGAAATGCCAGGCCCAGAAGTCCGCGCTCATCATACCTTGGCGAAATTTTTACCATGCGATCGCTAATATCCAGGAAAGGCTCCTTTTGCAGCGTTCCATCTTTCGTTATCACCTTGACAAGTCCTATCTGGTCGACGACGAACATTCTCCCATCTTTGGAGCTGATAAATTCCATAGGTGCGACGAAGCCCGAAGCGACCAATTTCAGCCCAATCATATTATTACCGGTATTCTTCATCTCTGTCTGCACTGAGGCAACTGCAACTATTATCTCGCCCACCATGGAGGGATGAATCAAGCATTGGTACGGGTATTTTCCGGGTTTTGAGAATGTAAAATTGAACCTGCCTCCGGTGGCCATATTTCCTGAGCTGAAAGTACCGTCTTTGCTGGTTACCGTATGCTCCATAGGATCATTGTTTACCCAGGTCACCACGGTCCCCGGAGGTACAGTAATCGAACCGGGCTGAAATGAAAAATTAGTGATCTCGACAACATTCGTCTGCGTCTTTGGTGGCGTTTTTTCCACGCAACCTGTTATGCCGGCTGTCAGCATTAGCAGCATGGCAATAAAAAGCAATTTACAAATTTTCATTCTAATCGTTCCTTCTGCTTTTTGAAACGTTCTTTACATTTACGCTTTATTAGCTGCCCTTCCGATATATAACTTTTCGAAAGAATTGAATAGGACAGGATGATGAGGACCGTAGCGACTCCCTGCACACCCATACCCATCCTAGCGACCATGCGTCTGCCCGCTCGCGCGGGAGACCGGCACAGATTAGACTTCAATCAACACGTTGTGCCTCTCAAAGAACTCTTTTAGCGCTTCCTCTACAACTTCACTTTGGGCACGCAGGCTGCTCTTTGTTTTTGCAGTATAAATCTTTAGAGTTTTGGCGATAGGTTCGGATAAGGTCAATGTAGTTTTGGGCATTAATCCCTACCGAACGGGTCATGACGTATATATAGATTATGACACATATCTATTTATGTACCAAAAGCTTTATAATTAAAAATATCGTATTAATACAATCTCAAAATTAGTTTAAATGGAGAATTTAAAATGCAAAATAAAAAAGATAAGAGAACAAAGGGTGTTGTTGCGAAAGCAACGCCTGATGCAGGGAAGACAGTGGCGTCTGGAAGCGCAGATGCAAAGAAAGGGGTAGCGGATTTGGGGAAGAAAGGGGCACCTGCAAAAGGTGACGCAAGAAAAGGGTGGAAAAAGTAGGGAATAACAATGCTCATGCAATAGCGGTCTTATGGGTGAGTTACAAAAGACCGCTAACAATTGACTCATAATGTTTATCTAGAATTGAACAGTTAATATATGGCATGGATGAACGCCGCAGATTTTACATCATCTTCGCAGCTATTATCTTTGCTTTAATTATCTTTGCAATATATATTAGCAAAGATTTTATATCGACTATTCTTTTGAGCTTCCTTCTGGCATATATTTTAGATCCTGTATTCATGTATTTCTCCAGGAACGTCGGTCACCATCGTCGAGCATCAGCTTTAGCTTCTATATTAATAATATTTTTTATACTAATATTTGTCATCTTTGCAGCAGCCGATGCACTCATAACGGAGATGTCGAATTTACTGGGCTTAGGCGGCGTAGCCTATCTTCAGATACAGGCATCCAATTTTTCTGGCGCCATTAATGATCTTTCAAAGACCTACCTGCCGGCTTTGGCTGCAAATTATGTGAAGGGGATAGGCGACATTCCCACCGCCCTCATTATATTGGTCCAACCAGTTTTACAGGACCGTATCATGAGCTTCGCTTCAAATCTACCCATATATTTCACTCAGTTCCTTCTGGCAATAATCTTCACCTATTACTTCCTTGTTGACGGCAGAGGGATAATAAATGAATTTGTAGAGCTACTTTCTGAAAAGGAAGTAAGCACTCATTTTCTTCTAGAACTGAACCTTATCTACAAGAGCCTTTTCCGGGTGTTTTTTCTCACATCCCTACTTATCGGAATCACTGGGGCAATAGGGTTCCTCGTGCTCGGCATACCCTATCCTTTACTATGGGGCATGATAATAGCTGTAGTCGCCCTGGTTCCATTGATAGGACCAGAAATGATCTTCGGGCCGATTGCCCTTTACTACCTGCTCACCCAAGACTATGCCACGGCCATAGCCCTATTGGCCTATGGTGTGATCTTTCTCACCATAATCCCTAATAACATAATTCTTCCTCGCCTAGCATCGGCGCGTGCTTCAATTCATCCCCTCATAACCCTCATGGCATTTACGGCTCCAGTCTTTGTCATCGGAATAGTGGGCGTGATAGTTGGCCCCGCTGTCTACGGGTTTATACTAGCGGCTTATAGGACAATGGTATACTTTCGAAAAGTAACCTTTGAAGCAGAATCATCAGCTCCATCTATACCTGTGTCAAAGTTACCCTAAAAAAGAAATAATTGAGATTGATAGCATGCACTGGCTTCGTTGACCCTGGCTAAGCCTGGGCAAACACATCCACAACGACCACATTGCTGGGCTGGTTGTTAACCACAAAGTAGAGCATGTGTCTTCCAATCTGGTCCCCATTGAAGTTCATAGTGTTATATCCCTGGTTAAACTGATAATTCCAGTACTTCGAATTGGTTGTGTCGGTCTGGGTTACCTCATAGAAGCCTGCCGGTCCTTCAACAGGTGCATAAGCGATTAACTGCAGCCAGGTTCCCACTGGGCTTACCACATACTGTGTCCAGTTTGTAGCTCCCTGGATCCAGAGGTCATTGGTCTTGGATGGCACTGTGGATGCATACTGGGTGTATGGCAACCCTACACCGGCACCGTAGTACACACGGGATGGTATTTTCTTTGTTATATCGAATTTGGTGGGATTGCTTACTATACCACCTACTACTGGCGTACCGGAGGTTGTATAATACTCTGTATAGGGCGAGAACGTGGTGTAGCTATAAGCTTGGCTGTAGAAGGAACCACCAGTAGTGTACCAGGGGAAGTTAGGTACTGGTTGATCGAGCCACTGTAACATGCCGGCCAGCCCCTCATCAGAATTTGAACGACTGGAACTGACATATCCACCATTCAGATAGTCTTCACCCCATGCGATACCAATTAGCAAGCACGCGGCGAATGCCGTCATGCACAGCAAAAGTTTGCCATATTTCATTTTAACACCTACTATTACCTATTCTAATTCCTAACACGATGTCTTTAAATAAAAAGCTTTTGGTATTTTTATTTTTAAGTACCATAATCTATATAATCTAAGGTCCTAATAAGTTCATATACAATGCCCAAAACAACATCATGTACATAGGAGGGAGAAATTGAATTGACTAGCAATATTTTAACCGAGAAAAATCTGGATGTGGAAGAGAGAAAGGTATTTGGTCGAATCATAGATATGTGGAGCCTGGGAAGCGAGGATGATCCCTATTCCCAGAGTACCGTGTCTGAAATTATAAAATACTCCAAGAAGGACGGACTCTCTGAGGAAGAGATTTTGGTGATTTTAAAGAAACTGGAGGAGTATAAACTGATCCACGTAGTTGAGGAGGACGGCGAAGCGCATATCAAGTATAATGTGGACGCGGTTCATATAGTCAAAGAGCTGCAGAAAACCGCATATGTACAGAGCAGAACAAAGTTCATACCACCACATCATTGAGAATTGTGTTAGGGTGGCTTTTTGTTCCGGTTGAATCCGAGATTGATCAAATCTAATAGCCCCCAGGCCCTGGTGCTGTCGCCCAGGGCCGCAATCTCGACCTTATGACTTCGTCCTAAATTCCAAACGTGTGCAATGAGCCCCCGAATATGAGCGATAGTACTGCCAGAAGGATGAATACTATTATTAGCCATTTGGCGATTTCCATAGATATTCCGGCACCACGTACTCCCAATACTCCAAGTATAAGAGCTATTACAAAGAAAACTATTGCCAAATAAAGCAAGTCTGCCATTCAGGTACACATCCTAAATATCAATTATTTATTTAAGTGCACCAGCCATCTTTTTTCCTATGTCTGCTTTCGCCTTTTCAGCATCAGCTTTTGCATGTGCCAGCCTATTCTCGACATCAGCTATCGCCTTCTCCGCACCAGCCTTTATGTCAGCCTTTGCATAAGCTACCTTCTTCTCTTCCCCATCATGCCCCAAATTGGCCTTGATCTTCTCGACATCTGCATTTACATCAGCTTTTGCATGTGCCAGCTTATTCTCTATGTCAGACATTGCTTTCTTAGTATCGGATTTCGCCTTTTCTGCCCAATCATTTGCCATTTTTTTATTCCTCCTTTTATGAATCTAAGATTAATAGGATGTTATTGCATAAAAAGATTTTGGTACCTAAATTTCTGGATACATAAAATATATAAACATGAAGCCACGTTATGAAGAGCTATGCAAAAAACTACATTGACCTTATCTGAATCGGTGGCGAAAACTCTGAAGGTTTACACCGTAAAGTCCAAAAGCAGCTTAAGGGGTCAAAGCCAGGTGGTCGAAGAGGCCTTAAGAGAGTTCTTCGAGAGGCACAATGTGATGATCGAGGAAATAGAATAATACAGAAGCCAAGAGCCGGATCAGCGCTCTAATCTCCTCTCAGCCAAATACGCCCTGGCCTTCTTGGGATCGCCAGCCAGCTCATCAATTCGATTCTCCGACATCTCCCAGAGCAGATCATCAATCGCAGTCTCGTCATCTCTCTTCTGCCACCAGGATAGACATATTTCAGCCGCCAGCCCACAGGCGTCCTCGTCCGTCAAATGGAGAGACGAGCAGAACGTCTCGCCCACGCATGCACCCACCGGTGCTCTAGTACAAAGATCACAGGTCATTTCGGCTCCTTATTTCGATTTACAGCATTTATAAAGTATAATTAGTCTCAGCTATTTATAATCCGTGGGCAGCAATTTTGCTGCGCGGTTTTCCGTCGAGAAGATCGAGCAGTTTTTCGTAATCTCCCACAGGAAAGCGGATGGATATGGATAATGTAAATCCGCACGATTGGGAGGCGTTCAATTCTATGCAACCGTTCTCTTCATCGATGTATTCTCTGGCATCATGAGGATGAGCGGTATATTGCCAGCCTCCATCTGCACCCGTTATTCTGGAGTAAAGATAGTTATCGGCTGCAGGGCTTTTAATGGGATCAAGGCCCGATACTACGCGCGTTAAAAAAGCTTCTGCATCTTCTGCGGCTAGAAACTCAATCCAGATGATGCCCGGTTTATTTTCTTGACATGAATTGCGGGTAATGATGCCCGAGTTCCAGATGACTTGCAGCAATGGAGCTATCCCTTCGTCCACTTCGATCATCGTGTTTGATGAGGGATCGAGAATTGCGGTCTGCTTGTGCTCAATCAAAATCCTCTTGCTCCTTTTTCGTTCCCCACACAGGTCTCGAGATATTTTGCATTAGCTTCGCCCGGCCAAATGCTTTCAGAAGAGCGTTCTCTGAGACAAAGCTGTAATACGCCAAAAAGTTGAAATCTGCAGGGCAGAATGTCGCCCCACATAGCCGATTCTTGGCTAAAACAGATAGATCAAATCAAATCGGTTTAATATCTTCCGGGTGACCTGGCAGGTCTGTGCTTCTGGTAGCACTCGCTGCAGTAAACCGGCCTGGATCCGTCCGGCTTGAAGGGAACCTGGGTTTGCTTGCCGCATTCTGAGCAAGTTACGTCTGTCATTTCTCTGGGACCACTATTGTAGCCGCCGCTGCTGCTGCTACCGCTGTTTTCATATTTTCTCTCAAACATTTAATTCACGTACCTTTTGGATCGATTCAAAGAATCGAACTTGCTACAAAAAACATCTCAACAAATCTCTTTGAATCGACGAAAATGTAACCTTCTCTAGGTAATCAGTCTAGATTATATACCTGTCGGTCAAAACGGCGAGGAATCTATGGCATTAATTTCCACATTTTCTAAACCTGCCTTAAGATACTGTTATATCCCCTTAATATTGAAAGGCAACTTCATGCCAGGCAAAGTCTCGCACAGCTATGCTTTTCGCGGCTCGGAGAAACCGCTTATTGGAAAGACCATCGGCGATATGTTCGATGAAATAGCGGAAAAATACCCTGATAACGACGCAATTGTCTCCATCCACCAGGGAACGCGATACACCTATCGCGAACTGCAAAAGGAGCTGGACCGCGCCGCGAAGGGTTTCATCGCTCTGGGCCTCAAGAAGGGCGACCGCCTCGCTATATGGGCCACAAACCTGGCGGAATGGATCATCACCCAGTTCGCCACGGCAAAAGCGGGGATCATCATGGTGAACATCAATCCCGCCTACCGGACGCACGAACTGGAGTATGCTCTGCGTCAGTCGGAGGCAGAGGTCCTGCTGCTCATGGACCGCTTCAAGAGCTCGGACTACGTGCAGATGCTCTACGAGGTCTGTCCCGAGACCAGGACGGCTCAGCCGGGCAAGATTCACTCCGAGAAGCTGCCATTCCTCCGCACAGCGGTAATGATGCGGGGCGAGAAGCAGCCGGGCATGTGGTCCTGGGATGATGTGCTGAAGATGGGAGATGAGGTGCCGGATGAGATTTTGCAGGAGAGGGAAGAGAGCCTGGACTTTGACGATCCCATTAACATTCAGTACACCTCGGGCACAACCGGTTTCCCGAAGGGCGTGGTTCTCACGCACCATAACATCTTGAACAACGGCTACTTCATCGGCGAATGCATGAATTTTACGGATGCTGACCGGCTTTGCATACCGGTCCCCTTTTACCATTGCTTTGGCATGGTGCTCTCCAATTTGGCCTGCATGACGCACGGAGCGGCAATGGTGCTGCCTGCCGAGTACTTCGATCCCGTCTTGGTCATGTCGGCCATCGAGAAGGAGCACTGCACTGCTGTACACGGAGTGCCCACCATGTTCATCGCGGAGCTTGAGCACCCCGATTTTTCCAAATACGATTTCTCCAGCTTGCGAACGGGAATCATGGCTGGATCGCCCTGCCCCATTGAGTTCATGAAGAAGGTGAGCACCCTCATGAATATGCGAGAGGTGGTGATCACCTACGGCCAGACGGAAGCCTCGCCCGGCATCACCATGTCCTCCACCGATGATTCCCTGGAGCAGAGGGTCTCGACCATCGGCAGGCCCATGCCGCATACCGAGATGAAGATCGTGGATCCCAAGACGGGCAAGATAGTCACCCGTGGGGAGACGGGCGAGATATGCGCTCGCGGCTACATGATCATGCGCTGCTACTACAACAATCCGGTGGCCACCGACCAGTGCGTGGACAAGGAAGGATGGCTGCACACCGGCGACCTGGGCACCCTGGACGATGAGGACTACTGCAAGATCACGGGCCGGCTCAAGGACATGGTCATCCGGGGCGGAGAGAACATCTACCCGCGAGAGATTGAGGAGTTCCTCTACACTCATCCGGCCATAAGCGATGTGCAGGTCATTGGTGTGCCCGACAAAAAGTACGGCGAGGAGATCATGGCCTGGATCAAGCTCAAGAAGGGCGCTTTTGCCAGCGCGGAGGAGATCAAGGCTTTTTGCAAGGGAAGGATCGCGCACTTCAAAGTTCCCAGGTACATCAAGTTCGTGGACGACTTCCCCATGACTGTGAGCGGCAAGATTCAGAAGTTCAAGATGAGAGATGAGTCCATCAAGGAGCTGGGACTGGAGGAAGCGGCCAGGATGAAGACGGCCTGAAGCGAGGGCCGATCTTTTCGTTTTTTCGTTTTTTGTTTTTTGTTTTCATTTAGCTTCTCTGTTTTCGCACTTTTGGCTGAAAAATATCCTTGCTCAAAATATGTGAAGTCAAGCCGAAAGAGGCAGATTTTTAATCTTTGCCCATAGACAATAACAGGATCCAATTATGAAAATCATTGATATCTTGAGACGACATGAACGAGAGATAAAAAAGAGATTTCATGTTAAGAGGATCGGCCTGTTCGGCTCCTTTGCTCGCGGAGATGAAAAGGATACCAGTGATGTAGATATAATGGTGGAATTTGAAGAGCCGACCTTTGATAACTTCATGAAATTATCATTCTTCCTTGAAGACCTCTTTGCCAGGAGAGTGGAGCTGGTCACGCCTGACTCTCTTAGCCCGTATATTGCGCCGTATGTAAAAAATGAGGTGGTCTGGGCTGACCAAGGATGACTCCGTTTTTTTGAGGCACATCTTAGACGAGATCAGCTTTCTGGAAGATAGCAGTGAAGGAATCGGTTTTGAAGACCTGATAGAAAACAAGGAGAAGCAGAGGGCCTGGCTGAGAAGCCTCGAAGTGATAGGCGAGGCCACAAAAAACTTGTCAAACGAATTCCGGGAGAAACACCCCGGCATTGAGTGGCGAAAGATTGCAGGACTTAGAGATAAGCTAATCCACCACTATTTTGGA
>JAPKXZ010000069.1 GCA_026394555.1 Methanothrix sp.
AAAGTATAGGGATGATCAGGGGAAAATAAATTTCAACTGCCCCGCGAAGCAAGCTGGCTTAATAGATCATATCTGGAGCCTGCATGAATTATTGACATTTCCATATCATATAATTAAAACCTATTAAAGATTCACGACCGACGAATTGATAGAGCTCTTTTATTGGTTTATATCCCCTCATACCAATTCGAGCTTTATTATTTATTTGTTGTACAAAATCTTTATATTTTAAAATAAAACTTTCAAAATCTCTCCGTGTACGTATAAATGTATCAAAATATTTTCTCCTTTGGAAATCCTTTACTAGCTGAACCACTGCAAGTAGAGATGTAGATTGATAGCGCCCTTGCGGGCTATAAAAATACACGGCAGGATGGAGACCAAGGGATGAAGGATGATTTCCAGAGATTATTTGCACAATCTTGCGCGTATTCATCAGAAATTCAATGGTTTCTTCACCTGTGGAATCAATATTTAATTTATCCTCTGATTTGACATCATTTATCAAATTGATTATGTCCAATATAAGAGTTAGAGTTTCTGAAGAATATCCCGGACCAGCCACTGGAAGATCTAGCGTTTTAATGGGCGTTTCCAATTTAGGTGTAAATATTATATTATGTATCTCTTTAGCGATTTCTTCGATTTTTTGTTGATTTTTTTCCTCGAATCTCGACCAGTATTTATGGCCCGTCCCTGATCTCATTATGGCTCTAGCTGCGAGTGCGCTGGCTTTGCTTCTAGATTTCAACAACCTTAATTCGGTTTTATGTACTGGAACTGCTTGCTGATTAATCTTGAAAAAAGATGCCTCTGCCTTTTTAACATCTCCGTTTACCCATTGAACTTGTATTGCCAACGATGCCAACTTCTTGGCTCGCTCCAAAATCTCTTTAGGGACCTTTGTTTGATTTTGTATAGCATACTTATGATCTGTATATGTTCCAACCAATTTTTTAACTAAATTTCTTGTGATTTGTGCCACTTCACGCTGTTCATCAGGGATGCCACTTCCAAAAAATGACTGAGACAAGATACCATCCCCATAATCATCCAGCACCCAAGCAATCAGAGCACTTAATCTATGCGCGCCATCTATAGTAAAGATATATGGGCCAGAATTCCATAAAATGATCGCAGGGATTAGATCGCCACTTAGAAAACTCTGAATAAAATCGCTTATTCTTTTCGGGCCCCATTCAGACGTTTCGCGTTGAAAATCTGGCTTTCTCAGTTGGTAATATAGAAAACTATCACGTTCTAGATCTCTAATTTGTATTGCTTGAATGCTCTGTGACTGGGCAATCACCTCTTTTATTTCAAAGTCTTCACGAGGTATTAGAGCATCCAAATTCGCTGGCTGCATAATTTGCATTTGCGTTCATGCTTAAAAATATTTGCGGTCGTGGCGATCTTGGATTCTGGAGGATCTTGCTCGCAGTCACACGAATCCTGGCGGACAGACCCCACGGTCCGCTGCTCCGCTCGCGGGCCGAGCCTTTGCTTATGATAAAACCAAGCGCCAAAATTCTGCCCATGAAAATGCAGGATTTCCAGGGAGCGACCATCAACCTTCAAGCGAAAGATTGCAGCGCATGACTAAATATCGCAAAAAGCATGTACAAAGGAGATGAGAAAGCTTCGTTATAAAATTCAAATCCGGCCGGAAACAGATGGAACGTACACGGTGACCGTCCCATCTCTTCCAGGATGTTTGACCTACGGCGATAGCATCGAGGAAGCTTTGGAGATGGCAAAGGAAGCCATCGAGGTATACATCGAAAGCCTTGCCGCTCGATGCAAAGAGCTTCCCCTGCCAGAGTGCAAAAAAGATCAAGGCCGCCATCCTCTGAGACGATCATTTCTTCCTGGCCGATCCTGCAAATTGTCCCTTTGACCTCTGCTTTCAGTGGGAATGAAAGACCATCAATGTAGAGCTGAAGGACTTCACCGGGGCCGGTGAACCCCAGAGCGACTATGGAGTTTCGACAGACAGATATAGGTGAGCGCGAATTTTGAGAAACAGATAATTATGAGCACACTGATTACAGGCGGCGCAGGATTTATCGGCTCCAACCTTGTTGAGGAACTCTTGAAAGTTGGCGAAGATATTGTGGTCCTGGACAATATGCACACCGGAAGCCCCGGCAATTTGGAAGGCCTACAAGGCAGCCTGAAGCTGATCCAGGCAAGCTGCAACGATCTACCCGATATGGATCTTCATCCCGAGAAGATCTACCATCTGGGCATTCCATCTTCCTCGCCCATGTACAAGAAGAATCCTTACCTGGTAGGCGAAGCGCTCAACGGCTTTACGGCAGTCTTCGAGCTGGCGAAGAGGTGCGGCGCACGGGTGGTTTATGCCTCGTCATCATCACTCTACAACGGCCTCTTGCCGCCCCATCGAGAGGACATGACCATCCTGGTTGCCGACTATTATACCGAGGCTCGGCTGGCCATGGAGAGGATGGCAGAACTTTACAAGCAGCTCTACGACGTCGACTCCGTGGGCTTGAGATTCTTCTCGGTCTATGGGCCGAAGGAAACGGCCAAGAAGCAATATGCCAACATGGTTACTCAGTTCCTCTGGGAGATGCGGTACGGCAAAGCACCTGTGATCTTCGGAGACGGCTTGCAGACCAGGGATTTCACCTATGTCAAAGACTTGACACGTGCCCTGCAACTGGCTATGAAGTCGGACTATCACGGCATTCTGAATGTGGGGACGGGAAAAGCTTACACCTTCAACCAAACGGTAGAGATTTTGAACAAGAACATGGGATTGACCATGAAAGCGCAACACGTGGCGAATCCCATAAAGAACTATGTTCAACACACCCTTTCCGACACTGCGAAGACAGAAAAAGTGCTCGGGTTCAAGGCAAGATACAACCTGGAAGATGGGATCAAAGAGCTTCTTAGATTCTATACAAAATAAGGTTTCGACATGGCTTGAGACCGGGTCATTGAGCCAATTCTATCAGCCTTTTGGCCCACTCAAGTTTCCTTTTTTTGCGTGGCGTGACGCTCTCATCTTCATAGTCAAATCCCACCAGCGTTATAGAGGCCGCGCCAAGCTCTTTAGCCAGAAATACACATCTGTCTCCGTCCGTGAACCCTCCGAAGTTGTAGAGGCCAGGCATTGGACGGCACTGCACCGTGCCTATGATTCTCTCTAACTGCGGCACATATCTATCCAGGGCATCCAGATTATCTCCGTGGGCATGCACCACCACGATTGAGCCCATCTGATTAGCCTTCAAAATAGCGTGAAAAGGGCCGTCCAGGTCGGTGACCACCATCTCGGGCACAATGCCGTGCCTCAAAAGAACAGACGTGGCCCCATCCGCAGCCAGGAAGACGGTGTCCCTTTCTTGCAGCCCCACCAGCTCCTTGTCAAGGGTGGGGGCATTGCCGCATACAACAATCCTATGTCCGGCCACAATTGTCTCTGCGGCGCGTAGCAGCGGCTCTCGGCTGCGCAAGAGCTCTTTCAGGAGCATTGCCGCTTCAACATCTCGGCCAGGAGAAAAGCCGAAGTCTTGCAGAATGGATTGATAAATAGGCTCCCAGGTCGCGAATTGCATAATGAAAAGTTTAAGAAAAATAAAAGAGAAAGGATATTCCTCTCTCTTAATAGACTCTTGGGAACTGAGCTTGGGTTGGTACCTTGAAGCAAGTGCAGTCGAAGATGCCGGCCTCCGACTTGAAGGGCTTCTTATCCAAAGGATTCATGGTATCCCAGGCGCCGCCGCATGGGCAGGGGAGCCAGTCATCTTTCTTCTGAATCAAGTGGTAGGGCACCTCGAGAGTCATATTCTTCTCGATATGATAGGTTCCCCAGTAATCCTCATCGATCTCGATGGAGGGATTATTCCAAGCGCTCTTGATATCCATGCCTAATCCGCTCAATGTATCCGGATTGGTTAAATCAGGCTGGGCGATGTTGGAAGTATCCAAGTAATGCTGGTTTGCCTGAAGTACGCCGATATGGGCCTTGCCGTCAGTAACATCCTCAGTTACTTTCATCTGAGTGTAACCAACGGATTCAAGCTCCGGATCCCAGGTCATGTTCCTCTTATCTTTGGCTGTGATTTCCAGTACCTTATCCAGGGCATGAGCATACTCGACCTCATGGTGCATGCTGGTACCGGCAAGATAGTTCTTCACCCAGGTCTTTTCCTTGAGCAGAGAGCTGTAATCCAGTGGGTTTGCGGCATAATAGCCGTTTCCTACTGCGATCTTCATGGGCGCATAGACCATGGCCACATCCTCTTTGAACTGGATGCAGTCCTGAGCAAAGTCATTGTAGTCGGAGTATACGTTATGTGTCGAGCGATCTAGGTTCTGGTAGGTCAAAGTGGCCTCGCTGTTCAAGGAGCCGGAGCCATGAGCGTAATTCTTGACCGCGACGTTACCGGCCCTAGCATACAGGTAGGTCACGAAGTAACCATTTCCCTGCACGCTCTGCTCGAAATCAAATGTCCTATTGCTCTCAGCATATCCATTCGGGTACGTCGGATTTGCTGGCCAAGTTGTAGTTTGGACCGGCCAAGCAGTGGAACACCCTATAAGAGCTACTAAAACCATTGCTACTAATACTGTTAGTATAGCCTTCTTCAGATCAATCCCTCCATCTAAAGCGAATAACACTATTCTTTATGATCCTGCATCTCGTAAGACAACGCACCTATTTTAATCTGTTGATTGCCTTTTTTATTAAAAGAGAAACGACTTTCCCCATTTCGCAATCAGATTACATGCATAACCAAAAGGTTAATACGTAAAGCGTTTATCGATATGTAATAGTATGTTCGCTCCTATCGATCTTATGATAAGGTCATCTTTTGGTCAGAACCATTTTGCACGAGATTCAAATAGGATTAATAGTTATATATCAAGATGGACATAGGTCATAAGATCTGAAAATCGAGCATGCAAAAAACCCCACCATGTATAGTACTAAAAGAGAAGACCTTTGCCACCCAGGCAAAGGATTCCCGGGTTTTTTGGTTCCAACGTGGAGCCAAACCCCAGCCGCAGGCTGGAACAGGAGGACAAACGGGGGATGCTGGCAGAACTGGAAGATAAGAGAGGCAAACTCAGACAGGAGTCCCTTGCCTTCAAGGATCGAAGAAGCCAATTGAATGCTGAAGCGAGCAAATGGGCCGCCAAGCGCAATGAGCTGAACAAGGCCACCAAAGAGCTAATAGACAACGCCCAGGAGCTTAAGAAGCTACGGGACGAAAATAACAAGAATGTGGCCGATTCCAAGAAGGATAGGGATGAGTACAATGAGAATACCAATCAGCTCTATGCAAGGATAGACGATATCAGGAAGAAGTACAACCTCACCGGCGAGCGTTCCATAAGGGATCTGCGCCGCGAGATCGATCACCTGGAATTCAGGCAGCAGACTGAAGTCTTAAGCCCGGATAAAGAGAAACAGCTGGTCGATAAAATTGCCGCCTTGCATGCAGAATTCAAAGGCAGAAAAGAGCAGCTTGAGAAGAATGAAGAGCTGAGGAAGCTTCTCGATGAAGCGCAAGCCATGAGAGATCAGGCTTCTAACCACCACGATCTGGTTACCAAGTTCGCGGAAATGGCCCAGGAATACCACGATCAGATGATAAGCACATTTAAAGAAGCCGATCAGACTCGTGCCGAAGCCGATGCCGCCCACAAGGAATTCGTGAAGGCCCAGGAGGCCGCCGATGAGCAGCACAAAGAGTTCATCCGCACCCAGAGAGAGGTTCGCGATTTCGAAAAGGTCATCGTGGGCTTGAAGAAGAAGAACCGGGACATAAAGGAAGATCGCGCCAAAGAGGTTGCCAAGCGCGAGGCCGAGGATATCCTTACCCACTTCAGGCAGGGCGAGAAGCTGAACACCGTCGATCTACTAAGGCTGCAACGTGCCGGCCTGGTTTGATTCGCTCTAAAATTTGAACTTATGGGCAGAGAACCTGCCCCTCTTAGATTTTATGCATCTTTGCAGAAACTTCACTAGATACTTCTTTGGGCAGATTTTGGATGGACATAAGACCGTAAGCTTTTAAGCTTCCTCTTCTGAATCGGAATTGATGAATGAGATTCGCCTGCTCTTCGGAAAGCCGGTTATCAAGGACAAAGGGCTACTCATATCAGCGATTAAGGATCTACAATCCCGTCATGGCTGCATAGTGCAGGCTCTCGACGCAGATAAAGTCGCAGGTGAGAGACATATTCTCTTTGCCGCAAAGAAGGCGCTGGCCGCTTTTTCCGAAGCGAGAAACATCGCTAAAGATGCAGGAATGGAGATCATGCGTTACGCCTCTGGAGAGAGGCAGATTGAAAGAGCCCATTTCATGAGAGTATCGGATCGTACAGAGAGAATAGCACTTGTCATCGCCGGCTCCGGCTCCCTGCCGAATGCCGTGGAGCTATCCCGGATCATTGAGCTGGACGGACAGGGCGGTTCTTTTTGTGCAAAGGCCGTAAAAGAGGCTTTTAATATCTCTTCCGAGGAGCTACGAGCCGTGGGCGAGGAAAGAATAGTGGATCTGGTCATCGAAAGAGTGGCCCTGGTGGATACATACCGGCAAACCGTAAAAAATAAGGATGAGTTGTAAAATGAAAGAAGAATTCTACACCGAGAAGCGATGGCTCAATTGGATGAATAAGGTCAAGGACAGCAACTTCAAGCTCACCGAGGAGGATGATAAGAACTCGGGTGCCGTCTTCATCTACATTATGGATGACGTGGTGCTGGCCTGTCTAAAGGTAATAGCCCGATGCGAGCACACGGTTATAGCTCCCGATGTGGCCCTGGCCGAGATCATGGCCATCCGGTCGATTGTCTTTACCGAGAACGAATCCATGGGAGAAGATGCTGATTTGATGCTCGAATCCCTCAAGACCTCTCTTGCCGCAGTATTCGTCTCCAGCCAGCGCTATATCATTGGAATATTTGATCGTGAAAGCCCCCTGGAAGAGATGGTGGCAAAGGCGGTAGCTGCCGAGCAAGCAGAGAACCTGGATGAAGCATTCGATCTGCTCAGTCAGGTCGGGGCCAGAGTGATTGGCGGAGAGGACCTTCCTGAGATTGGCGACATACCTTACTGCATGACTGCAGAACTTATGGATGGAATTGATGCCATATCGGCAGCCATGCTTGGTGACGATAGCTACAAAGATGACGATGGGTCTGTGGATACAGGCGGGTCCGACTAGCTGGATCTGGTTATTACCTCGCACCCCTTATCAAGAACCACAACAGTGTGCTCGGCCTGGGAGACCAGGGCCCCTTCTACCTCCCAGAGTACCGGATATCTGTGCACGGCTCCACTGCGCAGGAGCTGCATGAGCGCATATTCCGCTCTTTCGCCTTTGAGCCAGCGCCGAGCAAAGGGAAGTGTTTTGTAGCTTTCTGAAATCTCTTTTAAGAGCGTTCGAGCCGCAGGAAGCCGCACCGGCCGAAAAGCGGAAAAACCGTAGATCTCGTTGATGAGAGCCTCGCTGATCCTGCCCGAGCCGTTGGTAGCAAAGGGCTCAATGGCGATAACATCTCCATCCTTTAGGACGGTGCCTTTCTCCATAGCCCGGTTGGGCACAGCAGGCTCGTCATGGGCCAGATATCTGGACAGACCGTGGCCGGTCAAGTTATATACCGGCTTGTAGCCGTAGCCGGTTATGACCTCTTCTATGGCCTTGCCGATCTGGGCCGTGTCAATACCGGGCCTGATTATCTCTAAAGCCGCCTCTAGAGCGACATGGGAGGCCTCGACCAGGCTTTCATGACCGCCGAGGTCAACCGTGATGGCGGCATCGGCAATATAACCGTCCACGTGCACACCCACATCCAGCTTGACCATATTCTCGCCAAAACGGGCGGCATCAAGGGGCGAAGGCGTATAATGAGCCGCGTTTCTATCCAGAGATATGTTGCAGGGGAAGGCGGGTTTTGCGCCCCGTGATCTAATTGCATCCTCTACGAAATTTGCCACATCAAGCAAGGACGCGCCCAATTCCACACGCGGCCCTGCCTCTGCCAGAACCTCGGCCAGGATTCGCCCTGCCTTTCTGTAATTCTCTAAAATTTCAGTCTCCATTGATAACACCTAAAGCACGAGCTTCCTCTCGAAATGGGTGAGGCTCTCATAGCCGTTTTCCTTTACCACTACCAGGTCCTCCAGACGCACGCCTCCGATATCGGGGTAGTACAGCCCCGGCTCCACAGTTACCACGTGATTGACCTGCAGCTCCTCTCCGCTCTCGCTAAGCGAGGGCTTTTCGTGCACATCCAGGCCCACGCCGTGCCCGGTGGAATGGGTAAAACCAGAGCCCTCCCTCTCCGGATATCCCAGGTCCAGGAAGATCGAAGAGACCCGAGAATGGACCTCCTTGCCAGAGACGCCCGCCCGGATGGCCAGAAGGCCTTCGGCCTGCGCCAGACGCACCGCCTCGTAGATCTCTTTTACTTCGAGCGCGGCTTCGCCCTTGAGAACGGTGCGCGTCATATCGGCAAAGTAACGGCGACTCTTGCTACGCGGAAAGATATCGATGACAATGGGAGCATTGGCCGCTATTGGCCCCGTCCCTCGCGCATGAGGGGCAGCGGCCTGTGGGCCACTGGCAACAATGGTATCCATTGCCTCGCAGCCGTCCTCCAGCAGGGATCTCTCAATTGCACCGCGCACCTTTTCCGAGGTAAGGGGCTGACCTTCGCGATAGAGCAATTCCCCCCGCGGCTCTGAGCTTCCGATTAGAAGGGTCGCCTGGCGCATGGCCCTCTCGCAGGCCCTCTGTGTGCATACGATGGCATCCAGCTCCTCTTGCCTCTTTATCTCCCGGAAGCGCGAGGCGGGGCTCTCCAGGACAGATACTTCAAAATCCTGACAAAGAAGCTGGTAAAAACCAGCTGGAAAGCGAAAAGGCACGCCCAGACGCCTTATGCCGTGACCTTGCAAAAACTCCACCAGCACCTGACAATAGGCCTCTTCCCAGTTTTTGCATCTCTTCAGCTTTTCCATAATCTGGTATTGGGAAGTACTCAGACATTCGTTTGCTATGGACTCCTCTCCGGCCCGGTTAAGCTCCATGGAAGAGACGAGCAATGTGGTCTTCTCCTGGGCAAGAACGGCGAATTTGTCGCCGGCCAGGAAGTGAGTGAGGTAATACATGTCGGCATCACAGATGCTGTCGCCGACAAAGAGAAAACCGTCCAGATTATGACGACCTAGAAAGATCTGGATGGGAGAAGGCACGAATAACTACCTGCGAATGGATTTTGTCAGCTCAGAGACAAAAGAGGTAACGTCTTGGCTCTTCTCCACGCCGGTTCCTGTGACAATCAGGTCTGCTCCGGCAGCTACCAGCTCTGCTGCTGCGCTGCCGCTCTGAACCCCGCCACCAACTATAAGCAGGACGTCTCCCAGGAGCTTCTTTACCAGGGCCACCATGTTGGTCGGCACGGGAGAGTTTGCACCTGACCCCGCCTCGAGATATACCATCCTCATGCCCATGAATTTGGCAGCCAGGGCATAGGCCGCCGCAAGTTCCGGCTTATTTCGCGGTATGAGGCGAGCATCGCCCACAAAACCCACTGTGCCGCCCGGCTCAATGATGATATAAGCCATGGGTATGGGCTCCAGACCGTAGCGCAGGATTAAGGGGGCACCGAGTGCCTGATTTTCTACGATATAAGCCGGGGAGCGGGAGTTTAACAGGCTCATAAAAAAGACTGCATCGGCATTTTCACATAGGCCGGCTACGCTGCTGGGAAATAGAATTACGGGCAGATTGGTCTTCTCTTTGATCTCTCGCACCGTCTCATGAAGAAGAATTCCGGCTGCGCCTACCGAGCCGCCTACCATGATAGCGTCCGTGCCGCCCTGCTGGGCAGCCCGGGCCATGGCTGCAGCTTGCTTCGGGCTCTGGGAATCCGGATCAATCAATGTGAGATGTCCGGCCCCACGCTCGGCTACAGCATTGGCCAGCAGCAGCTCGACTCTGCCCCTCTCAAACATCATTTAAGCGGTCTTGTTTTCCTTGGACTTCATCCTCAGTCCTTTGTAACCGCACTTGCGGCAGCGAGTCGCTCTTACGGGATTTCGTGCGTTGCAGCTCATGCATATCTTGAGATTCAAGATTCTCTTTTCTGCTTCTGGAAATCTAGCCATAATTTTATCGCCTTTTTTCTAATATAAGTAAATAGCGCCGGGGTTGGGATTTTCCTGAGAGAGCTATCTCGCCCCCGCCATTTTGAACCCAAGCGTCCCTGGAAGGGACAACAGGTCTCGAGCCTGCCGCGTATGAACTCCCGCAGCCCTAAAGCCACCGAAATTGTCCGCTCTGCCACCCCGGCCCTTACAATTCTCCGTCTGACCCATGCTTTATATCTGTTGCTCCTCCCTAATAGCCAGAGGATCCTATTATGTCTCTAAGAGATGATGCATTAGCATTTCATAAAGATGCCAGGGGCAAGATTGCAGTCCACAGCAAGGTGCCTTGCGCTACCGTGCGTGACCTCTCCTTAGCTTACACTCCGGGAGTGGCTGAACCCTGTCGCGAGATTGAAAAGAATCCAAACGACGTTTATGAGTACACTGCCAAGGGCAATATCGTGGCCGTGGTAACAGACGGGACTGCTGTCCTGGGCCTTGGCGATATTGGTCCCTTGGCTTCCATCCCGGTCATGGAGGGAAAGGCCATTTTGTTCAAGAACTTCGCAGGCATAGATGCCTTTCCCATCGCCATAACCTCCAAGGACCCATCAGTCATCGTGGAAACTGTTGCGGCAATAGAGCCGGTCTTTGGCGGAATCAACCTGGAGGACATAAGTGCGCCTCGCTGCTTTGAGGTAGAGGAGCGGCTCAAGAAGATCCTGAATATACCCGTCTTTCACGATGACCAGCACGGCACCGCCGTGGTCGCCCTGGCTGCCCTCATCAATGCCCTCAAGGTAGTGGGCAAGAGCTTTTCTCAGGTGCGCGTGGCCGTGAGCGGGGCTGGCGCAGCGGGCATCGCCGTTACCAAATTTCTCTACAGCTTCGGGGTAAAGGACGCCATACTCTGCGACAGCCGGGGAGTGATCCACACCGGTCGCACGGACCTCAACCCGGCCAAGCAGGAGATCGCCCGGACGACCAATCCGCGCCATGTTACGGGCAGCTTAGCCGATGCCATTGCCGGAGCCGATATCTTCCTGGGCCTGTCAGTAGCAGGCATCGTAACTCCGGCAATGGTCGCGAGCATGGCCCCTGATGCCATTGTCTTTGCCATGGCCAACCCTGTGCCCGAGATCATGCCCGACCTGGCCCTGCAAGCCGGGGCGCGAGTGGTGGCCACCGGGCGATCCGATTTCCCCAATCAGGTAAACAATGTGCTGGGCTTCCCCGGAATCTTTCGCGGGGCCCTGGATGTGCGGGCCACCGACATCAATGAGGCCATGAAGGTCGCAGCTTCGCGAGCCATTGCCGGCCTGGTAGAGAACCTATCCGAGGTGTGCATCATTCCTTCGCCCCTGGACCGAAGGGTAGTTCCCGCCGTCGCTGCTGCCGTGGCTCGCGCCGCCATAGAGACGGGTGTGGCGCGCGTCCTGATGGATCCAGCAGAGGTAGGAAAGAGGGCAGAAGCAATGGTCGCGAATCTGGAAAGAGACGCTTGCTCGCCGTCTTGACTGCGGAAAAAATCGGGAAAACTGAAGGAGAAAATTCCTTTCAGTTTTCTTACTCCCTGGATTCATTGCTGCCTCATGATTTTTTCGAACAGGGGCAGGTATTTTTCCTCGGTCCCGTCTTTTCTGCTTTTGCTGCAATATTATAAATTTTTACAGTTTTGGCAGAGGACCAGAGAGATGCAGCGTCATTGCTGTCTTTGGCCATGACCTGAACCAGATAGGTTCCGGCCAAGCTCCAGGTATGCGGCATGGACACCAAAGTTCCCGAATTTACCAGGTTGGTTTTCGAGGTACTGCCGTCACCCCAGTCGAAGGTATAGAATATCTGATCTCTATTGGGGTCCGTGGTATATCCTTTGAAGGAATAGGACTTGCCCACATAGCCGGATGCAACACCTATCGGAGTGGAGGGCTTTTTAGGGGGACTATTGACGATTATCTTGACCATAAGAGATGTAGACCAGGCGGACTGACCACCTCTAATGTCTGTAGCCTTAGCCCGCACATAGTATGTACCAGATCGCTGCCAAGCATGTGACGCGCTGATCTTTGCCGCAGATTTCGCAAACTTCGTCACCGACGAGCTTGTGTCCCCCCAGTCAAAGGTAATCTGGACATCATCGCCATCCGGATCAGTCGCAAAAGCGGTGTAATTGTAAGATTTCTGCAAAATGCCGGCCGCAGTACCTTGGGGCTTGGCAGGCCTCAAAGGCAGCCGATTGGCAGCAGCAATGGTGACTAGAAGGACTGCTGACACTGGAGATGAAGCTCCTTTGCTGTCGGTAGCTTTAGCCGTTACCTGATAGGTTCCCGCCTGACTCCAGGTGTGCGAGGCCGCCCCTTGGCCAGAACTGGTCAGCCCGGTCAGAGATGTGTAGCCATCTCCCCAGTTGAAGGTGAACTTGACAGGATCGTTGTCGGGATCGACCGCCGAAGTGGTGTAGCTTAAAGAATTAAGGACGGACCCCTGCACAGGGCCCAAAGGAAAAGATGGCGTTAGCGGCGCATTGTTTTCGCTATATGGGTAACTCATATCCAGAGTCATCCAGTAGAAGGCATATCCGAGACCGCTGTAGTTGCAATCATAGTCCATGTCCATGCTAACCCGG
This sequence comes from Methanothrix sp., assembly GCA_026394555.1. Classification (GTDB taxonomy): domain Archaea; phylum Halobacteriota; class Methanosarcinia; order Methanotrichales; family Methanotrichaceae; genus Methanothrix. Next base: position 12,766 of record JAPKXZ010000069.1, read on the forward strand.
AAGAGACCGGCCGGTCGCCCGGAGGTATCGCCCCAGCTGTTGAGCATGATCCAGTAGCGGTTACTGGGATCTGTATCATCATAGCCCACGCAGAGGACAGCATGCCCGCCTCCGTTCTGATAGTCATACGACCTGCCGCAGGCATTGTCCGGCTGCCACACGACGTTCTCCGGCTGTGCGCCCCAGAAGCTATAGAAGTCACTCCAGGAACTGCCATCAGGTAAATAGTAGGCAAACCAGATGCCTTTGCCCTGCAACAAGACGTTCTTGATGTTGGTGATGGCTGCCTCTTTGGTCAGTCCATGAGAGGGAATGGTATTGACGGAGATAGACGCCAGATCATAATGGGGATTGGTGGATATGGAGGACGCGAGAACTGCCGAACACGAGCCGCAGTCCTTCCCACCATCCTGATAATGAGCGTTGCTGTTGGACCAGGGAACCATCATGCTCTTGGCCTTATAAAAGCTGGCCAATCCCGACAGCCAGCCGCCGCAGCAGGCCCCCGAGCCACCGCAGCCGCCGTTGTAGTTGGAATCAAGATACTGTACGGAGAAGCGATCGGAAACGCCCTTTTGCCGGGCATAGTCGAGCTCCATGACGCCCGTTCCCGCCCAGGCCCAGCAGTTGCCGCAGCGTCCCTGGTCGCGCTCGGAGGGTGTGTAATTGAGCAGGTCCAGCAGGCTGAAGGAAGTGACAGGCGCGCTGGCCATCTTTGTCGCGATCTCTGGGCTGAGAGAGGCTTGCGGAGCGGCATTGTACTGCCCGGCCCAAAGATCTGCCTCCTCCTTTGTGGGGCGCATGATAGGATATACCCGAGCGGGAAGAGAGGCGCGATCCTGCGGGGAGAAAAAGCCATAGTCCAGGCCAAAGCCCGGCTTGTCGGTGAGAGTCACCTCATAGTAGCCGGCTCCGGGTGCGGTCTGTTTCCAGGGGAAAATGGAATCTGCTCTTAACTCGTAGCGTCCGGGGGAGAGATTGCCGAAAAAGTACTGCCCCGATTGGTTCGTGGTGGTGTTGAAAATCTCCTTTCCTTCCAGCATCATCCGGACGATAGCATTCGCATAAGCCCTCTCGCCCGGCGAGAAGAAGCCGTCGCCATTCGTATCCAGGAAAGCGGTGCCGCCCAGGGAGAGGCCCGCCGCATCCTGGGCGGGGGCATCAGCACCTGCTGCTATCAGCGAGGCGGATAATAGGAGGAACAACACGGTCAAGCAGAAGTATTGTCGAATCATTTTTTACACACCATATATATTTAGACTGAATTAGAATATAAAGTTTTGCCGGATGTTACCACCCGCCAAAGATCCGCCAGTTATAAGGCTCAGGCACGGCAAGAGTGAATGGGTGATTTTCGTGAAGAAACAGACAAAGAGAGGTGAAACGGATCAGGAGCAGATGAGGAAGAGGCTGGAGAATAGCTTGCCCTGGAGCCTCTCTCGATGGTTGGCAAAGATGTTGCGGAAAAAAAAGTGATCACATCCGATGTCCGCGCTCCCCCGGACAGCGCCTTTTGCACCGCCGCTTCGATGCGGCGCGCCTTTTCCAGCTCGCTCCACCACACGACCATTTAGTGACAACGTTGAGAATGATGCCCGCAGCCTAATCATTCGGAGTCAACTACCCACGAATAAATTCGTGGGCCTCCTTGGACGATCGATCGTGAAAGATATATAACTCATGCAATGTTAGTTACATGTTATGTTCGCAGAATACATAGCGGCAGCGCTCCAGCGGGCAGAATACAAGATTATCGAAAGTGATGAACCTGTTTTCGTATCCGTTCCAGGATTAAATGGTGCATGGGCCACGGGTAAAACCATTGAAGAGGCTAGGGCCGAGTTAATCGAGGTTATTGAAGAATGGCTGGTCCTCGGTATCAAGCTGGGTCACACTATTCCAGCAATTGGGGGCGCAATGATCGGCAAAATGCCTCGCATCGAATCGGGATTAATGTTAAATCCCTTCGGCACCCAATAGCATAGCTATATGTTCGCAGAGTATGTCGCAGCGGCCTTAGAGCGAGCGAAATATAAAACTCTCGAAGACGGCACTTATGCTGCAACCGTGGAAGGGCTTCGCGGTGTTATCGCGATTGGCGACACCATTGAAGAATGCAGAAACGATCTCATCGGAGTAATTGATGGCTGGATCGCCTTGAGGCTTCGCATGGGGCGGACCATTCCACCCCTAGGCAGCCTTGCGATTGACGTATCCACGGAGCCGATTGCCATTGTCGAATAGGCTTATACCTATTTCACGACGAGAATTGATCAGGCGACTGCGGAATTTGGGGTTTGAAGGACCATATCCTGGTTCAGGCCATGATTATATGGTCAAGGATGATGCTTATGTTTCGATCCCAAACCCGCACCGTGGTGGAAAAATCAGTGTGGATCTCCTCTCCATCATCTTGAAGGAGGGAGAGATAAGTCGGAGCGAGTGGTTCTCAGCAGCACGATCTTAAGACTAAAAAATCCTTAAGTTTTCCACCACCGCTTTTGTCACATCCGCCGTCCCGCAGTCACCGCCCAGGTCCGGCGTCTTTGCCCCGCAGGCCAGCGCCCTCTGCACCGCTGCTTCCATGCGGCGTGCCTTCTCCGGCTCCCCCAGCCACTGCATCATCATGGCCGCGCTTCTTATGGCACCCACGGGATTGGCGACACCCTTTCCCGCGATGTCCGGGGCGCTGCCGTGGATGGGCTCGAAAAGGGCATGGTCGGTGCCGAGGTTGGCGCTGGCGCATAGACCGAGGCTGCCTATCACTCCCGCCGCCTCATCGCTCAAGATGTCGCCGAAGAGGTTGGTGGTGACCAGCACGTCAAACCTTTGGGGATTTACCACCAAATTGTAGGCGGCAGCGTCCACCAGCATGTCATCGCAGAGCACACCCCGCCCGGCAGCTACGGCACGGCAGGTCTCCAGAAAGAGGCAGTCGCTCTTCAGTACATTGGACTTGTGGATGATGGTCAGCTTCTTGCGGCGCGCCGCCAGCTCGCAGGCCTTCTTGGCAATTCTCTCCGAGCCGCGCCGCGTAATGACCCGCATGGTATGCGACTCCTCCACCCCCACTTCCTCCAGACCCGAGTAAAGCCCCTCCGTGTTCTCCCGCACGATGATGAAATCGAGATCTTGGGACTGGAATGGCCGGATATTGGCATAAAGGTCCAGCTCCTTTCTTATGCGGAGAAGCACACTCTTATAATTGGGATCTGGCGGCGTGCTGATCGCTCCAAAAAGAATGCAATCGCACTCTTTGAGCGTCTCCAGGTCCTCCTCGCTCATGGCCAGGCCCGTCTTCTTCCAGCGGGCGAGACCAATCTCCACATGGATCAGTTCAAACTTCGCGCCCGCGCCGTCCAGCACCGCCAGAGCGCTCTCTATTACCTCCGGCCCAATACCGTCACCGGCAACTACGGCTACTTTCTTAGATCCTGCACCAGACATCGCACTGCCTCCGCTATTTTCGCTGGCCCGTCTCCCCAATGCACCACCATGCCTGGATGCCCGTTCTTTTCGGTCAGGCCCTTCTGCTCGGAACGACAGCACCGGGTGATAAAAGGCCCCCTGGGCAGAAAGACCGGCTCCGAACTTTGTAAGGGGCAGATATTGACAAACTCGAAATCTTTGCAGGGATTAGTGGCAAGAAAGATCTCTCGCGAGACGGCGCAGCCCACAATCCGAGGGTGCTCGTGCACCACTGGATCCGTGTCTAAAGAACGCCCCAGGCCCGAGGCCCGGCAAGGGTAATAAACGCTATTGCAATCAAACCGGCGCAGATCCAGGATGTGAGGCACAAAACGAACCGTGAGGTCCCCCAGGATGCCGCAAGTCTCCAGACCGGCGAGAACGTGAACCAGCCAGGGCGGATGGGGGGGCGAGACATCCAAAACCTCAATGGTCAAGACCTGGGAAGGGTCAGGGTCCTTGACAAAGGTGATGTGCTCATCCAGCCCCCGAAAGACGACCGTATTCACCTTTGTGCCCAGGCAGATGCCGTCCGCCAGCTCGATGAGACGGGCCCGGTTACGAGTGTCCACAATATCCGGATAAAACATGATCTCCTGGCCAGAGGCGATCGACTCCAGCTCCACCACCTCCCTCATGAAACCCGAGCCGCGACTCGTCACATGGTAGAGAGCTGGCCCCTCCCGGCTGATGAGATACTCTGTGGCAAAATAGATGGATTCACCTCGCCTCTCCCGGTCCTTAATCCCTACGAACTTATACTCATCCGGAAAGATCATGCCATCATGCCAATCCTTTCTGCCGCCTTCGGTGCGCCACCAGGCCCCCGTCTTCCAGTATCTCCATGAGGAAATCAGGCAGCCTGGTGCCCTGATACAACTTATCCTCCACCCGTACAGTTCCTGCCGCCAGATCGACCTCTACGGTGTCGCCCCTCTGGCAGGACACATCTGCCTCAATCAGAGCCAGTCCCACATTGATGGCATTTCGGTAGAAGATGCGAGCAAAGGACCGGGCTACCACCACGGCCACGCCCGCCCCCAACAATGCGCGGGGCGCCTGCTCGCGTGACGAGCCGCAGCCGAAATTTCTGCCCGCAACAATCACATCGCCCTTCTCTACTTGGGAGGCAAATTGCGGGTCTAAGCCCTCCATGGCATGCTCCGCCCAGAGCCCGGCATCTTTTGTGCGCAGGTACTTGCCGGGGATGATCACATCTGTATCCACATCGTCTCCAAAGACCCAAGCCGTTCCCATGATCATGATAATTATATTGGCCGTTTCCCTTATAATACTCTTTTGCATCACTTTCGCCCCGCTCGGCCATCCTTCTTCTTCTCAAGATTATATTCTCCGTAATGAGAGACAATTTATTGGGACATAATTAGCAGATCATTTGTATCTTATACATACATTTATTAGTCCACAAATTGATTTACTGTTATCATTTAATCTAGAAAAGTATTTATTCTTACACGCATTAGATAGCTGACTATGGCTGGAGTTTTCGCGGAGCTAGGGTGGCCCTTGCACAGGAGGCCGAGAATAGAGCGACAGGTCTTTCCCCGCATCCGGGACAGAAAGGCCCTGGAGCTACAAACCGCCAAAGAGATCCTGGAAGAGGTCTTCGGCACCACCTCCGCTGATGTGGAGGAGATGATCCGGCTGCGCCTGGCAGAGCAAGAACCTCTCCCAGCAAATCTAAAATATCTATAGCACTCATATACGATCATGATACTCGGCATATCCGGCAGTCCCAGGAAGATGGCCACAGAGCACGTTCTGGGAATGGCACTCAAGATGCTGGAAGAAAGGGGTCTGGAGACGACGCAATTCACGGTGCGAGGCAAGCAGATCAGCCCCTGCCGGCACTGCGACTATTGCCTTAAAAACAAGGAATGCATAGTCAGAGACGACATGTACCAGCTTTATCCCTTAATCCAGGAGGCGCAAGGGTTTGTTATCGCCACGCCCGTCTATAATGGAAGCATGAGTGCTCAGACAAAAATAATAATAGACAGAACACGTGCCACACTGGCCGCCGACCCAAAAGCGCTGCGGCTCAAACCGGGCATGGCGGTCGCCGTGGGAGGCGATCGCATGGGCGGCCAGGAGCTGGCCGTGCAGCAGATCCATACCTTTTACATCCTCAACGGCATGATCCCGGTGAGCGGGGGGTTTTTTGGCGCTAACCTGGGAGCGACCTTCTGGTCTCGCGATACACTGGATGGGGTAATGTTGGACGAAGAAGGCAACAAAACGCTCCGAAAGACGACAAAGAGGTTTGCAGAGACGGTGGTGCGTCTGGAGAATATGAAGGAAAAGGGCTAAGTGACTGCAGGGACTAGGTGATAATTATGGCAAAGGAAAGCAGCAAGAGAAAGATCGCCTGGGGGATCACGGGCAGCGGCGACCGCATTTCTGAGACGGTCGAGGCCATGATAAAATTGCAAAAGCAGTACGATGATGTGGTGGATGTACGCGTCTATGTATCCAAGGCAGGCGAACAGGTCATCAAGTACTACAAGCTCTTCAACACCTTAGAGAAGCACTTCGACAAGGTCTGGGTGGAGATCAACGCCAACTCTCCCTTCCTGGCCGGCCAGTTACAGATGAAGCGCTATGAGTTTTTGCTGCTGGCACCCGCGACATCAAATACCGTGGCCAAGATAGCATTGGGACTGGCAGACTCGCTGCTCTCCAACGCTGCCATCATGTCCCAGAAGGCATTCGTTCCCACATACATCATGCCCTGCGACTATATGCCGGGAATTATAACCACAGTTCTCCCGGACGGCAGCGAGATGCGGCTTCGCATCCGAAAAGAGGATGCTCAGCATGTCGAGAGTCTGCGCCGGATGGAAGATGTCTATGTCATCGAGAAGCCCGCAGAGATTGCAGGAGTATTCGAAAAGTATTTCTCAGCCTGATATGCTATTAATTTTTAGGCAGACGAGATCAGCGCTCTCGCCTGCATAAAATCTTTTTACCATCAGCGTTCGCTTGCCACAGCTTAATGTATCATTTATTCCCAGGACCATCGATAAAGACGGCCCATTCCCAGCCAGGATTAACACCCAGACCTTTGCCGCCTGCGAATCGATATCCTCTACCTGCAATGTGCAATTGTCCAGGGTGTAATTCTCATGCATAGAGAGAACGACCTCCTGGGAAAAGCCTGGATAAATCAAGAATATGATACCTGCAAATAATATGAATAATCCGATTGCCCTATTCATGCTGATGTTTATCATCTCCCTGGCGACGCCTTTGCAAGTAGCCAGCCTCGAAAGGATTTAGTACTTATGAATCTATCGTCTCTTAACACGAGATGTGTAAAAAGTAATACTGGTGTTCCCATGAATGACGTAGGCATACTTATACTCGGGCATGGTTCCAGCCTGCCTTACAATAAAGAACTGGTGGAATCGCTTGCCCAGATGATCAGCAAAAACCACTCCGGACCGGTCAGGACCGCTTATCTCAATATGAACCAGCCCAACATCCCGGAGGGTCTGAATAGCTTTGCAGGAACCAATGTATCGAAGATCGTGGCTCTGCCCCTCTTTTTAGCCCACGGGGTTCATACCCGCCAGGACATTCCCCAGGAGATGGGCATAGATCCGCAAAAGCGCAGAGGCACTCTGACCATAGGGGGCAAAGAGGTAGAGGTCATCTGTGCCGAGCCCCTGGGTGTGGACGAATGCATTGCGACACTGGCCTGCAAGCGAGCGAAAGAGGCTCTAAGGTAGCCGTACTCGACACCATCCATGGTGGAGCCATAATAGCTCGCCGGATGGTCGAATCGGGCCTGCAGGCAGAGGCATTCGAGGTATATCACCACACCCCAAATCTGGCAGGCTTCGATTTGGTGGTAGCCCCCGTACACCTCGCACCCGACAATCCGGCCTTAGCTCAGGCTAAGACGGCCAAGAAAAAGATAATCACCCACCACCAAGCGGTGGGCGAACTGCTGAGGGGGAAAGTTGATCCGGCCATGGAGGTCTTCGAGGTAACGGGCACGCACAGCAAGACCTCCACGGCCCTCTTGCTGGCCCTGATGCTCTCCTGGCAAAAGAAGGTCTTATCCCACACCACTCGCGGCCTGGAGATCTGGCAAGACGGCAAATCCCGCCTTCTGGAAAAGGGGCTTTCCATCACACCCGGAAATGTGATTCATGCAGCAGAAGTCGCCAAGGCCCACGGAGTAGAGGCCCTGATCTGTGAGATCTCTTTGGGCGGCACGGGCCTGGCCGATTATGGGATCGTGACCAGCCTTTCCGGAGACTATCCCATCGCCAATGCCACCAAGTGGGCCAGTACTGCCAAGCTGCAGATGCTTAGCCTTGCCAAGAGCGGCGCGAAGATTCTGGCCAACAGCGACGCAGGGCTCTCCCCAGATGTTTCTTTTGCCAGAGGCGGAAGGGTTTATGCCAGGCCGGATAGTTTGATCTTTGCAAAAGAAGAGGTGCATCTGGATTTGGGCCAGGATCTGGACTTCTTGGGCTACGAGACGGCAATAGCGGGAGCCGCGGCTGCCGCAGAGCGCTCCGGCATAGCGAGGAGCATGGTCGCCCAGGCTCTCACCGGTTTCGACGGCTTTTCCGGGCGCATGAAGATCAAGCGGCTGCCCAATCAGACTTTCTTCGACAGTTCCAACTCCGGGCTCAAAGTCAGGGACGTGGCACGAGCGCTGGACCGGGCCAGTGGCCACGACCTATTCGTAGTGGTGGGAGAAGAAAGTGAAACCGTATGTGAAGGCATGAACATCCTTGCCCTATCCGACCTGCTCCGGCAAAGGAAGAGCGAGATGGCTAAGCTGATAATCGTCGGAGAAAGACTTGTGCCCCTGGCGGAAGAGCTGGGGGCGGCTACCGCCAAAAATCTGCAGCAAGGGCTGGAAATGGCTCAGAAAGACCTCCCGAAAAGGCTGCTTTCCTGCGTAAAATGCTTTAGGTGATATGAATGACTAGCGATAACTTAACAATACTTCATCCCAGACCAAGCTCCATTGTGGCCGCTCTTTACACTCTGCGAGACCTTGGTGCTGAGGTGGTCATACTGCACGGCCCAAGCGGATGCTGCTTCAAGCATGCCCGTCTCTTAGAGGAGGACGGAGTGCGGGTACTTACTACCGCACTGGACGAAGCGGGGTTCGTCTTCGGTGGCCAGCAGCCGCTCACTGCCCTCCTCAAGAAGGCCAATGAATTGTTCCATCCCAAACTTATGGCCATCTCAGGGACATGCAGCAGCATGATCATAGGTGACGATCTGCACCAGGCCGTCCTCAATGCCGACCTGGACATACCCGTCCTGGAGGTAGAGGTTCACGCCGGCTACAGAGACAATACCAAGGGCGTGATCATCACATTGGAGGCGGCCAGAGACAAAGGAATCATAGATGAGACTGAGCTTGTCCGGCAGAAGGGCCTGCTCGAGAAAGCCACCCTTGTCGAGAAGCTCTATGGAGCGGCGAGCTGCGAGTACCTGGCCCCGGAGCGGGGAGATCTCAAATATGAGGCGGCCGCCAGGCTTCTAGAGCTCATCCGGCAAGGCAAGAAGGGCCTGAATATTCTCAATGCCAAGAAGGAGACCGCCTACATGTTCGCCGACATTACCGCAGCCGTGGCAGAGGTTGCCGGCGATCAGGTGGACACCCTGGCCAACTTAGACGACCAGGTGGGCCTGCCCAAAGTGAGAAGGGACGCAGCCAATATTGCCCGCGACCTAAGGGAACGGAAGGTGAATTTCCAGCTCATCGGCGGACTGGACGAGTACCCGGTGACAGGTGACGCCGTGAAAAATCTGGCTGCCAAAAAGCATTACGACTTTGCTGTGATCTCGGGAGTGCCCCATGCCCTGCCGGTATCGGCTTTTGAAGGCATGGAGATATTCTCTATCACCAATGGACCGCGTCAGGTCAAACCTCTGCGCGATTTGGGCCACCAGCATGTTACGGTTGAGCTGGATTTGCATCCCAAGACCATGGGCGTGAAGACTCTGGTGGAATCGGAGTTCGGCGCCACATTGCGGGCTTTAAATAAGGCCAAAGCTAAAGAGATCTAAAAAGATATTTTTTTTTGGATTATTTAGAAAGCTTTGGGCAGTTCGGTGAGCAGCGCGTATATGACAAAGCCTAAGGTGCCGATGATGCCTATGCCGGCCATGGAGATCTTGGCGATCATAGTGAACTCCTCACGACTGGGCTTTCGGGCCAGCCTTAAAACTCGCATGTACTCATTTACATTCGTGGAAGGCATAGTGACGCCCAGATCCACGTTATCCAGATTCAGCTTGCTCTTCAGATCCAGCTTACTATTCTTGAGTTCGAGCTTCTGTGCAGCAAAGCCCTTCTTCTCAGTATCGTTAGTTCCCTCGCTCATTCCCCAAGTGGAATGAATTAGAGAATAAAAAACCTTTCGATCGATTTCCTTGCCGATCGCTTTCAGGGAGATCCTCATATCATTGTTGAGCTGTGGTCCGAGGCCCGCGAGAGGCTGAAATCCCTGGCCAACAGAACGCTGGATGTGGTGGAGGTGCAGCTTGGCAGCGGTGATCCTAAAGCCTCCCTGGCCGCAGCCAAGTACGTTCTGCAAGGCACCAGGCTCTTGGGCGAGATCGATCTGCCCAAGGAAGGCCCAACGACTCCCGAGGGCGTGATTCTGCAGGATCTACGAAGCGAAGCCCGGCGGGAGCTGGCAGCCAAAGAGGGACCGGCTATGCCGAGATTTGAGTTTTACCCATTCCAGGGCGAGATGGAGAAGAATTTTAAGGATAAGGTTGAGGCTTTGGCCAAGAGCAGGTTGAAGAAAGCAATGGCGGAAGCGGGGCTTGCATGACTACAAAACGTGACTATGCAAAGGAATACAAAGATTATCAGGGCAAACCTGCGCAAATTGCGGCCCACTCACAGCGAAATGCTGCAAGGGCAAAGGTAGGGCTTGCTGTTGGCGATCCTCGCGAGGCAGACCACAAAAACCCGATCAGCAACGGCGATAGCAATCGAAAGGACAATCTCAGAGCCATTGCCAGGTCGACGAATCGCAAGAAGGGAGCTAAATAATAGATGCCCGGCCAATTTCAAGGACTCTAATATTAAAAATAAAAATTATTTTTTATCCCACAAAAAGAGGTTATGCTGGAGCCTTACCAACGGTTACAGTCTTGTAAATGTAGTATCGAAGTGTGTCATTGTTCGCAGTTCGGATATGGATTCCTGGCATCAATTCGATATCATTCTTTTTCGTAAGAGTTATTGGGTTGTCCTTGTTGTCCATGGTGATGGTGCCAGCGTTGGCATCAACGGACGTGATGGTCATTTTGCCATACTGCATGTTGGCCCGGACATCGATAGGTATATCTGATATCTGCCAGATTGCATCCACAACAGCCAAGGCCCGTTCTTCGTCTTTATAGGTACTTCCGAAGCGGACAGCTATTGTAACTAGGTTTTTTTGCGTGCCAACATTCTTATGGTAACAGTATGTTTTATCGTAATTCGTTGCTCCATATGCGGATGGTGCCAAGAACGATTTATTAACTAATTTTCCGTCTTTTTGCAGTTCAAGATATATTTGTCCTTCAGAATTTATTCCTTTAACGAACAGCACATAACCGTCTTTAAGCTTTATGGATTCGCCTTTATTGAGTGTTACCTCAGTTTTGTCATCCATGAGGATCTTCTGGAGCTGCTCGCTGGAGAGAGAGTTCTCATCGGTGGACTCCCTGAACAGGACGTTCTTCTCGGCGTTGTCACTCGAAACATAACCTGCAAAGTACTCTTCGCCCTGGAAGCCAATTACATTGTAGCTTCCCCAGCCCCAGTACTCATAGTCTTTAGTCTGAGCAGTAGTCTGGTAAACAATGCCATACGGCGGATCACCACTGATGTTGTTGTCATCTGTAAGAGTTGTTTTCAGCCTCTCAGTGCCGATATCTTTCTTTATGTCGTAGTAGAAGCCGGCGAAGTTCTGAGTATTCCAGGTGAAGGCGTCGTCCTCCAGGTTGCTTAAACCGTTCACTGTGCCAGCAACTAAACTTCGAATTTCATAAGTTCCAGGTTGTGTTATATTTTTATAGATATAATACCTAAGAGTATCGTTATCTGCGACTTTAATGAAAATTCCAGGCATGATCTCTGTGTTTTTGTTCTTACTAAGGATAATGGCGTTGTCCTTGTTGTCCAATGTAATTATACCATTAGTAGAATCGATTGTGCTAACCCTTAACTTGCCATATTCCATGTCAGGCTGGGCATTACTGAACATCTTTGTAAGATTGCTAGTTTCGTAAACTATACCATAAGGTGCATCGCCACTCAGTTTGCCGTCCTCGGTCAGAGTTGTGATCAACGTATCAGAGCCAACATCGTGATCCATATCATAGTCGAATCCTGCGAAATTCTGAGGGCTCCAGGTGTAGGAGTTATCAACTAGGTCGCTCATACTGTTGACTGAGCCGGCTACATCTCCTCGAATTTCCAGCGCATGTATCGGAATAGCTATGAATGATATCACCATCACGATAGCAAACCATTTTAGATTATTTGATTTCAAATAAATCCCTCCAGGCCTGTTATTTGACTAAACATATGAAAAGGTTTGTGTCGACTTTTTTTTGCAGAGATATGTTGAGGTCTCATCACCGTGCGCCAACTTATGACGCTAACCACCCAAAGGTTTTTCGTTTAGATCTTACAATCTTGAAAGAAGATAAGGAGGGTTATTGATGGGATGGAAAGGCTTTGCACGAGCTATGAATAGAGCTGCGGTTCGAAACCAACGAGAGTTGCAAAAGCAGCAAAAAATGATTGAGAAAATGCAAGAAACGGAGAAGGCTGCTTACGAAGTGCAAGTTTACCAAAATCATATAGATTTGCTGCTATCTGTCCATAAGGAATGTGGAGAGATTTATGATTGGGCAGAAATTGAGCATTCAGAACCACCAGCAAAGCTGGAGCGTTTAAATCAGCATGAAGATGCTGCGAAGTTAAATCTGTCATCTCTAAAAATTGGATTATCAGATAAGTTACTTGGAAGAGGGGACGCAAAGAAGAAGCAGCTATTGGATGCAATTGAAGATGCCAAGAAACTCGATGAAAACGAGTATCAAGACGCATTGACATCATATCAAAAAGAATATGATGAATGGCAGACCGTAACGAAGCTTTCAACCAAGATACTTGCAGGCGATATGGCGGCATATATTGAGGCCATAAAGAAGGTTGATCCGTTTTTCGATATCAACAGTCTTGGTTCGTCTTACAAGATCAATGTCGATAGTAAAACGATGCTGACTGCCACTCTTTCTGTGAATGGAGAAAATCTCATCCCGACTGAGCTCTGGAGCTTAACCAAAGGCGGAAAACGATCCGTAAAACCCATGCCAAAAAATAAATTTTATGAAATATATCAAGATTACGTTTGTGGATCAGCTTTGCGTATTGCTCGGGAATTATTTGCTCTTCTTCCGGTCGGGTCGTGATTTAACTATAGGTTGTTATAAATAGAACTACACTGCATATGATACATGGGGTGTAGCAAATGGGAAAAAGAGGTCCAAAACCACGATTCATGGATGTAGCATGTCCAAATGAGAGGTGTACTCTATTTGGAGT
>JAPKXZ010000071.1 GCA_026394555.1 Methanothrix sp.
GGCCGTCCCATTGATTTTGCCGTGGCCTGGGGCTGCAAAAATGTCGCGCTCATCATTATCGACAGCCTGGGCTATGATCTATTGATGTGGCTCTTGCCAACTCTTGAGAACATGAGAGCTCTGAGCATTGCGGGGCAGCTCTTGCCCATAACCGCCGTCTCCAATCACACCACTCCGGCCATCGCCAGCATCCTATGCGGACTGTTGCCGGAGCACCACGGAATTTTCGATAAGGCCGGCGCCAAAGAGTCCCGTATTAAGAGCTTGCCGGAGATAGCGGCCGCGTCAGGCCAAAAGTGCGCGGTGATAATGGAGCAAAATGGAGCCGACGTTTACCAGGATCTGATTGAGATAGTGCACGGCATACCGGACAGCATCCCTCCGCAGGACTTCGACCGGGAGGCTTGCCGCATGACCTGCCAGGCTCTTTTAGAGAGGCCTAGGCTTCTTGTTTCCTACTTCATAGGAATTGATAAGAGCATTCATCTAGGCCCGGGCCGGGAAGGTATAAGAGAGGCGGCTTTGCTTATTGATCGCTGCATAGGTGAGACTGTAAGAACGGCAAATGACGAGACATTATTCATCATCTGCGGAGACCATCCTATACACGCCGGGCCTCTAAAAAGAACCAGAGAGCCTTACTACGTGGCCATGATCCTGGCAAGAGGGAAAGCGCAAAAATAAGGTTCTAACGGCCTCTCGATAAGTTTAAATGCCGTAAGTGGATAACACGTGTTCAATGGATGAAGATCTTTCTGAGGTTTTTCAATTGATTGCCGAAGATGAACGCAAGCGCAGGTATCTTAAGGAGGTCGGCGACTGGCTTGTAGAAGAATATTTCGAACTTCGTCAGGCTTCTTGAACCATTTTCTAATTTCTTGGTTATTCTTTATTTAAATTTCTGGGCATGTGGTGCGGCAACTTCGCGCGCATTAATTCGCAATGTTTTTTAAGAATAGGGCAGATTTCCGGGCAATTTTCCCATAATTTCCGTATCGGTTGGTCGTTGTGAAATGGTTTCACAAGGGTATTAGGTCCTCCGCGCATGAGCACAGGGCCCAATGATATCTATTATCATGATAGTATTCGCCCGAAAATTCTTTTCACAACACATTATAATGCATTTTACCAGTCTTAAGCATACCTTGTGAAATACTATTCTGAATACTATTAGGGCTTTATTTCAAAAAATAACCTTAAATCATAGTTTTAAGCTATCAACCACAACTACCAACTATTGGAAAGGTTTATATATCTCAAAACACAGGTTAATAGTGTGCCAGAATGGCCAGACAACCTGTCTGAATACATCGAGATAGGATGGCTAAAGAGGGCTTATTCGTCTGAGGGGATGGATGGACCTTGGCAATATATCAGCGCAGTAAGGGGAGCGTATCGGGTGGATAAATCTGACGTATCGGCTCTATCTACTCCACACAATTGTGGAAGAGCTGCATCGTCTGGAAAATGTTCGCCTTTGTGAAAGCATAACGTCACCGTAAGGGATGGCACGAGGGGTAGCAATGAAGGGGGAAATCGAAGCCTTAAAAGGCATTTTCGATGTCCAGCGAAATGCTTCACAGCAATACACTTTCTCGCATAGATGGCACAAGGGGTAGCGAAAGGGAGGATAATATCAGATCTGGATACAATGCATCTGTCTACAGACTGTTCACTGTCGGAAAGGGACGACAAAATAGCTCAGGCCTGATGCAGACGATGAATTGCTTAGCCGGTGAAATCCTCGTTGTCGGAAAGGGACGACCGTGAGGATCAAAAGGGAACGACTGAGACGGGATCTGATATGAATAGTTGGAGACCTGGACTGTGAAAGCAATGTCTTTCACAGTCCTGTCAAAAATAGGGGATGGCACGAGAATAAAAGTAGTTGGCTATGAAGAGGGGAAAATTATGAGAGGGCACATCAAATTGTTTATGCTGCAGATGGACCTAGAGAGGTCCAGGCTGCCTAAAAATGCTGCAATGACAGAAAATGTCTGCTTTGACACCTGCCGGGATGCAGCATCCTCTATGCAACGCATATTCCTTCCTTCTTTAAAGATAATATCCGGTAGATGATTGAAGGGGATTTAAAATGAGGATCCGGATAGAGATAGAAGACAAGAGCCTTAAATCCTCCCATGAGTTTGAGTCGCAAAACATGGATGGAGAGGCTTTAAGAGACAGGATCATTGGCTTTCTGTCAGCTTCCGGTGTCTTTGAAGGCAGAGGAGAGAGCATTGCATCAGCCACAACTGCTCGTGATTATAGCAGCGGAACGCTCATGGACCGACTGGAAAGCTTCATCCGACATGAGTTTACCAATGCCTGGTTCACAACCCAGGAATTAAGAGAGAAATATGAGACGGTGGCCGATGATATAAAGCTCTCCACAGTCTCAACCTATCTATCCCGCATGAATCACGACGGTCTGCTGGATAAGAGAGGGAATAGAAATAACCGGCAGTACAAATTGATGGAGATCATCGAGCCGGAGATGGTATCGCAGCATAATTATCAAAGCTATGAGAAAAAGAGAATAGAAAGCAGATGAAAAAATAGCCAGATCGGAAAATATCTAATGGATCTTTCCCACCACCATTATACATTCTTTGCCATAGATTTCCGGTCCGGCTCCTCTGCTCCAGAGCAGCAGTCTTTTGCATCATTTTAAGCAGAATTTTATATGCCCATATTTGGGCTGGTTTGGTTGAGAAGTGCCTCGGTTAAATTGATGGCATGCCTGGCGTTTGAATTCTCCGCATCCGTCACTAAAACTCCTTCAAAGGCACGAAGAGCTTCTTGGTATCTGTTTTGGGCCACCAATGTCAGGCCCCTGTAATATTGGGCATCAATATTTTGCGGCTGCAGCAAGGCTGCGTTCTCAAAACTCTGCAAAGCCAGATCAAGCTTTCCACTCTGATTTTGCGCCAGTCCCAGTTCCATCCAGGCGACTGCATCCTGCGAATTTAGCCGGGTGGCATTTTGGAAAGCATCTGCCGATTGGCTGATGCGGCCCAAAGAGTAGTACACCTGGCCCAGATTATACCAGACATCCTCATGGGATGAATCTGCCCGGCATGCCTTTTCCAGGCTCCTAGCAGCCTCATCGTACCGGCCAATAGAAGCCTGCATGCTTCCCAGATTGGACCAGGCGGCATAGTCTCCCGGATTTACGGATACGATCTCTTGGAAGCATTTTAGGGCAAGAGAGCTGTTGCCCAGAGCTGCCAGCGCCAGGCCCTTGCCTAGCAATGCATCGACATCAGATGGATTTTGGCTAAGGGATCTATCAAATAGAGTAAGAGATCTGTTGTACTCTCCATTGGCCGCGAATGCATTGCCCTGTCCCCGGTAGCCGCGGGCGCTGGGATCAAATGCGGTAGCCTGCTCGTAATAATGAAGAGCACCACTGTAGTTGCCCCTTTCGTAAAGCACGTCACCCATGCCCAGGAGAGCAGCCACGCTTTTCGGCTGGATGGCAAGAGCCCGCTGATAGCTTTGCCGGGCGAGATCAACATCCTTGCCGCAGAGCTGTGCATTGCCCCGGCCTGCCCAGGCGGCGGCGTTATTTTCATCCAGTGAGAGGATCTGGTCATAGGAATGCAGAGCTGATTTGCAGTCCGCCATTGAATATTGAATCCCGGCTTCTCCCAATAATGCCCGAATATTTTGCCGGTCAATTTCAATAACTTTTTCATACAGTGGCAATGCCTTATCCGGGAGGCCATTTTGCAGGAAAGCGTCTCCCCTGCCCAGCATTGCCCGCACGTTGCCGGGCTCTAGAGCGAGGACGCGACCATAGGCCAGCATTGCGCCGGTCAGATCGTTTTGCTCCAAGAGCACATCTCCCTTACCCAGCAATGCTACCGTATTATCCGGCTCCAGGAAAAGAGCCTGATCATAGCACTGCCGGGCCTGCACTTTCTCGCCCAGTTGATGGAGTGCCTCTCCTTTTCCCAGCAGGGCAGGGACGCTTTTCGAATCCTGGGCCAGAGCACTGGTAAAGCTTTGCAGGGCAAAGGGATAATCATGCAGCATGAGGAAGCTGTATCCATTGCCCAGCAATGCCCGAAGATCATGGGGATCAATTTTCAGAGCCTGAGAAAATGCCAGCCGAGAGGAGTTGTAGTCCTGCCGGGCATAAAGGGCCTCAGCCTTTCCCAGCATTGATGCCAGATCGCTGGAGTTGTGCACAAGTGCCGCCTCGTAGGACTCTAACGCAAGATTGTATTCCTGGAGAGCAAGCTTTGCATCGCCCATGCCCCGCAAGGCGGCTACATTTCCTTTATCCTTTTCTAATACCTGGGAAAAGCATTGCACTGCCTCCTGGTACTTGGCATTTTCCAGCAGGAGACGGCCTTTGCCAAGCAGAGTCTCTGTATTATTATCATCCAGCTTTAATGCCTTGTTGTAGCTTTGCAGGGCGCCTTTATAGTTTTGCAGCTTCTCCAAAACCCGTGCCTTATCATTCCACAAGGCGATATTCTCCGGGTCCAGACGCAGGGCAGAGTCGAAAAATAGCCCGGCCATTCTATATTTCCCGGTCATGGCCAGGATCTGTCCTTTTAATGCCAGGGCGGGGAGGCTGGACTGATTGATTTCTATTGCCCGATCCAGTGAATCGAGGGCTTCGGATTGCCTGCCCAGGTGGGAGAGCATCTGTCCTTTGAGCAGCCAGGCTTCCGACTGGCTGGCATCAAGCTCAAGGGATTTGTTGAGGCTCTCCAAAGCCAGAGAATACGAGCCGTTCCGGTTCTGGTTTTTCGCCAGCTCAAAAAAATGGGAGAATTCTGAGATCGCCCTAACTTTTTGCCGGGAAGCGTTCCCAGATTCGGCCTCTTTCATCTTGGTGGCAAGTGCTGCCGATGCCTTCTCTTTTCCGGCCAGTGCGCCCGGGTCCAAAGGCAAAAGGACAAGCGCGGTTTCGTAACTCTTAAGAGCCTCTCTGAAGAGACCGTCGCGCAAAAGCTGGTCACCTTTGACAGTCAGAGCCCTGACCAAACCGGACACTGCCACTTCATTTTGCGGTGCAAGACGGGAGGCTTCCCTGAAATATTCAAGTGCCTGGGAGACATTTCCAGCAGCCAATGCTTTTTCGCCCAAGCCCACCAGAGCCAGGGCCTTGCCCTCCTTTCCCTCCTTGCCCATCTTATCGGAAGAATTTCCGGCCTGGATCTCGTCATAGCAGGCCAGGGCCAACTCAAATCGACCCAGCCTGTTCAAAGCGTCTCCCTTTAGCATCAGCGCCCGGATATTTTGCGGATCAATGGCAAGAGCCGCATTGCTACTATTATAAGCCGCCTCAAATTTGCCTTCCTTCAAAAGAGCCGAACTGTGAGCCAGCAGCACTCTAACCTGGCCCGCCTTGCCGGCATCGCTCCGGCCGTAAAGAGAGGCGTTCTTGTAACTTTGCAGTGCCTCATCATAGCTTTCCAGGGCAAGAGATGCATTGGCCTTGCCCAGCCACGCCTCGGCCAGGTTTGCCTGCAAAGCCAGGGCCCGCTCGTAGCTCTGCCGGGCTTCGCCCCACTCACCGGCCAGCTCTTTGGCCCTGCCGTCCTCCAGCCATAGGCCGGCATTCCGGGCATCTTTTCCCAGGGCATAATTGAAGCACAACTCGGCCATCTTGTAACGGCCCAGCCGGGAGAGGGCAATGCCTTTGCCGCCCCAAGCCGATGCATTCTTCGGATCGATCTTTATGACCCGGTCAAAGCTTTCGATGGCTAGCGGAAAGCTGCCGTTTGAAAGAGATGCCTGGCCATTCTCCAGCCAGTAGGCAGCACTATCTTTAGTTTCGGCGGATGCGGGAAGGAAGAGCAGCAGCATACAGGCTAGCATAGCAGAAGAACGCATCAACAACGGGAGGGAAGAGGACTTTTGCAAAGCAATCACTGTTTTAGAGAGAATCGCAGATGGGATATATTACCAGCGCCTTTAGCGTTGCTCTTGGGAGGCTCCTCAAACACCCAAGGGCATGTCGTCTCATCCCAGGGGGAAACTAAATAAGATTGTAAAGCTAACCAATAAATATGAGGGTTAGCCTATTTTGGAGATGAGGCAGATGAAAGGAATGATTTCTCAGACGAAACTTTATTTGGCAATAGTAGTATTGGCAGCATCGATCCTCGCCATAAGCACAGTCGCTATGGGTGAGGAAAGTCATAAGGCAATAACTCAAGATCTCATAAATTTAATAGAGAAAAATCCACAGATCGGGAACATGCTGGAAGCATCCATCGCTAAAGCTAAGGAAATAAATCCCGATCCCCAAACAAATCCTGTTCAGAATTTATCGGACTACTATTATTTCATAGACCGTACATCTGAGCTTATCCCGCAAGATGTACTTGATGATCCGGCCAATCTGACACGCGACCAAATACTGCAAAGTATCTGCTACTTCTATTTCCTGGTTGACCAGCCCCTGCCGGAACTGGAAAACATGAGCCTGTTCGACAATACAATTCAGTATTACGAGCCATTCTCCGTGTGGCTGCATAGTTTTGCTGATACCTGGGGATTATTCCTTGATACCGAAGCGTCATGGAACCCGGAAATTTATCAGCAATTTTATAACGACCCGCGCTACGGTTTACAGAAGGGATGGTATGAGTCCTCATCCAACTGGAGTACATTTAACCAGTTTTTCTCCAGATACTTAGCATCGCCTGATCAGCGGCCCATCAATTCGTCAAACGACACGAGTGTCATTGTTTCGCCGGCTGATTCCGTTCCTCAGGGAACGTGGGCAATTGATAACAACTCAACCATCCAGGTGGATGGTGGATTGCAAGTCAAGCTTGTTCGCTATTTCAGTGTTGAGGATCTGCTCGGCAATGACAGTGAGTACAAGGATGCCTTTGCCAATGGCGTGCTCACCCACACCTTCCTGAATGTGAATGACTACCACCGCTATCATTTCGCGGTTGGCGGAAAGATTGTAGAGAATAGGTCCATAACGCAAAATGTGGCTCTAGAGGTTACATGGAATTCCACAGGAAAGAAGTATGACCCAATCGATTCAACCGGCTGGCAGTTTTCCCAGACTCGCGGTTACGTAATAATGGATACGGGAGAATATGGTCTGGTGGCACTTATTCCCATGGGCATGGCCCAGGTCTCTTCCGTCAATTTCGAGAACGGCGTGGTTGTGGGATCCGATCATGAGAAGGGTGAAATGCTCGGCCATTTCCTGTTCGGAGGGTCAGATTTCGTTATGCTCTTCCAGAAACAGGCCGGATTTGAAATGACGGCGACGCCCGGTGTTCACATTCTCATGGGCGAGAAATATGGAGTGATGAAAGGCACGACCTGAGCCAGGGTAAGAAAGACCGGTAACTGAAGCGAATTGGGAGTTAAATTGCGGCGGCGCCCTGCATGCCCGCATTTTCCGCCGCGGGTGCGCCGCCGCCATTTCTTTTTCGAACCCATGTGCATCGAGAATCCAGGGCCACGCGCGCGGGACCGCGAGACGCGGGAGCACGCCCGTCAGGAAGGGCACCGGCATCTCCGCTTTGGTTCCTCGTTGTACCGAGTGGGTAATAGAATAATTGAGGTCTCTGTGAGTCCTCCGTGCGCTCTGTGTCTCTGTGGTGGTAGTCCGTAAACCATTGGTTATAACCAGTGGCTAACGACGTTTTCAACCACAAAGCACACAAAGCTCACAAAGGACGCACAAAGCGACGAACTAACAATTGGAAAACCATAGTAACTAGAAAATAGCGAAGAGCCAGCTTTTTTTGGTTTTGTTTGACAGCATACTATTATAATAATATTACTTCGACCGGATCGCCGTCTTCCAGCCCCAGTGCTCGACGCAGCTGCACGGGCGCAATAATCTCGATCAATTCCGGAGGATAGCGGCTTTTCTCGGGCCGGACCACAGCGGCCTCGATGCCGTTCAGTTTGATGTGGTAGCACTTGCACTCGCCAAAGCTCTTGCCCTCTTCAGCAAAGCCCTCTATTTTGATTGCCTGCTTCTCCGCCGGGAAGGGCTCCTCCAGCCGCACGTTCAGGGTGCCGGGGAAGGGGACGAAGCCCAGTTTCTGCACGAACTGGCGGCTGTAGCCCTCTCGGGAGATGAAGTACTGGCCTTGCCCCAGGCCCGACGCAATTTTTCCGCGCATGAATTTGACCTGCTGCTCCGATAGGTTCCTAATATTATGATAACCGGTCAGCAAGAAAAGCATGCCCTTCTCAGCGATCTTAACCTTACGGTCGGAGGGAATGGAATGGCAATTATCTTCCCAGAACAGATTCAAGCGTCTGGAGATCCTTTTTAGCATCATCGGCTGTGTAGTCCAGAGGCACTCCCCTCTCGCTGAGCAGCATCAGCATCTCCCATTTGCTCCTGAACCCGGCCAGCTCCGCTGCCTTGCCCAGGGAGAGCCTGCCTTCCCGGTAGAGCTCCACGGCTAAAGAGCGCTTTCTATACTTCTCTCGTGCAATTCTGTTGCCCTCTTCCTCGACATCCTTCTCAAGCTTATCGAGATCCACTTTCTCAGCCTCTTTTATAACGCCTTCCAATATGGTTCGTAGGTCCCTCTTCTTCAGGAGTATCGAGTCGCTTGTGGCTTCGCCTATGACAAACTCGTCGCCCGGGCTCATTTTAAGCCTGGCTATCAAATCGGCGGGGAGCTGGAAAGGGCACAGATACGGGAGAAGGAGCTGCTGATTGAAAAGTCACATCTCGAAGATCTGTCACTCCCGGGCCGCCCGGGTGAGCCAAGGAACTTTGCAGGCCATCTGGGAGAGCCTGCAGACCTGCCCCAGGTGTGGCTCTTCCCTGGCCAAAGCACCGGACACCTGAGCACAAAGACTGTGCTCCGGACCATAGACCGCCTGGCAGAAGTGGCCGGGATCCAGCAGGTCTCGCGCCGGCAGAAACTCTCCCGGAGAAAGGTAACGCCCCACATCCTCATGCATAGCCATGTGGTTAATGCGGTGATGGCGGGCGTGCCGGTGCCCATGATTCAGATAGTCGGGTGGAGGCACAAGAGGCTCTTTAGGACGGAAATCTACGCCACGGTGGCGCGCTGGCCCCTGGTGAAGGAGGCTTATGATCTGCATGGATTCGGGCCGGTTAGTGCAAGGAGCTAGAAGCGGCTCGATTAGAAGAGAAGTACGTGTAACTTACGAATCTTCCTGTCCATTTTATCACTTGGCCTGGATGGTCACGAAATCAGCTTTGGCTAACTAACCATTCTAGGACACTATGGAATGCTTTATCTACGATTGCCCGTTATCGGAAAATCGCAGCCCTTAGTGCCAAAATATGAAATGAAACCCGGAGCGCAACATCGGACCTTACGAGGTCGAAACCTTATTTATAAAAATATCCTGGGATATGATTCTGGCTAAGGTGAGCTGTATAATTGAGTATGTGCAACCTACACGCCAACCGGAGGGAGATATTACAGCAGTTGACCAAAGGTTTTTTCTTTAGATCTATCAATTGCTGTAAAATAGGACCAGAAGGCCGATATGACTCCTGAGATCACAATCGCCGATTGGATTGCAGCCGGTGCCGCGGTTGCGGCCTGCGTCGCAACCTTTGTCTTGGCTATTATTGCATTGAAGCAATCATCTATTTCTGACCGACAAACGGGAATTCTTATGTACCTCAATCAAACGTTATCGGAGCTCAATACGTCGACTGGCAATTTAAGAGATTTTATGACCTCTTTGCTCATAATCATAATCTTAATCCTCGTTATTATCCTAGTAGGTTATTTTATCTATTGGCTAAGATTTAAGAAAGAAGGAACATATATCCAGCCATTTGTGGTTGGAATCTGCGCCGAAGAGTACAATGGTCGCGCAATTTCGGACCTACTTGTTTCAGAATTGCATAGAATTCGTCAGATCCATGAACTAAATCTTCCTGGGATCGAGGAACAAACAAAAGATGATTTGGCTTTTCTTTCTATTACACCCTCAAGTGAAAATCCGAAGTATGAGATTACTAACGTTAATATCAGTGGCGGTTCTTTTACGCTTGCTTTAGGGCAAATACTGCTAGTGCTGAAGCGCTTGATCGGCCATCCTGGAAATACGATCGTCGGAAGCGTACAACGATATGGATCGAATATAAAACTTGTAGCATGGATGGGGCCTGAAAGAACTGGTGCATGGCAAGCTGAAGGAAATGATGAGAATATACCGAATTTAATCAAAGACGCCGCATTTATGATTGCAAAAGACATCTCTGAAGAGAAAATTCAAGCCAAGACTTGGCAATCATTTAAATTTTTTACAGAGGCAAGATATTGTTATCAACAATATATATTAACTGACGACGAGGAGCACCTTAAATGTTCGAAAGAGAACTGCCTAATGGGTCTAGACTATGAGAAAGATTACGAAGATATACACAGCTTATTATTAAATCTGGCTACAGCTTATGAGCGACACTGATGGTAATTGGGTAGCTAAGGAGTTGTTCCGTAGAGTAGCAATGCTCGAACCAAATGCTAAATCGGTAAAAGGTTGGCTTATCAAAGGCACTGCTCTCGGCAATCTTGGCAAGTACGATGAGGCCCTAAAGGCTTACGAAAAGGCCATCGAGCTCGATCCAAATGATGCACCGGCCTGGTATAACAAAGGCACTGTGCTCATGCGAACTCGCAAGTACGATGAGGCCCTAATGGCTTTAGAAAAGGCCATCGAACTCGATCCAAATTATGCACCGGCCTGGAGCAGAAAAGCCGCTACTTTCGGCAATCTTGACAAGAACGATGAGGCCCTAATGGCTTGTGAAAAGGCCATCGAGCTCGATCCAAATTATGCACCAGCCTGGAGCAACAAAGGCGCTGCTCTCGGCAATCTTGGCAAGTACGATGAGGCCCTAATGGCGTGTGAAAAGGCCATCGAGCTCGATCCAAA
This sequence comes from Methanothrix sp., assembly GCA_026394555.1. Lineage (GTDB taxonomy): Archaea > Halobacteriota > Methanosarcinia > Methanotrichales > Methanotrichaceae > Methanothrix. The sequence continues at coordinate 10,888 of JAPKXZ010000071.1, forward strand.
TTTTGCACCGGCCTGGAATAACAAATGCGCTGTGCTCATGCGAAATGGCAAGTACGATGAGGCCCTAATGGCGTGTGAAAAGGCCATCGAGCTCGATCCAAATGATGCAATCGCCTGGTGTAACAAAGGCGCTGTGCTCATGCGAAATGGCAAGTACGATGAGGCCCTAAAGGCTTACGAAAAGGCCATCGAGCTCGATCCAAATTTTGCACCGGCCTGGAATGACAAAGGTGCTGCTCTCGGCAATCTTGGACGCAATACAGAGGCGCATGCAGCCTTCACCAAGGCAAAAGAGTTGAGATATACAGGATGATCTCATCTCGAAGTAGTATGTGTAACCCGTAAGAATATATTTCACTCTTTTCGCTTAATTTTACAATACACGGCTAATGCATATTTTTATAAAATACAATTTGACCCGATAACCATTATGGTGCGCTACTTAAAAGGCCCTTGCAAGAACCGTTATCTTTAGCCTGAATAGACCGATATGAGGAGATCGAACAAGTAGAATTATGCTCCATTCGGTAGTGTGTGGAATGACGACTTAGGTCTTGTTGCGGAATAACTTAGGTGAAAATTCGGATGGATACCTAAAGAAACAAATATGCTTAAGCTATGTATAAATCATGTAGTCATATTTATATAACGAGGTTATTGCGTTATAAGCACTTAGCCCAAAGAGCTTTTGAGCTGTTTTCATCATACCGAGCTGGTTGTACAATCTGGTGCGTACAACATGCAATTAGTTCTATGGCACTTTCTTATAGTTATTTAAAAAATGCCATAGAACCATTTCAGAAGAACAGCGCAGCGCGCCCATAAAATCGATTATGCTGAATGAGATAAATGGAGCTGCGGGCCTGGCCAGTCCTCAAGCCACATATCTCCGACTTAAATTGCCTCTCTCCTCCAAATGGCTGGCGTTCTGGAGAGAATAAGGACGAGTCAGGCTATAAGTCTTTCTTTGAGGAAGCGGAGCATGAATGAAATCAGATTCTTTAGAGCCTCATGAATAAGAGAGATAAGAAGGAGGGAGGAGAAAGTCAATTTGATGTAGGAGGGAAAAATAGTCATCGACTTTCGCCAATACACTATACGTCAATTGCCGAGATAAAAGGCTTTCGCTTCAAGTTTAGAAAAGATCATCTCCACCAAGAAGAAATAACCAAAGAGAAAGAGATATCAAGTCCCAGGCGGGACAGCGCCGATCCACAGCGCCCTCCTCAGAGGAGCCAATCACCGCATAGTGTTGGCCTGACCCTGCCCGAAGCTCGACTTTAAGCCGGGCTCGAAGGCAGCATAAGCGCTGGAATCTCACACAGCGTCCGTTTTACGGGAACCCTTTTCATGGGGCCTCTTGCTCGCCCTCTCGCCTTTGGCTTCTACTTGTGCCGCTTCATGCCCCGACCGTGTATTAGCGTGAGATCCGGCGGATTACTGCGCCTGTTACAGCGCGCAACTTTTTCAGCCCGCCGAAATATCAGCCTCACAGGCTCGTAGCCAAATGCAGTGCCACGACGGCATGCATCTCCTGTACCAAGGGATCTTGATCGGCCATACTGCCCCATGGTGGGGCAAACACCCTTGTCATCAGAGCATCATCGGATACGTTAAGCCCACGGCACGCCCGCCACCCTATTCAATGGCATGAAGCGGCAAACTATGTGTATAATCATTATAGATATTAGTAGTTGGCGGTCGAGAGCCGCCAGGACTGGAAAATAGAACAATAATTGAGCTGGACTGGAGTCCGGGATCAAGCGGTAATCTTGGTCTGAATCCATTTTAATTAAATGTTTTCTTAAGGATCAATCGGCCTCTCCTCGACATGCTGCTACCTCTTTTTCGATCTCATCCCATCCAATTAGAGTCTCTCCCGATGCAACTATCCTCTTTCGGATGGACCAGAGTCGCCGACCCAGAGGCGTTTTCGGTTTGAATGAAGAGCCAATCCCCTGACTATTGTAACGAAGCGCAGTCATTGCAGCTACACCTTCCGCCCTCTCCGCACACCCTTCCTCACAATCGTGTAAATGGACTGCACGGTATTCCCGATAAAAAACCGCGGCGGCGTTCGTTTGCCCACCACGCGCGTCTGCCCGGCCCGGATGGCCGCCACTGCCTCCTCTGCATCCGCCGCCTCGATCTCCGTGACCCCCAGCCCCACCGTGGCGGCGAAGTGCGAGTCGCTTCCCGCTACCATGGGCAGACCTAGCTTCTTGGCGTTCCTCCGGGCCCGAGCATTGGCTATGCCGAAGAGGTGCTTGGAGTTGTAGACCTCCACGGCATCGCAGTCCGGTATGCGTCCGATGGCATGGCGGAAGGGATGGTAAGGATGAGGAACGATGGTGATGCCACCTTGCTCGCGGGCCATCTCCGCCGTCTCCTCCGGGCTCCTGCCCCGGGGCGGCAGCTCCTGCACGCCCAAAACCAGCAGATGGCCCTCGGCGGTGGTGACCTCTCCACCCGGTATGAGGATCAGGTCCAACTTCTCCTCGCGAATGATCTTCATGGCTTTTAGAGAGCCCTGCAGGGTGTCGTGATCGGTTATGGACAGGCCAGCCAATCCGCGGCGCACGGCGGCGCGGAGAATGGTCCTGACCTCATCGCGACCGTCGGAACAGTTGGAATGCACATGCAGATCAAATCTCATCTTCGCCAGGGGCTCCATCTCCAAATACATTAGTGCTTACGACTTAGCGTTTCTCAGTGCGTCCTTTGTGGCTTTGTGCCTTTGTGGTGGAATCGTCGTTAGCCGCTGGTTATAGCCAAAACGGTTACGGACTACTATCCGCTAATTTCTGGCACAACCAGATAGCCGCTCAGGGCCGAGGCCGCCGCTGTGGCCGGGCTTGCCAGATAGACCAGTCCACCTTTGCCCATCCGTCCCGGGAAGTTGCGGTTGGATGTGGAGACGCAAACTTCCCCTTCCGCCAGGACGCCCATGTGCGCCCCCAGGCAGGGCCCGCATCCCGGCGGGCCGATCATCGCCCCCGCTTCCACCAGCGTCTGGATGATGCCGCATTGCAGTGCCGCCAGCAGAACCTCTCGCGAGGCGGGGATGACCAGGGTCCTCGCAATAACCCGCTTACCCTTCAAAATGCGCGCGGCGACAGCCAGATCCTCCAGCCTTCCGTTGGTGCAGGTGCCTATGAAGACCTGATCGACCTCCAGGCCATCCAGCTCCGAGACAGGCCGAACATTGTCCACCCGGTAGGGCACGGCCACCTGCGGCTCTAAATCAGTTATATCGTATTCGTATTCATAATCGTATGAACCGGGATCGGAGTGCACCTGTTTGTAAGGCTGGCGCGCCCGGCCCGCCAGCCACACATCCGTCTTTTTGTCGGGCGGAACTATTGCAGCCTTGGCCCCCATCTCCACGCCCAAATTGCACAGCGTCATCCTGCCGGATATGCTCAGATCCTCAATGACCGGACCGATGTACTCGACGGCTTTGTAGGTCGCCCCGTCTGCGCCAAGTGTTCCTATTATCATAAGCGCAATGTCTTTGGCGGAGACGTTGGGCCTAAGCCTGCCGGACACCCGCACAGCTATGGTCTCGGGCACCTTGAACCACAAACGCCCGCGAGAATAGATCTCGGCCATATCCGTCGCCCCCACGCCCGTGCCAAACGCTCCCAGGGCCCCATAGGTGCAGGAATGCGAATCAGCTCCTACCAGCAGCAGTCCGGGCAAGGCAAATCCCTGCTCGGGAAAGACCTGATGGCAGACTCCAAAGCCGCAGTCAAAAAAGTTGCTGATTTTCTGCTCTTTCGCCCAGGCCCGCACATCCTTTTGTAGCTCAGCCGCCGTCTCATTGTTGGCAGGAACGATATGGTCGAAGGGTATGACAATTCTTTCCGGGTCCCATACCTTCTCCGAGCCCATCTCCTGGAAAGCCTTGATGGCCAGGACACTAGTTCCGTCATGAGACATGACGTAATCCACGCCTGCCTCAAGAATCTCCCCCGGCTCCACCAAATTAGCGGAACCGGAGGCCCGTGAAAAGATTTTTTGGCTTATCGTTCCAGTCGCCATTTTTATCGCCCGCCTCAGGGCTTAAACGGCGATCCTATCACTTAAGCTCGACGCTTGCATTCAATGTCCTCCGGAGAAGGCATCATGTAAGCGATATCCTCAGCCGGATGACGGTAGAGCCTTGAACCCAACCTTTTTTGATCCAGGATATGCCCGATCAGGCCGATGCTTCTGCCCAGGGCAAACAGCCCGTTGAGATAGCCCAGACGCACCACCTCATCGATCTCCGCCTTGCTGAAGACTTTGCAGGAGGTCATCAGATCCAGGAAGAGAATGCCGATGCACCCATCCACATTCAAGATCAGGTTCCCCTTCTTGGCCGTGGTAAGCTCCTCCACCTGCAGGGCGTAATTGAGCAGCTCTGTGCTCGGGAATTTCGCTTTGGCGTAGCTTATGAGCAATTGCACGCGCTTGTCCGGGTTCTTGACGCTCTTGATCTTGTGGCCGATGCCCGGGATGTTGATGCCCTTCCTCTTCATGTCATTGACGAACTGCTCGGGCGTCAGATCCGCCTCTCTGGCATGCTTGAACTCGCGAGCCGCATCATCGATAGCTCCGCCGAAGCGCGGCCCTATGGTCAACAGTCCGCTGCATAGTGATGATACCAGGTCTTTTCCGGCGCAGGAAGCCACAATGGCGTTGTGGGCCCCGGATACGGCCGGACCATGGTCGGCCACGATCTGCAAGACGAGCTCAATGAAGCCTGCGGCATAATCGGGCAGCTCCTTCTTGAACCAGAGCAGGCCGATGACCCCCCCGATACCCATCTTATCTTCCAGGACGGCAGAGAGCCTCTTGCCGGCGTAGAGCACCTCTTCTCCACTGTCATCAGATACGGTGCAGATGAATGTGGTCGGCTTTCTGATGTCGCCGGAAGCCAACGCTTTGCTGTAGTCCGCCGGAATTCTTGGTGCCTCCGGCTCAATGAGCGGCAAAACTATGCCCTGAGAGAGCAGCATCTCGAATACCTGTCGCACACAATCGCCATAGCCGTCGAATGATGTGGGAACATAGGCCCCCGCCTCACGAAAGGCCTCATTCTTGGCCTGAGCCGTCTCCTTCTGAGTATCGGCCTTGGCTCCGGCATGGCCGAATTGAACGCTGGCGGGAAGCACGGGCGAGCAGGTCCCCGTCACCCAGGCGACCAGCGGCTTTTTGATCTTGCCCTCTTTTAAGGCGGAAATGATCCTGTACTCGTCCTCACCCCCCAGTTCTCCCAGGCAGGCAATCATCTTGATGGCGGGATTTTCCTCATAGCGCAGAATGTGGTCGAGCATGGTCGAGCCGGGATAGCGATCTCCGCCAATAGCCACGCCCTCGTAAATGCCGTCTGAGTTTCTGGAGATGATGTTGAAGGCCTCGTTGAGCATGCCACCCGACTTAGAGACAAAGCCCACACATCCCGGCCGGTAGAGCTTGGAGGCGATGATGTTCTCGATGGTCCCTGCGGTATTGCCGATGCGAAAAGCTCCGGCAGTCATGCCTCCCACCGTAGCCGGACCGATGATGATCTTACCCTGCTTTTTGGCTGTGGCGCTCATGATCCGCGACTGCCTCTCCGGCACACCTTCGGCAATGACTGCCACAACGCGAATGCTTTTCTCTGCTATTGCCTCCATGGTGGTATCGAAGGCGGAACGGTGCGAGGCGAAGTTGACCATCACATCGGCCTCTGGATAGGCCTTGACCGCCAGGGCGATGCTCCGGTACATGGGCAGGATTATCTCTTTGCTTCCCCAAAAGGCCTTGTGAATGCCGGCCCGGCTGGGATTGATGATGGCCGAGATGCTCGGATCGGGGCGATTGCAGATGTAATCGAAATCCAGCATGCGCTGGATGGCATTGGTCTGATAGCCGTAGACGAAGGCTTTCGTGTTTCTATCAAAGAGAACGTAATTCTGGCTCATGTAGATGCACCTTTCAATGCCAGGGGAACAATTCTGGTCATATGCGTCTCAGGTCCGTATACTTCAATGGGCACGCCTAGCCTTCCGCCAACACTACGCATGAGCTTCAGCCCCTGCTCATAATTGGGGCCGCCTCTCCTCACATAAATCTTGACGCCCGCATCCTGTAGCTTTTGCTGGTACTCCTCTAAGGCCGTGACCACGCCCTTGAAGGTTTTGGCCACATCTGTGAAGTTGGCAATAGCGCCTCCGATGAGCAGCATCTTTCCGCGGGGGTCAATGCCACGCGTCATCAGGTCCAGAATGGTCCTGGTGTAGTAGTAAGTCTCCTCGGTATTGGGATCGCCGCTGTATTCGCCGTAATTGGCCATCTCCTTGGCAAAGCCCAGATCGCAGATGGTATCGGCGTAGATCACGCTCGCCCCGCCTCCTGCCACCATGGTCCAGACCCTTCCATCCGGATTTAAAATGGTCAGCTTCAAAGATGCTCCCGTCTTGGAATCAAGATCTTTGATGAACTGCTCTTCCTTGGAAAGGCTTCTGCCGAAGGGCTCGGGGAAAGCGAGACCTGACCATCTCTTCCTCTGCCAGTACTCCTCGGCATCATCAAGCTTGGCCACCATATCCAAAGGCACAATTGATCCGTTATGGAAGGTGAAGGGATTGATCTCCAGATAGGAAAAGCCCGTTTCTGCATAAAAGCGCCACAAAGCCTTGATGAAATTCTCAACGGCGGTGCTCTTTTCCCCTAGATCCCCTGGCAAGCGGGACTTTATATCAACGCCATCTATTCCGGTCAGTACATCCACATGAAAACGAACTACTTTGTCCCAATTCTCCTCCACAAAGACGCCGCCTTGCATGGAGAAGAATATGTTGTCGCCATCGCTGTTCGAGCTGATGGCCACATAAAGCTCCTCTATGTGGGGTATGAATGGTTCAATTAAGAAATGGGATAGCCTTCCGGTTATGTCTCCAATTGCGACCAGTGCGCCCATGTTCTCCTGAAGGAACTTCTTCGCCATATCCCAATCTGCATCCAGAAGAACCAGCCCGTGCTTGCCCCTCTTTCCAAAGAGCTGATCCGGCTTGACGACTAGCCTTGCCGTCTTCAGCCAGGGATGAGTTGATGCCAACTCTTCCAGATCGGTCTCTGGTCCTACAAGGGCGAGATCGCCCTTATAGGAGAATTCATTGAGGTACTGGGGAAGGAATCCGGCCAGCAAACGTTTTGCATCGTACTCCCTAATGCCTCTTTGTGCCATGTTCAAAACCACCTTCGCCGCCTTAATGATTTTCTTATTTACAAACCTTTCTAAAGGAAAAAGCCTAAAATGGCTCTTGAATGGCGAAATACTCTCGGGAGACCGACCTACTATGAAGTGTCCTGTCTGCAAAAAAGGCTGCATTCAGCCTGCAAATGAGGTTCTGGCAGAGATCGAGCAGAGGTACCCGGCCTGCCCCGCATGCGCGCCGGAGCCCAATTTAGACAAAACTGCCGGGTCAAAGCTTCTTCCGGAAAAGGTGGAAAGGTGCAGATCCTGCGGCAAAGCAACGCTTGACGGCGTAATGCTCGATGCCCTGCGCCTGCTGCAAGGCTACGGTCTGCGCGATGAAGATGAAACGTTGCGCTCCGTGGGCTCGCCGCTCATTGAGGTCGGCTATCCCCTGGCCTACTCGCCCCGGCTTGGGCCCAGGAGCCTGATACTTTCTGGTGATAGGTACAGCAAAGAGGCTGCCGAGGCTATGCTCGATCACATTCCGGAGATCAAGGGGGTGATTCTGAGCCGAGGCGTTGCTGGCGTCATCGACTCAGGGAAAAAGCCCCAGGAGAATGTGCTAATGGCCGGCTGCGACATGCGCGCCGACATCTCTCAGAGCCTCTTTGGGGAAACGGTGATATACAAAAGCCAGTCGCGAATACACATTGAATTTTCCCGGCAGAGCGCCCCCAAGATGAGAATTTTAGAGCAGCTATATTTGCAAGGAAAGCTTCGCGATGTGGTGGATGGGCTCGCGGGTCCGGGAACACTGGGGATGATGTGCGTTTTAGCCGGGGCCAAGCGCGTGGTGCTCAATGATGCCTGGCTTGCCAGCGTGCAAAACGTGCTGCTCAATCTGGAAGTTAATAGAAGCTTGCTTGGAATCGATGAGATAGAGTATCCGGAAACTTCCAGGAGCGCCGTGGGAAGGGCGCCGGTGCTCGTCGGTCGCGCCCATGGGGCATGTGAGATCGAGGTCTATCATGGCGACCTTTTGCGGCTATTTTCCAGAGCGCGGCCCGCCGACATTTGCCTGATCGATCACTTTCCCGGCGCGAATACATCGGAGATGGAGAGGGCCTGCCGATGCTGTAAAGAGATAGTAGTCGTGTAAATAATGATAGAACAATAATTGAGGAACGATTGGATAATAAAGATTAGTGGGACAGCGCGGATTCGAACCGCGGTCCAAGAGTCCCAAACCCTCGAGGATAGACCAGGCTACCCCACTGTCCCAAAATGCAGTAGGCCTACTGGTCTGTGGCCTTTAAAAGGCTTTTGCTAGGCATTTCCCTGGTGCGACCATCAAAGCATTGCGATTCGAGAAAAAACTAATCACAACCTTTTTAAATCCTGCTTTGATAGGGACATCTCATGGGAAAGACAGGAAGCATAGTATGGGTCAAGATTAAGGGTAGAAAGGGTCAGATCCGGCAGGTTACTAAGGCCGAGGCCACTCACAAGAAGCCCGGTCCGATGCAAAGATATACGGCAGCAGGTTCTAGAGTCAAAAAGATAAAGAGATCTCTGAAGGCTACTCAAATCAGAACATGATCTCCCAGGACGTAGTCTTGGTTCGCTACGGGGAGATCACACTAAAAGATAGCTGGACCAGGCAGAACTGGGAACGCATTTTAGCCGGCAATATAGCTTTTTCCTTGCATCGAGCCGGGGTGGAGCATAGAATGGAAAGGGGCGAGGGCAGGATCTTCGTCCATACCTCTGACTCCAGGGCAAGCGAGATTGCGGCACGGGTTTTTGGTGTGGTCTCAACCAGCCCCGCCCTAACTGTAGCTTCCGATCTGGAAGAGATAAGCCGGGCGGCAGCGGAGCTGGCAGGCCTGGCCAAGCCGAGCACTTTTGCCATCCGGCCCAGGCGCTCAGGGGTCTCATTCTCCAGCGAACAGATCGGACGGGTCGTGGGCGAAGCGGTTAGAGTTGCGACGTTCTCCACCGTGGACCTGAATAAACCGGAACTGGAGATCTTCGTTGAGGCCAGGAAGGATCGAACCCTAATCTTCACAAAGGTTGTGAAGGGCGTGGGCGGCCTGCCTCTGGGCTCGCAGGGCAAGATGTTAGTGCTCATTTCCGGTGGCATTGACTCGCCTGTTGCCGCCTGGATGATGATGAAGAGGGGCTGTCCGGTCACTCTCCTGCATTTCGACTCCCGACCTTATGCCGATGCCATAGACCAGTCCATGAGATGCGCAAAGGTTCTGGCGGACTGGACGGCAGGCAGGAAGATTGATTTTATCACCATTCCCATCAGCCGGGGAATTGAGAAAATAGCATCTCACTATCCTAGAGCCACTTGCGTTCTCTGCCGGCGCTTGATGTACCGCATAGCGACCGAGGTCATGCAGATGCAGGGATGCCTGGGCATTGTCACCGGCTATTCCATGGGCCAGGTGGCCTCGCAGACCGCAGATAACATCCTGGCTGAGCAGGCAGCGATCGGAGTTCCAGTCTTCCATCCGCTCATCTCTCTGGACAAAACGGAGATCACTGATCTGGCCAGAAAGGTTGGCACCTACGGCATTGCCGCAGAGACCAAATCCTGCACTGCCGTGCCCAGCAAGCCCATGACTCGGGCCAAGAAGGACGAGATCCTCCTGGCAGAAGAAGAGCTGGGGCTCCGGGAAATAGCCAGGGCGCTGGTCAAAGAGATGACGGTAACCAGAATCGGATACCAGGATATTGACGTGCCGCAAGAAGGCCTGGAATGATTTGTCCGTTCGTAATATCAACAGTCATTATTGATAATATCTGATCAGTAAGTAATGAACTGACTTAAGGATTATAAACTGAGATTCTTTTTTTAAACTCCGCAATAGTTCTCTCAAAAGCAATCGATCAATGATTTGGCATTGGAGTATTTAGTGGTATTCTTGCTAATCGCTAATGTATCAATAGTTATTTGTTATGGATGATATTATTAGGACTAAAATAATACACAATTTTCTAGATTTATGCCACAATTTCGACACCAATCCCAGACAAATAAAGGCGTAAAACATAAATATTTAAAGAAGATAGTATAGACATCAATTGCAAATTAATTGATAATCACATTTGTCGTAAATCCCACAATGAAGGGAAGAATACTGGCAAATGAATTAATTTCAATAATAAGTTTCGGAGAGATCTGGATGGCTGAAGATAAAAGAAGTTCCAAAAAAGATGTAAAGGGCACGATGACCGTTCAGGAGGCAGGCAGAAAAGGCGGCATGAAGACCGCCCAAACTCATGGCAAGGATTTCTATGAAGAAATCGGCCACAAGGGCGGCCAGAGGGTCAAAGAACTCATTGAAGAAGGAAAGAGATCCAAGGCACTGAGCAGAGAGAAGCAGTAGCGCCTTTTTTTGCAGGATAGCAGGGCAAGTCCAGGTAAAGGTAGATTATTTGTCGCTTTGCTTGGACCGGCATCTTGGCCAGGATCATTCCTCGCTTGGTGCGAGTGAGGGCATAGCCGCCTTTGAGCTTTTTGCCCTCACATAGTAGTATATCATTTGCAGGCTATAGAAAAGTTTTGAGAAGATGCCATCAGGCCGGAATCGGTCCGACCCGTTTGCATAAATCAAGCCGGCGGGAGAAGAGCGAGAAGCTTCTTTGCCGAGGCTACCGGGTCCTCTGCCTCGTAGACCGATCTGCCCACGATTAGATAGTCGGCTCCTGCCAGCAGAGCTGCGCCAGCGGAGCCACCTTGAGCACCTACGCCTGGCGAGATGATGACACGCTCTCCGATGATGGAACGGATCTGCTTAATTCTATCCGGGCGCGTGGCCGGGGCCACCACTCCGGCTGCGCCCACCTCCACCGCCAGCCGGGCCATCTTCTCGGCCAGGGGCGCCATAAACAGCTGTGCTCCGGGGTGGCTCATCTCTGTTACCACATAGAGATCAGCCCCGTGCTCTGCAGCACTCTTGGCGCAGGCAAGAAGAGAGTCCTTTCCTGGGAAGGCCTGAGCGATAATGCCGCAGGCTCCCGCGCCCAGCACCGCCTGGCAGATGAGCCGGTTGGTGTTGGGTATGTCGGCCACTTTCAGGTCGGCGATGACCGGCAGAGTGGTAGCGATCTGCGTTACGATTCCAAGACCAGCAGAGAGAATAAGAGGATAGCCGATCTTGATGGCGTCGAAATAGCCGCAAAGCTTCTCGACGAGCGAAAGAGCCTGCTCTCGGGTTGTGACATCCAGTGCCAGGATCAGCCTTGTCTTTTTCTTCATGAAGGTCATCTTCCTTTGGACTTTAAGTTGAATTTAGGTACGAATGTGGGATTAGAGCTAACGACCACGATCACCACAAAGACACAAAGGCACAAAGACAAACCAAACAATTACTCTCTTTGCGCGTCCTTTGTGTCTTTGTGCCTTTGTGGTGAAATTCGTAAGCCATTTCCTTCTCATGACTAAATGCAGCCGTCGATCAGCACCACAGCCTCTCGCAGATCGCCCACTACCTCGCGACCAGAGCGTTCCCCCTTGCGATCCAGAAAGAGCGCATCCAGACCCGCCTCCAGGGGCGACTCGTAATCGTAATTGTAGTGATCGCCAATATGCAGGACCTCAAAGGGCTTGGCGCCCATGTGGGCACAGACCGTGCCGTAGATGAGAGGCGATTTCTTGACCTCCCGGAAATCTGAGGTAGCGGAGAAGGTCTCGCTGAAGTAGTCGGAAAGACCTTCCAGCTCGATGTCGATGAACTCGCGAGCAGCATTGGATGTCACCACCAGCTCATAGTTTTCGGCGAGAAGATCCAGCACCTCCTGCACCTCAGGATAGGTCTCGATCTCGTCCTCGTACATCTGCAAGAGCTCGTCCTTGCCAACCTTCAGTCCGAACCTCTCGATCCAGTACATGAGGTCGTACCACTCCAGCCGATCGCTGCCGATCTTCATGTACTCGCCGACAACATAACTCTTGGCAACGGGAAAGTCCAGGCCGGTCTTTTCGGCGTAAAGCATAGGCATGCCTTCCATCCAGACCTTGTCCACGAACCTGGAGTTGACCAGGGTGCCGTCCATGTCCAGGGATATGACGCGAATCATTTAATTCTCCGGTTGTTGGTGGTTTGGATCGCTCTATGGGTTATTATTCTTTTTGGGCCAAAATGATATTTAATCGAATCTGATTTTTTTACGACTGCCGTAAAGCTTATATTCGTTATATGTCGTAGTACGTCGCATGCCGTAAATCGTGGTGGAGAATTGGGGTGGGGAGAGTGGAGCTTATTTGCCTCAGTTATTTGACTTCGACCGCTTTCGGCGTTTACCGAAGAAAAAGGAGAGTGATTTCATGAAACGGAATAATAAGTTAGCGAAAGCCAGGTTCGTTATTGTGTTGATGGCCCTGGCCGTGCTGTGCGTTTCTGCTGTGGCACAGGAGAACACTGCCGAAAGCTGGATTGCAGAAGGCAATGAACTACGATGGAACGGATCGTTCGAAGAGTCGATCATCGCCTTTGATAATGCCATCGATGCTGCCGACTCAAACCAGACATTACAGGCAGAAGCCTGGAGCTCTAAAGGCGCAGCTCTATTTGAGCTAGACAGGTACGAGGAGGCCGTCAAGGCATATGACGAATCTCTGGCAAAGAGCAACGATGCCTACTTCCTGGGCAGTGGCTGGCTGCTTAAAGGCAATGCTTTAGAGAGCTCGGGAAAGAAAAACGAGTCCGTCCAGGCTTATGAAAAGGCCCTTCTTGAGGCAGATCGGGCCATAGCGATGGCCAATTCCGGCCAGAGGAAGCCCTCGGATCTGAGTTTATCCCAGGCCTGGCTCTTTAAAGAACAGATTCTTATGGCGCAGGGAAGATCTGAAGAGGCCCTCCTGGCGTTTGAAAATGCCACAAAAGCAAATCCTGAAGACGCATTTTCCTGGAGTCTGGTAGGGGACATTCTCGCAGATAATCTGGGCCGGTACAATGAATCACTGGCTGCTTACGACAGGTCTTTGGAAATTGAACCGAATAATTTGGGAGCCTTGCAGGGAAAAGGCAACGTTCTCCTGAGTTTGGGCAGATACGAAGAGGCACTTGAGTTTTTCAATAAAGCCCTGCAAGTCGACACCAAGTATGCCAGAGCCTGGTATGGCATGGGAGAGGCGCTCAGGAAGATGGACATGTACAACGAGTCCATTCAGGCCTACGACAGAGCCATCGAGCTGTATCCGCATCAGTTCAAGTATGCCCTGATTGGAAAGGCAATGACACTGAATAGTCTGGGCTGGCATGAAGAGGCCACCAAAGCCTACAACGAGTCTCTCAAGGATTACGATAGAGTTGTAGAGAATAATCCCGGGAATCCTGAGGTCATGTACAACAAAGGAAATGCTCTTCTGGGCCTGGGCAGGTATAATGAATCTCTTCTGGCTTATGATAAGGCCCTGGAGCTAAATCCGAGATGCATTGAAGCTTGGTGTGGCAAAAGCATCACTCTGAGGCTGCTAGGCAAACAGGCAGAGGCAGATCTAGCTTATGCAAAGGCAAGAGAGCTGGGGTATGTGCCTCCTTCTGGCCTACCCAAGCTTCTGGTCGTCACCAACATCATATCTGAAGGAATGGATAGGTTCATAGAAATAACAACTGATCGCAATCAGACCCAGAGCTTTACGAATTGGAGCATCCATGATGGTGAAAACCGATCTGTGAGTCTTCCTGATTTTTCTCTTGAGCCGGACAGCAAGCTTCGGCTTCATTTCGGCAAAGGACTGAGCAATAAGACAGACCTCTTCCTTGACGCCGGATTCGATCTGAACGAGATTGGCGGAGATCTGACCTTTAGGAATCAGGCCCTTGGACAAGAATTCTTCATGACTTACTGGACTCCTGGCTTGATGCATGAGAACACCACGGACTACTGGGTAACAAAGGCCAAGGATCTCAGGCTGAACGGCTCAACCGATGAGGCCATCTCTGCATACGACCGGGCCCTGCAGATCGATCCCTCAAATGAGACCGTCTGGACCTACAAAGCCCAGGAGCTTGCCTTCTCCGGGAGAGATAAGGAGTCCCTCCGGGCTTTTGAAAAGGCGCTTGGCATTCTGGATGACAAATTGAAGATGAATCCTCAGGATGCCAAGGCCTGGATGAAGAAAGGCCGGGCTTTGAGCAGCTTGGGCCGGCAGAATGAATCCAACCAGGCCCACGAGATAGCGGTGCAGATCTTCAATCAGAGCATCCAGAAGGACACCAAGAACGTCAGCCTCTGGAGGAACATGGCTGAGGCGCTCATGAATCTAGGTCGGTGGGAAGAGGGCTTGCAGGCTCTGGACAGGGTGACGGAGATTGATCCCAAGAACCTGGACGCCTGGGAGAGAAAAGGCGAGTTTCTTACCTTGATGAGCCGGACCAACGAGTCTCTGCAAGCCTTGGACAGGTCTTTAGAGCTGATACCGGAGAACGACACCAAAGAGCGATCACTGATCTGGATGGCCAAGGCCCAGTCTCTTTCCTATGTGGACCGGAAGGAAGAGACCCTGGCGGCTCTGGACAGGGTTACGAAGCTGGACCCGAGCTTTGTTGTGGCCTGGCGCACCAAGGGATATCTTCTGGCCGATCTGGGCAGACAGAATGAATCTCTGGCCGCCTACGAAGAGGCCATTAAGATCGATCCCGCCGATGCTCTGACTTGGAGCGAAAAGGGCTCGCAGCTTGTTCAATTAAAGAGATACAACGAATCCCTGCCCGCTTTCGAGCACGCCCTGGAGCTGACGCCCGAGAGCGGCAGCAAAGAGCGAGCCCAAATCTGGATTTCTAAGGGAGAGGCCCTGAACAAGACCGGCCGGCAGGAAGAAGCCCTGGCCGCCTTCCAAAAGTCCGTTGATGCATCAGAAAGGGCACTCTTGAGCAATGCCAACGACACGAGCGTCCTGGAGCTGAAAGGCCGGGCGCTTCTCAAGCTGGGCAAGTACGACGAGGCCATAAAGGCATTTGAGCAGGCCATCGAAACGGCTATGCCCGGATCATTCCATGCACCGACGATCTGGATAGGCAAGGGCGACGCCTTGCGTGCTCAAAGGAAGAACGAAGCGGCGCTGGAGGCCTACAACCAGGCCATCCTTCTAAGTCCCATCTATTCCGATGCCTGGGCGGGCAGGGGCGAGGCCCAGAAGTCGATGGGCCTGGTCACCGAAGCCAGCGGGTCATTCTACCTGGCCAGGATACTGGGGTACGAGGGGTGAAGCCGACTATTTTTTTGGTTTATGGTTGCCGGATCGATTGGCGTTGTGGAAAAGCGAAAAAAGAGGTGACTGAATGAAGATAGCAAAGATCGTAGTAGGCGCAAGGCTCGCCCTCGCCCTGCTGGCTCTGGCAACGTTGTGGGTCTGCGCTGCAGCTCAGGAGGAGACAGCAGATGAATGGTATAAAAAAGGGCGGGATCTGAGGGCTAACCATTTCTTTTTTTGAAGCCCAAATATAGATTCCTTCGAGCCCGAAAGATGCTTGTATCTCCTGCTCGTCTTTAGAGCTATGCGCAATTTCATCGTTGTCGGTCACAAGGCCACCACCACACCCAGCTTCTCCTTGGAAGACATCCCCGGCACCTCCGGCCGCCTGGACATCCTCTGCCGCGCCGTCACTGCCGCCTTCGTCATCTCGCACGGCATTCGAAAGGACGTCTGCGTCTACCTGGTGCTGCTGGGCGGGGAGATTCCCAAGACCATACGGCTCGTGGGCGAGACGCTTCGCCACCTCAATCCGGACGAACGCACCACGGCCGCTCTGCTCAAGAAGGCCCTGGCCGTGCCGGCCACGCCGGAGTGGGCCATGTCCACCTCCGGCATCTTTGTGCGGACCGGCGGCCTGGCGGAAGTACTGACCGATCTGAAGGATGCGAAATTGATCTACCTGCGCGAGGACGGCGCGGATATTCGCGGCCTTGATGCGCCGGGCAAGGACAGCAGCCTTTCAGGTGAAGCGGCCTTCATCCTGGGAGACCACACCGGCATGACGCCGGAAGAGGAGGCTCTGATCGAGCAGGCCGGGGCTAGGGTAGTCTCCCTGGGTGCGACCAGCCTGCACGCCGACCATTGCATCGTACTCATAAACTGGTTCCTGGACACCAACGTCTTTATGTCGGGATGATGATAATATATGCCTGAATGAAAATGGAGCTAAGACATGTCTGAATCAAAGAGCCCAATAATCGCAGTGATATTGAACCTTCTCATCGCTGGACTAGGCCACGTTTATTTGGGGTACACCAAGCGAGGAATAGTTCTGTTCTTATTGACCATCCTGATAGCAGCCATCAGCATGGGACTGGGGTGGATTGTGGGCGTTATCCTCTGCTCATACGATGCCTGGCAGCTTGCCAAGAATAGACCTGCTCCCTTCGACTCTCTGATGAAATATATCGGCGAATAGATTTCACGAACCTTATCTTTTTGAATCCTTTTTACGCTGCAAATAAGTTATCTTGGCTCCCTCATAACGTAAGACGCCCCGATTCCCTCCTGGCATGAACCTCTCCTGGATGGATCAAGTACAAGCTCTAATAAACCAGAAGTGTGAACAGAAGATATGAAGAGTCATTATGAGCGAAGACAATTTAGAGAATCTAGAGAATCCCAAAGACAACATCCTTGACACGGCCCGAAAGATCATCAGCTTCGGCCCTATCTGCGACAATTGCCTGGGCCGCCAGTTCGCCATGCTCTCCACCGGCCTTACCAATGCCGAGCGCGGGCGCTCCCTCAAGACGGCCCTGGCCATGCAGGCCTCTGCCGATGACGACCGCGCCTTGCTTGAAGAGCTGGCCCCCTCCTTCCGATCGGCGCGCCTCAAACTGGGCCGCAAAAACGAGGAGGATGCCCGTTGCACGGTCTGCCTGGGCGAGATGGCCCCCGCAAATCTGGACGCCTGGGCGGACAAAGCGGCCGCTGCCATCGCGGGCCGGGAGATAGAGACCCTGGTGGTGGGCACCAAGATGTCCGGCCTTCTCTCCGAGAATGAGGAGCTGTTGCTGGCGGACGGTGGATCCACCCACGCCGAGCCCTTCAAGTCGGAGCTGAATCGCGAGGTGGGAAAAAGGCTTTCCATCCAGACCGGGAAGACGGTTGATTTGAAGAACCCGGATGTGGTAGTTCACCTCAATTTGGAAAAAGGCGAGGTTGAGCTGCAAATCGCGTCCCTCTTCATTCGCGGGCGCTACCGAAAGCTCGTGCGCGGCATTCCCCAGACACGCTGGCCCTGTCGCGAATGTCGCGGTCGCGGCTGCCCGCGCTGCGAAGGCACGGGCAAAATGTACCCGGAGTCAGTGGATGAGTTGATCCGCCCAGCAGTGATGGCGGCAGCCGCAGCCGAAGACACTGTTTTTCACGGTGCAGGTCGCGAGGACATCGACGCTCGCATGATAGGCACCGGTCGTCCCTTCATTGTCGAGGCGGTGCGCCCCCTCATCAGGACAATCGATCTGGCCAGGCTGGAAGAGGAGATCAACCGCCATGCGGCAGGCAAAGTAGAGGTCCTGGGCCTCGCCAAGGCCTATTCCGCAATGGTGGAGAAGCTCAAAGAGGCCACATTTGAGAAGACCTACACCGCCCTGGTTAGGCTTGGTGCCGAGGTTTCAGAAGAAAAGCTTAAATCTGTCCTGAAAGAATTGGAAGGGCCGATCGATCAGCGTACGCCAACCCGCGTGTCTCACCGAAGGGCAGATAAAGTCAGGGTGAGAAAAGTTCATAGCGCTGATCTACTAGAGGTTACGGGCAATTTGGCCCGCATAAATATAAGAGGCGACAGCGGTCTGTATATCAAGGAGCTGATCTCCGGAGACGGAGGCAGAACCCGCCCGAACCTCGCAGAAATCCTTAGAGTCGACGCAATCGTCGAAGAATTAGATGTAATAGATGTAGGTGGAGAATCAGATGGCACATCATCACGGAATGCGGAAGAAGTCAAGAGACAAGCTGAGCAGGACAGTCAGGGCTAGGGGCAAATCCTCGGTAGTCAGGGCGATTCAGGAGTTCGAGACGGGCGCAATGGTCCACGTGATCATCGATCCCAGCATACACAAGGGTATGCCTCACCCCAGGTTCCACGGAAAGACGGGCGAGGTTGTAGGAACGAGAGGTAGAGCCTTTGTCCTGAGGGTCACTGATGGCAACGCCACCAAGACCTTGATCACATTACCAGAACATCTGACGGCACAAAAATAGATGATTGTCAAAAGCGTATTGCAGGAGGACATCCTGACCATGGCGGAGGTCAGGGAGATCCTAGACCAGGTCCGGCTAAAGCGAGCCGATGAAGAGGAACTGGGTTACGAACTGCGCCGGGCCATCAGACATGCGGAGCTCTTTAGCAAGGGCACTGCTGAAGAAAGCCTGGCAATGGTAGCGGAGCTCATGAAGCTGGAAAAGATGAACAAGGTGATTGCCGTAAAGATCGCCGATGTCAGGCCCGTCACGAAGGATGAACTGAGGGCGATTTATGCCAAGGAACGGTTCACCTTAAGCGAAGAAGAGCTCAACAGTATTTTAGAGATCGTATTCAGGGGGTAAAGGCACATGCCTGAGGGGAGACCGCCGAAGAGAGAAGAGGTAGCTAGGATTCTCGATTACCTCCCCTATGGACGTACTCCTGACTCCAGGAGCTACCAAAAGCAACCTCTTATCCAGGCCGTTGGAGAAGCCAACTTCGTTCTCATGGAGATGACACCCAAGGAGAATGTAGTTCCTACAGCCGGAACTCGAGTCTACATCGGTAGCGGTAGTCGTGATATCATAGACCATGTCAATCGCAGAATCGACTATGTGGAGCTGTCTAACAACGCCAAGCTCGAGCTAACTTATCAGATTGTGAGCATCGTCCTGGAAAATGAGGCCCGGTTCATTCGCTACTTTAACGAGGCAGGACCCATAACCACTCGCATGCACGCTCTGGAGCTATTGCCCGGAATAGGCAAAAAGCTGATGTGGGCGGTGCTCAATGAGCGCAAGAAAGGAGTTTTCAAGAACTTTGCCGATCTGATGGAGAGGGTGAAGGGGTTGCACAATCCCGAGAAGATCATCTACAGGCGCGTCGAGGACGAGCTGATGGATGACAAGATCAAATACCGCGTCTTTACCACAATGCCCCGCTCGAGATGAAGCTGGGGCAGCATTTTCTCATGGATCGCGCGGCCATATCGCGCATTGCGAACTATGCCGATCTGGGGCGGCAGGACAATGTGCTGGAGATTGGACCGGGGTCTGGGAATCTCACACAAGCGCTGGCCTCTCGAGCCGGCCATGTTTTTGCGGTGGAGATAGATCCCGATCTGGCCACGCAGCTTTCCGGCCGCTTTTCTAACGTTCAGGTGATAATGGGGGATGCACTGAAGGTACCGCTTCCCCATTACAATAAGATCGTTTCCAACCTTCCCTATCAGATCTCGTCTAAGATCACCTACCGTTTGCTCTCCCAGCCCTTTGAGACGGCCGTTTTGATGTACCAGAGGGAGTTTGCAGAGCGCATGGCGGCCAGGGTGGGAAGCGAGGAGTACGGCCGTCTGGCCATGGTAGCGGGCTTCTTCTGCCGCATCGAGATTTTGGAGAAGGTCTCCAAGATGGCCTTTCGACCTGTGCCCCAGGTTGACTCAGCAGTCGTGCGGCTACAGCCCCGATCGGATCGGCCTCTGGCGGACGGGGCGGATTTCATGAGGCTGGCCGAGGGGCTCTTCAACAATAGACGCAAAAAAGTAAAGAGGGGTTTGGCGGCATTGGGAGCAGGCCGGCGGGCAATAGCGGAGCTGGATGCAGCTCTTTTGGAGAGAAGGCCGGAGGATCTAACGCCGGATGAGGCGGCAAGCCTTGTCGGGGCCATATCCAAAAATCCCGTTCATGGGTGATCTGTGGTTTGGTTTTTTGGGTAGGGATGTGGCGTTAGAGCTTACTACTAATACTACCACTACTACGCTCACCACAAAGGCACAAAGGCACAAAGACGACTTGGTAAAGATATCATAAAGGCAAACACTAAATAAATCTACGTCGTTGCACCGGCTGATCTCTCGTGTCCGATGCCAAATCCAGCAAGAATATACTACTATTAGGTTTTGTCAGCCTGCTTAACGACATCAGTAGCGAGATCATTCAGCCGATTCTCCCGCTCTTTATCGCCTCTCTGGGAGGCGGCAGCCTGGCTGTCGGCCTTATCGGCGGCATAAGCGACGGCTTGCCCAGCCTGCTCAAAGTCCTGGCCGGATACTGGTCCGACCGACTAGGCAAGAGAAAGCCGCTGGTGGTAGCCGGTTATGCACTTTCGGCGGTGGGAAAGCTCTTTTTGCCTGCGGCCACCTCATGGCAGCAAGTCTTCCTGCTCAAGATCCTGGAGAGAAGCGGCAAAGGAGTGCGCTCTGCGCCTAGAGACGCCATGATCTCCGAGTCAGCCGAAGAAGGCAGGCGGGGAAGGGGCTTTGGGCTGCACAGAGCCATGGACTCCACGGGCGCGGTTATCGGCTCGATCCTGGCCTATCTTCTCTGGCAGGGGGGCATGAGCTATAGCTCCATATTCATGGTGGCGGGAGTCTTGTCCGTGCTGGCTCTGCTTCCTTTCTACCGTGTAAAAGAGAGCTTTCGGGCTCCGAGCTGCACGGTCAAGCTGAAGCTCTCCGATCTTTCCCCGGAGCTACGCCGCTTCCTGGGTCTTGCCGGTCTTTTCGCTTTAGGCAACTTCAGCTACATGTTCTTCATCCTGCGCGCCCAGGGGCTTTTTTCCGGGGCAGAGGCGGTGGCCGCGCCTCTTCTGCTTTATGCGCTCTTCAACTTGGTCTACGCCCTGCTGGCGCTACCAGTTGGTATCTGGTCGGACCGGGTGGGCCGGAGAAAAGTCCTGGCCCTGGGCTACGCCCTCTTTGCCCTGACTGCTCTGGGGTTTGCCTTTGTCACCTCTCTAGCGGGCTTGATCGCTCTCTTTGCCCTCTACGGACTGGTCTACGCACTGGTGGACGGCTCGGAGAGGGCTTATGTATCCGACCTGAGCCCCGCCATTCTTCGCGGCAGTTCACTGGGTATTTATTACGGAGCCATTGGTGTGGCGGCCATTTTTTCCAGCCTGGTGGCGGGAGCCCTCTGGGCCTGGTGGGGGGCAGAGGCGACATTCATCTTTGGGGCAGGAGCGGCGGCGCTGGCAGCGGTGGGGCTGCTGGGGATGAAGAGTACTGAAAGATCGGGCAATGACTTAAATAAATGCGAAGCATAAGCATTAATCATGTCCATGGAAGATACACAGAAGCGTCTGAAGGAAATGTTATCCAAAGGTGCAACCGAAGAGCTAATGCTCCGGCAGCTCAGCCTGGCAGAAGGATGCGGACTCAAAGTATTCTGCGAGCAGCAGATCGTTCCCGGCACAGAAAAGAAGATACACCGCTGGTGCGGATATATCACCCACTGCGATGATCCTGCCGAGAGCATACCGGAGACCGTCTACGGTGCCTGGATGGATGGAGGCTGCCCGGGAAAATGATTTCTCTTTTTCGCTCTGTGCGTCCTCTGTGGTGAAATCGTCGTTAGCCACTGGTTAATCAAATTGTTACGGACTACCGCAGGGTTCCTACTTTTTCCGCCTCACATCCCCAGGCGGATGTGCTTCATTTCCAGGTACGCCTCCAGCCCCCAGTGCCCCAGCTCTCGCCCCAGACCGCTCTCCTTCCACCCGCCAAAGGGCGCTTGCAGGTCCACCACATTGTTCACATTAACCCCGATGCCTCCCGCCTCCAGCCCCTCGGCGGCGCGCAGGGCCGTCTTGAGGTCATTGGTAAAGACGTAAGCGGCCAGGCCGTACTCGCTATCGTTAGCGAGGGTTACGGCCTCCTCCAGCGTCTTGAATTTCATGATGGGAGCCACCGGCCCGAAGGTCTCCTCTCGCATAACTCGCATGCTGTGGTCAGCTTCGCCCAGCACCGTTGGTAGGAAGAAGTAGCCCTTCTCGTAGGCCTCGCCCTCCGGCTCACTGCCGCCCGAAAGAAGCTCTGCCCCTTTTTCAATCGCGTCGGCCACATGGCTTCGCGTCCTCTCCCGCTGCGCCCTGCTGAACATGGGCCCCAGGTCCACATCCGGCTCCAGGCCGTTGCCGATCTTGAGCCGCTCGGCCCGCCGCACCAGCAGCTTCGTGAACGGCTCTGCCACCTCTTCTGCCACATAAATTCGATTAACACTGATGCAGATCTGGCCCATGTTGGAGAAGGCACGCTGGGCCGCAGCGGCTGCAGCGGCCTCCAGGTCGGCATCTGCGCAGACGATGAAGGGCGACTGGCCGCCCAGCTCCAGGGAGACGCGCTTGATGTGTGCAGCCGCGTGGGCCATGATCTCGCGACCGGTCTGTGTCTCACCAGTAAAAGCGATCTTTCTGGAGATGGGATTTTCCACTAATTCCGCGCCCACCTCGCTCCCAGGCCCGTGCACCACATTCGCCGCGCCCGCGGGAAGGCCAGCTTCAGAGACGGCCCGCACAAACTCTGTAGCCGCCAGCGGAGCCTTGCTGGGCGGCTTGGCAACGAAGGTGCAGCCGGCCGCGAGAGCGGGCGCGACCTTCCAGGCCAAAAGATCCACGGGAAAGTTCCAGGGGGTGATGAGTGCAGCGACGCCCACAGGCTGGCGGAGCACGATGCTTCGGCTGTGCGAGGAAGAAATCCAATCGCCAAAGTTTCTCTTGCCTTCTTCTGCGTAATAGTCCAGGACATCCGCCGAGGAAAGAATCTCCATTTTAGCGTTTTTGAGGGGCTTGCCCATCTCCAGAGTCAGCAGTCTAGCTATTTGTTCGGCTCGCTGCCGTACTAAGTCAGCAGCAGCGTGCAAGATCTTAGCCCGCTCTTGGCTGGAGGTTGCCGACCAGATGGGAAAAGCCTTCTTGGCCGCCTGCAAGGCCTGGCAAGCATCCTGGCGCGTGCCCACGGCCACTTGGGCCACTGGCTCCTGGTTGGCCGGGTTGTAGATGATTTCAACTTTGCCGGATAAGGAGGCGACATCTTCTCCGTTGATGAGCATGTGAGATTGATGCATGCCAAGTATCCAGTCGTTCTGAACTCATAACCCTTGCTCACAAAGAACGCACAAAGCCGTTTGAGGGAACTGAAAGGGGCTGAAAAAGTATTTAGGCTTGAATGGCTAGCATTGTTTCCGATGCAGCTGCCAAGAAAAGGGGGACGTGCCCTCTGAACGACGATCTCTGGGTCATCTCCTTCCTGGGCAAAGATCGACCGGGACTAATCCGCGATATCCTGGAGGAGCCAGCCCAGCAGAATGTAAATATCGTGGATATGGATCAGCGGGTGATGCAAGGCATATTTGTCATGTCTGTGGTAGCTGATTTTGCCAACGCGCACGTCACGGCCAACGAGCTACAGGCGTGGCTGCAAAGGAAGGCCGACGATCTAGGCATTCAATTCAATTTCCTGCCCCTGGGCCAGTACCGG
Source organism: Methanothrix sp. (assembly GCA_026394555.1). Taxonomy (GTDB): domain Archaea; phylum Halobacteriota; class Methanosarcinia; order Methanotrichales; family Methanotrichaceae; genus Methanothrix. Next base: position 34,493 of record JAPKXZ010000071.1, read on the forward strand.
GGCCGGCGCAAATCGAAGAAGAGCCTGCATGTCGTCACCATTTTGGCCAAAGACCGGCCGGGCATCATCCGCGATGCGTCAAACGTGGCTGCTGGAAATGAGATCAATATCGAAAGAGCATCGGTCACGGCCCGGGGGGACCTCATCTCCATTGAATTTCTCATGGACTTTTCCGATTGCGATGAGAATGACTGCAAAGCCAGGCTCAAGAAGGATTGCGAGCTTCTCGGCCTGGATGTGGTGATTCAGGATCTGGGGCGCTCTCGCAAAGAGAAACGGCTTATCGTTTTTGACATGGACATGACCATTGTCGATTTTGAGATCATCAACAAGCTGGCCGGATTTGCGGGAGTGGACGAGCAGGTAAAAGCGATAACTGAGATGGCCATGAATGGGGAGATGGACTTCAAGGAGTCGCTGCGCCAGAGGGTGCGCCTCCTCAAGGGAATGCCGGAGAGAACCTTGCAGGAGATCGCTTCCGATCTGCGTCTTACCCCAGGATCGGAGGAGCTGCTGCATCACTTAAAGCATTTAGGCTACAAGATCGCACTCATCAGCGGCGGATTTACCTATTTCACCGATGTGCTCAAAGAGCAACTGGGCTTTGACTACACCTTTGCCAATGAACTGATGATTGAGAACGGCTTTGTCACCGGCGAGATCAAAGGAGATATCATCGATGCCGAGGCCAAGGGGCGCATCATCTACCATCTGGCGGAGCTGGAGAATATCAGTTCGGACAATATTGTGGCCGTGGGCGACGGAGCCAACGACTGCCTCATGATCAAGAACGCCGGTCTCGGTGTGGCCTTCAATGCCAAAGAGGTCTTAAAGAAGGTATCCGACGGATCACTGTCCCGGGAGAACCTGCTGGGACTGCTCAATGTCCTGGGCCTGGCCGAGAAGGATAAAGAGATGCCTTGATCTGAAAAAGAGACAATCACTGCCCCTCAGGTGGCCGCCGAGCTGGGCCTTTCCGAAAGGATGGCTAGAAATCTTCTCAAAAGTTGGGTGGAAGACGGATGGCTGGAGAAAGGCAAATCAGTCACGACGCGCCCGAAGCTACAATTTAACGGCAAAATATCGGCAATACATCAGCAGCTTATCGGCAACGCCCTGGGAAGAAGAGAAGAACATGGGCTGATTGAGTAACCGCAGTTTTTCGAGTTTCATTCATGAGATCGGAGACCCTAAGCTTTCATCTCTTTAATCATAGCCTCAAGCTTTTTGATTCCTCTTGAAGCCTCAATCATCAATTCATAGTATCTATCAGGCGTGTCCGTATCTAAGAAAAACTCGAACTCCCCGGTTGACGGCGAATACTCTTTCTGAATATCAACTGCGTCTCGCTCCTTTGTGGAATCCAATGCTAATAATAAGTGCTGCAGATCGGCAGCTCCTCCTTCCGCCACAACTTTCACGCGCCCATCTTCCTGGTTCTTTGCGTAACCTGTCAGCCCGAAAATCCGAGCAATGCTGACAGCTCGGTCTCTGTAACCAGACTCCTGGGCCTTGCCTGAGATGTAAGCAGTTAGCCTTAGCATTTCTGTCATCAAGATCATTCGTCGCTATCTGCGATATCTCTAGCTATGGCTGGATCAAGCTTGATTATGCCTTTTGTCTTTCTAACGGAGCTACCAATCTCAGTATTCGCCTCAATCGGCAGGAGTTCAAGAACTTCTGAATCATTAGATTCTTCCAGCTCTGCTAATCTCTCTGCAGATGCCTTACCAAGTATGCCGTAATATTTCGAAAGGCCACATCTGCCCATCTGGGCATCTTCTTCAAACTTTTCAAACTCTCCCATAGAACCTTCGCCGAATGCTCCGTAGAATCTAGAGATGTCGAATTTTCTTACCGTAAGCTTCAATCTCTCGCCTTCTCTAAAGTCAACCTCATGAAGCGGCCTTAATACGCCGCCTTCATAAACGCATTCAATGGTATTGGGTCCACTCATAATACAGCCGTTCATTTTATTGGACTCGCATGGCTAAATATTCTTCCGTTAACCTCATGCAAAAGCTTTTTCCCGTTTGCCGCCAGAAAGCCGTCATCAGGAGGATAATAGTAATTGACCCTGAGCCTCAAGTCTCCAAAACTCATTTTGAAGTCCTGCGTTGCCGCTGCGATCTCCCCCATCAGCCCGGAGCCACGTCCCCATGCCTGACCTTGCCCGCTGGGGTCCGGACAATCCCCATCCTCTCTCCCAGATGAGGACGGAACTGGTCTAGGACGGCAAGCACATTGAGTACGGCCGCCGCCGCAGCGTGGACGTGGCCGGGGCAGCCATGCCCATGCAGAAAATAGAAACGATGGACATGCCCAGGAGTGAGGCCCTGGCATCCGGCCAGACCACTTTTGGGGAGCTTTCCACCACCTTGCAGGAGGATTAACGCCTCCTGGCGGGATATTCTCTGCAGTAAAGCTGCATTTGTGGAAACGGCAAAAACAGATTTGCTGGATACGGTTGACCGAATCTATTCCTTCCGCAACGAATACATCGCCCATCAGGAAAAGGAGCTTCTGGACAGAGAGGTGGCCAAAGAGGCCATGAGGGACTGGATCTCTGGCTTGAGACGAATCTGGCGTCATCCGTGACGCACAAATTAGTTCGTGCGACATATTTGGCAAGATATGACGCGCAAATAAATTTGCAGGTAATCCACGACACAATGAGAGAAGTGATTATCTCTTGAACAACATGGCCTATGCAGAGAATTCTCTTCCCGGAGAGCTAAGTTATTATGCTAAGAGAACAAAAGAAGCACTCCAAAATTCGTATCGCTCGGAAAAAGCATTTATACTTGTTTCTGCGTAAGGGTTCTGGTTTGTTCCTTATCATCTCGGAGGATTGAAAGATTTGACAACTGTTTACGACGTACCTCCCCATGACTTGATAGCTGCCGTAGCCGAAGAGCTAAAGGCGGCAGGCAAGGTTCAGCCCCCGGAATGGGCTGAGTTTGCTAAGACTGGGGTAAATAGGGAGATGCCGCCCACAAACCCCGACTGGTGGTTTGTGCGGTGTGCATCAGTACTGCGCAGAATATATATCGACGGCCCGGTGGGCGTTTCCCGCCTTAGAAGCTTCTACGGCGGAAAGCATCGCAAGGGTGTAGCTACAGGATTCTTCTGCAAGGGCAGCGGCTCAGTAGCAAGAGAGTCCCTGCAGCAGCTGGAGAAGGCCGGCTACGTGAAAAAGCTAAAGAAAGGACGCCAAATGACCCCCGCTGGTCAGGCATACCTTGATGGGGTCGCCCATAAAGTAAGAAGCCAGATGCAAGGCTCGGCGGCACCTGCAGCAGAACCTGCTGCCGATTCGGCATAAAGCTTAGGCGAGGACTGAAAAAAGTATGGCTGATGATGAGCTTGCAGATTTAAGACGAAAGAGGATGGACCAGATCCAAAAACAGCAGGTGGATTCGCAGATGGCTGCGGCTTCGCAAGAGCAGGCCCAGCAGGAGATGGAGGCCAAAAAGGCATCCTTGATGAGGACCATCCTCACTCCCGAAGCTCGGGAACGGCTCAATGCAATACGCATGACCAAGCCGGAGTTCGTCACTCAGATTGAAGGTCAACTCATCATGCTTGCTCAAAGCGGCAGGCTGAGGGGCGCAATCACCGACGAGCAACTCAAGGCGATCCTCAAGCAGGCTCAGCCCACGAAGAGAGACATCACCATAACCAGGAGATAAAGCGGCTGTAAGCTGTAGGCAGTTCATGAAGGTTGCAGTCTTATTTTCCGGCGGAAAAGATAGCAGCTTGGCGGCTCTTCTTCTCGAACCGTTCTTTGACGAGATAGAGCTTGTCACCTTCAGCTTCGGCCATGATGATACCTGGACGAGAGCGGCTGATGCGGCACGAGAGCTTGGCCATCCCCATAGGAGGATGGTCTTTGAAGATAGCGTCCTGGAGCGGGCCCTGGAGATACTGCTTTGCACGGGCTATCCCAATGATGCTCTCAATTATGTTCATCCAATTGCAGTAGAAACTGTAGCGAAAGAGTGCGAATTTGTGGCGGACGGGACGAGGCGGGATGATCGCGCACCCAAAATGGGCTTTAGCGCTATCCGAAGCCTGGAAGACCGGTTGCATATGCAATACTTAAGACCCCTGGCGGGCCTGGGTCAAAAGGCGATCCGGGCCATGGCCTCGCGCTATTTGGACTTCGAGGAAGAGCTATCCGAGAGGTATCCCGCCTCAGACTTCGAGGTGGGCCTGAGATATGCGCTAAAAGAGAGGTGCGGCCAGGCTAAGGTCGATGAGATCTTCCCCTCCAATCATACGCACACCAGAGTTATCCGGAGGAAGAGATTTGTCCAAGAAATTAAAGGGCAAGAAGATCAGGCTTGCCAAGGCGTTCAATCAGAATCGTAGGGTTCCCTCCTGGGTCATTGTCAAGACCATGAGGAAAGTAGTCACTCATCCCAAGAGACGACATTGGAGAAGAAGCAGCTTAGAGAGATAGACATGGCGGACACAGAAAGAGTTTACACCATACCCCTGGGTATAGTCAAATGCGCTCCCATTTACAGAAGGTCCAACCGGGCCATAACCGAGATTAGGACCTACCTCGCCCGGCATATGAAGGTGGAAAAGAAAAATATAAAGATCGACCCAGGTCTAAGCGAAGTCATCTGGGCCAGAGGCGATATGAAGCCTCCCCGGCGCGTAAGGGTACGCGCGGTCAAGTTCGAAGACGGCGGGGTTGAGGCGGAGTTTGCTGGTGACAGATAAACGATTAAAGATAGCAGGAAGCAGCCTTCTCGGTGTATTTGCCAAATGCACGGATAAGGTTCTACTCGTGCCGCAGGAAGTGGGCGAAGCCGATCGGCAATTACTCGAGGCTGGCCTGAAAGTGCCGTCCGTGCGGGTACTGGCCGGTGTAGGCTCCGTCTTGGGGTCCCTGGTCGCGGCCAATAGCAATGGCTTCGTGGTAACCCATCATGCCGGCAGTGAGGAACTCAAGGTTCTTCGCGAACACGGCCAGGTCGCAAGACTGCCGGCCAGGATCAATGCCGCGGGCAATGTGATTTTGGTCAACGACAGCGCTGCTTTGGTCCATCCGGAGCTGTCTAGCAGGGCCTGCGAAACGATAGAGCAAACATTAGGCGTGAAGTTGGAGAAAGGCACTATCGGTGGCCTGAAGACCGTGGGAATGGCGGGAGTGGCAACCAACAAAGGGCTTCTCGTGCACCCACGCATCTGTGAAGAGGAGATCGCCGTCTTAGAGAGGCTCTTCGGGTTGCCTGTGGACGTGGGCACAGTGAACCTCGGCTCACCGCTGGTGGGCTCAGGAGTGCTGGCCAACAGCCATGGTTACTTCGCAGGTACAGGAACTTCCGGCCCAGAGCTGGGGCGCATCGAGGACGCACTAGGTTTCCTGATTTAATGATTCCAGTAGTTGATGAATAGAGTAGGGGTGGAATAGTGAGCAATTTCGAGATCAGAGGAAAGTACAAGGGAGGACTTGTCGGCAAGACCTGGCTGGTCTTCAGCAAGGTTGTTGAGAGCCAGAACGAGAAAAATGCCGTAAATAAAGTCTATTCCCTCATGGGAAGCGAACACGGTCTAAAGAGGGGTCTCATCACGATAGACGAGGTGAAGGCTGTTGAGTAGCACTCCTGGAGGCGAGGAAGAGGTCAGAAGGCTCCTGGCCGCATATCAGCAATATCAGGCTCAAGCAGACGGCATAATGCAACAGCTCAGTCTGACACAGATGACGGCGGAGGGCTTGGAGAGGGCACTGCTTGCGGTAGAGGCCCTGGCCGAGGCACAAGTCGGACAGGAGATTCTCGTTCCCATCGGATCTGGGTCTTTTATCCACGGAAATCTCGCCTCTAAGGAGAAAGTAGTCTTGAATGTGGGCGCGGGCGTTAGCATTGAAAAGACCGCCGCCGAGGCTAAGGATATTCTGACTGTTAGGAAGGCAGAAGTTCTTGAGGGATCTAAAAAGCTTAATGCGGTGCTTGCCAAGATCGATCAAGAGATGCAGAAGATCCAGGCCATAATGCAGCAATTTGAAGAGAGCGCTAATTCGCATCAGCACGGCCCGGGGAGCGAAGGGGTTGTTTAGTCGTTTCAAGGAGAAACTCTCCGGCTTCAAAGAGGCTCTGTCCTCCAAAATTGCCGAGAAGGTCTCCCTGGCTGAGAAGATAGCTGGAAAGAAAGACGATAAAGAGATAAGCAGCCTGACCGAAGCACTCCCTGCGGCAGACAAAAATGCTGCCCTGGAGAAGTCTTCTGCAACCAATACAAATCTCTCCAGTAAAACTCTCTCCAGTGCGTCCCCCGCCAAGCCTTCTCTGTTTCCAGAAAAGGCCGCTACCGACAACAAGCCCAGGAATCGATTCTCCTTCCTGGAAAAGGCCAAGAGCCTGATATTTGAGCAGGAAATAATCCTGGAAGAAAAGGATCTTGAGGAGCCCATGTGGGCCCTGGAGATGGCCCTCATGGAAAGTGATGTGGCCCTGCCCGTGGCGGAAGAGATCATCAGAGAGGTAAAAAACGATCTGGTGGGAAAGAAGAGGAAGATTGGCGCAGACACAGGCGCCATAGCCGAGCAGTCGCTGCGAAATGCTCTTTTAACGATTCTTTCCAGGAATTATCTGGACTTTGATGAGTACATCAGGAGCAAAGAAAAACCCATCAAGATTCTTTTCGTAGGTGTGAACGGCACGGGAAAGACAACCAGCATCGCCAAGGTGGCCCGGTATCTGATGAACCAGAGCTACTCCGTGGTCTTGGCAGCAGGCGATACCTTCCGAGCCGGAGCCATTGAGCAGCTGGAGGTGCACGGCAATAGCCTGGGCCTTAAAGTCGTCAAGCACAAGACAGGCGGCGATCCCGCGGCTGTGATCTTTGACGCCATCGAGTATGCCAAGGCACACAACAAGGATGTGGTGCTGGCGGATACGGCGGGAAGGCTGCACACCAATATCAATCTCATGGATCAGATGAGAAAGATCGTGCGCGTGACCAAGCCCGATCTGCTCATCTTCGTAGATGAAGCAATAGCCGGTAACGACGCCGTGGAGCGGGCGCGCCTCTTCAATGAGTCGGTTCCCATTGACGGCTCAATTCTTACCAAGACCGACGCCGACGCCAAGGGCGGCTCAGCGATCTCCATCGCCTACATCACCGGCAAGCCCGTGCTCTTTTTGGGCGTGGGCCAGACCTATCCCGACCTGGTGAAGTTCGAGCCAGAGTGGCTGGTGGACAGGCTGATGGGAGAGGCGGAAGCTTAGAATCTTTTTTTCATGGGTTATGAGCTGAGTTGCTTTAAGGCGAAGCAAAGCGTGGCAATCGATGCAACAAGGCACACCTTTGCCCACAAATCTACTCTGTATAGCCACAGAAGGGGTTTTCCCCTTCGTGGATCTTCGCGCCCAGGCCCACCGCCACCTCAACTGCTGCCAGGTCCTTCATCAGGAATAGCCTCTCATTCGCGGCCTCCTTGAAGGCCACGGAGTTCTTCAGGATCTGGGCATACTTGACGTGCTTGGGGAGCCCAGGACCACGTAGCCCTTCAGGTCCTCCACCAGGTCATAGTCGAAGCCATTCTTCTCCAGGAGCTTGAGGGCATTGTTCCTTGCGCCGATGGACTTGAACTCGATAGCAGTGCCTTTGTTGGACCTAGACCATGGCATATTTGGGATCAAGTCTGATAGGCCTCATTATGAGCCTTGATAGCATCGCCGTACCTGCCCTTGAAACCGAGGCTAGTAAGTCCATCCTGCAATTATCTATCAAGTTCTCAGTCCCTTGCAAGAATTATAAATAGTAGTCCAAACTATTAGTGTATATGGATAGGCATACGATAAGGATCTTGTTCGGAATTTTGTTACTTATACCCTTACTGTCTGCTACTTGCTCGGCAATCAGTCCCAGTCCAGCCAAACAAGTCCTCATCTTGGCCTCTGATCATCCTGGAATGAAATGGGAGGACTCGATTGATGGGGCGATAAAGCTACGTCTCGCAATCAGCATGCCATCCGCAATTGTCAACGTCGAATATATGGATACAAAAAGAATCGATCCCAACCAGACCCGCCTCGCAGAACTAAAATCGTTGTATGTTAAAACATATAAAAATGTGCATTTCGATCTGATTATCGCGACCAATACAGATGCCTTTAATTTCTTGCTTAATAATGGGGATGCTATATTTCCAGGAACTCCTGTGGTCTTCTGCGGTGTTATCGACTTCAACGACAGAATGCTGGATGGAAAGCCGGGATTCACAGGCGTCGTGGAGACGTACGAGGTTCTTGACACGATCTCATTGATGCTCCATCTGCACCCCGGTGCTCGACACATTGCAATTATAACCGATCAAACCGCCACGGGTAAGGCTAATCGAAAGGTCGTCGAACTAGCCGTCTCCAACTTCAAACAAAGCATCTCCTTTGAATTCCTGGACAATATGACCGCAAATGAACTTCGTGAACAGGTTGCCACCTTATCCAACGAGAGCCTCATTTTACTTATGACCTTCAACCGAGATAGAACCGGGAAAACATTGACTGATGAGGATTCATCGGAGCTGATTCGAGGTGCTTGCTCAGTTCCAATTTACAGTGTATATGATTTCTATCTGGGATACGGTGTCGTAGGGGGAAAGATGATCAGTGGGACCTCTCAAGGCGACCAGGCGGCTGATCTTGCTCTTCGAGTCCTCCGAGGCGAACCGGCAAATAAAATACCAGTGATAAAGAAGACCGCTACTCGTAACATGTTCGATAAGTTTGAACTCAATCGTTTTGGTGTTCCCCTCATCAATCTGCCTCAAGATAGCGAAATTATCAACCAGCCATTCAGAGATCATGCCCATCTCATAGGTATGAACTTAAGCGGCCTGGACCTGTCAAGGACTAACCTGAGCAGATCGGATCTGCAAGAGGCAAATCTCAGCGGTGCAAATCTGTCGGAGGCTAACCTCGAAGATGCCTGGTTAAACCAAGCCACACTGGTTAAAGCCCGGCTGAATGGCACAAATTTGAAAGGAGCACACTTGAGTCATTCTGATCTCTCAGGTTCCGATCTCAACGATACCGATCTGACTGATGCCAAGCTGGATGAAACAGATCTAAGAGGCGCAACTCTAAATAACGCTAGGCTCTCCAAAGCCGACCTAACCCTTGCTAAAATGCCCGGTGCTAATCTAGATAGAACGATCTTGATTGGATCCAGAATCAATTGGGCAGATCTGAGCGGGAGCCGTATCTATTACTGTCAATTCGCGAGATCTGACCTATTTGGTGCAAACCTGAGCAACTCCGACTTGACAGGCTCGGATTTTACTCGAGCGTACTTACCCCGAGCCAACCTTTCTGGAGCCATGCTGAGAGATACCATATTGCAAAACGCAGACCTAACCAATGTCAATTTATCGGGAGCTCACTTCCATGGAACCAAACTAGATGATTTAAATGCGAATTATGCCGACTTTTCGGGTGCCGACCTCACTGGAGCCGTCTTGAGATCGATGAATCTGAAGGGGACAGTTATGCGCAAAACAGTGTTAAGATCAGCTATCATAAGTGGATTGTTGTTGGACCATGCAGATCTATCCCAGGCCGATCTCAGAAATGCTACGATTAGCACAATCTACATGGATAATGTAAACCTTTCAGGGGCGGATCTGCGAGGAGCCAACCTGACCATGGCGGTTCTCAAGGATGTCAATCTGGGCGGCGCCAATCTTGAGGGCATCAAGTATGATAATGTTGCACTCCAATCTCTGGCTGTATCAAACCTCGATGGGGCTAAAATGGGTGTTGATCTGCAAAAGGATCTCAAAGAAATGAGTAATCTGGAGGGATAATGCTGAAGATTGAATCAATGCTATCCATAGCATTACTGACCATGTTTATTGCTCCTGCCATGGGTTATGAGCCAGCCCCATCGATCGAGCATCTGGTTTACATAACTGAGCAATTTCCGCCTTTCAATTTCCAAGAAGAGGGAATACTTAAGGGCATATCTGTTGACCTGCTGGATAGGATGCTCAATCGCATGAACCTGGATCTAAATCGCAGCAGCATTAGATTACTGGCATGGGACGTAGGCTATCAGATTGCTTTAAAAAAGAATAATACAGTTCTCTTTTCAACCACTCGATTGCCCGAGAGAGAATCGTCCTTCAAATGGGTAGGTCCTATAAGTCCCATCAAAATCGTTCTATTTGCCATGAATGATACGGCGATAAATATAGGATCGCCGGAGGATCTGAAGAATTACAAGATTGCAGTCATCCAAAATTCAGCTGAACAATTATTGGCCATTAAGGCGGGTTTGGATCCCAAGGATTTGGTCGTTGAAAATGATTCGAATATCATTATGAAACGACTAGAAGATGGAACTATCGACGCCTGGGCTTATGCGGATATTCCTGGCATGTGGCTACTCGATAGATACGGCATTAAGACGAGCCAATACCGGACGGTCTATGATTTGGGAGACGATTTTGAGCTCTACTACGCTTTCAATAAGGATACGCCGGACTCTTTAGTGCAGGCTTTCCAGCGTGCTTTGAATCAAACTAAGCAGGAAAAGGACCTCGACGGAATTGGCGATTACGAAAAGATCCTCTATAAGTATATACCCCCCAGATATAGCAAGCAAAACATTACGGATGAACAGGTCATCAGGTTGGCGAATTTCACATCATCACGTATCGAAAGCGATGCTCCTGATGCATTCAAGAAAATCTCCGCCGGAGAGCACCCGTTCAAGGACAAGGATAATCCCGCGCTCTACGTCTTTGTGTACGATACGGAGATAAATATGATAGCTCATGCCGATAATCCTCGATTAGTCGGTATGAATTTCATGGGCAAGGTGGATGTCAGCGGAAAGAAATTCAGAGACGATATTGTGGCAGGGGCGATAAAAAATAGGACCGGCTGGGTAGATTACATATACACAAATCCGGCTGAGAGCGGCCTCTATTATAAAACTACCTACTACACGCTAACCAGAGGCAGTGACGGAAAGCTGTACGTAGTATGCTGCGGCAAATATAAAGAAGCACAATGATGACGGGGTGAAAGGGACCTTGAGCGAAAAAATACACTGCTACGATTCCATTCTTACCTGGCACATAGGACCTCCCCTATATTTGGTCGTAATCTTCGTTTTTCTGATATCCCTGTACTTTTCTCCGTTATCCTCAGCCGTGACCGATAAATCAGGACTAATGAAGCTGATCTCAGAAACGGAGGATTCCTACTTAAGCGTAAATGACCTGGCATTTATCTTGGCGACACACGATTTTGATGCTACCCCAAAAGGAGATTATGTTGAGGTCCGCCTTAACGACGTCGTCCTCAAGTTGGTGCCCAACGGCTCGCATCCGGGACTAGCTAATGTGACTATTATGTCTTGATGCCGGCATGGCAAAAGGACTGGATCTGGTGAGATCACGAAATCGTCCAGTGCAATCACCTCTAAAAGGGATAGCTGGAGGCAGCCTAAAGGGAGTAGCACGAGGGGATAGCTGTCTCCAATTAACAAGTAGTAGTAATAGTAGAAAAAACTCATCCGCGCGCCGCGAAAGTGATTTCTGGCCACCCATAGCAAAGCTGCCGAAACACCTCCTGCTTTGCTCTACTTATGCTCATTGGCTGACCGGGTGGTATTAATAATCTCGAAAGAAAAGTCATTACCATGAAGACAATTATAATTCTTGTAAGCCTATTAGCAGCCGTTTCTCTGGCTGCTGCGTATACCCCAGAACAACAAGCCACAGTAGACGGAGTGCACCTGTCCTTCCAACTCGGTCAATCATACGACAAAGCCGCCCAGGGTCAAGATGTCCCAGTTTTCAATGCCCTGGTCGATAAGTGGAATGCATGGGTCGTCAAGAACTTTGGAAATGACACTACTTTGCTCATGGCAAAGATGACCGTACCAGTCAATTTGCAAAAGCCCTATATGGCTGCCGGAAACAACACAACAAGCAAGGGCATAACCCATGAGATAAATGGTGAAGGGGCGAAATATACTACCAACGATGTCAACCTCATGTCAGACGCAGCCATCGCAAAGTATGCGACATCGACACAAGGAAAAAACCAGGGTGCAGATTTCCTTGGTGGGGTCTGAGCCGCAAGACAATGATCAATTTTTTTAAAGAAAATATTTATATGCGACTAAGATATGTATAAATCTTGAGGGATTATAATAAAACAAACTTCTGTCAAAGTGCTGGACGAAAAGGATCTGGAATTCGTCGAAGCACTGCGAAGCTTGGATGTGCCAAGAAACGTAGCCATGTTGATCACCTTTCTGGCGAACGTGAGCGAAGCAAACTCCAGAGAAATCGAAACGGCAACACGCATGAGGCAGCCAGAAGTGAGCATAGCTATGCGTGCATTACGCTCAAATAACTGGGTCGAGGAAGGCGATATCAACGCGGAGGGAAAAGGTCGGCCCATGAAGGTCTACATGCTCAGTGTAACCCTCAATATGATCATACAGCACTATGAAGAAGAGAGAAATCGCGAAGCTGCCAGGGCAATGGAGGCCATCCAAAGACTTCGGGAACTGACAACTACTTGATCATAAGGCAACCCTCGCCTTCTACTATTTTCGCGCCCAGGCCCACCGCCTCCTCGACTGCTGCCCGGTCCTTCATCAGGAATAGCCGCTCATTCGCGATCTCCTGGAAGGCCACGAAGTTTTTCAGGATCGGGGCATATTTCGCGGATTTGGGGAGCCAGGACCACGTAGCCTATCTGCCTCTGCCACATCTCCCCGTTCTGCCTTCTCCACTACTACAAGCTTAAAGAAGGAGCCCCAGATGTGCTAAGAAGTTTCCAGACCTTCAGCAGCACGGCAGTCATCAATACATTGGGTACCGCTGCTGTCGCGACATCCGCTCCAACAACCAAGTTCAGCCGCAGCATCACCAACGGCTTTGAAGATGTCATTTAAATTGACTCCGTAGGTTTGGGGGGCGTATTCAGTGCTGACATACCCCACCCCCAGGGTAAGCCAGGTTATTGCCATCTTTTGGCCGTTTTCGGTAACTAGATAGCTGGGTTTGGATGTCAAATTCTCAGTAACTATCACATAGTTCTGACTGAGTACCGGCGTGATGCTTTGAGTTGGTGTTGACGCTTCCTGTGGCTCTACTGGCCAGAGGGAGTCATCACCGGCCGTGACTGGCAAGCTGAGGTACTTAAGGTGGTAACTCGCTGAACCGGTCAAGCTAATATCGTAACCAGAAGCGGACCCACCATAGGCCTCTACAATGTCGCCGACGTTAATATTGGAGTCCATGGTCCCCCTGGGATACACTGTCGGATCAGCCGAAGTCAGGTAGATTGATATTGTTTTGTCTTTCATTTCAGGTGGCCCTTCCACGACATTATCTACATAAACGTTCCAACCCCATGCCCCGATTCGGTCGAATTTGCTGATTGCTGTTCCTTGAATCGTAATGTCCCCAAGGTATCCTGTTCCAGAGTCCAGCGGAGTTACAACTGGGACCAGATGATTTTCGCTGTTATTTGCGACCAGAACGTCTGGAATAGGCATTCTTTCAAAAGTTTCGCGCTTGCTATGCGCTGCAATTCCGTCAGCAAACCCTACCGCCAATAGCAGCATTGCCGCTATTGCCAATATTCCAATTTTTTTATACATTTTTCTTACCTTCAGTAATATATCATTGTCTTTCATGATAATTAAAAGGCGACGGTCAGAAAAGAGAGGTGGAACCCAGAGCGCCTCTGTCCTCTGTTCAGAAGACTACCTCGCCCTCGAATATTTTTGCGCCCTGAACCACCGTTTCCTCAACTACTGCCAGGTCCTTCATCAGGAATAGCCTCTCATTCGCGGTCTCCTGGAAGGCCACGGAGTTTTTCAGGATCGGGGCATACTTGGCGTGCTTGGGGAGCCAGGACCACGTAGCCCTTCAGGTCCTCCACCAGGTCGTAATCAAAGCCGTTCTTCTCCAGGAGCTTGAGGGCATTGTTCCTCGCGCCGATTAATTCACGATAAATCTATGAGTTACTCATTGCCTACTGATCGCTGCCCTCAAACACATACGCCACCTCTCTCCAGGCCTTCTCCAGCAGCTTCCCGTAATATCCCAGATCGAACTCCGACGCCGTCCTCTCCGGCTCCACCTCCCACTTTTTGGCGTCCTTAACCACGTAGCCTATCTCCATCCCCGCAGCCAGGGGAAGGCCCTGCTTCAGGTGAGCCTGCACCGCCGAGGCCTCCGCACACCTGCGGGAATAGCTCAGCCTGCTAACCCTGCGATGAATGGCCAGCTCCCGCACGTCCGCCTCTACAAGCTCGTCCATGTACCGCCTGCGCACCTCTCGGGCCTTGGGCTCTATCCACCTCAGCTCCTCCCGGCACCTCGCTTCGGCCAGAACCTCGAAAATCTCTTTCTGCATGCGAAGCACATACTCGGGCGTGTCTCCCTTGCGGGCCATCACGCCCCGGATCTTCATCTTGCCCGCCTTCAGCCGCCCAAAATAGCGGTTATAGGCTCCTGAGCCGTCGGCCATGGGCAGGAAGGCGATCCAGTCATAGGAGTCCACCTCGGTCAAGATGCCCGTCTCCCTCTCCACAGCCTCCTTGAAGCTGGCTATGGGCTCGCCTATAACCCATAAACAGTCCACGATGCCGTGCAGTACCTGGAAGTTCATGCCCTCGGCCAGCTCCTTGATCTGCACGAGCAGATCCCTGGAGATCTCCGTGATCCTCTCATGCACCTGGATCTGGCCGAACTTGGCATTCCGGTAGCCGGTATAGCCGAAGCAGGTTACCAGCATCCATTTGAGGATAGAATCTATGCCGGCGTAATCCGGGTTGGTCTTCTTCAGCCTCTTGGTCTCGATGCGTAAATTGAGCAGAGAGGAGAGCACGGTACAAAGAAAGCCCTTCAGCTCGGGATCACGAACGGTTTCGGGGGAGAGGTTGTACTTGACGATGATGGAAGGGTACATGGATGTGAAGTCGATCTGGTGGACCCGCTCGTACACGCCCGGTTCGGGCTGGAAGATCATGCCTCCCTTGTCGCAGGCCCTCAGCTCGGATATGTTCCGGAGGCCCTCCACATCCCTCTTTCGGAAGGGCACGGCTACGCCCCGGCGCAGGGCCTCGAAGACCTCGTAGCTGGAGATGAGTGTGCCGGGCGTGAAGCGAGAGGTAAGGTTAGGAGAAAGGCCGGAGAGCCGGGAGGCCATGAGTATGCCCTTCAAGCCGCTCTCGGCATAGACGAAGCTCTTGGCGGTGTCTATGAGAATGCGGCCCTCGGGGATGAGAGCGCCGTCCTTATGGTTGACTTTTCCATAGCTCCAGTAGGACTTGGAGGCCATCGGCTTGAAGAAGCCAGTGCGGCTGAATGTAGGCTCCAGGCCGTATCTTCTGGCCTTGCGAACCAGGATGGGGACCCAGGTATCAGCATGGGGACAAAGAATCAAATCCGGGTCATGGACCTTGATGAGATCCATGAGATCGGAGAGGACCTCTCTCTCAGATCCTTCCAGCCTCCGCTTGCGGCCATTGAAGACCTCGACGCGGGTGATCTCCCCAGGCAGAGAAGGATCTCCGGCCACCTCTATTTCCAGGCTGGTTAAAGGGATCTCAAAATCTGGCGAGAACCGGGACTTGTCTCTGTCTCCGCAAGGGAAGAGGTCGTGCTCGGCCAGGTAGCGCTGATCCTGGCGGACATCGACGTTATAGAGCTCGGCGGCGTAGCGGGTCTGGATCTCGATCTTCTCGGCCACTTTCCTGCTGGCGTAGATCCTGTGGCCCGGGAAGGTGCCAAAGATGGTTCTGAAGCTGCATTCTTCCGCCTTGAATCGGCTTTCCAGGGCCTCGATCATCTCCCGGTAGGCGGGAGGGTCCTTGAGGTGCATGTAGAAAGAGGGTGGATAGGCGGCGCTGTCTTTGCGAAGGCCTCTCTCCCGGCCCCACAGCTCCACACAGCCCTTGTAGTAAGAGTCGAAAATCCACATAAGTCTATTCTTCTCGCCCCCTCTCCAGCTCCTTCAACAGCTCCACCAGCACCGAGAATACCGCCGCCTCCAGCGGATCGTCCAGCGCATAGAAGGCCTCGCTGGAGTGCTTCAGGGCCATCTGTGCCACCCTTTGCCCGTAAACCTGATCCTCTTTCTTCAGAGCCCGGCTGGCCTTCAGCCATCTGGCTGAGACATCCTTAACACCCATTCTCACGCTCTCGAAACTTCGTCCCATAGCTAATCACCAACAGAGAACGTCGCCGGCCACAGCCCCTCTTCGCGCTTCTCCGGACAGATATTCTTCACTTTCTTCTCTTCGTCCCAGCTCCTTTCCTCCAGCCGGCTCTTTATCATCTCTTCCACCTCGCCGGGCCGGGCATCGAAGACCTCCGCCAGTATCTCCTTGGCAGTCTGTAGCTCCATGGCCCTGATGCTTACCATCGATCTAGGCTCGATCGGCTTCGCCCTCTGACTCCAGGGCCAGCTCATGAGTAGGCCTCCAGCGTTCTCTGGTTCTCCCTCGCCCGCGGGTGGGCTTTGGCCGCCAGCCGTGGAATTTCCCGGGGGCCTTCCTCGAAGTAGAACACACGATCGGCATTCTGAACCAGGTCTTCGAAAAAAGGGTCAATCCCCGGAGCGTAGAGCAGCACGGCGGCCTCCTTTGCGGCATCGCAGAGAGCATGGGAGACGTACTCGGTCAGCTCTTTGGCGTCCTCGTAGAGGAGAGGGTCATGCTCGATGAGAATCAGCGAATGGTGGGCCTCCTCCAGGATGGTCATGAGCTGGAAGACGGTAAATCCCCGCCGGATTTCCAGGGCCTCAAACCTGCGGTCCAGCCTGGAAAGGATGGCTGAGGAGTTGCCGGTGACGTAGAGCACCTTGAACCGTTGCAGGTTCAGGTTGCGGTTCAGGGCCTGGATGAACATCTCCCTGGGAGCTGTCAGGGCATTGAAGGAGCGGGGCCGGAGGGAGACTGTGGGAAGAAGCTCGAAGTCCATGCTTAAAGGCTGGAGCTACGGGGATATGAGGGCGAGCCGGGTGCGGGGCGAAAGTGATTGAAGGGCTTTGAGTACTCCGTCAAAGTGCCCCAGCTCGTCACTCACAAGGCGCTCGTGGAGGGAGACCCGAAGAAGGCCATCTTCTGGGCTACCTCTTTCGAGAAGACCTGCGTCGAGCCCCTGGCCGAGGCAGGCCTTTTGGACGGCGTGCTGCTACAGCTATCCCCCTACTTTAAGAATGAAGGATCCGCTCTCGCCACGCTGAAAGGTGTTCTGGATGCCGTTTCTTGTCCGGAGATTGCCGTACCTGCGCAGCAGCAGCCTTACTATGGCAGCTTCGAATCTCCTGGCGCGCTGGCGGCAAGTCGAGGGCGCCGCCGGGAGCAGCAGGAAGATGGATGGCGAGGGCGGCCAGCCAGAAGGACAAGAGCCGTTAGAAGCCTCTAAGAGCTATGCTCTGGAGGCTTCAAATTCTGTCGGACTTTTCTCGATTCGGAGTCTCAGCCTACTGTCACCACATTGGTCTGGCCCAGGAGCTGGTAAGCCCCTTGACCGGCCCCGGTGATAGCAGATTGGAACATCCTGAAGTCATAGGTGCCCGGATCAGCAGGAAGCTGCCAGGTCATTCTGCCGCAATTATTGCTGCCTATCGACCTCGTTTCCAAGGGGAACTTGTCAGGCCTGTTCACGCCGTACATGCCGATAACACCTGTTCCTTCCAGAGGTGCTCCCCAGTAGCTTACCGTGACTTTGCCTCCGGGCGCAACATGCGATGGTGAGGCTATGACTTTGTTGCCCTTAAATATTTTGACTTCTATACTGCTGCTGGTGTCCAGCCGGGTATAACTATCGTTCTCGAAGATCCTGAAGTCATACATGCCCGGATCGGGAGCATACAGAATCACAGTTCCGTTCTCCTTTCCGCCCAGATACTGGCGGGAAGTAAAGCTGGTGTCGGGTGATCCGGATTTGTACATAGCTATCCAATCATTCTCATAACCCGAAGCCCCTGCATAGCTAACGGTGATCTCCTCGCAGGTGTTCACCGAGGCCGGAGTCGCAGTGATGGTCGGAACCATAACATTGAAATTCAGAGAGTCCATCTCCTCCCCATTGGCGTTGTACATGCGAAGATCGTAGGATCCATTGCTGGCAGGCGCCTTCAGCTTCAGTGTACCTGATGAGCCTTCCAGGTTCTGAGATGATAGAGCCTTATCCCGGCTAACTTTTCCTCTGGTCTGATCCGTCTTCATAATTCCCACCCAGCCGGAGAAGTTCCCGGGAGCCGCATAGAACGCATTGACATCTCGCCCAGGCATGTAGGTTCTGTGGTCCATCTTCAGCACTGAGCCCATCAATCCCTTGGACTTATAACTGAGTATGGCATCAATAGACGCCTTCGGCAGATTGTCCACGTTATGCCCTCCAAGAATGCCGTAGCCGCTGTCGCAGATCCCGTCTCTATTGCGGTCATTGCAGCCCTGCTCACGGGCATCGTAATTGCTGTAGTGGTTGCCTGCCTTGCCGTTGTCCCACTGGTTGTAGCCATCGTCGAAGGCATTCTGAACGTTGTTCTGCAGATTGTTCTGGTAGAGAACGTTGGCACCGGCTTTTGAGGCGTTCGTGCTGTTCTGTCCGATGTTGTAGGTCTTCGCCTGGCTGCCTGAGACGTACGCTATGGAGACTCCCTTGCCCTTTGAGGTGATGCTCTCGCTTATGTTATTGTTCGAGATGTTTATGCCCATCCTGTTACGGGTCAAGTTGTTGGACATGATGGTATTTCCTCTGGATGTTTCTATGGTGATACCATTCCAGTTCATGCTGGCATAGTTGCCCCATATCTGGTTGTTATTGGAATGAATCAGCAGGATTGCGCCTTTTTTGTTTTCCGTCACCGTATTAAAAAAGACGGCATTTTTGTCGGCATAGTAAAGGATTATTCCATAATTACCATTTTTGACGACGGTATTGTTTTTGATTATGTTCCCGTCGGAGAGCACCCTTATGCCCGCGTCTTTGGCATCCGAACCAGATCCTGTAACCGAAAATCCCATAAGGGTTGAACCGTTGGCCGAGATGGTTACTGCGCTTCCCTTGCCGCCGGCATCAATAACCGGCTTGCCCATGCCCTTGAGGGTAAGCTCTTTGGTCATGTTGACCCTCTCGTGGAAGGTGCCGTTCTGCACCTCGATGATTTGGCCTGGATTTGCGGCATCTATGACCGACTGGATGCTATTTCCTGATTTGACATAGTATGTGGCATTCGTCAAACCGGAAAGAATCAGTACCGTGATCGCTAGAACCGTGATCGCTAGAATTACCAATGTGGATTTACCAATCCTGGGGCCCAACCCGTTCTCCATGCTTACTAGAATGCAGAAGCAGTATAAGATAGTGATCGTTAAGGAAAATGCTTATTCTCG
Source organism: Methanothrix sp. (assembly GCA_026394555.1). Lineage (GTDB taxonomy): Archaea > Halobacteriota > Methanosarcinia > Methanotrichales > Methanotrichaceae > Methanothrix. The sequence continues at coordinate 53,894 of JAPKXZ010000071.1, forward strand.
ATTCCAGCGAAGCATAAATAAGCATGAATGGGCTAGAAACCATTCAATGAGCGATATGAAGTGTTTGATACTGATATTGTTCTCGTTGATAGTGACGGCGGCTCTTACCTCCAGTCAAATGCCTGTCAGACTGAACGGCTCTGCAGGCTTGACCTTGCTGAATAGCCTGACCGAAGGATCTCTGAATCAGACCAATGATTCTCTGAATGCAACCAACAACTCAACAAACCTGAATGGGTTCAAATATACCTCCCCCGACTTCCGGTCCTGGGGAACTGAGCCCAAAAACTATCCTCTATTTGTCTCCGGCACCGGGACCGACTATCTTAACGACACCAGCATTTAGCTTGTCGGGTTAGGAGGGATGAGCGGGAAATCGCTGGAAGCATGCCCCTCAGCAGGAGTCTCGATCAGCTATCGCTGAAGTTCTGAGCTGGAGTTATCCTCATATAAGTTCACCAGGGAATGACTTTGAGTTGGTTCACAAAGAAGTCCCCCAACCAAAGGAAAACGAAGTACTCATCAAAGTAGAAGCTTGTGGGGTGTGTCATGGAGATGCGATCGTCAAAGAAGGTCGGTTTCCTGGACTGCAATATCCCAGAATTCCTGGCCATGAAGTTGTCGGAATTATAGATCAATTGGGGTCTAAGTCAAATTATTGGAAGATAGGACAGAGAGTAGGCGTAGGATGGCACGGAGGACATTGCTTCCAATGTCCCGCGTGTCGAAGTGGCGAGTTCGGAGCCTGCAAGGATTCATCGACGACTGGCATCACAACCGATGGAGGCTATGCTGAGTTCATGGTTGCCCGCATGGAGGCTCTGAATTCTGTTCCCGACAATATTGACCCTGTAGAAGCCGCACCACTCCTCTGCGCGGGAAGGACAACCTTTGGAGCCCTGCAAAACAGCGTGGCAAAAGGCGGCGACCTGGTGGCAATCCATGGTTTTGGGGGGCTGGGCCATCTGGGCTTACAGTTCGCCATCAAGCTCGGCTTCGAAACCGCGGTCTTATCGCGAGGCAGGGAAAAGGAGGCACTGGCTCGCAAACTGGGCGCCCACCACTTCATTTTATCTACCTTTTTATTATTCTATTACCAGTGGAAACTAGGAAATAGCGTCTATAGTTCTATGACATTACGCAAAGTATAAAGTAAAATGCCATAGAACCATTCTCCCATGGACCGTACTCCCTCCGGCGACCGCCGCCAGGCCCTCCAGAGGTCCGCCCGGGAGATGGCCAGAGATGCCCGAGCCCTGCAGAAGGCCGCCGACCGTGCACCTGCGGCCCGCCCCAGGGGCAAGGGCTGCAAGGAGAGGCGGAGAAGGCCCTGGCAGAGGCCGAGGACCTCAAACTTCAGGCCCGACCGGAGGACCTGACTAGTGCGGAAGATGAAGAAGGTCAATCAGACCCGCAAGGGCTCCAGGACCTACACCTGACTGAAATGGCATCCTGGCGCGAGGGCGGCAGGACGAGGGCGCCGCCGGGAGCAGCAGGATGATGGATGGCGCAAAAGTCCGCCGGAAGGCCAGGGAGAGGAAGGCGGAGGGGCTGGGCTACCATGAGACCGGAGATTGATGATCGTGCCCGGTCTGGGGTCAAGGCCGGGCGGTGCGATGCAAGCGCCCGGCAGGATCTTGCGGCTTCCTGGCCTGCGCTCCCTCAGGATTACTGGCGACATTGGTCTCCTGCCTCCGGGTGTCAGGCTCTTGCGGGACTGCTACCCATGGTTACGAGGGTCGAGTGCGGGAGATGAGACCCCCACATAACAGGCGACATCTGAAGATGTTCATATACATCTCGACGACTTACGATCTCGTTCCCACGAAAGATACTCGATGGAAAGGCACGTTGACGGGCGCAAATTGCTCCGTCCAATTAACGCCGCGATTAGTTGTATGCAGTATTATGCCCTTACCAATCCATGGAGCAATTCCTACAACCCACACCGTTTTCAAGCTCCTCGCACTCACACTCATGAGCCAGAAGCCGGTTCCATTTGGATTTTGCACGTTCCAAGTTTTGCTACCATCGCTTGTCCAATAAACACGCCCATAATCTTGTGTAATCCATGCATTAGATTTATCAATTGCACAGGCACCATTCATATGGGCTATGCCAGACGCTATACCATTCATCCGTGTTTGCCATGATGCACCACCATCCATTGTTTTGATAACGGTATGATTCACTCCAACAGCCCACGCGGTTCTGTTGTCAGCGGCAGTGACATCTATCAGCCCCGTAGTTTTAACAGTTGAAGCATTTCCTTGCCGCGTCCAAGTGAGCCCTCCATCGCTTGTCCTAAGGATGACTGCGTAGCCATTATCGTGAGCTCCAACAATCCATGCGTTGTAACGGTCTATAGCTGCCACCTTCATTAAAGCCGCGCTTGTGTTACTTGCTTGCTGGGCCCAAGTCTTGCCGCCGTCTTCTGTATGAATAATGGTGCCATTGCTTCCGACAACCCAAGCGATCTTGCTATCAACTGCGCCAATTCCCAATGCGCCAAAATCAGGGACCGATCCGGGAGCACCACGTCTGATCCAGGTCTTGCCTCCATCCGTCGTTCTCAGAATTACTGCGTAATTACCGTCTTCATTGCCAACAACCCAAGCACAGTAAGCGTCAATGGCACGGACATCCGAGAGAGGAACATTTGGTATCGTATTTGGAGACCCTTGTCTGGTCCAATTTTTTCCACCGTTTGTTGTGTGCAGAATAACTCCGTAACCATCAGCAGGAACACCTGTAATCCACCCTACGTCACCCTGTACTGGGGGAGACATCGTACTGCCTTTCGATGACTCGCTTATATTGATTGAATTGGTTGCGGCGCCATGAGTGAACGACAACGCTTCCTGATTACCTATTGAGATCTCTTCCGCCTGTTTCACAGAGGCATGTAACCCTGGATAGTTTAATGCATCCTTATCTATCTCAAATTGGGCTTGGACTAGCCCGGCGAAGAGAAGTAGCAGAGAGATTAGACCTATCCAAAAGAGGAATCGATTTGCCGCATTTTCTGTCATTCTGCAACCATTTAAATTTTATTAGTTTAACGCCTATGTTTGGACTTAAATAACTTTCGCTGAAATATATGATCGAAAAGTCTTACACGTATTTACGGGTATTGATACGGCTCAATTTATCATATACTTACTGGGTGAGACCTTCAGGCAACGAGTCCGCATTTGGCAACCGCACGTTTCGGACGATGCCCATCAATGGTCCGTTTATTTTTATTGTAATCAGCGACTCGCAGGAAGGTCATAATTACGGCAACAGCACAAGAGATTTTCGTCGCCTACGTTAGCGAGGATGATGACGATGAGACACCTATGGTCTATGACCCACCGGTCATTGCGGATACGATAACATTCCCCCTCCGGCGATCGCCGCCAGGCCCTCCAGAAGGAAGCCCGGGAGCTGGCCAGGGATGCCCGAGCCCTGCAGAAGGTCGCACGTGCGCCCGCGGCTCGCCCCTGGGGCAAGGGCTGCAAGGCGAGGCGGAGAAGGCCCTGGCAGAGGCCCAGGCCCTCAAGCTCCAGGCCCGGCTGGAGGACCTGACCGTGTGGCAAATGAAGAATGTCAAGCAGACCCGCAAGGGCTCCAGGACCTACACCTGACTGAAATGGCATCCTGGCGCGATGGCGGCAGGACGAGGGCGCCGCCGGGAGCAGCAGGAAGATGGATGGCGCAAAAGTCCGCCGGAAGGCCAGGGAGAGGAAGGCGGAGGGGCGGGGGATGATTAGGCCAGGACATCTATTATGTAAATTTTCAACTCTTACCGAATATATTTTCACAAAGAAATAGCTAATGTTTATATGCCATAAAATCATTTCACAAAAATGGACGATAGAAGACTCCACCAAATAGAAGTGGGGAAATAGAAGTGGGGAAACGAATTCAATTAACTGAAAGAGGGTGGTGAATGATGTTGAGGAAAACATTTGGACCTTTAGCTAAAGAGGTTTTTCGATTCGTAGCATTCATATCTTTGATTATGTTGACACAGATGCCGTGCCTGATGGCTGCCGGCGTATCTAACAACGAGACACCGGCCTTTGACCCTAACAACATGGATCTATCAATTCATCCCGGAGACGACTTCTATCAATATGTCAACGGCGGGTGGATCGAGAAGAATCCAGTTCCATCGGATAAGACCGAATATAACGAGTTCAAGATCGTGGAAGACAGAACAGACGAGCAGGTTCGAAAGCTGGTGGAGCAGGCCTCCAATAACACATCTGCTAAGATTGTCAGCCTTGATTGGAAGATAGGCCGTTTCTACAGCATCGGCATGGATACGAATTTTATAAACCGACAGGGGATCGAGCCGCTGCAAGGAGAGCTAAAACTCATCGACAACATGACCACGGCCGCAGATGTTCAGAGAGTCTCTACCCAGTTGCTTTCATTTTATATTATCGACCCGCTCTTCTCATTCTATGCCTCTCCAGACAGTAAGAACAGCAAAGTGATGATAGCCACTCTTTACCAATCGGGGCTGAGCTTGCCGGACAGAGATTATTACCTCCGAAAGGACAATGAATCAACAAAGACGCGGGAAGATTATCTCAAATTCGTTACAAGGATGTTCGTCTTGCTGGGAGATTCCCAGAACGCCTCGATAGATGCTCAAACGATCATGAGGATGGAGACCCGTCTGGCTAATGCCTCTTTCACAAATGTTGAGAATCGAGATGCAGTCAAGACCTACCATCGCATGACTTTAACGGAGCTGGAGGACCTGGCACCAGAATTCAACTGGACGGAATTGTTCCAGGATGTTGACCATCCCGATATTAAGGAGATCAACGTCAACCAGCCGGCCTTCGTAAAGGAGCTGGGAAAGATGATGGAGACGGAGAGCGTGGGAGACTGGAAGACCTTCCTCTGCTGGAAGCTGATATCGGCCACCGCTCCATACCTCTCCTCAGAATTTGAGAACGAATCCTTTGACTTCTATGGTCGTAAGTTGAACGGCCAGGAGCAGATGGAACCACGCTGGAAGAGGGTCCTCAAGACAGAGAACGCATTTTTGGGAGAGCCCATGGGCCAGCTCTACATTCAACAATACTTTGATCCTTCCTCTAAGGCCAAGATGAAGGATATGGTAAAGAACCTGAAGAGAGCATTTCGCGCCCGGCTTCAGAATCTGACCTGGATGGAGAATGCCACCAAAGTCAAGGCTCTTGAGAAGCTGGAGAGCATGGATGTTCAGGTCGGCTACCCGGAAGAATGGCAGAATTACTCTGGCCTGGAGATAAAGAACGATTCCTATGTCATGAATGTGCTGCGAGCCGGCAAATTCCAGTTCGACCACGGATATTCTGGCCTGGACAAGGCCGGAAAACCCGTAAACCGCGACACTTGGTTTGCGCCACCGCAAGATGTCAATGCCTACGCCTACTTCGAAATGAATGCCATATTCTTCCCGGCTGGAATACTGCAGCCGCCGTTCTTCAACGCCAAGGCCGATGATGCCATCAACTATGGAGCCATTGGCGCCGTCATCGGACACGAGATGACCCATGGTTTCGATGATCAGGGAAGAAAGTTCGACAAGAATGGCAATTTGACTGACTGGTGGACCGAACAGGATGGATCCAACTTCAACAACAGCACAAAGGTGCTCGTCGGCCAGTACGACAAGTTCGAAGCGCTGCCGGGCCTTTATGTAAACGGCAACCTGACTTTAGGAGAGAACATAGCTGATATGGGAGGCTTGACCACGGCCTATTATGCCTACCATCTGGCTCAACCGAATGAGACAAAGAAGATCGACGGATTCACTGCAGAGCAGAGATTCTTCTTGGGTAATGCCCAGATGTGGCGAGAGAATATCAGAAATGAGTCTTTGAGGACCAAGGTATTGACCAATCCCCATTCGCCCTGCAAGTTCAGAATTGGTGGTGTGGTCTTCAATATGCCCGAGTTCTACCTGGCCTTCTCAGAGATCAAGCCTGGCGACAAGCAGTACAGACCGGAGGAGGAGAGGCCGGTCATCTGGTAGGGGGAACCAGGAAGGATTGCATATCAACTCGCTACCCTTCAACCGATGCGACGGAGAATCTTGCAGAACTTGGCAAAATGCATTCTTACCGTCGCATTGAGATCGTTTTTTTGTTACCCTGAAAAAATTCGGGACATTATGCCCATATTCACACAATCCGCCAAAAAGTCGTCGGCCATCGCCTCTTCTCGCGCTCCTCCTGCCCGCTCTCCTCCAGCCTTCTTTGTATCACCTCCTCCACCTCGCCGGGCCGGGCGTGGAAGACCTCCGTAGATGCAGAACACCTGGGTTAGCCAGCTCGGTTCAGCTTCTGCTGGTGGGGGTCGCGCGCCGCCGGCGCGTAGAGCAGGATGGTGGCCTCCCAGGAGGTCTGCCTGAGGGCCTGGGGTGTCTAAGGCCGGGCGGTGCGATGAAAGCGCCCTGCAGGATCTTGCGGTTTCCTGGCCTGCGCCCATGGCTTGGAAAAGTGGTGATCATCAATACTTTAGGTTATAAACTATCCGATAGTTATAAATTAACCAAGAGTTAGTATTGAGTAACGGTCTCCGGGCAGATTCCAGGAGATTACGGCTCCAAAGATGAGGAGATGATTCCATGGTTACACTGACACAGGAAATCAAAGAATCGCTACTAGTAACGAAGACCGCTTTCCTTGCAACATCGTCAAAAGAAGGCATTCCCAATGTTGTCCCGATCGCGGCGTTCAAGGTACTGGATGACGGGACGATGCTCATCTCGGATCAGTTCTTCAACAAGACACTGCAGAACATGAAGGAGAACCCGGAGATCGCCCTGTCGTGGTGGGGGGACAAAGGCGGTTTCCAGATCAAGGGTACAGTCACTATCCACACGAATGACGAGATCTTCAGACAGGACGTTGCCTGGATGAAAGAGATCTGGCCCAATTTTGTGCCCAAGTCTGCAGTGATCGTGAAGATCACTGATGTGTACGTCGTTAAACCGGGGCCCGAACCAGGAAAGAAGATCCTATAATCCGGAGGTTGAGAGTAGCCGCCATCAGCAGATGGGACAATAAGAGAACGACCCGAAAAAATCTGGCGACTTCAATGGAGAACATCTCATGAAAATACAATCACTGAAACTAGTTTATTTTTCACCTACGGGGACAACCAAAGCGGTTGTTCAGGGCATTGCACGCGGAATTAATCAAAGCATGGTGGAAATCATAGATATTACCAGACCAATTGCGAGAAAACAACCTATGAAAACATCAGAGAACGAATTACTTGTTATTGCAGTGCCGGTTTATATGGGTAGAGTGCCGGCACTTTTAAGCGAATGGCTGCATGCAATTCAAGCACATAATACGCCTGCTGTCTGCGTTGTCGTGTATGGTAATCGCGTGTATGACGATGCCCTGCTCGAGCTGAATGATATTTTGACACAGTGTGGATGTAAATCGATCGCCGGTGCAGCATATATAGGGGAACACTCATTTTCGAACTCCGAAACACCAACGGCCAAAGATCGTCCGGATGCAAGCGACCTAAACCACGCAGAGTCATTTGGGCGAAAAATACGGGAAAAACTCAGCACCATTTCATCAGTTGACCAGATTTCTGATGTAAATATACCCGGCTGCCGTCCTTACCGAGGAGATTCGAAGCTGTGGACGGTTGATTTTATTGCGGTTAGTGATGCGTGTACCCAATGTGGGACTTGTGCAGAGGGATGCCCTGTCGGTGCGATCGATCCAGAAAATAGCAATTTGATTGATACGGAAAAATGCATCACATGTTGCGCCTGCATCAGACACTGTCCCAAGCACGCGAGAACGATGAAACCCGGCCGGGTCAGGGATGCCGCATTGCGTTTAAGTACACTATATAATGAGCGAAAGGAGCCGGAATTCTTTTTATAATTAGGAACCCACTCTGCGAGGCCTGCAAGGCCTGCGGTGGATTGCCTGCCGTGAGGTAAGGATGGGAATTTCTGAAAGAAAGATGCGGGAGAAAGATAAGCGAAAGAAAGAGATCCTTGATACAGCCGAGCGTCTCTTCTTCTCTCGCGGATACGATGACGTCTCCATGGACGAGATCGCAAATGAGGTCGAGCTGAACAAGGCCACCCTCTATCTCTATTTTAAAAATAAGGAGACGCTCTTCGCTGCCATCGTGCTACGAGGCATCTGGATCCTGCAGAAAAAATACGTGGAATGCATGGAGACACAGGTCCCGGGCGTTGTCAAGGTAGCCCTGATGGGCCAGGCCTATTACCGGTTTTCTCAGGAACACCCGGATTACCTGCGACTGATCCACTTTTACGGGTCTGAACGTTTTTCCAAAGAGAATCCGTGTACCGCAGAGATCGGAAAAGGGTATGGTACGTGCCGGATGATCCTGAGGGATGCAGTCCAGGAGGGCATCGATGACGGTACGATCCGGGACGATCTCAACCCTTTCCTGATCTCGATGTACCTGATGACCACCTTCATGGGCATCCTGTCCATGGAAGACAAGTGGAAACGAGTGATCGAGGCAGAGGGGTTCAGCTACGAGCAGTACTCCCGGGAATTCTTTCGGTTCATTTTACCGGCTATAAAGAGCGGCGCATCACGGGAAAATCCACATCTCATTAATGTGAAAGGGTTCGAATCATTCGACTTCTTCCAGGATCCCATTGAGATCGAAACCCCTAAACGGAAAAAAGAGATAATCGGAAGAATGGGCGAATATCCATGACTATAAAAGTGGCCATAACCGGAGCAGCGGGCCGCATGGGCACCATGGTCATTGATGCCATGAAAGCAGTGCCTGAGATGGAGCTGGTTGCAGGCTTTGGCATCTCCGGAATGGGCAAGCTCCTGGCAGGCGGCGTGATCGTCTCCAATGCCTCTGAGCTTAGAGATATTCTGGCCCAAAAGAGGCCCGACGTGCTCATAGATTTCACCGTCCCAGCAGCAGCTGTGTCCAACGTCGGTATAGCCGCAGATCTGGGCATAAATCTGGTTGTGGGAACCACTGGCTTCTCCAAGGAACAGCAGGCCCAGATGAGAGGGGCCATAGAAGGAAAGGTGGCGGCAGTCATCACCCCCAACTTCATCATGGGCGTCAATGTCTTCTGGAAGCTCATAGAGATCGCTGCAAAATCGCTCCAGGATTACGACATAGAGGTCATAGAGTCCCACCACCGTATGAAGAAGGATGCACCCTCGGGAACTGCTGTGGCAGCGGTTAATATACTCAAGAGGGTCACAGGCATAGATGAGGTCAAGCATGGCCGGGAAGGCATAGCCCTGAGAGGAAAGGAGATCGGGGTCCATGCCGTCCGAGCCGGAGATATAGTTGGTGACCACATCGTGCTCTTCGCCGGTCCCGGTGAGCGGTTGGAGATAAGGCACCGGGCCCACAGCAGATCAGCATTCGCCAGCGGCGCGGTGAGAGCGGCGGGCTGGGTTGTGGGAGCCAAACCTGGCATCTATAGCATGGCCGATGTTCTGGGATCTGCCACCACACCATAAAAGGGGTGGCTTGAATTAATTTTTCTGACATCCATCCCGGCTGAAGGACATGACCATGTGGCAGGATGAAGAAGGTCAAGCAGAGCCGGAAGGGCTCCAAGACCTACAGCTATTGGATGGCCTGCTGGGGCGAGGGCGACAAGACGCGACGCCGCCGAGTGTCGGGCTCTTGGGGAAGGACTGACCCCGGTTGCTAGAGTCGCGCCATGTGCCTGTGATCAAACGCACAACTAGAACCAAGTCCTTTAATCCCATTTCAACCGAAAACTGTATTATCTATAACGATTAGATAGATAGACTGCTGCGAGATAAGGCTGTAGCCGATTAAGCTATGAGAGTTGGGCACCTCGCTTAATTGCGAAGTCTTCGGTGAATGCGAGAATCTGTCGTAACTCGTTCAGTTCTTGTATGAGCGCGGCAAGAATCGAAATGTGTGCAGGCGAAGCGGGAGCAGGCTCTTCATCTCTGATGACGTGTCCCCGTAAGAAGGGCGCTGTGTCAAAATCCAGTGCTGCCTCGCCGTTACCTGTGTGATGGCGCAGGGCGGGCTCAAGGCCGCCACTACGGTGGTTGGTCCCTTTGAGAAGGGCATTGTGGATCGGTGCTTGGCTCGCCTAAAACATCACTGTATACATCACTGTATTATCGCACTATTCTCAGGCTCTTTATCCATTCCAGGACGATCTCTCGGAGATGCTGTGGTAGGTATAGGATGCCACTCTCGCCCCCGTCCCGAGGAGACCCGTCATGCCATTTTGCCTGTAAAATCCAGAAGGGCAATAATCATGAACAGTATCAACAGCAAGGGCCATCAAACTCCTGGGCTCAACCTTGCAGAGAATAGTACCTGTCGCCTCTTTCCTTGGGCTCCCGGCAAGGACCTGGGCCTCTATGCGAGCTGGACCAGGGGCAGGAATCACCAGGAAAGCGACCGGGATGTCTGGATAAGAGAGAGGATAAGCCCTTCTACAACTCCCTGGTCATGAGTTCAGTAACGCTGCAACATGTATAAGAACCGGCTAATTTACGGGTATTAGGTAGAGGTGAGAATATGGATAAACAAAATGTAGAGGCTCAATTGACTGCCCTTGGATTGAATATGCTTTACGAAAAGTTCCTTGTGATTAGGCGCACGGTGAATTTGGCTCAAGCTAAACACATGTTAGAGAATGAAAACCACAAGGCAGCTACTCCAAGAGAGCTTGCTGAAGAGCTTGGCTTATCAGAAGAGCTTGTTAAATTAGCGCTGGCTGATATGAAGGATGAAGCTGAGAAACTTCTGGGACGAAAGTAGCTTGGCCGTCTCCAGGCTTCAGGACCCAACTTACCATCGGCCTAGGGCCCAATCAGCCGCGCCATGCGCCTCCCTTCGCGCGATCTACTCGCTGTAGATGCAGAACACCAGAGGTTAGCCGGCCCGGTAATCTTCTTGCCGGTGGGGGGCGCGCACGGCAGCGCGCAGAGCAGGATGGTCATGAGCTGGAAGACTGTGAAGGCGCGGCGCACTTCCAGCTCTGTGAATTTGCGGTTCAGCCGGCTGGAGCTGTGGCCGTAGATGAAGAGGATCTTTTAGCGCTGCAATTCCAGGTGGCTATTGAGGGCACCGGCCAGCATATCCACTGGGGCAATGAGGATGCTGTTGGTCTCCGGAAGCTGGGAGACGGGCGGGCGGAGTTCGATTTCCATGATAGGATATGGATGGCTGCGGGGATATCAGGGCGAGCTGGGCGCGGGGCGAAAGTGAGAGGGCTTGATTTCAAGTTAGTACTTTTGTATAAGGGACCTCGGAACCTATGATTAGAAAAATTGATTATGATGTACATCCATAAATACAGAAACATGAGACTAAGTTTAGCTTCAATTATAGCATATGGTCTGTTGCTTTGCTTTTTAGGCATTTGTCCTGCAATCGCAACCGGAGAAAGTAACCTGATGAATCATACTTTCGATGATCTAGGCTTTAAGGCAAAAACATTCTCCAGTAATTCAAACCAAGAAGTTAATATGACTTTTTATTCCCCTAGCAAGTATCCAAAGAGCATTTTGTATCCACACCTTCTCGTGATGACGGAAGGGCGTGTAACTATCAATATCAATAACGCATCTCTGTTCTCGGAAAAGCTCGATAAGGGAGAATATTACGGAAATATAAAAATCCCAACCGGTCTGATCCAAGAAGGCCCGAACTTGCTTAGTATTGTTTTCTCTTCATCGGATTACAACGATATTTACAAATATTGGTATAGTTATAAAATTACTTTGCTCGGAGATTCAGCGATTGCACTTGAAAACAGTACTAGCTAGTGAAGAGGCTTTTCCTCTGATATGTTAACCTCGGCCAGTTCGATAAAGGGCGAAAGCTCCTGCACCGCTGCCTCCAGCTCGCGCCCCGTACCGCGTAGCCCTGGCGCTCTGGCTACCAGCGGGCGGGCGACCTGCCGCAGGCCAGGGAGTACACCATGCTGGCCCAGGCGGCGGGAATCCCGTGGCCCTCAAGAACCTGGGCGCCTTCCTCGGCAAGGAAGGAGACTGCCTGCGGGCTCTCTACTTGGTGCAGGAGATGGAGGCACCCGAGGAGCTGCGCGACCTGGCCAGAGATGGGCTGCGGAAGATTGCGGCCCGAAAGCTCAAGGCCCGTGGGCCGAGGAAGGACGGCGGTCTTCCAGTAGGCATTGTACCAGAACCGCTGGCCCTCTTCTCTCTGCCTCTGCACCAGAGCCACCAAGCCACATCAGATCCTATCAAAGCTCTAGTGTGAGTACAAGCCTCATCTGGGTGCCCTCATTGGGAATAGTGGTCCAATAGCAGCCTTTCTTTATTGTCTCCCCGTGAGATTGGTCTAAGAACTCATAAGTTCCGTAACCTGTTCTCTCAATGCTCATCCTATTGAATAGCTTCAAAAGTTCGGGATAATTCAGATACATGGAAGAGCTTTTATTGAGCAATACCTGGGTGGGATCCGTTTCGTACAGGATCGTACCCTCATCCGCCTTGCTCACCCATATCTTGGAATTTCCCGAAGGCTGGAACGTAGCTAAGACCCTTCCGAAAAACTGGCTGTTATTAAACATTAAGCTTACTGTTCCCACAAATGTTCCATTCTTGTCGAAGACTGGCATCTCTGAGTCGATGGCATACAATCCTTCGACAGCCTTTATGAAATGGAAACCCGAATATAGCCTGGTATTGATTGTATCATTCACATGCTTCTGCCGTCTCAAGTTTGTTCCCTTCACGCTTTCAAACGACACGGGCTCGACCTCACGCACGGTGCCGTTGGCGTCAATCGTTATGCAATCGATTACAGCAGTATCCACCATCGTGAGGTTTGACAGAACTGCCCGGGCAGCAGGCCCATCAATGCCTGTTTCTGAGAGGACGAGGCTGGCATCGACAAGGGCGTTCGCCAATCTTGAAAGGTTGGAGTTCACAGCATCAGAGGCAGAGAGGAGCCTCCATAAAGGCTCTCCGCTTGTCGTCTGCGGCCCAAAGTTAGCCCCCTCCGATGCACATGCTGTGCAGGTCGTCCCCAATATGATCAGGAGGATTAATAAGAATCCCATTTGTTTCATATGCATTTGTCAGTCCACGCAGATATTATAATTTTTTCATAAGGCATATGGCGCTCTGGTCCTCCACTTATTCTGATGTTATCCGATTGTCCGCCGTCTCCACTCCCCCCGCCCGCAGGCCGCTCGCGCCCGACTCTCCCGCCCGCCTACGTACCCTCTTTGCTATCGGGAAGCACTGCCAGAATGGCCTCCTGGTTCACAGCGTCCCCCTCAATCGGCTCGATAATATTACCAGAACGAAAAAGGTCAAATGCGATGGCGATTTTAGGAGAACGGCATTGAAGGACCTGGCAAAGCGGCAAGACCCATGACGAAGCAAAATCGAGAAGTCAGGTTAGACTAATAATCTATCGAGAGATATTAGCCATCTGAGACGAAGCAAGCCACATGAGATGAAGCAGTGGGACCCAATAGCTGATCACAAATGGGAAAACAATATATACATCCTCGAATACATGCTTAAGTTAAAGTATTAGCTGAATGATTTATGAGCTGTAGAGGCTGAAGAATGCTCAGTCGGGCGTCGGGCGTAAAAATTAATGGAGCGAAACTTTCAACATCCTATCGCGAAGAAAGCAGCTAACTCATGAGATGCGGGCGGAGGTAACCTTTGTACATTAAAGAGGTCGAACTCAAAAACTTCAAGTCATTCGGCAAGAGCGTTCGGGTTCCTCTGAAGAACGATTTTGTGACCGTTACCGGGCCCAACGGTAGCGGCAAGTCCAATATCGTTGATGCTCTGCTCTTCGCCCTTTGTCTGTCCAGCTCGCGAGCCATGCGCGCGGAGAGGTTGCCCGACCTCATCTACCGGGGCGATAACGGCAAGAATCCGGACTTTGCTCAGGTTACCGTCAAGCTGGACAATACCAGTCGCCTCTTTCCCCTGGATCAAGATATCATTGAAGTGTCCAGGAAGATAAAGGTCAATCGCGACAAATATGCTTCTTCTTATTACTTTAATGGAAAGTCCTGCGGCCAGGCTGAACTGCTGGATTTGCTGGCCAAGGCAGGCATAACCCCGGAGAGCTATAACATAGTCATGCAGGGCGATGTGACGCGCATCATCGAGATGACTCCAGTCGATCGCAGAAAGATCATAGATGAGATTGCCGGCGTCGCCGAGTTTGATGAGAAGAAGAAGAAGGCCATGGAAGAGCTGGATGTGGTGCGAGAGCGCATTGGTCGCGTGGATGTGATTTTAGAGGAGGTTGCCTCCCAGCTCGCCCGGCTTAAGTCGGAGCGCGACCGGGCCCATTCCTACCAGGCGCACCGGGAGGAGCTCAAGAGACAGGAGGCTTTTCTGCTCCTGGCCAGGCTAAAAGAAGCATCAATGGAGCTGGCAAGCCTTGATGAAGAGATCAATTCTCTTGATGTCAAGAATCAGACGCTTCTGGAAAGGTCGGCTGGCAAGAAGACTGAGCTTTCAACACTTGATGAGAAGCTGCGATCCATTAGCTCGGAGATCACCCACAAAGGAGAGGATGAGCAGATCTCTGTTAAACGCAGGATCGAGGAGCTGAAAGGGGAGATCTCCCGTGAGGCAGCTCGCATCGAGATGACGGAAAAGGCCATCTTTGAGATGGATGGGCAACAGAAGACCTGCTTCATTCAGACGGGGAACCTCTGTGCAGAAACGGAATCCTTAGCCGAAAAGATAAGGGACGCAAGTCTACGCGGCGCCAGCATGCGAGGGGAACTGGATGATCAGATAGAGCTCCTGGGAGTGGCAGAGTCCAGCCTGTCCCAGGCGGATGCCAAGTTCTCCCTGCTGCGGGATGATCTGGCCAGCGTCCGGCAGATTCGGGAGGAGTCCAAAACTAAGCTTGGCGACCTGGTACGGGATAGAGACCGACTGCTTGATGCCACGAGGCGCGCCGATCTGGAAAGGGAGGAGCTTTCCTCCGGCATCAAAGAGGCACTTGACACCCTGGCAGGCCTCGATCATGAGACGGAGAAGCTGAAAGTGGAAATGGCTGCCTTGAACAGTCAGGCCATGGGCAGGGAGCGGGACCGTGATGACCTGGAGAGCGGGCGACTGCGACTTCGTCGGGAGATCTCTGAGGCGGAAAGAGAGATGCAAAGGCTGCAGGGAGAGTTTGCCAAGAGCGACGGGCGCATGAGGGCTGCCGAGGACAAGGCCGGATACAGCCGGGCGGTGGAGGCGATTCGCTCTGCTATCAAGAGGCAGATGCTGCAGGGCCTTTACGGAACCATTGCGGAGCTTGGCAACGTGGCATCGCGCTATTCTTCGGCTCTTGAGGTGGCGGCGGGAGCGCGCCTGCAGAGCATTGTGGCCGACAATGATCTGGATGCCTCTGCTGCCATTGAGTATCTGAAGAGGTCGCAGATCGGTCGGGCCACCTTTTTGCCTTTGAACAAGCTGGACAAAGGCAGCCTTTCCGCCCGGCCTAATCATGCGGGTGTGGTGGATTATGCCCTCAATCTGGTGGACTATGATGCCAAGTACCTGGCCGCATTCTGGTACGTCTTCCGGGATACCCTGGTAGTAGAGAGCCTGGTTTTTGCCCGTCCGCTCATGGGCCGGTATCGTATGGTCACCTTGGAAGGGGACCTGGTAGAGAAGTCAGGAGCCATGACCGGCGGCCACTATCGCTCCAAGATGAAGTTTGCGGCAGAAGAGAAGACGAAGCTTTTGGAGCTGTCCGAGAAGATCGCCAATGCGGAAAGCGAGCGCACCAAAGGGCTCGATAAGCTGGATAGAATCGAAGAGCAGATCTCCCGCCTCTCTCGTGAGGTGGAGGATCTGAATCGGATTATATCCAAGAAGACCTTCCAGATAGACGAGATCGTCTCGTCCAGACCGCGCCTGGATAAGTCCATTTTAGAGAAGCGAGAGCGTCTGCTGGCCATGGAAGGCGAGTCTTTAGGCTTCAAGGAGCAGCTTGGCCTTCTGGAAGGCGAGATCAGGGTCTCGGAAGAAACATTAGCCGATGTGCAACAGAAGATCGACAAATTGGATGGCGAGCTGAAGGGCTCGGAAATTCCCGGACTGAACAAAAAGGCGGATGCTGCCAGTTTAGAGATCAAGCGTCTGCAGGAAAGGCTCAATGGCATTGATGCCGAGATTCTCAAGGACAAGATCCGAGAGGAGGGTGGCAGAGAGAAGCTGGCCGAGCTTGCCGCAAGAAGAGAATCACTGGACGGCCAAAAGACGGAGGCGCTGGCCAAAAAAGATACGGCAGCCGCGCGAATTGTGGGCCTGAATGAGTTGCTCGCAATCTCCCAGGCACGCGAGGCAGAGATTGAGGGAGAGCTGCACGGCCTGAAAGGGGTGCGTGGAGAGCTTTTGGAAAAGACGCTGGCTCTACAAAGAGAGATAGATCAGGCGGAGAGGGAGAGGGACAGAATTGAGGCCCGCAAGAATGCCACGATCTCTGCCCGAGAATCCATCTTGTCCAGAGTCAATGATCTACGCATGCAAATTGAGGGCTCGGGCGTTGACTCCTCCGAGGAGCCGCCCAATCGCGAGACGGTGGCCGAGAAGATAAAAGCTCTGGAACAGGCCATGCGGGATCTGGAACCGGTGAACATGCTGGCCATCCAGGAGTATGACCATGTCAAGACCCGCTACGACTTCCTGGCAGAGAGGAGGACGACTCTCTCCAGCGAACGGGAAGCGATCATCGACAAGCTGGAAAAATATGATCTGATGAAGAGGGAGGCATTCCTGGCCAGCTTCACTGAGATCAACAAGAACTTCAATCAGATCTTCCAGGAGCTTTCCAATGGCGAAGGCGATTTGATCCTGGAAAATCCAAACGACCCCCTGGCGGCAGGCATGACCATCAAGGCTCGTCCTGCCGGCAAGTCCTTCCATCGCCTGGAGGCCATGTCCGGCGGTGAGAAGAGCCTTACTGCCCTCTCATTTATCTTCTCGATTCAGATGTACCGGCCCGCCCCCTTCTATGCCATGGATGAGATCGACATGTTTCTGGATGGGGCAAATGTAGAGCGTGTGGCCAAATTAATCAAGAAGATCTCTTCCAAGGCCCAGTTCATAGTAGTGTCCTTACGTAAGCCCATGATACTGCAGTCCAAGTACACTTTGGGAGTGACCATGCAGGAGAACAACATCACCACCGTGACCGGCATCTGCACAAGCTGAGGCGAAAATGAGCGACGAGGAATTCGAATTCGGAGAGCCGGCCGAGGTTTTAGTGGAGCTGGCCAAGAGAGGAGAGATCGATCCCTGGGATATCGACATCGCCAAGGCCACCGAGAAGTTCTTGCAGTACATCGACTCCCTGGAGAAGAGGGACCTGCGCATTCCCGCCAGAACTCTGCTTTACGCCAGCATCCTCCTACGCATGAAGTCCGACTCCATGGAAGGGCAGAAGGAGGAGGAGGAGCCCGAGCCTGAGATGGAGGAGATCGAAGACGAGCAGGAAGAGGAGATAGAAGAGAATCTGCCTCGCCCTCCTGTGAGAAGGCTCACCAAGCGGCCTGTAACTCTGGACGAATTGATCTCAGAGCTTAAGAAGGCAGAGATGGTAGGCAGAAGGAAGGCCATGCGAGAGAGGTGGCCAAGCATCGAGGAAAAAGTCCTGGATGTGTCCCACGACGAGGGAATCGAGGACAGAATCAAGGCGCTAGGACCCATCTTGGACGATATGTTCATGGAGACGAAGACCGTTACCTTCCAGGATATAAACAGCAAAAACAGCAATACCGAGGATGGGGTTACCAACTACGTCTCACTGCTCTTCATGGCCCAGAGAAAACAGGTCTGGCTGGAGCAAGAGGAGATCTTCGGGGATCTGTTTGTGAGAAGGCATGCGTAGACGGGAGGGACAGCTTCCCTAGCCATCCTATCTCCGCCAATCTTTTCCGTTATCCAAGAGCAACGGCAAGGCCGGATCGCCTCGACCGCCGCCAGGCATGCGCCCGGGCACGGGGGCCGGGGCGGCGGAGTACGCGGGCATGCGGCAAATGGGGCGAAAGATATGGGCGCTCGAATTGGGATTAGCTTTATCAATAAATATGCACAATTAGAGGCTATATGAAAACCCTAATTCAAATCCATAAGGAAGGGAAATATTTCGTAGCAATAGACTTGATAACAAACGTGGCCGATCAAGGGTTGACAGAAAGTGAAGCAGTTTCTAATTTGAAAAAGGGACTTGAGGAGCACTACCAGGTTCTTTTAGAACTGGCACCTAAAGGACGAAAGCTCTCTTTTCTGGACATCGAGGTAGAAGGGCTTGCCCAAGCTTCCGGCAATCTCGGCTAAAAAGGTTATCAAGACCTTGGAGACACTTGGCTTCAAGGTCTATCGCCAGACCGGAAGCCATATTCACCTCTGGAATGAAGAAAGAAATATTGTTGTTACCGTGCCTAACCACCCAGAGCTTGCAAAAGGCACATTGATCTCGATTATGAAGCAAGCGAGGCTGGAGAGAAAGGAATTCATTGCAGCCTTAAAGGAATAGAACCAAAGGTTACAACAAGCCCTCGCCTGCCGCCGCCATGGGCGCGCGCCTGGGCGTGGGGGCCGGGGCGACGGAGTACGCGGGCATGCGGAAAAGGGGGCTGGACTTTTAGAGACGATGGCTGTTTGCCACTATTATTATTAGCTAATGATTATAACCATAGAATTACGAATATAACCGCAGAGACGCAGAGCGCGCGGAGGACGAACGAACGGAGACGACTATTGCTCAGAAACAATGCGCTTTTTTTTAAAGTGTTGATAAATAAGTAGATTGCACGTCTCTGCGGCTCTGCGGTTAATAATCGTATTACGAGAAGAAAAACGCCGAGGTGTGAGAAGCGCACAAAGACGCATTGTCAGACTTCAATGCAGTCTCCCGATTAGCGATCCTTGCGAAGTTATCTGAAGCTGCGCCCGGCAGCCTGTCGATCGATTCTGCCTTTGCCGGTGTCCACCCGCCCGCGGGCCGGGCCGTCCGGGCTTGCCGTCGTTGTCAGGGCGGGCAGGCTTGCCTGGCGGGGACTGGGGGGGCAGGAGGGCCGGTCGAGCCGAGATTGCGGGTTCACGCGAAGGCGCTATAGGCGCGAAGTTCCGGCATCATTGACCAATACATTCATCTGATTATTCTGCATAATAATTCAATATGCGGTTCGACGTCGTGGTCAGAAGGGACGAAGATGATTATTATGTTGCCACGGTTCCAGAGCTTCCCGGCTGCCATACTCAGGCCAAAAGCCTGGATGATCTGATGAGCAGAATCAAGGAGGCCATTTTGCTCAATCTGGAGACAGAAGGCAGCAGCACGATGGGTTGCTTTGTGGGAGTGCAGGTTGTTGATGTTGAGACCTGTTGAAGCCGAGGTTGTTATCAAAGCCCTGGGAAGAATAGGCTAGGTAAGCACGACATCGATCCGCATTTCCCGAGAGTTCGCGCATCATAGTACAGAATGTGGACAGGTTTAGGTTCATGAGGCCACCTACCGCTATGGCCGCCATATTCGATCAGATCAATTTCCCTTTGTAACGAAACAATAAATGCTTGACTTTCCGGATTCTACAATATACTGTCTAAACGGAAACCCTTTTAATCAAAGTAGACATAGCCACATAAAAGGAGAGGGATATTATATGATAAAGGCTAAAACATCATACAGAAAATTAAAATTGCTGGCAGTCGTTGCAGTTTTATTATTCGTAGCAGGTCCATTGGCTGCCTTTGCCGCTGATTTAACCGGGACCTGGATAGGTAACGATAATGGCATATATTATATGAGACAGTCTGGGTCCACAATTTGGTGGTATGGCGAGAGTTCCCGCACCAATCCCGGGTGGACTAATGTTGCATACGGTACCCTTGCAGGAAATAGTGTAGTTTTATTTTGGGCGGATGTACCAAAAGGGTCAGCTAATGGTATCGGCGTGCTTGTCCTCAATGTCGACTCCAATAATCAATTGTCAGCCCAGAGCAAGTTGGGCAGTGGATTTGGCACCAAGACGTGGAAGAGATAAGTTATTACTAAGCTTCATTTAATATTTTTTTTATCGTAATTTAATCCAAAATATCAATTGATCTCATTCCAAAGCATTATATAAACTAAATTTGTAATTTTCATTTCCTAGAAACATACATCAATCCATCAAAACAATTTAGCTGAGCACAGCATCGCTCATAGCAGCCCCATCGCCCGCAGCGGCATGGCTAAGTAGTAATAGAAAACCAATAAACTAAATCAAGCTTTGCGAAAATAGATTATAGTCAATCGTAAAACATATTACCACATAGATATCTTTAAATAATTTGTACACAATATGCATAGGTATGGGCAGGAAACCTGTAATAGTAAGACATATATCAAAGGAAGAACTCATTAAATTATATAAAATTTAGAATAATTCAAGAATTAAGGAACGGCTGTTGGCCATAATTCATTTATATGAGGGAAAAAATGTCTATGAAATAGCAAA
>JAPKXZ010000038.1 GCA_026394555.1 Methanothrix sp.
CCTGTTTCAATCACGGGATCGAGCGTCCCATAAACTTGTCGGCCTTCACTGCCCATATCCGGCTTAACGTGAACGGATAACAATATGTGGTTTTCCATCCGTCACGTGTGAGCCCCTGCCTGGGCTCATGTGCGTTTCAATTGGGCCATTTCTTTTCGGAAAGAGATAGATACTATAATTGCCTTTCGTTCCATTTCAACTGGACGGACGCCCAGAAACTCAATTCTTTTCTCAACGCTTCCTTCAGCAGGACCAAGATCGATGATCACAGAGGATTATATACAGGAATAACGATCTCAGATTATGCTAAGAAATGCTATAGTTGTGCTGATCTTATTGCTACTGGCTCTAGGAGTTGCTGATGCCAGAGTGCCGCAAGTGGGGGATAATGTGCGTATACATGGCAATTATGGTGACATCACTGGTAAAATAATGTCTATAAGTGATGGATTTATATGTCTTAGTGGTTCCATTGAAACGGAAAATAATGCACCCGAAGACGTATGTATAGGCATTGGTGGTATTTCCTACCTTACTTGGGTTTAGACAACCGATATACTTTTTTTGGCTCAATATTATATAAGGTCAATCACGATCACCATCAGCTCTTATCCTGCATTTGTTGCCGTATGAAAACGTGGGCTTGTGGTGATGCTTGTTTTCCACGAGGAATTAGCTACCTTCTGACCTGAGAACTAACCCACCTAGATGGCCCTTTGGACCTCGCAAGCCTGATGTTGCGCGGCGGATTCTGCAGCGCCTTTTCTGTTTAGCCGATGCTCATAATTAGATAACGGGCAATTGCCGATAAATCATTCCATCGTGTCTTAGAATAGGTTGTTTACCAGAACCGAATTTGTGGCCACCCAAGCCAAAAGAGAAAATGGGCAGGAAGGTTTGCGGGTTTTGCGCACATCTCTTCTAATCGAGCCGCTTTTAGATCCATACACCCACCGGCCCGAATCCATGCAGATCATACGCCTCCTTCACCAGGGGCCAGCGCCACCGTGGCGTAGATCCCCGTCGTTGAAAGCCTCTTTGTGCCCCGCCTGGCTTCTGAATCATGGGCACCGGCACGCCTGCCATGAGCGCATTCACCACATGGCTGTGCAGGAGGATATGGGGCGTAACCATCCTCCGGGAGAGCTTATGCCTGCGCGAAACCTCCTGGACCCCGGCCTCTTCTGCCAGGCGATCTATGGTCCGAAGCATAGTCTTGGTGCACTGGTGTCCGAAGCTCCAGCCGGGGAAGAACCACTCCAGACCAGGCCGGACTGGACGGCCTGCAAAGTTCCCTGTCTCACCCGGGCTCCAGCAGCTGCGCGATAAGATCGCTCTCCACCCCCAGTTGCCAGGCCCACTGCCCCCTGTCTGCACAGTACCTGATCCTACTCCAATACGTATTAACAAATATAAAAATATATTATAGAATTTTCTGGTCTGCCAACGAAATACTGTAAATAAATTCGGAAACTGCTTTTGAAACCTCAACAACTAATATCGCATGTTGTTTTGTTGGTTTTAAATAGTTTTTAGTAGATCTTCCGTGAGCATCACTAAGTATATTTCTCGCTCTAGCAAGTCCATTTACGATTGTTGTGCAGCCAATTAGGATTTGCTTTAAGGCATCTCCTTCCGAATTATTTGGACTAATATTAAAGTTCAAGATTTTTACAGTCTCTTTGAATAACTTTGGTAAATCTCCATTTGCTGAAGTCTCAGAATTTCTGTTTTCTATAATGAATATACATATGCTCTCAAGTAGAGATCTTGCATTAGCGATAGCTCCATCGTAATCCATAATTTCTATTTTCTTATCACATTTATCAATTTGTTCTTTAATATATTCAAAATCAATTTTAAATATTTCGTTAGAATGAGATCTGTCTAGATTGTATTCTATATTTCTATCCAGCAAAAACCTAATATCGCAAATCTCAATAGATTTTTCTCCGGGAGGATAGAGGTCCTCAAAGGCCTCTTTGATAACATTTTTATCTAATTCTGAAAGAGATCGCAATTTTTCATAGACGGGCAACGAAGAGAAAATCTCAACAGTAGATAATACGGAAAATAAGTACGAGCCGTATGAATCGCTTTCTTCAATCCAGTAATGAGCATCTTTTAGCAAGAGTGCTAAATCTCTTCGTCCCCTATAATCTAATATTTCTACAATTCTATCTAATTTTTTATATGAATTTGAGGCATCCAGTGCTTTAATCTGCCTCTTAGCTTCTGGAATAAGGTACCCTCTTACGATCTCGATATTAGTAATACATTTGCCTTGTTCGAGTTCCAGTTCCTCTATCTCTTTTGCCAATTCTATCAAATTTAATTTTGCAAAATATTTTTTAAGTGAACGGATTTTTGAGTACACTATGCTTTCTGTTAGAGATTCATAACCTGAATCCTCGTAGTAAGAATTTGCATTAATTTTATAGTTGCTTATTTCATCCAAGATATCGAATATTGCCTTGTATTCGGTCATTTAGTTTCCTCAATTTTTGCATATTGGATTCCTATCCTGTGCTCGTACCCCTTCGCCTCCACCCGTCTCCTCTCGCCTCCCCGCTCCATCCAGATCCCTTCCTCCACCACCTCGCCAATCACTGTCAGCTCGCATGCCCGCCGGGCCGCCTCCAGCCCCCCCGGCCTCACCGTGAACACGAGCTCGAAGTCCCCGCCCGCGCTCATCACCGTTTCCAGCGCCTTCTCCGGCCCCACCATCTCCACCAGGCCCTCGGCCACGGGCAACGCCTCCTCCTGCACTACAAAGCCCACATGGCTCACCTCTGCCAGGTCAGAGAGGGAGAGCGCCAGGCCGTCGCTGCTGTCCATCATGGCTGTGACCGCCCGGCTTTGGGCCAGGGCCCGGCCCTCCTTGAGGCGCGGCTCGGGTTCCAGCAGCCGAGTGATGAACGGGCTATCAAGCCTGCCCTGCTGCCAGGCCCATAGCCCCCCGCCCGCGCCCCCCAGCGCGCCGGTGGTGCAGAGCAGGTCGCCCACCCGCGCGCCGCGGCGGCGCAGCACCTGATCCTTTTCCACGAACCCCAGGGCCGTGCCGGTGATGGTCAGCTCCTCATGCGAGTCTGTGTCGCCGCCGATGATGCGCGTGCCGTAGTAAGCAGCGCAATCCCCAAATCCCGAGAAAAGCTCGTCGATGAAGTACAGGTCCGCCTCAGGCGGCAGGCCCGCCGCGATGAGAACGCCCGCCGGCTCTGCCCCCATGGCGGCGATGTCGCTCAGGTTCACAGCTACCGCCATCCAGCCCATCTGCCAGGGATTCATGATATCAGGAAAATCCGTTTTCCGGTGCAGCATGTCCGTAGTAACTACCAGATAGCGCTCGCCTGCGTCAATCACGGCGCAGTCGTCGTTCTCCACACCGCCCAGGATCTCGGAGATGCGCCGGATCAGCTCTCTCTCGCCCAAAACATTTCCCGACATGAATGCCTGCCCAAAGACTAATAAATTTTGATGGCTATTACTCTGAGTACTATGCTCGATTACAAAAGATTATTTATTCCCGTCCTGGCGCTCCTCCTGCTCCTTACGCCTTCTCTTGCCGAAACACGGGTCTGCTCCCAGGGATGCGATTACACTGCCATCCAGTCAGCACTTGATGCCGCCTCGCCCGGTGACAGAATCGTTGTGGAGAGCGGAATCTACAACGAATCGCTCCTCATCGGCAAGATGGTAAATCTGCATGGCCTGGATACGGGCCAGGGAAAGCCCGTGCTCGCGCCGGAAAGCGGGCGGGTAATCCTGGCTGCCAATGGCGCCGTCTTGCGGGGCTTTGGGATCGGCGGGCCTGCCGGCTCGGATGGCCTGGCCTCTGAAAGCGAGAACTGCACTCTGGAAGTCGTCCTTCCCTCCGCCATTTACCTTAACGACTTTGCCGGCAAGAAGAGCGTCTGCCCTGAGGATGCCGCTTCCTGGAATTCCAGTGACGGCATCAATTACCAGTTCAACAGCCGGGTGCTGCGCGGCCGCCTGGGCAACTACTGGGCAGATTACAACGGATCGGATGAGAATAACGACGGAATTGGCGACCAGCCCATGGTCTTAAACGAAAAAAATATAGACTATTATCCCCTGATAGAGCCCGTGGACAACTACCGAATACCTGATGAAAAGCAGACGAATGTAGAGCTTATTCTTGCAAAGGTTAACGAGCCCTTTACCATATCCCTGCCTGCCAATCCCACTACGGGTTATGAGTGGAAGGCGGATTACGATTATGTCCTGCTCAAACAGGAAAACGCAGAGTTTGAAAGAGCCACCACAGAGACGAAGCGCGTGGGATCGGGCGGAACATCGGTCTTTGTCTTCCTGCCCATTAAGCCCGGCAAGAGCACCATCTACTTCGTCTATAAAAGGTCCTGGGAGAATATTGTGGCAGACACGAGAGCCTTCCATGTGGAGATATCTGCCAAAAGCTGATCCCGGCTCTATCCCAAAATAATTTATAGAATTAACTCCTACATTTTTTCATGTTTGGCATAATTTCATTTATCGGCTGGCTGATCATAGGAGCTATCATAGGCTGGATCGCAGGAAAGGTTTGGGTAGGACACGGCTTCGGCCTGATGGGAAACATTGTGGTCGGCATAGTGGGCTCCATAATCGGAGGAGCACTCTTTGGCGGGCTTTTGGGCACATCCGGCATAGGTGGCTGGATTACATCCATCCTGGGGGCCATTGTACTGCTGGTTATTGCAGGATTCATTAAGAGATAGATCTGGGGCCAGTCCAAATCGCGAACTGACTCTGGCCGGGAAGAATATATCATCCTTCTGTCGCAGCAGAAACAAGCACAATCATCTAATCTCTGCCAACCAGAGAGCTGGCAACCAGGGATAGGTCTGAAGAGGGGACTAGCCAGGAAGTATTTATATAGTGATCGCCATCAATTCCTGGTCATTACAATCCTTAAGGAGATTTCAATTTGGCAAAATCCGATATCAAATCTGAGGCTATTTCAGAAACCAAAGCCGAGGTGAAGAAGCCTGCGGCCCCTAAACCGGAGGTCAACATCGGCATGGTGGGCCATGTCGATCACGGCAAAACCACCCTTGTAAAGTCACTATCAGGCGTCTGGACCGATCAGCACAGCGAGGAAGTTAAAAGAGGCATCTCCATCCGCCTGGGGTATGCAGATGCAACCTTCCGAAAGTGCCCGAGCTGTCCCGAACCGGATGCTTACAGTGTGGATGAGATTTGCTCCCACTGCGGCAAAGAGACAGAGGTTTTACGCACCGTTTCTTTCGTAGACTCGCCCGGCCACGAAACACTCATGGCCACCATGCTCTGCGGAGCGGCTATCATGGATGGAGCCGTGCTGGTCATATCCGCCAATGAGCCCTGCCCCCAGCCCCAGACCAAAGAGCACCTCATGGCCCTCAACATCACAGGCATCAACAATATCGTGATAGTGCAAAATAAGATAGATCTCATGTCCCGTGAGCAAGTAATGGAGCACTATCGCCAGATCAAGGATTTCGTAAAGGGAACTGTGGCCGAGAATGCGCCCATTGTGCCTATTTCCGCTCAGCAGAACCTCAACGTCGACATGGTCATTGAGGCCATCGAGAAGACCATACCTACGCCGCCCAGAGACGTCAACAAGCCGGCTCTTCTGAAGATTGCTCGCTCCTTCGACATCAATCGGCCGGGCGCTACCCCCGAGGCCCTTAAAGGCGGAGTCATCGGCGGCTCTCTCAGCCAGGGCATCATGCATACGGGCGACAAGATAGAGATCTGTCCGGGTCGACTCGTGGAATACGAGGGCAGGAAACAGTGGGTGCCCATCCAGACCAAGGTGGTAACACTGCTGGCTGGAAAACACGTTCAGGATGAGATCACACCCGGAGGCCTGATGGGCGTGGGCACTCTGCTCGACCCCATCATGACCAAGAGCGATGCGCTGGTGGGACAGGTGGCAGGAGAGCCTGGCAAACTTCCGCCCGCAAGGTCTTCATTTACCATGAATATGCGGCTTTTGGAGCGCGTCGTTGGAGTCACGGACGAGTCGAGTGTTGAACCTATCCACTCCAGCGAACCCTTGATGCTCAATGTCGGCACGGCCACAACCGTAGGTGTCGTAACCAGCGCTCGTGAGGGCGGCATTGTTCAGGTGCAGCTCAAGAGACCTGTATGTGCCGACAAAGGTGAACGTGTGGCGGTCAGCAGGCGAATTGGTGCCAGATGGCGTCTCATTGGCGTCGGCACCATAACCGAGTAGCATGAAGGCATACATTGATACGAGTAGCGTAAAGGTCGTCCTCGATACCAACGCATTGATGGTGCCCGAGCAGTTCGGTGTGGACATCTTCAGTGAGCTCCTCCGCTTGGGGTATGCAGAGTGGCTGGTCCCTGCCTCTGTCCTGGGAGAGCTTCGGTTCCTGGCAACGCGGGCCGACAAAGGAAAGGATAAAATTGCCGCCCGCGTGGCACTGAGCCTTGCGAGTGGCTGCAATGCCGTTGGGGTGGACAATTATAATGCAGATCAGGCAATAGAAGAGCTTGCCCAAGAGACTGGCGCGGCTGTCTTTACCAATGATAAAGCTTTAAAGAAAAGGTTATTTAGTAAAGGCATCACCGTAGTATACCTGCGCCAGGGGCAATATCTAGAGGCGTCGAAGAAGGAGTACTAGATGTATAAGAAGATGAAGCTTAAGGGTGTGGCCAAGATAGAACCGGATCATCTGGGTGATCCCCTCGAAGCGGCAGTGGACAAGTCACTGCGCGACAAATACGAGGCAGTAGTTGACAAGTCACTGGGAACCATCGTGGCCGTACTCGGAGCAGATGACATTGGAGAAGGTCACATCCTGGCCGGGGATGGGTCTATTTACTACGAAGTCAATTTTGATGCCCTCGTCTTTAAGCCCGAGATGCAGGAGATCATCGAAGGCGAGGTAGTGGAGATAGTTAAATTCGGAGCTTTTCTCTCTCTGGGACCATTTGACGGCCTTCTGCACGTCAGCCAGATCACCAATGAGTATATATCTTATGATGAAAAGAACGCGCGGCTGGTCAGCAAAGAGTCGAACAAGTCCTTAGGAGAAGGAGATAAGGTTCGAGCCAGGGTCATAGCCGTAAGCCTGAATGAGAAAGAGCCTCGCGAGAGCAAGATTGGGCTTACCATGAGGCAAACGGGCCTGGGACGGCTGGAGTGGCTAGAGGTCAATCCCAGTGCAGAAGTAAATGTTGAGGCAGAGGCGAAATGACAGAGCAGGCATGCAGAGAATGTCGCAGAATCGTTGAGGGTCAGGTCTGTCCCATCTGTAATTCAGCCTCGCTCAGCAAGGACTGGAGCGGATACGTCGTGATCATCGATCCCAAGGAATCGATCCTCGCGCAAAAGCTGGAGATTACCCTTCCCGGCAGATATGCTTTGAAGGTGCGTTAGAATTGCGTCTCCTCCTTCTCTCGGATGATCTGCGCTCTTCACTCAAAGAGCCATTGGGCAGGTTATACAAGGGAAACGGCCAAGAGTGCGTGAAGGCCATGGAAAAAGAGCTTCTTTCTGCCAAGAAAGTTGTTGCGGTCGGCGATATGACTGCCTTCTATCTCTTGAAGGCATCCATAGTACCGGATCTGCTTGTCGTGGACAATAAGACTAAGAGGATGCCGGTTTCCGATCATGTCAAAGAGATGCTGGATCACGAAAGCTATAAGACGGTAATGGTAAAAAACCCGGCGGCAACTATCACCAAAGATCTTATAGACCAGATCCGGGAATCTCTCCAAGGCACTAATCATGTTAAGATCGTAGTAGAGGGCGAAGAAGATCTGGCAACGCTTCCTGCCATTCTCTATGCGCCAATGGGCTCTGTCGTGGTCTACGGCCAGCCCAATGAGGGGAGCGTTCTGGTTGATGTTACTTTGGAAAGGAAGCTACATATCGAAGAATTCATGAAGCGAATGATTGTGGAGGAATGAAGTTGGATATTCAAGTAATAGAAGCAAAGAACAACACCATCTTGAATCGGCGGGAGCTCGTTTTCAAGGTTATTCACGATGAGTCGACGCCTACCAGAAAGAGCGTTGTGGAGAGACTAGCGGCAACTCAGAACTCGAAGGTAGGCTTGGTCTATGTGGACAGCCTGAAGACAGAGTTTGGAAAGCGCGAGACCATTGGATACGCCAAGATCTACGAGACTGCTGAGAGGGCCAAGGAAATAGAGAGAGCTCATATCGTTGAGCGCAATACCTTCAACAAGCCACAAGAAGCCAAGACGGAGGCCTAGCTAGATGGCTGCTAAGAAAGGTGCCAAGAAGGGCGCCGTTATAGGAGCCTCTCGATTTTATGAGGTAACCGGCGACTCTATCAAGTCCAAGAGGTCTGTCTGTCCCAGGTGCGGCAATGGCGTATTTTTGGCCAGCCATGTCGACAGACAAAGCTGCGGCAAGTGCGGTTATACGGAGTTCAAGAAATAGACCCGGGGTTGCCCGGGTCCAGATTCTTGGACCTGATTTTTCTATTTTATTCGATTTTAGTTTCTACTGCAGGGTATCTATTTAAGGACAGGATGCATAATAATTATGGGTGTTTATTTGGCTGAAATTGGTATATCTAC
This sequence comes from Methanothrix sp., assembly GCA_026394555.1. Lineage (GTDB taxonomy): Archaea > Halobacteriota > Methanosarcinia > Methanotrichales > Methanotrichaceae > Methanothrix. Next base: position 8,586 of record JAPKXZ010000038.1, read on the forward strand.
CCCTATAGCCCTAATGGTAGCGTTTATTATCTTATCCCAGGCTATAAAGATCGTTCGAGAGTATGAACGAGTGGTCGTATTTCGTCTGGGGCGCTTTTCCGGAGTGAAGGGGCCAGGCATATTCTTTATTATCCCCATTATCGATCGCGTTATACTGCTTGACCTGAGAGTCTTTACCATCGACGTGGCCAAGCAGGTGGTCATAACCAAGGACAACGTGAGCGTGGAAGTGGATGCAGTCATCTACTACCGGGTGGTGGATCCCTCCCTGGCGATCATACAGGTGGAAAATTACAAGGTTGCTACCTCCTTGCTGGCCCAGACCACCTTGCGGGACGTTCTGGGACAGATTGAACTGGACGATCTGCTCTCCAAGCGCGACGAATTGAACAAGAAACTGCAGGCGATCTTGGACCAGCACACCGATCCCTGGGGAATCAAGGTTACCGCGGTCACATTGCGGGACGTGTCTCTGCCCGAATCGATGAGAAGGGCGATTGCCAAGCAGGCCGAATCGGAAAGAGAAAAGAGGTCGCGCATCATCCTGGCAGACGGCGAATTCCTGGCCTCCAAGACCATGACCGATGCCGCCCGGCTTTATGAGGAAGTGCCTGCTGCTCTCAAGCTGCGAGAGCTGCAGACGTTGGTCGATATCGCCAGAGAGAAGACGCTCATCGTGGTCACACCCAGTGGGGACACAGGGAACGGAGCCATGGTCGGCCTGACGGCAGCCTTGAACCGGGAGCTTTCCGAGAGAGAGACATCCCGAAAAGACGAGGCTAAAAGAGATGCCTTGAGAGAAGCAGAGAGCGAGGCGGCAAGAACCAGGAGATGAAAAACCGATGTTGAAGAGCCGTTCCTGCTCGGTATCTTTGGGGGGAGCGGCCCCATCATTTCCCCTCAGGAGACAGAAAGTAGCCTTCTTTTTCCTTTTCCTTTTATCGCTCTTGCTGCTCTTATTGCCGGCGCTTCCCATCGCTTTTGCCACTAGCAGCGGACCGGTTTTGGCTGTAGAGCTGCAGGGTCCCATCACGCCAGCCAGCGATGACATCGTTGCTGCGGCCTTGCAGGAGGCGGATACGGGCGGCTTTGCAGCCGTGATACTCCTATTGGATACGCCGGGCGGCGGACTGACCGAGACCTATGAGATCCAGAGACTGATGGAAGAGACGAAGGTCCCGGTCATAGCTTACGTTTATCCGGCGGGTGCTGCGGCCTGGTCGGCAGGAACGCTCATTCTGATGGGCTCCGATGTGGCAGCCATGGCGCCGCACTGCATCATAGGCTCGGCTCAGCCGGTACGGCTCTCGGCATTAGGCGAAGCCCTGCCCATCAACGATAGCAAGACCACCAATGCCATCGTGGCCCTGATCGAAGAAAAAGCAAGAGCGCACGGGCGAAACACAACTGCTGCCAAAGAGTTCGTAGTCTCCAATCTAAACCTGAACGCTGATGAGGCCAAAAATTACGGTGTGATCGAGTACATCGCGCCGTCTCCCGAGAGCCTGGTGCGTCAGATCAACGGCAGTCGTGTCAAGAATACCACCCTGCTCACAGAGACTGCAATGGTGCAGTACTTTTCACCGCCCATAAACTTGCAGCTCTTAAAGCTCCTCTCCGATCCGACGTTAGCTGGGCTGCTCATGCTGGTGGGCCTTTATGCCCTGGTTTTCGGCCTGTCCAGCCCCGGCATTGGATCGGAGGCCTTTGGTGTGGTAGCCCTGGCTTTAGGGCTAATTGGACAGGGCTATAATGTGAATATCGGAGCTGTCTTCCTACTACTGATCGGCCTGGGGCTGATTTTAGCGGAGCTGCACAGCCATTCCTTTGGAATATTGGCTGTGGCCGGGCTGATATGCGTAATAATTGGCAGCATCCTTTTTATCCCCACCAGCTTTCCCCTCTGGTATGTACCGGGTAGCTACCAGCGGTCTATGGCCCTGGCCATCATCCTGCCCTCGCTGATCTTGGGCGCATTCCTGACCTTGGCCATTTACAAGGTAGCACGAGCCAGGATTTCCAAGCCGATGCTGGGCCGCTTCGTCGGTGAGGAGGCAGTGGCCATTGACAGGCTGGACCGGAATGGCTACGTGCTCTTCCAGGGAGAGTACTGGCAGGCAGAGGCAGAGGAAACTGTAGAAAAGGGCGAGAATGTGGTGATCACCGGCAAGGACGGTGCCATACTGAGTGTGAAACCACGGTGATGCCTAAAATAAGAGGGATGAAAGTAATGAGCAATACTGGGATAATGGCCTTAATTGCCATATTATTAACCATAAATTATGTCAGCGCTGGTATGGTAAGCCTGACTTATGATGACGGCAATGTTGATGACGCCGTATGGATCGATGAACTAAGGGGCCACGGCGTCATCTTCACAGCACCGACCGACAATTGGAGTTTAGCCCAGGTGGCCATTTTAGGAAAGCTGGTTGCACCTTCCAAATCGGAGATGTTTGTGATTGAGGTTTGGGACCAAAACCTATCTCTTCTGTATAAAACTACGGATAAAGCAAGTGCATATTTTGGTGAGAACTTAACCTGGTCACTGGTTGACTTGCCTGATGTCAAAGTCTCCGGCAATTTTCTCATCGCCTTCTTCGAGTTCGCCGGCGTATGGCAGGGAGTTGACACGTCCCCTTCATCGGGCAGGTCCATTTTAGTTGCCAGAAACCCCAACAGAATATTGAATTGGAGTATGCAAAACCGTACCCAGAACCAGACTAACTGGATGATCCAGGCCGTCGGACACTCTCCAGAACCCGACATTACCATCTCGGTCCTCTCGGATACGGCTAGCGAAAAGAGCCCCGCGAAAATAAAGGCGAAGACTACAGACCCGGACGGCAATCTCAAAAGCGCTACAGAGTACGTTGTGGACAACAAGACCAGAGAGATCGTCTGGTCAGAGGTGGCGGAGATGACGGGAAGCAGCGCCGAGGCGGAGTTCTCCTGGCCGGCAGTCGCATTTAGGATTTCTGCAAACGGTCAGGATGAAGGCGTGATATTCGCAATCAATAATCTGGGGGTTATGGCGAATTTGAGCCCTTTGTTGGCCTACTCTGCCCCCTGCATCATTGAGCTGAATAAGAGCGTGAACTTCACCGCAGAGGCTTATTTCGGAGAGGATGGGCAGTTTAATGCATTGATAGATTCGTATGGATTCACCCATTACCTCTCGCAGGATGTCCTGAATATCACAAAACCCGGCACAGATTACGAGAAGTTCGGTAAGAATAATATTACTATAATCAAAGATAAGAGCCAGATCAGCTTTATCAATAGGAAGGTTCCTGCCAGGCAAGATGAACCTGCATCGGTGATAGTCGGGCCCATAGTGCTCTCTGGCTCTCCATCTTCCCATTACGATCTCAAATTATTACGATCGAATGCAGGCATGGGTGAATATATTGCCATCGTCAAGGTAGAAGATCAGGCATTCAACGTATTGAGCGCTATAGGAGACAAGGCAATCAAGGTGAAATGATTTTCAAGGGCGGATTGGCTTTGCTCCGCCCCGCTCTTTTTAACTCCTGCTGATCATGGTGCCCACGCCCTCGTGTGTGAGCAGCTCCAGCAGTATGGCGTGATGCTTTCTGCCGTCTATGATGTGAGCTTTCTCTACTCCGCTTCGCACGACGGCAACGCATGCTTCCACTTTCGGGATCATGCCGCCCTTGATGACGCCCTGCGCCACCAGCCGGTCGAAGTCGGAGGCAGGAAACTCGGAGATGACGCTCTTCGGGTCGTTCGGGTCCATGCGCACACCTTCCACATCGGTTATGGAAAAGAGCTTCTTGGCCCGCATGGCCACGGCCACAGCACCTGCCACGGTGTCGGCGTTGACGTTGAGGTTATTGCCCTGGCCGTCAGACGCGATGGGAGAGATGACGGGGATATAGCCCTTGCCGGCCATGATCATGAGTATCTCCGGGTCCACCTTTTCCACATCGCCTACGAATCCCAGGTCCACAGGCTCCATGCCCTCTACTTTGAGCAATGCCTTCTTCCTGGCCTTGAGGAACATGCCGTCCTGGCCGGATAGTCCAATGCCCTTGCCCCCGTGCTTGCCGATGAGGTTGACAAGCTCCGCATTGATGTTGCCGAGCAATACCATGCGAGCGATGCCCAGCGTCTCTTTATCGGTGACCCGAAGGCCCCCCACGAATTCGGCCTTCTTGCCGAATTTCTCCATGGCCTGCGAGATCTCAGGACCGCCGCCGTGCACAATGATGGGATGAATGCCGATGTAGCGAAGTAGCACCACATCCTGGATGAAATCCTCCAGCACAGCGCGGTCGGACATGATCGATCCACCGATCTTGAAGACCATGATGCTGTCGTAGAACTCACGAATGTAGGGCAGAGCCTCAATGAGCACCTGTTCTCTCTTAACTGTCACAACTCATACCTCTTGGAGAGTGCATGATGTTTAACAGGTTATTATCTTTATTGGACACAAGTGCAGTCAAAGACTGATTCTGCACTATGGCCAATTTTATCCGAGGGAAGCATATTTGCCCACCCGTTGGAACAGCAGGGCAACCAATTATCGTCTTCCAGCTTTTCCCGAGTATGATTGGACTTCATTCCAATTTTTCGGATTATATTATAGTCGCCAACGTATCTCTCCTCATTTTCAGATAAAGGTGCGTAGTCGCGCGATTCTACCAGATACTGCGAGCCGGACTGCTTAAATTTCAGATCGGCAATGCCCGTAGAATGAACCTTCAAACCGTAATCAATATCTTTGATTTCATCGAGATTTGCACTTAGAATCGACTCATTGGTTGCAATAATTGTAGCATTGAGACTCTTGGAAGATATGTTAAAATGTTCCTCTTTGCTCAGTAACATGTTATAGAGAAATGTCGCACCTACATTGTCCTCGCCATTGCCGATAAACTCTTTGTCATTGATATTTTGGCCGATGTAATCAATACTTCGGCTGGAATTTATAAATACCGGCCAGTCGGCATAAAACTCGACCGTCCATATCGGAGTGCCGGAAGGCTTGTCAAACTCATAACCCACCGACGAAATTCTGGATCTCATTTTTAGTAGCTCTTCGGCACGATACTTGCCCTGAGATGCAGCAGTTCTTTCCTTGATCAGAGCTCCGTTGCCTGCAACATCCTTTGAATAATGTGCATAGGGGCTAAGAACTCGCCCCTGACGCTCGACCGGAGAGATGGTGCCTTCGACATAACCGGATATGTCCATAGTCATATTGATGCTATGGCGGGCGATCTGCCAGGAGGAGGTATTGGTGATCACTTGGCCGGTCCAGCTTTCTGCGCTCACGCAGCCAATTAACGCTGCCAAGAGGAGCATGATATACAATCGCTTATGCATTTCTTTCACCATTTTGAGATCACCCATTTGTCTCGGTAGCTATTCCTCTTCCAATAAAGGAGGCGTTGCCTATTCCGCCCTGGCCGTTAAAACCATGACCGCCCGTGCCCACTGCAACTCCCAGGCCTACGCCTCCTAAACTGGAATTCTCAGCCAACCCGTCTCCCTGAGCCGTAGCTATGCCATCCCCACCATCGACAAATCCATCGCCGCCCGTGCCTATGCCCGCCCCGAAGGCAATGCCGCCTAAAGTTACATTCTTGGCCCTGCTCAGACCATAACCTTCGCCCAAACCGGTCCCGCCGTTGCCGCCTGTTCCTTTGCCCCCCGTACCGATACCCAGGCCCAAGGAATACCCATTGAAGGACTGGCCGCTGCCCAGGACCATGCCGGAATTGGTATTGTCCGGGGTGACGCTCTTTGCAGAATTCATAATGCTGTCGGCATCCGGATCGGGATTGGGAGTGCTGCTCACCGAGCCGGTGTATAGGCCTTTAGCCTGGCTTATTCCCTGGCCAATGCCAGTGCCCCAGCCGCCATTAAGTCCTTCGCCGCCACTTCCCACCGCCACACCAAGGCCAATGCCGCCCACAGTAGACCCTTCCGTCTCACCGTTGCCGTATGATTTGGCGGTACCGTCGCCACCCTGGCCGCTGCCGCTTGAGCCGCCGATTGCCACCGCGACCGATGCGCCTATGCCGCCTACATTGGCATTCTTGGATGTGCCGTTGCCGTAAGCGGTAGCCTCACCAGAGCCACCCCGGCCGGTCAGGCCGTCTCCGCCCAAACCTACTGCCACACCAAGACCGATGCCGCCCACTTTAGCCGTATCTACCTGGCCGGTTCCCTTGGCTATGGCTATTCCCTTTCCTCCTTCGAGGCTTCCTTCGCCGCCCGTGCCTACGCCAACTCCAATGCCCAGACCGCCAAAGGTGGTGTTCTTGGCATTAGCTAGACCGTAACCTTCTCCTTGACCGGTACCACCGTTGCCAGCCGTGCCCTTTCCGCCCGTTCCAACACCAATGCCTACTGCATAGCCATTATAGGAAGAGCCGCTTCCTGCGCTGCTATTAGCTATATCGTTCGCAGAGTTGGTATTGCCGGCATCAGTATTCTTGCCCTGGGAAAGAAGGCTGTCTGTATCAGGAAGATCCGTCTTCTCATTTCCGGTTGCATCCTCACCAGTGAATAATCCCTCCGCTTTACTATCTGCCTGGGCTATGCCGGTGCCGTTGCCGCCGCTCTTTCCTTCTCCGCCGCTTCCTACAGCCACAGCAACCCCGATTCCACCGACAAATGATCCCTCTGATGTGCCATTTGCATAAGCCAACGCTTTGGCATCTCCGCCTTTGCCGGTGTCGCTTGATCCTCCAACTGCAACGGCCACCGCGCCGCCCATGCCTCCACCGTTCTCCACATCCTTGGAAGTGCCATTGCCATAAGCTGTCGCGTCTGCCGATCCACCATTGCCGGCTGTTCCGTGGCCACCTACCGCTACGGCAACGCCTGCTCCAATGCCGCCTACTTTTCCATTCTCGGCAATGCCCGTGCCCTCACCATAGGCTACAGCAAAGCCTCCTTCCAGGCCATCGCCGCCCGTGCCCACACCAACACCTGCACCAATACCACCTACGGTACTGTTCTTGGTCTCAGCCTGGCCATATCCCTTGCCTATTCCTCTGCCGCCTACTCCGTCACTGGCTTCTCCGCCAATGCCTACTCCTACGCCCACTGCAAAGCCGCTGTAGGAGTCTTTTGAATCGTTACCTGTTTTCAGGCCTGGATTAATGTCGCCTCCACTATTGTCCGCAGTCGAATCCCTCATTTGGCTGGCGGAATTGCCAAAGCCAGTCGTGTCGGGCATTGACGGCGTATCACTATTGCCCGAATCTGCGCCTTTTCCTTCACCCTTTCCGATTCCTTTGCCTATGCCTATGCCGTCGCCGGCATCGCCGCCAATGCCGCTATCTCCGGAAACGCTGCCGTAGGCATCTAGTCCACCCTTACCTTTGCTGCCGCCGTCTCCTCCCACGCCAATGCCAAAGCCCACGCCAATAGCTCCCACATCCAGCTCCTTTGAGGTGCCTTCACCTACTGCCGTGCCATTGGCTTTTCCACCATTCCCACCGTTGCCGCCGCTCCCGGCCAGGCCGTTATTCATTGTGCCCAGAGCTGCTGCTCCGCCGTCCCCGCCATTGCCGCCGCTCCCGGCAATGCCGATGGCAATGCCTATGCCCATGCCGCCAAAGCTGCCTCCACCTTCCGCCTTTCCTTTGGCATAGACATCGGCAATGCCGTCTCCTCCATTGCCCGCGTTTCCTGCATTTCCGCCATTTCCGCCGCTGCCGGCGCCGGCAAGAAGGCCACTTCCGCCACTACCGGATCCTGCTCCTCCGCCATTGCCTGCGTCTCCTCCGTCTCCACCTACACTTACTGCAACTCCCACTCCCACGCTGCCAATTGTGTAGTTTTCAAGAATTTTTTTGAGAGGTCCATCTTTGAACAGGCTGACCATGCCGTCAGAGTTGGCAGTGCCGTTTGCATATCCGCCGTTGCCGCCGTTGCCACCCATGCCGCCATTGCCACCCTTTGCTAGGCCGCCCGCGTCAATGCCGTTTCCGCCGACCGCTGCTCCACCCTGTCCCGCATTAGCGCCCTTGCCGCCATTTCCACCAATGCTCACGCCCGCCGAGCCGCTTCCCGACTGGGCACCGCTGCCATCCTTGCTGATATCCAGGCCTGCGCCAACGGTAAGGCCTCCCTTAGCGTTGCCTCCATCTCCTCCGTCTCCACCTGGGCCGGCATATCCACCGACGGCATCTCCGCCCTTGGCCAAGGCCACCGTCTCCAAATTGTTCAGGGCAGTGCTGTTGTCAAGCGATACGCTTCCCAGCAGACTGGTGACGCCGGAAATAACATCGCCTTTGCTGCCGCTTCCGCCATTGGCAGATCCACCATTGCCTGCCAGGCCGCCATCGCCTCCGTTTCCGGCGACGGTAACTCCAAGGCCCACTCCAACGCCTGTACCTTCCTCTTTGATCTTAACGGACGCTGCCGCTCCAATATTGGCGCCGCCATCAGCATCTCCGCCATCGCCTCCCCGACCGCCATTGCCGCCCTGGCCGCCAGCCGCATCTCCGCCAGTCGATTTTCCGCCCAAGGCATCATTTCCTGAGGCGGTGGAGTTGATGAGCTCAACATCACCCTGCGGCGCATAAATGCCGCTGAAGCTGGAGAGTGTCGTGCTTTCTCCACCCAGGCCATTTCCGCCATTGCCGCCGCTGCCTCCCGAGCCACCGGCACCGGCAACTACAACGCCAACGCCAATGCCTACAGCAGTCCCGTTAGATTTCATGTTCGCAGTCAGGCCAGCACCAACATTTGTGCCGCCCTTAACATACCCACCAGAGCCGCCGGCACCGCTATTGCCACCACTACCGCCCTGGCCGCTTCCGCCATTGGCGTCGCCACTGATCGCAGAATTATGGCTAACACTTGAGTTGATCAAATGCGCCTTTCCATAAACGCCAGCTATTCCCTGGCCACCGATTGCCTCGCCACCTGTGCCTTTTCCGCCATTGCCGCCGGAGCCGCCATTGCCACCTTTTCCACTGACAGTAACATCAACTCCGCCGCCCACGCCTACGTTGCCGCTTATGGCGGCGCCAATGTTGGAGCCTCCGAATGCCGAGCCACCAGCACCACCGCTGCCGCCATTTCCGCCATTGCCGCCGATACCTTCTCCGGCTAGAGCTGAGCCGCCCTGGCCATAGTTCGATTCGACCATGCTGTAGGTCATGTCTACGGCCCCATTCCGGCTTACGGCCCCCGCAGCGCCTTCGCCGGCATAAGCATTTCCAGCAGTGCCGCTGCCGCCAATGCCGCCATTGCCGCCCTGGCTACCCGAGCTGGCCACATTGACGCCCACGCTAAGGCCAACTCCGGCTTTATCGCCTATTGCGCCACTGATGATAGTATCGCCATGGATGTCGCTGCCGCTGCCTCCTTCTCCACCCTTGCCTCCGGTTCCGCCCATTCCCTTGCCACCAGTAGCTCTGCCGCCCCAGGCAGAGTTAGAGGTGATATTGCTCCCGGACAGGATAATATCGCCATCACGACTGTAGGCTCCGCTAAGGCCATCCTGGCCAAGGCCATCTCCCGCCAGGCCATCCGCGCCCGAACCGCCTGCTCCGCCAAAGCCGCCACTGCCACCGGTCTTTATTCCAATGCCGACAGCCACACCAACTTTCTCTCCTGCACCAACACCAACCCTGACGCCTCCGCGAAGGTCGCCCGCATCTCCACCGTCGCCTCCAGAGCCGCCATTGCCGCCCGTGGCAAAGCCTCCTATTCCGTTTCCGCCCCAGGCATTGTTCTGCATAAGAGAGCTGTTGATTAGGGCAACATTGCCGCTCTGGCTGTAAATGCCGCTTGCAGCACTATTACCTTCGCCCTTTCCGCCCGTGGCCAGACCGCTTGCCCCTCCGGCTCCGCCCGAGCCTCCACTGCCGGCAACGCTGACGCCTACGTTCGCGCCGACTCCTACTTTTCCACCCAGACCGACGGAGACCACAATCTCGCCGGTCACGTTGCCGCCTTCTCCGCCTTCTCCGCCATTTCCACCTGCGCCGCCATATGCATGTCCGCCAATGCCGTCTCCACCCGTGGCAGAGTTCAACTGGATGCTGCTGTTGTCTGCATTTATGCTGCCGCTGGATGTGTAAATTCCGGCGAAGGCTTGGCTGCCAATGCCGCTGCCAGCAATGGCGCTGCCGCCCTGGCCGCCCAAGTTGCCGTCTCCTCCTTTGCCTGCGGTATTGACGCTGATGTCAGCGCCCACACCCACGGTGCCGCCGCCGCCCACAGGAACGCTCACTCCACCTTCAACAGTGCCGCCCCGCCCGCCAAGGCCGCCAACGCCGCCTGCACCGGCATTAGCGGATCCGCCCTTGCCGGCTCCGCCCGTGGCAGAGTTCTTCTCGATGCTGCTGTTATCGACAGTAATACTTGCGCCCTGGCTGTAGAGGCCGGCAAAAGAGCTGTACTTGCCGCTTAGCAGGGAATTGCTTACCGTGCCGTTGCCTCCCAAGGCGTCGCCTCCGAGGCCGCCAAAGCCGCCATTGCCGCCGTCTCCAGCTATATTGATGCCGACATGGGCACCAATGCCTGCTGTTCCACCGATTCCAGTAGCTACGGTAACGGCTCCCTTAACAATGCCGCCTTCTCCTCCTGAGCCTCCAAAGCCGCCCCGGCCACCGGCAGCATCTCCACCCACGCCCTGTCCGGCCTGAGCGGTATTCTCATTGATATTGTAATTCTCAAGCGCTAGATTGTCTCCCTCATAGACCAATCCGCTCGTGGCAGATCCTCCTTTTCCGGATCCACCCCGGCCTTCGCCTGCAGAGCCGCCGTTGCCGCCATTGCCTCCGTCTTTTGCTACGTTGAAACCGACGTCCGCGCCTACTCCTGCCGTTCCTCCAACACCGGCTGCAACTGAGATGCCGCCATCGACGAGGCCTGCCTTGCCGCCTGCACCACCCTGGCCGCCGTTGCCGCCAATTCCGCTGCCGCCTCTACCCTCGCCGGCAATAGCGCTATTTCCATTCACAGAGCCATTGGCCAGCTTGAGGTTGGAGCCCTGGAACAGTATTCCGCTGGTTGCATGACCTGCTGTGCCGATGCCTCCCGTTCCATCGTTGGCGCTGCCACCATCGCCTCCGTTTCCGCCTGCTCCTGCTACATTGACGCCGATCTTGGCACCTACACCAACATCTCCTATACCGGCGTTGACGCTAATTCCGCCATCCGAGCCGCCACCTTTGCCGCCCTCTCCGCCAACTCCGCCCGAGCCGCCCGTGCCGTTGCCGCCAATACCGGCCCCGCCCATGCCTTTGCTATCTGATGCAATAAAGCCTGAAAGAACCAGATTATCGCCGGCAACCAGGATATGAGATATGCCGTCTCCGCCCAGGCCGCTGCCGCCTTTGCCCTCTCCGCCCAGGCCGCCGTTGCCGCCGTTGCCGCCATCTCCTGCCGTATTGACGCTTATGCTGGCTCCTACTCCGACCTCGCCCGCGCCCAAAGCAACGGTGATGCCTCCATTTGCGCTTCCGCCATCTCCTGCAGCACCACCGGCACCTCCAGCACCGCCTGTGCCGGCACCACCAATTCCGGCGCCGCCTTTTGCCACATTTCCGAAGGCCGGGCTGCTCTGTAGCTCGTCATTGAGGTATGAGCCGCTGATTGCTTTGCCGCCGCTGCCTGATCCACCAATTCCGTCGCCGCCATTTCCACCGTTACCGCCGTCTTTTCCTGATCTGGCTACGGTTACGGCCACGTTCGCACCTACACCAACCTCGCCCATTCCAGCGGCAACGTTGATGCCTGCCTCAGCGCTGCCGCCGTTGCCGCCCTGGCCGCCACTGCCGCCATTGCCGCCCTGGCCTGCTCCGCCGATGCCGCTGCCTGCCATGTCTGTATCATTGTTCATTATGGTGCCAGTCTCTGTCAGGCTGCCGGTGTAGCCATAGACGCCTCCTTTTGCGTCTCCGCCTTCACCGATGCCACCTGTACCAAAGCTGCCTGACGCTCCCTGTCCACCGTCAGCGGCGCTGCCTGCGGTATTGGCTGCGATATTTGCACCCACCCCCACAAGCCCGGCGCCTGCTGATGCCAGGACCCCGCCGATGGCGTCTCCTCCTTTGCCGCCATTGCCTCCGCTGCCGCCGTCGCCACCCGAGCCGCGGCCGCCGCTGCCCTGGCCGCCTACGGCACGATTCTCAGAAATGCGGACTTGGTTCATAGTTAGATCGTTGTGATCGATGTACGCCCCGCTGCCCAGGGCTTTTCCGCCAGTGCCCTGGCCCCCAAGCCCATTAGTGCCTGCGACTCCATTGCCTGCCGATCCGGCCGAGCCTGCGACTGCAATGCCAATTGACGCGCCTACCCCTACTTCGCCTGCGCCTGCCGATACCGTGACGCCGCCTTCGACGTCACCGCCGTTGCCGCCGGACCCGCCCGAGCCGCCATTGCCGCCCTTGCCACTGCCTCCGCTGCCCCAGCCGCCAGTAGCAATGTTCCTGGTGAGATTGACCTGGGTCAGATCCAGCAAGCCCTTGCTGTAAACACCTGCACCCAGAGCGTCACCTGCGCTGCCGGCACTTCCATATCCGGTTCCTGTGGAGCCGCCGTGGCCACCTGACCCACCGTCTCCTCCTGTATAAACGCCAATATTTCCGCCAACTCCTACCAGTCCGGCTCCAAAGGCCACATCCACGCCGCCATGGCTGGTTCCGCCATTGCCGCCCTTGCCGCCCAGGCCGCCATTGCCGCCAAAGCCGCTGCCGCCCTGGCCATTGCCGCCCGACAGATAATTGCCAGTGATCTCAGATTCGGTGATGCTAACTTCCGACTGGCCATAGATGCCCCCGCCCAGAGCATCCCCTGCCGATCCTTCTCCACCATATCCGCTGCCTGCATAGTTGCCCTGACCGCCTGAGCCGCCCTGACCGGCTACGCCTGCTCCGATGTCGGCGCCAACTCCTACAACTCCACCACCTACAGCTACATTGACGCCAGCATCGACATTGCCTCCCGCACCGCCACTACCGCCATTTCCGGCGTTTCCGCCCAGCCCTGATGCGCCAATTGCACTTCCGCCTGCAGCAGAATTACCAATAACATTGGACTCTTGCAGCTCTATCCTGGCCAGTCCTTGGATACCTCCGCCAAGAGCATTTCCTGAGGTAGCCATTCCGCCATGCCCGTTGCCCGCAGTGCCGCCATAGCCGCCCGAGCCGCCATTGCCGGCAACATTGACAACCACATTTGCCCCAACGCCAACCACTCCGCCGCCTACGGGTATATTGACGCCTCCCCGGGCATCGCCACCGCTGCCGCCGGAGCCGCTGTTTCCACCATTGCCGCCCTGGCCAGTGCCGGCAATTGCGTCCCCGCTTACCACATTATTTCTTAAAATGCGCGACTGCTGCAACACAGCATCCAGTCGGCTGAAAATGCCGCCCGCAGAGGCATCTGCCGTCGTGGCATATCCGCCATATCCATAGGCACCATGGCCGCCGTTTCCTGCCAAGCCGCCATCTCCTCCGGTGTTGGCACCTACCGTCGCACCAACGCCAACAACTCCCCCTCCCAACGCAATATTGACGCCATCAATGCCGCTGCCGCCCAGGCCCCCGTTTCCGCCGTCTCCTCCGTTGCCGCCTGTGCCATTTCCTCCCAGAGCGCCTCCGCCCAGAACATTGTTGTCAGTAACATTGGACCTGATCAGAGAGATCGTAGATTGAGTAGATATGCCGCCTGCGGATGCTTTTCCACCGGATCCTTTCCCAGCGCTGCCGATTTCGCCATTGCTTCCTGATCCGCCAGCGCCACCATCGCCACCCATCTTAAATCCGATTTGGGCGCCTACACCCACGACTCCTGCTCCTGCTGCGATATCGACTCCGCCCAGTGTGCTTCCGCCAGAGCCGCCATTGCCGCCTGCGCCGCCGTTGCCGCCCCGGCCATTGCCGCCGGAGCCATAGCCCGATTGAGCAGAATTGCTAGCGATGATAGAATCTACAATGCTCAGAACGTCGCCGCTATAGATGCCGCCTGCCTGTGCATCTCCACCTAAACCATCAGCACCCCGGCCCGCTCCGCCTTTGCCGCCGCTGCCGCCCCGGTTCCCTTCGCCGGCGTTAAGAACGCTCACGCCTATGCCTGTGCCGACTCCGCCAGCTCCTATGGAAACGCTAACTCCGCCAGTGCTATTGCCACCGGCGCCACCTTGTCCCGCCGGGCCGCCTTCGCCGCCAGTACCAGAGCCGCCTGTTCCGTTGCCGGCTTTAACAATATTATCCAGTACATTTGATGAATTCAGAGTTATCTGGCCACTGCCGTTGATGCCGCCGCCGATTGCCGAGCCGCCGAAGCCTTCTTTGCCATAACCGCTGCCTGCCGCGCCTCCATTGCCTCCCGCGCCGCCGTCTCCAGCCGTATTAACGCCCACATTTGCGCCGACGCCCACGGCTCCTGCGCCCACTGTTACATCTACACCATTGCTGGCATTTCCGCCGCTGCCGCCTGCGCCGCCCGCGCCGCCATTGCCTCCCTGGCCGCTGCCGCCAAGGCCGTTTCCACCAATAACGGAATTTCTCGATACATCTGCCCGGAGCAGGCTGATGTCGGACAGGCCGGCGATTCCTCCTGATGAGGCTGAGCCGCCGGTTCCCTGGCCGGCAAGGCCCTGAGCGCCGCTGCCACCGGCATTGCCCTGGCCGCCATCGCCTCCTTCCAGGACTCCAACATTGGCGCCAACGCCAACCGCGCCTATTCCTGCGGCAACATTTACACCGCCAGTGGAGGCGCCGCCTGTTCCACCGTTACCACCCAGACCACCGGCTCCACCCCGACCGTTTCCGCCGGTACCTGAGCCTGCCCGGACGAGGTTCTCCAGTATATCGAAATCAGATAGCTGGAGGCTTGTTGTGCTATAGATGCCGCCGCCTGTGGCATCTCCGCCCAATCCTTCTCCGCCTTCCCCAGATGCGCCGGACCCAGCCGATCCGCCGCTTCCGCCATTTCCTGCAGAATTAACACCGATTCTTACGCTTGCACCTACGGTACCAGCGCCTCCAGTCACCGTGACGGTCCCGTTTGCAATTCCACCATCGCCGCTCTGGCCGCCCGAACCGCCGGAGCCGCCCTGGCCGGACCCACCTACGCCATCTCCGCCCAGCGCCGCATTATGGATGATAACCGAGTTTTCAGCGCTCCCTAACAGGCCTTCGTTATAGATGCCGGCTCCCTTTGACTGGCCGCCCTTGCCGGCTCCACCGGTCGCAGACGCGCCCATTCCGCCTGCGCCGCCGTCGCCTCCGGAATTTGCCTCATTGATGCCAACATCGATTGCAGCACCGACAATGCCTGCAGCGCCGATGGTTACGTCAACGCTTCCTGTGCTACTGCCTCCCTGGCCGCCGTTGCCGCCATTGCCGCCGGAGCCTCCGACGGCGTCTCCACCAATTCCTGCTCCCGCCAGAGCAGAATTGCCGGATACGCTGCTATTCTGCAGGGATATGGTCCCCTTATTGAATATTCCTCCACCAATGGCAGATCCACCCGTGCCGTTTCCGGCGCTGACCGATCCGCCATCGCCTCCGGCACCACCTTGACCGCCCGATCCTGCATCATTTTTGCTTACAGAGACCGCAACACTGGCGACGACTGCGAAGCTGTCACCGCTGGTAAAGCCACCTTCAACATCGCCGCCATCTCCGCCCGTGCCACCCTGGCCGCCTTTGCCGGCAAGAGCGCTTCCGCCCTTTCCTAGGCCGCCGATTACAGAATTATCGATGACGCGGCTGTCCTGCAAAGTGAGATCGGCATCGTTGTATATTCCGCCGCCTACTGCATCGCCTCCGGTAGCAGATCGTCCTACGGCATTGCCGCCGTTGCCGCCGGCGCCACCTGTTCCGCCGTCACCAGCATCTCTTGCTGCGGCTGCGAAGGACCCGCTGAATATCAGGCTGCCAGCTCCGCTGAAAGCATCACATGCTGCGCTTCCACCCTTACCGCCGGCACCTCCGGAACCTGCATCTCCGCCCTGTCCGCTTCCACCTACACTGTCGCCACCCATGACCCGGTTGCCGGAGATGGTTACACCGCTCATCGTTACCGGTGCCAGATAGTAAGATAAGAACGACACATTAGAGACTGCCCCGTAAGAGCCAAATCCACCTATACCGTCTCCGCCGCTTCCGCCAATGCCACCGTTGCCGCCTGCGCCACCCTGACCAAGAGCTGCCGCGCCATCGATGCTAATCAAACCTATAGATCCAACCGTGACATCACTGGAGCCGCGACCGCCGTTGCCGCCTGCGCCACCCTGGCCGCCTGAGCCGCCCGTGCCATTGCCGCCGATACCTGAACCCGTACTGGCAACATTGCCCAGAATCCGGCTATCGTCGATCGTAAGGTTGGTGGAGCTGGACAGGCTATCTTCCGAAGCATTTCCGCCTCGGCCGTTTCCTCCCTGACCAATGCCCCCGGCACCGCCAGCACCGCCCTGGCCGCCCGCGCCGCCTTTAGCTTCACCGACACCAACTGCAAATCCGGTGATGCTTTTCATATCAACCTTAGAGTACGCTTCGCCACCCTGACCGCCTGCGCCGCCCTCGCCGGCCGCGCCGCCCCGGCCCGAGCCACCGATGCCGCTGCCACTCTCCGCAGAGTTCTCAGTCACTAGGGTATCCTGAACTGACAAATTACCACTGGAATACACGCCTGCGAAAGAGGCGCCGCCCTCGCCGTTTCCTCCATATCCATAGCCACCGGCACCTCCCAGGCCACCAATTCCGCCTGCGCCGCCCCGACCTTCGCCATAGCTGAAGCCGAAGAGGCTCAAAAAGCCATATTCGGAAATGCCCGCACCATATCCGCCTGCGCCGCCCTGGCCGCCAGCTCCGCCGTTGCCGCCAATACCATCTCCGCCTGCTCCTTCTCCCCCAATTGCAGAGTTATGAACGATCACGGAGTCATCTATGACCGTCTTGCCCAGAGAATAAGCGCCGCCGCCAATGGCATATCCACCAATGCCCTTGCCGCCATAGCCATTCGCACCCTGGCCGCCTGCGCCGCCGGCACCACCGTCGCCGCCTACGCCAATGCCGATTCCGACATTAACAATGCCAAGCACAGTGCCATCGGCAATAGCGTCCTCTCCTTGTAGAGCACTGTAGCCGTTGCTTCCCTGGCCGCCCACACCCTGGCCGCCCCGGCCGGCGCCGCCTCTGGCAGTATTGTTGGATACTTCCGTGCGGACTAGGGTCAGATCGCTTGCTGCATAGGCTCCGCCGCCCAGTGCCTGGCCACCGGTTCCGTTGCCGCCCCGGCCCTCTGCGCCGAGTACGCCATCTTTGCCGTTACGGCCGTCTCTACCTTTCTTGTAGACATCCTGGGTAGTAAGACTCCAGCCTACATCACCAGCCACACCATTTTCGCCTGCATTGACGCCATCGCCGCCATAACCGTTGCCGCCCCGGCCAACGCCACCTTCTGCCAGATTACCGGTTATGCTGCTATCAGTAAGAGTGAGTTTGCCTTCTGTATAAATGGCTCCGCCTTTGGCCTGGCCGCCCTGACCATAGCCGCCTATGCCTGCTACACCCTGGCCGCCCTGACCGCCAGCGCCACCGTCGCCTCCGCCGTTGCCTACCGGCAGGAGGCTGGCACCACCATTGCCGCCATAGCCTCCGGCTCCGCCCTGACCGCTATTTCCACTGTTACTATTTCCTCCAATGCCGCCGCCGCCCCGCACAATGTTGTCAGCAACACGGAAATGACTCAGATCCAGATCACCGTTATTGTAAATGCCGCCACCCAGGGCATCTCCGCCCACGCTCTGACCGGCATAACCAGTGCCTCCCAGGCCGCCCTGACCGCCCTGACCGCCCTGGCCACCATTTCCTCCCTTAATTATTCCAAATGTAGCGCCATCGCCGCCTCTGCCACCACTGCCGCCATTGCCGCCATCGCCACCAATGCCGCTTCCACCAATTCCTTGGCCGCCTTCTGCGACATTGCCTGATAGTGTGCCGTTGGAAGGTGCAATGCTTCCTATAACATACAGGCCGCCACCGTAGCTCTTTCCGCCGGTGCCGTTGCCGCCATAGCCGTCTCCGCCATTGCCGCCATTGCCGCCATTTCCTCCCGGCCCGCCGTCTGCGCCGACCACGGCCGCCGAGCCGCCTTTACCGCCATCATCGCCATCTTGGGCTCCAGAGCCATCTATGCCCTTTCCTTCCCCACCCTGGCCGGTTCCACCCCGGGCCAGGTTATTGACGATGCTGCTATCGGCAAGAACCATAGTGCCATCACTGTAGACGCCGCCTCCCAGAGCATCGCCACCATAGCCTTCGCCACCATAGCCCTCGCCGCCCGGTGCGCCATTCAGACCATTTGGACCCTTATTACCCTTCGAGCCCACAAAGAGCTTGCCGATCCATTGCAGCAAGCCCCATCCATCATTTCCTTGCTCACCGTGCGTTCCCTGAATGCCAGCCCAACCACCGGTGCCATAGCCGCCGGTGCCCGTTCCTCCTACGGCCATGTTGCCGGATACCACGCTGGAATCAAGGTTAAGAGTCCCTTTGCTATAGATGGCCCCGCCTGAGACGTCTCCGCCATAACCTTTGCCGCTGCTGCCGCTGCCGCCATCTCCGGCATCTCCTCCATCAGTTATGCCGGCTCCATCGCCGCCCCAGATGCCGCCGCCGCCCTTGCCGCCATCGCCGCCATGGCCGCCATCGCTGCCATTGCCGCCATAGCCGTTTTTGCCAAATCCATTGCCTGCTATTGCTGCATTATCCTTTATACTGGAATAAGACAGGCCAGCATTGCCTTCACTGTAAATGCCGCCACCGGTTGAATTGCCGCCGAAGCCATCGCCGCCCTGGCCCAATCCACCTTGGCTGCCATGACCACCCAGGCCGCCCCAGCCACCGTCTTTGCCAACAATGGCTCCCCCGCCGTCGCCGCCTCTGCCACCAGCTCCACCGGTTCCGCCCTTGGCGCCATAACCTATGCCGCCGGTACCGTTGCCGGCTCGAGCCAAATTGCTGGAAATATCGCTGCTTATCGCAGTGAGATCGCCCTTGCTATAGATGCCTCCGCCAATCGCTTCGCCGCCGTAACCATTGCCGCCGGTGCCTGAACCACCTGCACCACCCGCACCACCATCTCCGCCTTTGCCTCCTTTTCCAGCAGAAAATACGCTGTCTCCGCCTTCTCCGCCATTGCCTCCATAGCCTCCATTGCCGCCGACGGCGCCCCGGCCCATTCCGCCAATTCCGTTGCCGCCCAAAGCAAGATTATTGGTGACCTGGCTTTTTATCATGGCCACAATGCCTTCACTGTAAATGCCGCCGCCGTAAGCACTGCCGCCAGATCCATTGCCACCGATGCCGTTTCCTCCAGTATCGCCGGCATTTCCGGCGCCACCCGACTTGCCGTTGCCTCCATGGAAGAAGCCAAATCCACCATTGCTTCCACTGCCACCGTTGCCGCCGTTACCGCCCACCCCGCCCATACCGTTGCCGCCGGTGCCGTCGCCGCCCTGGGCCAGATTCATGTAAATAGCGGACTCGATCAAAGTCAACCGGGAGTTGCTGTATATGCCGCCGCCAAAAGCATCTCCTCCAATGGCATCAAGCCCGGTTGCGGATGTGCCCTCAGTCGATGATCCAGAGGCATTACCACCATCATTCCCGCTGCCGGCATCGGATGCAGTGAGTATTATTGGCAGATTGTTCGCACTGTTCGTGAAGTTGTAGAAATCCGCAGCCCAGTACGATGAGCCTGAGCTTGCCGAATAGCCCGCATCATAGGCGGCCTGATTGAAATCATTGCTTCCCCAATCGATCAAAGTTCCGTCTGAATTGTTGAAGAGAATACTATTGGGGTTAGCCTTCTTATCAGACCGTCCGGCATTGTACCGGTCTATCTGATTCTGGACAAAGCCCATCTGATAACTTCGGGAATAAGTTTTATCATGATTGAAGTCTCCTGGGCTGTAACTATACCCAAATGGCCCGACGCTAAGGCTGAAGGTGACCTGATTAGAGGGATTATCTGAAGAATTACCAGAATTGGCATCGTTTCCGTCCTGGCCCGTCATATTTAATCCCACGGCATCGCCGCCGATGGCCTTATTGTTGAATATATTAGTTGCGATGAGCGTCAGGTTATTTTCATTATAAATGCCGCCGCCATATGCGCTCCCGCCCTTGTTAGCATTGATCTTATCCAGACCTCTGGCAGTGCTTCCCGTGACATTTACGCCGATTAGGGTAAGATCGGCCTTGTTATAAATTGCGCCACCTCTTGCATCGCCGAAAAAGTCCGTAGGAGCTGTTCCATTCCATATCGTCATAT
Source organism: Methanothrix sp. (assembly GCA_026394555.1). Lineage (GTDB taxonomy): Archaea > Halobacteriota > Methanosarcinia > Methanotrichales > Methanotrichaceae > Methanothrix. The sequence continues at coordinate 28,878 of JAPKXZ010000038.1, forward strand.
AGGAAATGGTCACAACCTTTGAGGGATCGATCAAACCCACCTCAAAGACTCTGCCCTTATTCTCGCCATCAACAATGGTTTTGTCCGTGCCGTTGCCGATGATATGCAATGATTTATCGACCTTTACGTTCTCACGATACTCTCCCTCGAACACTCTGATGGTATCGAATCTCGTTGGATTTTCAGTCGTCGGATGGTCGAATGCCTCATCAACCGAGGACTGGATGCTCTCAGTTCCCACATCATCGTCGAGATAGAAGATCGTCCAGCGATCCGAATTGGCATGCAATGCATTGGTGGCCGCCCAGAGATGAGAGTCCACACCAACGCTGTTGTAATTCAAATCAGAGTTAGAGGTCAGGCCATCACTGTAGGATCTCACCTCGCTGTTAATCATGCCCCTGGCCCGGATGTACTGATTCGTCTGTGTACCGGTGCTGTTCGAGTCCGCGGTCTGCAGTCCCTGCAATGTTGCAGGCTTGACATTATTTATGGAAACTGTGGTGTTGATGCGACTCTGTTCACCTGGCCGCCACGCACTCACATTGGCACGGATGAGATCGGCACGGGCATAGAAATTATGATCAATTGTGGCATTGCTCATCGCCCTGGCCAAAATCTCGTTTGAGAACATGCCGTTAGTTATTGTCAGGCTTGAATCTGCCTTGTGAGAGTTTGCATCCTCGGAATGAGCGCCGTCCGTTCCCCACAGGACTTTTTCAGCCTTCAAGTTTTGGTATATTTCCGCTCCTTCATCGACATACAGATCCATTACGCCATCAAATTGGCCGCGGTCCATTATCAAGGCAGCAGCAACAGATGACTTATTGCCGAGGCTATCCTGAACCTGACCGCTCTTTTTAGCGGTTAATACTTCGGTGGCGTTGAATTTGTGATAATCGGACACCCGACCATCCTCAACATGCACCTGCAGAGTATTGTTGAAGTGGCCCTGGTCCATTGTAGCCGAAACGCTGGTGTTGGCCCGGTCACCCTCCTTGCTTAGACCGAGAGTGAGAGCTTGGCCGGAAGTTGCCAGCGTGGCACTGGTCCTCTGCCAGATAGCAGCGCTGCCGTCCGCCTCCAGTCCCATGATGGTATCAAACAGACCGCCGTTCATCTTCGTCTGCACGGTCGTCTGGGCCATGTTGCCGCTCTCGTCCTTCGCCCGTGCACCAGACGTGCCGCTAAGAGCGGATGAGGCATCCGCCTTGTGATAGATGCTGACATTCTCGTCTTTCGAGAGGACGCCCATGGTGTTGTTGAAGCGGCCCGAGTTCATGGTGGCAGTGACGCTGGTGTTGGCCCGATCCCCCTCGCTGCTGAGAGCCCGGGTGAGAGCCGAGCCGGACAACGCCACTGTGGCATTGGTCCTCTGCCAGATAGCAGCGCTGCCGTCTGCCTCCAGTCCCATGACGGTATCAAACAGACCGCCGTTCATCTTCGTCTGCACGGCCGTCTGGGCCAGGTTGCCGCTCTCGTCCTCGGCCCGAGCACCGGACGTGCCGCTAAGAGCGGATGAGGCATCCGCCTTGTGATAAATGCTGACATTCTCGTCTTTCGAGAGGACGCCCATGGTATTGTTGAAGCGGCCCGAGTTCATGGTGGCAGTGACGCTGGTGTTGGCCCGATCGCCCTGCCTCCAGTCCCATGACGGTATCAAACAGACCGCCGTTCATCTTCGTCTGCACGGCCGTCTGGGCCAGGTTGCCGCTCTCGTCCTCGGCCAGAGCACCAGACGTGCCGCTAAGAGCGGATGAGGCATCCGCCTTGTGATAGATGCTTACATTTTCCTTCGAGAGGACGCCCATGGTGTTGTTGAAGCGGCCCGAGTTCATGGTGGCAGTGACGCTGGTGTTGGCCCGATCGCCCTCGCGATTGACGGCTCGGGTGAGAGCCAAGCCGGTTAATGCCTCTGTGGCATTGGTCTTTTGCATGGCAAGAGCGCCTTTTCCATCGACCTTTGCAGCGAGATCAGAGGTAAAATTGCCATGATCCATTGAGGCTCTGGCATATGTCTTGGATTTATTGCCGTTAAACTCCAGGGCAAGAGTTCCTGATGTTCCCAGAAGCGTGTTTGTGGCGCTAGAAAGCTGATAAGAAGCTGCACTATCGCTTGACTTGTTTACAAGTGCCCTCGAATTGCTGCTGAAATTGCCCAGATCCATCCTGGTATTGGTGTATGTGCGTGCCAGGTATCTATCATGGACCAGTGCATACGCATATGAAGTCGCGGATAACGCTCGACCGGCATCTGCCTGATGCCAGATATCGAGACTATTATTGGCGACTGCAATCTGCCTTGAATTAAAGGTGCCATTGGATAGGTCAACCAAAACTTTGCTATAGACCTTATCTCCTAATGCATTTTTTGCGTAAGATGATGATGATGATGCGCCCTGTGCGTCCCACACTTTAGAATTCTCATCTGCCACAGCCAGTTTATCTGCCCAGGCATTCTGTTCGGTGGTCATCTTTCCATCTGTCAATTCCACCAATACGCCTGCCTTATTTCCAGTGTAGCTGCTCGACGAAGAGCAGGCAATTGCCGCCAGGGCAGATAAGTTCGAGCTTTGCGAAGCCATGGCCATGATGTTATCCGGCGGGCTTGACACCCTTGCAATTTGAGCTGTGGTCAGCTTGCCATCGTAAATCTCCACAAGGGTCTCTGCCTTGCTGCCCAAAGAATCAATTGCCTTTGATCCTACAATCGCTTTTCGGGCATCCATGTCGGAATTAATTCCGACTGCCATGCCTCCATCAACATTAAGAAACTGATCCATATGAAGAGAACCGTATGAGAGCATGCCGTATTGCCTAACGGATTCAGAACCCCTACATGCACCAAGACAGAATTTTACAAGCTCGGCATTTGAGAAGGAGGCACTCTGGCTCACGCTCAAGGTATTGGGGGATAATGCTGCGCAACTTATCACCGCATTATTTGAGGCATTTTTAGAGAATAGAATAGCCACCACTTCCCTGGTATTTTTGCATCATACTTATGCTGCCGGGTCCCGAAACCGTCCTTGAGCTGCTGATTGAGGCGGGAGAAAAGCCACCCGTCCCACTTTCATGAACGGAAACGCTATCGCTGACAATGTAGTAATCAGAAATTCCTACGCTTCCGCTGCTATCAGAAACGGAGAAGCCCACGCCAATGGCAAAACTTGTAGGAATTATCGAAAGCTGTAGTATTAAAATTATAATAACACATTTATTTAAATTCCATCCGGGCAGCATAATAGTATGTGTATTTCGCCACATTTAAACCTAATTATTTACTAGAATATATTTCTTTTAGTTAGTATGTTTACCGTTTTTTTTAAAATATCAAATATCATCAGTAAGGCGAACATAATTACATAAATCACTATTAAATATTCTTATTAAAATCGTGACCTGCATCACATAAGCTTAAACCGTATTCATATAAATATAAATAAAAAAAATTTTTTTAAAAAATCCGGTTTACTTTCCGCCTTTAGCTGCGATCGCCTTATCAAAAGCTCTTACAGCATCTTTGTATCTTCCCGCCGCGTTAAGGGTCAATCCAAGGTTATTCCACGCCTCCGCGAATTTAGGGTCCGCAATAGTTGCATTGTCAAAAGCATTAATTGCTTCATTTGATCTGTTAAGATTCATCAGGGCAATTCCCTTATAATTCCAGGCTTGAGCGAATTTGGGATCTATCTTCACAGCGCGATCATAAGCCGGAATTGATTCATTGTATTTGCCCATATTAAAGAGCGCAATTCCCTTATTGCTCCATGCCGAAGCTAGACCCGGATCCTGCTTGATCGCCTCATCGAAAGCCTTTATAGCCTGGCTATAGTCGCCAAGATTGAGATAAGCAAACCCCTTATTATCCCAGGCTTTCACATACGTACTATCTATTTTTGTAGCGTTATCGAAAGCGTTAATAGCTTTCTCATATTCGCCCATGCTGGTCAGAGCCAGACCTTTATTATTCCAGGCCCAGCTAAACTTGGAATCAATATTCAATGCCTGATCAAATGCCTGTAATGACTCATTATATTTCCCCAACCTGAGGCGATCAAGACCAATATTATTCCAGGCATGAAGGGTACTTGAGTTTGCGCGAGTTGCATTCTCATAAGCGCCTATCGCTTGCTGGTAATCTCCCAGGTTATCTAGAGCTATGCCTTTATTGACCCAGTAGCCAGCCATATCTTCTTGACCGAAAGAAGAAAGGCTTAATAAAAAAAAGATGAACATGAAATAGACGATTTTAGTTCTCATGATTTAACCTCCCTCTCAACGTATTTTTTCAAAATAAGAACTTTGTGGAAGACTTTAGCAGAAATGTATATTGGAATAGAGGGAAATTTACCTCTATTCGATTGACATCAAAACGTCGCCCGGTGTTACGGTAGTCCCCTCATTGATATAGATCTCTTTTACCGTTCCGTTCTTATCAGCAAAGATGTTCTGCTCCATCTTCATGGCTTCTATCACGACTACTGCATCTCCTTCGGCCACCTTGTCGCCCTTCTTGACCTTGTAGCGGATGATAACGCCCTGCATGGGCACGGTTAATCCATCCTTAGGGGCTTTGGGCTGCGCCTCTGCGAGGGTCATGCCGGCCGGGGCAACCTTGACCAGATAGGACTCACCATCGATCTCGACATTAAGGGCCATGGGCTCTGCCTTCAGAGGAGCAGACGATGTTGCTGCGGGCTGCGTTTTGATCAGTTGCTCTTCCACAGCCGTGCCCTGCAGGAACTTAAGAGCCACCTGAGGATAGAGGGCATAAGTAAGATAATCCTCTTCCTGTTTAGCCAATCCCAGGGCATCGACCGCTTTCTTGGCATTTTCATATTCTGGCGGCAGCAGATCTGCGGGGCGCACCGTAATGGGCTCTTCATCGCAGAGGACCTTCAGCCTGACCTGGGGATCGATCATAGCCGGCGACTTTCCGTAAAGGCCCTTGACATAGTCTTTGACCTCTTTGGGGACCATTTTGTATCGGTCGCCCGTGATTACATTGAGAACTGCCTGCGTGCCCACTATCTGGCTGGTGGGTGTGACCAGGGGCGGATATCCCAGGTCCTTTCGAACCCTCGGTATCTCGGCCAGCACCTCATCATACTTGTCCAATGCCTTTTGCTCGATGAGCTGGGAGACCAGATTGGAGAGCATGCCGCCCGGAACCTGATAGATCAGGACATTGGTATCCACGCGCGCCGAGATGGCATTGAAGACCGGCGCATAGATCTCCATGATCTTCTCGAAGTACCTCTTGATCTCGGTAAGAAGTTCCAGATCCAGGCCCGTATCGTAGGACGTTCCCTGCAATGACGCCACAAGGCTCTCTGTGGCGGGCTGAGAGCTGCCGCCGGAGAGAGGCGATATGGCTGTATCCAAGATGTCTACCCCAGCCTGGCAGGCATGGAAGTAGCTCATCTGGGCCATGCCGCTGGTGCAATGCGTATGGAGATTCACCGGCAGGTTGACCTCCTTTTTCACAGCCCGGATAAGGTCGTAGGCGTTTTGGGGAGTAATCAGTCCGGCCATATCCTTGATACAGATGGAGTCGCATCCCAGTTCTGCAAGCTGGACGGCAAACTCTGCAAACAACTCATTGCTATGTACAGGACTGATGGTGTAGCTAATGCCACCCTGAACGTGCTTTTCCATTTTTTTCGCAGCTTTGATGGAACGTTCCATGTTGCGAATATCGTTCACAGCATCGAAGATCCTGAATATATCAACACCGTTAGTGGCCGCTTTTTGCACAAACTTGTCCACTAAATCATCGGCATAATGCCTGTATCCGACCAGGTTCTGCCCGCGAAGCAGCATCTGCATCGGAGTATTAGGCATGGCCTTTTTTAATGCCCTCAGCCTTTCCCAGGGATCTTCGTTCAGATACCGAATGCAGGTATCGAACGTCGCTCCGCCCCATGTTTCCAATGAGAAGAAACCAACCTGATCCATCTTCTCTGCTATGGGTAGCATGTCCCTGGTCCTCATCCTGGTGGCCAGAAGAGACTGGTGTGCATCCCTAAAAACCGTGTCTGTAAGCTTAACCCTGCCCATGATGATCTTCTCCTATACGGTCCCTCTTCTTTAAAACCCCATCGCCTTTTGATTATTAATTCTCCAGCACAACCACGGATAAGTTATATAAAGCTAATGGCAAGCCCATCAAGTAATGCGATCTCAGAATATGTTTCCGACGAAAGTCTGCACGATTTATTGCCTGCATTCTCAATTTTGAATTTAAGGATACTTGCTTTTTTTCGTAGCTGTTTTCTTTTTATTATTGCCAATAGTTGTCCTGAAGGTCGAAAGCAAAAATGGGCAGCTTTTTGAAGAAATAAGAGCAAAACGTAAAGCGTTGCTTTGCCTTGTTTCCTTTAGACCAGCGAGAATATCTGTTATGTTATATTTATATTAGTCTTGGTTTTGTCAAAATTAGTACTTCAAAAGCCGGCAAGATTTGTTTTGTTAACATGAATAGGGACGAATGATATCGTTCTATACATATGTGTCCATCTAAAGCGTCTATTAATACTAGGATACATTATTTAGTAAATAGGAGAATCTATGAGACTTAGAGTTGTGAGCGCAAGAAATGAGATTCCAAATCTCAACCCTAATGAAAAGACTGTTCATCTGGCTTTTCGGGCCAGCAATGTAGACTTCCTCAATCTGATGCAGAGATGCCCCCGGCTGAGGATGATTCAGGTACCACCCTCCTACCGCAAGACCATGTCCAATGCCATCCAGGTATTTCTGGACATGCAGGGCATTGAGCTTCTGGAAGGAGATGTTTGGGGCCACCGAAAGGATCTGGATGAGTACTTCACCGTAGACGACACCACCATGGAAGAGATCCGCTCCCTGGCCGCCAACGGTGCCAGCATGGACGATGTATCCAATCAGATTCAGAAGAAGGCCAGAATCGGTCCGGAGCTGGTCAAGTACATCGTCAAGAGCAAGATCACAGTTTGATATTTGGAATACGAGCCGGATTGCCGATCCGGCTCTCCCATCAATTACGATATTTATCTTGTTGGGGTACAGGGGTAGAGAATACCCCAGACTTCAGGCGGGGGATGAATCGTACCCCTGTCATGATTACTTTCGCTGCGCACTAATTGACTTAATATAGCATGGAACGACCCTATTAAGTTAATATGAAAACTGCCTACAAGTTCCGGCTATATCCAAACAGGCAACAAGAAGCACAATTGGCCTTAACGCTGGATACCTGCAGGCATCTTTGGAATAAAGCACTTGCTGATCGCAAAAATGCCTGGGAACGTGAAGGCATAACCAGATCTTACGAAGATCAGGCAGCTTTGCTGGTCTTTGAGAAACAGTCCAATCCTTACCTCAATGCCGTCCATTCTCAGGTCGAACAGGATGTCTTGAGGAGGCTCCAGAAATCCTTTGATAACTTCTTTCGAAGAGTTCGCGAAGGTGCTCGAAAGAAAGGCTACCCCCGGTTCAAGTCCATTAACCGTTATAGCTCGGTTACCTATCCTCAATCTGGGTTCAAGCTGAACGGCTCTCGGCTGATACTCTCAAAAATTTCCGGCGGCATTAGAACCTTTGTGCATAGGCCTATTGTGGGCAGGATCAAAACCTGTTCCATCAAGCGAGATAAGACAAATGCATGGTATGTCATATTTGCGACCGAGCTTGAGAATCCAACCAAGCTGAAGCCCAAGACCGCGATCGGAGTGGACCTTGGCATCACTCATGCAGCCGTAACTTCGGACGGTCAGTACTTCGACTATCCAAAGTACCATGTCCAAGCTGAGAAGAAAAATCGGGCTGCCAATAAATCGTTGCACCGCAAGAAGCCGGGTTCCAATAACCGGAAGAAAGCCCAGACAAAGTTGGCCAGGATCGCAAAGAGGGTAACCAACCTTCGCGAGGAGTTTTTGCATCAGGTATCAAGGAAACTGGTAAACTCAGCTGACATAATAGTATTTGAAGATCTGAGCATCCAGAATATGCTTAAGAACCACTGTCTTGCAAAGCATATTCAGGATATATCATGGGGGGAAAGCTAATACGCTTCACGGTGAACAAGGCTGAAAGAGCTGGCAAAACCGTGGTATTGGTTAACCCCTATAACACTAGCCAGAGATGTTCTGCTTGTGGTGAGATCGTGCCCAAGAAGCTGAAAGATAGGGAACATATCTGCTCTCGGTGTGGTCTAATAATTTGCAGAGATCTCAATGCAAGCATGGGAATCAGAACCCTCGGACTGAGGGGGATAGCCTGTGGAGAACCGACCTATGGCTTTGGCCTATGTACAAAGTAAGCGTCGGTTCGTTGAAGCAGGAAGCCCCATCCTTTAGGGTGGGGAG
>JAPKXZ010000017.1 GCA_026394555.1 Methanothrix sp.
TACGACAAAATATTTTATACTCGATATTCAATCTCTTCAAAGTGCGACGAACCATTCGCAATTTTGCTTGCGAGAATTCATGATTCAATTTCAGAGATCATACCCCCTTTTTTATATTACGGGGGCGTTATAGTAAATATAGTTAATTAGTAATAGTAACTGAATGTGAGGTAGTCAAGCTAATTCTTCCTTATCTGGATGCTTATCTATCAATCCTCTTGCATATTCTTCCCATTGACGCTTTTGCCAATCCAAGAGCCTTAAGCCTGTGAATTTTATATATATATCCGCTTCATAATTTCTTAAAGTATTCATTGCATCGAAAAAAGGTGTGAATTCTAATCTACAAGTTAGAAAGACTAGACAATTTCTGTAATTTAAATCCCTAATGAAATTAATTATTGTGTTTTGATCGCATATAGATTCATCAATTCCATCTAGAATTAGTAGCAATTTTCGAGAAGTAATCATTCTATTTAACTCATCATGAATTTTATCTTTACCAATAAATGTATAATCTGAAATTGATTGACCGTTAATTTGTTGCGAAAGCGTTCTCTCGAATTCCACAGCCACCCTATCATCAAGTCCCTTGCCGCAGTAATCTTTCAAATGGACATGAGAGAGATTCAAAAAGATCGGATACGAGTCATTTCGTGTGGACCATTTTTTAAATAACATTTTTGAAATTGTTGATTTGCCCATCCCGTAGTATCCAACACAAATCATTGATCCATTATAAATTTGTTGTTCTATATAAGACAAACAATCGCAATCATCGGATGAAGAAACCTTATTCTGCAAATTATCGATAGATATATCGAGCAAATCTCCGTTTGCAATATCAATTATATTTATGAAGGATCGTTCATCAATATCATAAGGCCATATTGTTTTGCTAAAAAATTTCATTTTTTGTGTAATATAATTATTAAGTATATCCGAAATACTTCCGTCAGCTTCTTTTTGATTTTTTACAATATCACAGGCTAGACGCTTCTTGAGCTCTTTACATTCTTTTATTTTAAACCCTCTAAACCGGCCGTTTTTGATATCTTCAACTTTTTTTATAAATATTTTTTGACGCTCTTCATAGTCAAGATATTCTATTTTATAAACCAATATGGGCTTTCTTTTATCAACTGCTCTATCGAACTCCATTTCGGTTAGAGATAGGTTAAAACCAGGGATAATAAAACCATATTTCTTCACTAATAATAGGACAAAGATATCACAAGTATCGACTTCCCTTAAGCAAACATTCGTGGATGATCCATAGGGATAGCTTCCTTCATACTCAGAAATGAAATAGTCTAATCCCAAATGATCTAATTCTTTTTTACATGTCCTCCTGATTTTTTCGAATCCTTTGACAGGAGAACTGATAAAAACTTTCATACTGCCCATGGATGAGAACAATGCTATATAAAATTTGGGTTTTATCTGTTTCCAATAGAGCTCATTATTGCCGCTAACTTTCAAGAAAATTTAAAATCCAAAATGCGTCTATCGACAAGCTAAGACGCATTTTTTTCTATATATCAGATCCCCCGTTTCCTTCTCTAAAGAAGATGATATTGCCTCTTATCACCGCTATATTATCCCAAATTTTGTCTCCGGACTCAGAAATGTAGCATTACCTGGATTTTTCCCTGTTTCAGGAGGAATTAATAGGTCTGTAATGGATCTAAAGAAGGTGCTACATCCTTTTTTTTCGCAGGCAACTAAACGCGGGGCAGCGGCGGAGTTTCCCTCCACGTGTGGATGGGGAAACGTAGCCGCGTCTCTTGACTGCGAATATTTCCATGCAAAAATCGAGGCTGGTTTCGCCAAAGAATAACCTGAGAATATCGTAATCGAGTCTTAGGCAGGAGTACACCGATCCACAGCGTCCCTTGGAGGAGCCAATCACGTACCTCTAGATATCTGGCCTATTGCTTGCTCCGCCAGTCCGGCTTGTGCTAGGCCCAATTATAGGCCAATCGTTACCTGTCGTAATCTTAGTCTATTTATCCCAGTGCAATAAGAATTCCGCCAGCGACAACTAATACTGCACCAATACCTGCATTAAGCGAGATTTTTTCACCTAAAATCAAACGGCGTGCGGCCACCCCACCCTAAAGGGATGGGGTATGCTTCGGGCCGCACGAAGTTTGATTTACTTTAGGCAGTTACAGTGGGTACTTGGGTACTCGATGTCTAATGTTACGGATTTGCGTTAACCAGTGAGGGGTTACCATCTTCATTTTGGGTACGGTCCAGCTTCACGTACCATCCCCGGACCTTTGCCCAGTTCATACATTTAGTGATGTTTTTAGATTTTCAGCGCCCCATTTTTATAGAGGTCCTCTGCCACCTGCAAGAGGCCTTCTCCCAATACCTCTCCTCCGTAGTCGGGTAAGATTGTGATGCGCTTTTCCCGATAGCGGTCCCTTAGCTCCTGGATATAAGAGGTCTGGGATGCCTTCTTCTCCCGGCAAAAGCGGCAGTCGCAGTCTTTGATCACGTGGTTGATGATAATGGAAGAGACAAAAACTCCGTGCGACTCTACCGTCTCAATCAGGCGTCTGCTCTCCTCCACGGCCGCTTTTTCGGGGATGGTAACAATAGTGATGCTGGCCGCCTCCGGATCGAGCAGGGCGTTACGCATGGTCTCGGCTTTCTGGCGCATGATCCGAACTTCAGAGAGTATATTGTCGGCAAAACCCGGCTGCAGAAGGTCAAGCACACCCATCCATCTATTTCTCATGCCCAGCACTTTTGTGACAAATCCGGTGGTGATGGAGGGCAGTTGCAGCAAAGGCAGGACCATGGCGGTTGGCGCCGAGTCTATGACCACAAAGTCGTACTGCTTCTCCACGTAGATGTCGTTTAATTTGTCCATGAAGATCAGTTCGGAGATGCCGGGCATGTTCCCGAAGTCCTCGGGTTTTACCTCCACCTCGAAGAGACCGAAAAGAGCTGTGAAGATGTTCTTGTACCTGCGAAAGAAGCCCCGCGCCTCTTCGGCGAGGTCGGGCTCATAGGCATAGAGATGCTCGCGGATCTTTCTTGGCTTGCTGCCCAGATCGATGTCGAAGATATCCGAGAGCGAGTGGGCCGGGTCCATGGAGAAGACCAGGGTATCCTTGCCCTGACGCGCTTTCCAGATGCCGGAAGCTGCCGAGCAGACGCTTTTGCCCACGCCTCCTTTGCCGGCCACATAAATCAGTTTCATAGGTCCCCAATTTTCCCGGTGGGAATTTAATGTTTTGCGCTGCAACAAAAGGTTTTTCTACTTCCAAGACATTTTAATAGACTTAATTATAAAAGGGGGCGAAAGGTTTGAGAGAGCAAATTATTCTGATCAGCATACTTATCCTGTGGGCATCTGTTGCCATAGGCGCGGTAAGCGATCAGGCAACAGGCATGGACATCCTGGGAAGCCGGGCGAACAATACCACGATCATAGCACCGGACGGCATGCCGGTCGAAGTGAATATCGTCGGCAGCACAGCCAGCAACATCCAGATCGGCTACCCGACAGAAGTTGTCAACAAGAAATCTGGAAAAGAGTGCGGTCCATGCGGCGAGGAAAAACGCTATGAAACCCCATGGGACGACTTCAAAAGGCCGCTATGCTACCCGTGGAGTTCGTATATTCCCACCAGATACATCCGGTCGCTCATCAAAAAAGATCCGGCATACATAAGCACGACGCCAAAGATCCTCACTTTGGGGAGTGTGACAACAAAGGCGTAAGTTTAAAAGTATTATTTTTATCTTATTTTTATAATTTTCCCGTTACCGTCGCGGATTTCTTCCCGGCAATTGCGATTATTTTGTCAATTTTTTTCTGATAATGCCCTGAGATACTAGACTTTATCGGCCCGAAAGATTTTTCTACTTCCTGTATATATAAAACATAGGTTAAATATGTTTAGCTCGAATGAGAAATTTGCTGGAGGGGAATGGTGTTGAGGAAATCAATCATGTTGGCTTTAGCGCTGATGCTATCGGCTTGCAGTGCCTATGCATTTGGCGGTCCAGGATCTGTTGTTGTGGATATAGTGGGAAGCGTAACCGATAATACAAAGATCACGTCATCCGGCATGGAAAAAGTGGAGCTGGAGATCATCGGAAGCGAGGCAAATAATACAGTTATCTCTCCACCTGAGAAGGTTGTAATATGCCCGAAACACATCTGTCCTGACACAACTTATCCTGAAGTGAAAAACGAAAACAAGGAGAAACATTATCCCTGGGAGAATATGCATCTGGGAGTCGACGCCTGGTATGGCACTTTCTGGTATGACACAGATATCAATATGCCCAAGTGGCCCCAATTTTAGATGGGAAAACGGGCGTTATGGCCCGTCAGGACCAAATTAACTTTTTTATTATCAGATTCTAAATTCCATCCTATTAAAGGTAGAGGGAATAGAACGGCCCAGGGAGAGGGGATGGCTGAGGGTAGCAGAAAAGCCCCGGAGCCGTTTTATTGTCTTGGTGTTGTTCTACATAATATTAATAATAACAATGTGATCATCATAGTATTTAACACTTTCGATATTCAAATTCAGTTATCATTTGATGGCAGAGCACCCATCGATTTTTGGCAAATGAAAGTCATTAAATACACCCTGGATTTAACCTCAAACAAATCCATGCATAATTCCAGCAAGACATTCTCTCCCGGCAAGAGCGAGCTATTCTGGTGCGAAAATTGCAGCATTCCCCTTCTCGCGGAAAAATGCTCCACCTGCAATAGCTTTGGCCGCAAAATAGAGCTCGCGCCGCCGGGCGACATCCGCCTATGTTCCCGGGCGGCAAAAGAGCTTCTCTCTTTGCTTTTCACTCAAAATTACGGCTATGCAGATTTCCTGGAAGGCAGGATAATCCTGCTCAATAAGATTGCCGGATTAGACCGTCGCGATCAGGTGATCCTGGAAGGTCGCCACATCGCGACGCTCTGGTTTGATGTCACAGCCGGCTGCCACAAGCTGGACTTAGAGACTTTTGGCGCAGGCCTGCTTTCCGATAGAGCACAAAAAGGCCTCGTTGTATGTGACGACTCTATATTAAAAGGCCACATAAAAGGCAAGTGGCTACAAGAGACGAAGATCATAAGCGGGCTATGTGCCCGGGAGGAAGGCCAAAACGTCGTCCTGAAAATAGGAAAATTTTCCGGGGTGGGCGTGGCCAGAAAAAAGGCAGACGGCTCTATGTCCATTCGTATCAAGGACGTGACGAAGAATGATTTTACCCTTCATGAAAAGAGGCCTTCCCTGCAGGATATAATCTTTGCCAACGTGGAGAACCTAAAATGCCTGGAGAAGGCGGCAATAAGTGAGATCAAGAACTATCTGTCCAATAACCGGCTTCCTGTAAACGTTTCCTTCAGCGGGGGAAAAGACAGCCTGGCCTGCCTTTGCCTTGCCCAAAAGACACTCTTTCGGCCTGAGGTTCTCTTCATCAACACCGGTCTGGAATTTCCAGAAACTGTGGAATATGTGCATAAGCTGTGCGATGCCCAAAAGCTGCGGCTGCAAGAGATCAAGGGAGAGAGCGGCTTTTTTGAGCAGGTGAAGAATTTTGGCCCCCCGGCCAAAGATTTTCGCTGGTGCTGCAAGACGAACAAGCTGGGACCAATGACTTCCTTTCTTAAAGAGCACTACCCCAAAGGCTGCGTGACAATTGAAGGGCGGCGCATCTACGAATCCTTCAACCGTTCTACCATCAAGGCCGTGGAGAGGAATCCCTATGTTCCCAGCCAAACCACGCTGGCGCCCATTAGAAATTGGCGGGCGCTGGAGGTCATGCTCTACATCTACTGGAATAAGATAGAACCCAATCCGCTCTATGAGGAGGACTTTGAGCGCATCGGCTGCTGGCTGTGCCCCGCCGCGCTGCAATCTGAGTTTGCCAATCTGAAAGTAACCCATCCCCAGCTCTATGACCGGTGGACTGACTCTCTAAAGGAATGGGCGGACGGGAATAAGCTGGATAAGAGATACATCGATTGGGGTTTTTGGCGCTGGAAGAGGCATCCTCCCAAGATGCTCGAGATAGCAAAAGAGCACAATATAAACCTGCAAGTAGGTGCTGCCGGGAAAGAAAAAATCACTTTGCAGGCACTGCGAGGCCGGTCGCCTTGCGGCCTGGAGTACTCCATCGAAGCGACACTATGCGCCCCCCAGAATCATCCTTTTTCCTCTGTTGCCGCGGCCCTTAATATTTTGGGTCAGGTGAAATATGAGGAAGATCTGGGGGCAGCGTTGCTTAAGACCGAAAAAGGAAGGGTCAGTGTCTTTGCCAACGGACACATCATGATCATTGCCGGCAAAGAGCAGGCGGAGGAGCTGCTGCGAGAGGTCTGCGAAACGGTCCTGCGCACCCAGATGTGCACGAGATGCAAGATCTGCGAGAAGAACTGCCCTCGAGGGGCAATTATCGTGGCAGAGAGCATAACAATTGATGAGACAAAGTGCAATCATTGCCAAAAGTGTGGCAACGGCTGCATTGCCGCCGACCAGGCCGCGAAGATCTATGCCGGGCTTGCCGGAGCAGAGCCGATCTCCCGGATTTCTTGATTTCGAATTTCGGGAGAAATTTATATAGAATTGGTCCCGAATATAGGTGTTGAAACATTTTGATAGAGGGACGAAATATGAGAAATATCGAAGTTATTTTGGCAGTTGCCTGTGTAGTTGCTCTGCTGGGAGTATCTTCAATTGGCTTGGCAGCGACCACAGATGAAAACGAAAGTAATTCATATATATTAAAACCTGAAGCAAGCGAAGACCTAATCGCCTTTGTGAATGAAGCTCGAGACTTCGTTGCAGAGCAAGGCAAGGATAAAGCCCTAGAGGTCTTCAATAATCCCAATGGAGAGTTTGTAAGAGGAGAGCATTACATAATTGCCTACGACTTTAATGGAACCTGTTTAGCTCATCCGTACGAGCCTACAATGATAGGTAAAAATGTGCTAGATGTGACCGATTCCAATGGAGTTGCCCTTAAGAGGAACATGCGCGAGGTGGCTAAAAGGGGAAGCGGATTCGCATACTACATCTGGCCTAATCCTGCTCATTCTGGTGTAGAGGAGCTCAAGGTAACCTATGTTCTCAAGGTAGACGAAGAAATGTGGTTAGCAGCAGGAACTTATCTGAGCGTGCACACCCCAGTCTTCAGTAAAGAGTCCAGAGAGGATCTTGTAGCCTTTGTAGAGGGGGCAAGAAGCTTCGCCCTAAATACTTCCAAAGAAGAAGCAGTTAAGACCTTCAATGATATCAATAGTAGTTATGTCGAAGGAAACCGCTACATCATAGCCTATGATTTCGCGGGTAACTGCCTGGTACATCCTATACGGCCCGAATTAATAGGGAAGAACAGGATTGACAATAAAGATCCCAACGGCGTTGAACAGTTTCGAGATATGATAGCTTTAGCCCAAAACAAAGAAGGATTCACTTATTACCTCTATCCAGACCCTGCAAAGAACATGACGTTAGGTCTCAAGTTAAGCTATGTCACAAAAGTGGATGATACATGGTGGCTGGGTGCAGGAATCTACGCTTAGTCAACTACCCACGAATAAATTCGTGGGCCTCCTTGTACGATCGATCGTGAATGATTGAGACATAATTGGACCGCCGCAAGGCATTCGAGCTAATGAGTTACTTCAAGGGGCTGATCAATACCAACCGTGTCGAAGAGTTTCAAAGACTATTCGACAGATCTTGCATTTGAACTTGCTTTCTCCTTTGGATCCGGTGCCGGCCATTTTTAACACCGCGAATCGTGCTCCTCTGTTGGATGTTATTATTCTTTTAGTTTTTCGTTGCGATTGGGCTAAATACTTTGCAGACCTAAATTTGATTATGGCTCAAAAATATCAGTGCACCATTTGCGGATATATTTACGATCCCGAAAAAGGGGATCCCGACTCTAAAATTGCTCCAGGAAGCTCCTTTGCAGATCTGCCGGAGACATGGACCTGCCCGCAGTGCGGCGCCGCGAAGGATGATTTCAAAGAGATGAAATAGGACAAAAATCATGACGCTCACAAGAGAGATCAAACCCGGCGTTAAGTGGGTCGGTGCAATAGACTGGGACCGCAGGCTCTTTGATGCTTTGATTCCCCTTCCTGATGGAACCAGCTACAACTCCTATCTGATCCAGGGCAGCGAGAAGACGGCACTTATTGACGCTGTAGACGAATCCATGGCCGATGTGCTGCTGGGCAACCTGAGTGCTCTGGGCATAAAGAAGATCGACTACATCATCGCCCAGCATGCTGAACAGGACCATTCGGGAAGCCTTAAACGGCTCCTTGAGGTTTACCCCGATGCTAAAGTGCTCGGCTCCGCCAAGTGTCTGGATCTGCTCATGCATTTCGACCTGGTGAGCAAGGAGAGAGGGCAAGAAGTAAAAGACGGCGAGAAGATAACTCTAGGCGACAAAAGCCTGCAGTTCATTCATGCTCCCTGGGTGCACTGGCCTGACACCATATTCACCTATCTGGCCGAAGATCAAATACTTTTTACCTGCGATTTTCTGGGCTCTCATCTGGCCAGCAGCGACCTTTACGCCAGCGATGAAGCAGTAGTCTACAGGGCTGCCAAGAGGTACTACGCCGAGATCATGATGCCTTTCCGCCAGAATATTAACAAGCATCTGGCCAGGATTGGGGATCTGACAATTGCTGTCATAGCTCCCAGCCACGGCCCGCTTTACGGCAGGCCAAAGTTCATACTGGACGCCTACCGCGATTGGGCCTCGGATAGGGTGAAAAACCAGGTGGTTTTGCCTTACGTCTCCATGCACGGGTCCACTCGCATCATGGTCGATTACTTGGTGGACGCTCTCATCTCTCGAGGAGTGGGTGTGTTGCGATTCGATCTCACCGACTACGATGTGGGAGAGCTGGCCGGTTCTCTGGTGGACGCGGCAACCGTGGTCATCGGCACGCCTACCATTCTGGCCGGAGCCCATCCTCTGGCGTTTTATGCTGCCATCCTGGCCAATGCCCTGCGGCCCAAGACAAGGTATGCCTCCATCATCGGCTCCTTTGGCTGGGGAGGCAAGATGCTGGAGCAGATCACCGTTGCCCTGCCCAATCTGAAGCTGCAATTTTTTGATCCGGTAGTCGCCAAAGGCCGTCCCAAAGAGGCAGATTTCCAGGCTCTGGACCGACTGGCGGATGAGATCGCTGCCAAGCACAAGGAACTGTGATGTAATTTGAGGCAAATTTAGGCAAAAGAGGATCTTGATTGAGCCATCTATTCTCTTTTATATTCTGGTGCTGCTGGCCACAGGCTTAGTTGTAGGATTCTCCTGCGGATTGCTCGGCATCGGGGGCGGCTTTCTCATGGTGCCTGTGCAGATCTGGGTGCTGACCTCCACTGGAATTGATCCCACCCTGGCCACCAGGATAGCCTTTGGAACCTCTCTGGCCGTAGTTCTGCCCACGGCTCTGTCCGGATGCCGCGGCCACAGCTGCCGGGGTGTTGTTCTCTGGCGGCCGGGAATCATCATGGGCCTCTTTGGCCTGGTAGGAGCCTTTTTGGGAGGGAGCATTGCCGCTCATGCGCCCGGAGATCTGCTCAGGATGGCCTTCGGATTTGTGGTAATGTTTGGTGCGCTGAGAATGCTCTTTGCCAAAGATCTGCAGCCAAAGGTGGGGTCTTCGCAAGAAAAGTCAAGAGATCACCTTCTGCAATATGTTCTCTGGGGACTGGCGGTGGGGGTCATATCCGGTTTGACAGGGATAGGTGGAGGCGTGATCCTGGTGCCGGCCATGGTCATCGTCATGGGTTTTGGCATGTATCAGGCCATCGGCACATCGTCGGTAACAATAGCCTTCAATGCCGTGGGCGGGGTCATAGCTTACGTCATTAACGGATGGGGTGTAGCCGGGCTTCCCGCTTACTCTTTGGGCTACATCGATCTGCTGCAGTTTGCTCTGCTGGCGGGAGCAAGCATCTTCACGGCTTCGTGGGGCGTAAAGGCGGCCCACAGGCTGCCGGCGGAGAAGCTGAAGTACATCTTTGTGGTGCTGATGGTCTATATCGGGCTGAAGATGATAGGGGTCTTGGGGTGGGTTGGATTGTAAAAAAAAGTTTAGATTATTCCTTTGGCCCGCAGGGCAGTTTTGACATCGGACATATCGCTCTTGAGTTCGAAAACATCCGTTTTATCCAGGACGCGGTCCATCTTGTCATTCATACTTGCATTCATATCTTTGACCTCGACGATCAGATCATCCTGCTTTTGCAGCATTGAACCCATCTTTCCATCAATGCGGTCGATCTTTCCCCCAATTGAATCTATCTTATCGCCGGTCGCGTCAATCTTTTCACCAAGAACATCGATCTTGTCCCCGACCGTGTCAATCTTTTCACCAAGAACATCGATCTTGTCCCCGACCGTGTCAATCTTTTCGCCAAGAACATCGATCTTGCCCCCGATCGTGTCAATCTTTTCGCCAAGAACATCGATCTTACCGCCAAGATTCGAGTTCATTGTTACAAGATTCTGATTGACATCGTTAATGGCGACGAGCATCTTGTTCATTACCTCAACGCCCTTATCTAGCCTGGCATCGGTCTCGTCCTCATCAACAACCTTACCAAACCTGCTAAACTCGCCACCCGCAGGATAGTATGATTTCTCAATGGAGGAGACCTGGATAAGTGTATTCTTTATATCGATGGCGCTTTCGAACCATTTCAGCTTTTCATCTTCGCCCTCGGCGATGATCTTTACCCTGCCGTCTTCCAGGTTCTCGACAATTCCTTTCAGGCCAAAGGCTTTCGCTGTCTGTGTGACTCTCTTTCGATAGCCTACCATCTGGACCTGGCCTGAGACACAGGCAATTAGGCGTTTCATTCAATAGGGTTTCAGACTTCTTCGTATTTGGCTTTATCCATGCTGATGACATTGGTTAGCTAAATAAAGGAGAATAGCATCCGAAAATACCGTTCCAACCATAA
Organism: Methanothrix sp.; assembly: GCA_026394555.1. Lineage (GTDB taxonomy): Archaea > Halobacteriota > Methanosarcinia > Methanotrichales > Methanotrichaceae > Methanothrix. Next base: position 10,977 of record JAPKXZ010000017.1, read on the forward strand.
AGATTGAAGTGTGGATGAGGTCAGATTAAATGGAGTATGTTCTTTCCCCAAAATCAGAGATCGAGAGCAGGATAAAGACGTTGCAGTCCCAGATGGGCGAGATGGATGGTGCGCTGTTGTTTCATGCTGTAGACGTGTGCTACTTTTCCGGCACCGCTCAGGACGGGCTGGTCTACATCCCCAGAGACGGCGAGCCCGTGGTCATGATGAAGAGGAGCCTGGAGAGGGCAGTGCAGGAATCGCCTCTGGAGGTGCGGCCGCTCAAGAACATGAGAAATTTGAAATCGGATCTGGGCATTTCTGCCAAAGCTACCGTCGGCCTGGAGATGGATGTGCTTCCCTGCAGCTTCTACTTTAAAGTGGACAGGGCCCTGGAGGATGCAGTGTTCGTTGATGTTGCCGAAAAGATCAAGCACATTCGCTCTGTGAAGTCCGAATTTGAGGTAAGCCTGATAAAAGAGGCGGCCCGGATTTTGGAGGCAGGCTTTTCCTCGGTTCCAAACTTTCTGGAAGAAGGCATGAAAGAGGTAGATCTGATCTGCCGGATCGAGTCGGTGATGCGTTCCCTGGGCCATCAGGGGTCACTGCGTTTTCGCAGGTTCAACAGCATTGTCCCTCTGGGCCATGTCATGTGCGGAGCGGAGGCGGCCTTTCCCAGCTTCCTGGCCTCGCCCAGCGGGGGCCGGGGCACCTCTTTGATCTTTCCCCAGGGGGCAGGCTTTGCCAAGATAAAGAGAAATGAGCCGGTATTCGTGGACTGCGTGGGCATCTACAACGGCTACATTGCCGACGCCACCCGCATATTCTCCCTGGGCAAGCTGGAGTCGGGGCTGGAAGACGCCTACCAAGCCGCCTGCCAGATCGAGGAGGCTGTGGCCGCAAAGCTAGTCGCAGGCCGGACGGGCAGGGAATTGTTCGAGCTGTCCGAGTCGGAGGGAGCAAGGCTGGGCTACCTGGACTATTTGGGCGGGACCAATGGCAATAAATGTGGTTTTGTGGGCCACGGCGTAGGATTAGAGCTGGATGAGTACCCGGTGATCGGGCCCCTGGATCATGTGGTGCAAAGCAGCATGACCATTGCCATTGAGCCCAAGATAATCTATCCTGACAAGGGTGTGCTGGGGATTGAAGACACCTTCCTGACCACGGCCGGCAAAGCTGTGTGCCTCACTAATATGCAAAGAGAGATCTGGCAGGTTTGATGGAGAGCAGCGGCTCACAGATCATCATGTCGAGTAGGAAATGTCGGGCATTGGTTAATAACCAGCGTCTAACGACGTTTTCACCACAGAGACACAGAGCTCACAGAGGACGCACAGAGACGAACTGAAAACTGGAAAAAATAGCCTCAGGTTAGCTACTGGAAATAGCGAAGAGCCAAACTATTTGCATCCGCCGAGGACAATATTTAAGAGTTCGTGTATTTATGAGAGATTCAATTTGAAAAAATTACTGGATGGGGATGGGCATGAGGCGTGAAGACCTTGCGGAACTGCATTACATCGTCCATTTTGATAATATCATCTCAATTATTCAAAGAGGAATTCTCTCCAATGCTCTATCCACGAGGCTCCCCCATAAATCAGTTGCCTCGGAGATTGTCCAAGAAAAGCGGAAAACCAAATCCCTTCCGCAGGGCAAATCTTTGCACGACTATGTGAATCTGTATATCTGCGGCAGAAATCCCATGTTGTTCAAACTTGCATTCAGTTGCGGATACACCGAAATTTGCGTTCTGAGCATCAGCCCTGAGGTGATTGATCTACCTGGAGTAGTTGTCAGCGATCGTAATGCTTCAAGTGATTACGCTCGCTTCGCGCATACACCGGATGGGCTTTTGATGGTCGATAAAGACAGAGTCTTTGCCAGATACTGGAATCAACCTGATCCCATTGAAAAATACGAGCATGTCTCTATCAAGTGCGCAGAGGTGCTGGTTTTGGATAAAGTAGATCCTAAGTATATAAACAAAGCGTATGTGTCATGTCAAGAGAGCAAGACATTGCTGGATAAAAGACTCAGCGACGCAGGACTAAGTATAAATGTAGTAGTAGATACATATCTATTCTTCAAGTAGGACGTTTCAGCTATGCGGAATCGAGTAAAGGTCATAAAAGGAGATATCTTTCAATCCAGAGCCCAGACGCTGGTCAATACCGTGAATTGTGTTGGCATTATGGGCAAGGGCTTGGCTCTGGAGTTTAAAAACCGGTTCCCAGGCATGTATAAGGATTACGTCCGGCGGTGCAAAAAAGGACAGGTCCGACTGGGTGAGCCCTACCTATTCCCACAATTTGAATCGCATAATATCCTCAACTTCCCTACAAAAGGCCACTGGCGGTCCATATCTCGCCTTGATGATATAATCCAGGGACTTCGTTATCTTGAGATGCATTATAAGGGTTGGGGGATCACATCAATCGCCGTGCCGTCTCTGGGATGCCAGTTGGGACAGTTGGACTGGAGAGTTGTGCTGCCTGTACTCTATGAGCATTTGAGCCGCTTTGAGATTCCTGCAGAGCTTTACATTCCATCCAGTGCGACCATTGACCAGGCCCTTTCGGTAATGGGTCTGGCTGATGCACCCGTGGGCATTAACAGTCCCGTTCCCGTGCCTCCCGTGCCTCCGGAAAAGCTAAGCTCTGCCTGGGTGGCATTGGTTGCCATTCTGGAGATGATTGAGCGTGAGCAATACCATTACCCGGTAGGCAGAACCCGGTTCCAGAAGATCGCCTACTTTGCCACAGCACAGGGCATACCCACGGGCCTGACCTATCGCCGCTCCAGCTTCGGGCCGTTTGCAGAGGAGCTGAAAGGCAATGTTCTTACCAGGCTCATAAATAGCGACCTGATTCGAGAAGAACAGGTGGGCAGGATGTTCGTCCTCCGAACCGGGGCCGCATACAGAGATATCTTGCCAGAGGTGCAAGAAGATCTGAAAAAATGGAGGCCGGCCATAGAAAAGGTTGCAGACCTTTTGCTGCGAACTTCCACCATTCAATCCGAGATTGCGGCAACGGTTCACTTCGCTGCCGGGGATGTAAAGGAGCTTAAGGACGCCACGCCAACTGAGCGAGAAGTTCTGGATGCGGTTATGAAATGGAAGCAGAGGCGAAAGCCACCGCTGGATGAAAAGGATGCAGCAGTTGCCATTCGCAATCTTGCAGCATTAGGGTGGATCGATGTTCTCTCCAGTTGTGATCTGCCGCTTCAAAGCGATCCGGTGTATGAAGCAATGATCTGCGAATAAATATTTTTGAGCGGTATCGTGAACCCGGAAGTGAAACTCGCCGGGCAGCTCCAAGACAGCTTTCTTGAACTACTACTATTAGGTGCGGAAATCCCGCTGCAAGTGAGGAAGGCCGGGGGCCTGGGCTTGAGCCCGGATGAGGGCGGGGTTGAGCTCATGCGAGCCGATCTTCTTCTGGTTGGTGAAATGCAGGAGATGGGTGATTCTGTAGCCGTCGTTCATGGCTTTGTAGCAGGAGTAGCAGCCGTCCTTGCCGCTCGTCCAGGAGACTACGGCGTCATTCTTGGCGAGGTTGTTGGAGTGTATGAGTGGTGAGGTGGGACGGCAGGTTATCAAGAATTCGAGCCCTGGGACTTGTCGGTTCCTGGCGGAATCTACTGCTAGCACTCGTTATTGTTAAGAATAGTTTTTATAATAGTTTAAATATTCTCCAGGCGGGTCCGGACAACCGTCGTCTCTGCTCAAAGGTCTTTGTTAGGGCTACTGACTTTGTCAGGGTTCCTAATCGTCATAGTATTGTTTTCTTGGGCTGATGCTTTCGTGCAATTTGCGTTTGTTCCAGTGTTTCTAGGGGGTGCCGCGCGCGGTGAAGCGCGCGGGTAGCTTCAGGCGCCCTCAACGCCGGGCAGGCTTGGATTCTTGGCGGCGAATGGATTGTTGGGATAGACTGGATTAGTTCTTGCGGTTTTCTGAGGTCAGTGCTTTGACTCATTTTGTGTTTTTTTTTTAAGCTGCTGGCAGCGACAGATCGATATCTAGATCCTTACAAAATATGTCCACCAAAGGCTTGTGGGTCTCGATATGACCGAAAACTACGGTGTCAGTTCTCTCACCCTGCCTTTGCGGCTCCAGAGCTGCCTTCTTGAACTCCTCCTCGTAGGATTGAAAATTCAGCTGTCGGATAGGAAGGCCGAGGGCCTGGTATTAAGCCCAGACGGGGGCTGGGTTGAGTTCATGTAAGCCGGTCTTCTTCCGGTTGGTAAAATATTCATCCATTCTTTGGCTGAGAGCATAGCCAAGGCTGTGTTTTTAAAAAAACGAGAGCTGAGATATTAGTGGCATATCAGGATATAGAAAGTGATATTTACTCCCGCAGTATCTAAGATCCACGAGGGAAGAATGACCGGATTAACCTGGCTCCATCTATCAGACTGGCATCAAGGGGAAAAGGATTTTGACCGACAAATTGTTCTTGATGCTCTGATTGATGATATCAAAAAAAGAGTTGCCATAGATTCAAACCTTGAGCATATTGATTTTATTGTTTTTAGTGGTGATGTTGCCTTTAATGGTAAGTCTGAGGAATATAAAATAGCTAAAGAGCAATTATTTGAACCGATTTTGAGAGAATGTAATTTAAGTCCCAAAGAACTTTTTATAGTTCCTGGTAATCATGACCTTGATAGAACGCAATTCGATAGGCTTCCATCATCCCTTGCAAATCCTCTGGAATCGGGTATTGAGGCAAAGAGGTGGCTGTCAGATATTGAAAGAAGACATGATGCATTAAAGATATTCAAAAATTTTGCAGATTTTGTTAGTCAATACACGAAGCAAGAGAATTCAAATTATTCTAATATTCGCCCGTTGATAGTTGGTGGAAAACGGATTGCTTTACTCGGTATAAACTCCGCTTGGATGTGTGCTCGTCGAAAAAACTTCAAAGATGAGTTTGATGATAAGGGCGTAGTTGTCATAGGTGAACCGCAGATATATGAATCCTTAAGGGATATTTCTGAATTTGATATAAAAATAGCAGTTCTACATCATCCGTTTGAATGGCTTGCAGAGTTCGAATCCAGCCAAATCAAAAGACGTCTTATTAAGGGCTGCGATTTCATTCTGCGCGGTCATCAGCATGAACCTCATGTAGAATTAATTCAAAGCTCCTACGGAGATTGCATTATCATTCCCGCAGGAGCCAGCTATAATAATCGCTCCTATGCGAACGCATATAATTTTGTCCATTTAGATCTCGAGAGCGGTGAGGGGATTATATTCCTTCGTTGCTGGAATGGGCGAGATAAATGGAGAGAAGATATTGATTCTTATAACGGAGGAAAATTTCCTTTTCGATCGTCTTTAGCCACTAACCATTTCCCAACTAGCCAGGTAGAAGAAGTTCCTAATATCCTATCCGGCTCCGAAGATGTCCCTTTAGCTAAAAAGTGCGTTGATAAGAAGACCGAACAACCGATACAAATCGAGACTCTTGATATGCGTTGGAACATCTTGAGAAAAATCAGCTATCCACATTTAAATCCAGACGTATTTCTTGCCAACCGTGAGGCTGCCTGCGACAAAGTCAAAGAAATATTTAGCGGCAAAACATCTAAACTAAGGTTTGATACATATTATCCTAATCAAGTGGCGGATTTCATTGCTGCTTATACCGAGACTTTAGATAATGATACCAAGTCGGATACTATCAGACGTTGTTTGATCATCCCATCTGCCGAATCATGGTGTTATATTGATGACCTAAGCGATTCGCATATTCTGATCGCGGACTTCGATCTTGACAATGAAGTAGGTACAAAACTCCTTGATAGAGCTCTCAGGGGGAGCCATGCAGTTATATTTCCAGGATTGTCCGGCGTTATTCCAGGCTCAAATAGAGCACCTCTTCCGAATCCCAGGAGCAATCAGATTAAAGATGCTCTTAAAAAGGCGGGCTATAATGAGGAGCGAGCTAGAACTCTAGCTCAAAAGAGCAATGGAAATTTGAGTTCCCTCATTAGGTTGCTCCAAAATCTTTCTGTCATTCCGGAATGGGCTCATAGGACTGGTAATGGAGAGCTTTCAATCGCTGAAATCATTGGTAGTTGGAGCGATAATTTCGAAGATGACAAGGCTGTTGTGGAGGGCCTAGCAAGAAAACCTTATGGGGAATGGATCAAGACAATACAGGAAATTGCACAGCGCCAGAATAATCCCCTTAACCACCGTGATAATACATGGGAAGTTGCCACGCGCTATGAGGGATGGTATTCACTCGGCCCAAAGCTACTAGATGAAGATCTAGATCGTTTTAAGGCGGCGGCTATTAAGGTTCTGAGAGAAAAAGATCCAAAGTTCGAATTACAATCTGAAAAGCGAGTTATGGCAACTGTCTACGGAAAAGTATTAAATCATTCATATTTTTTGCGGAAAGGCCTCGCTGAAAGTCTTGCGCTTCTTGGAAGTTATCCCGATGCATTAAAATATTGCTCCGTGGGCAGGGCGGAGGCAACTGCCATTATTGCTGTACGGGAAATTCTACATAATGCTGATTGGAATTTATGGGCGAGCTTGGATTATCTACTACCGCTTCTGGCAGAGGCCGCACCCGGAGAATTCCTTAACGCTGTGGAGAATGCATTAGATATTAATCCATACCCCTTAGATACATTATTTGCACAAGAGAAGTCCGGGATCTTTGGCCAAAATTATATGGCAGGCCTGCTTTGGGCACTGGAGACTCTTGCTTGGGACCCAGATTATCTTATCCGCGTGGTTGTTTTGCTTGGAGGGCTTGCTGCAAAAGATCCGGGTGGGAATTGGTCAAATCGTCCAGCAAATTCACTTTCCACAATTCTATTACCTTGGTTACCACAAACATGTGCTTCGGTGACAAAGAGAAAAGCATCAATTGAGGTACTTAATAATGAATATCCTCAAGTAGCATGGACTCTATTGCTAAGTCTTCTTCCCGAATCGCATGGGGTTTCTCTTGGTTCTCGCAAGCCAGAGTGGCGAAAAATAATCCCTGATGATTGGCCCGAACATATAACACGCGAAGAATATTGGGAACAGATTACTGCATATGTAGAATTAGCAACAACTATTGCCAAGCGAGATCTTACAAAACTCGTTGATCTGATTGATCGTTTGGATGATCTTTGGCTAGAGGCTCGAAATCAGATTTTGGCTTATCTCGGATCTGATGCTATTGTCTCGATGCCAGAAGCTGACAGGGTCAAAATATGGACACGACTTGTCAATCTGGTTTCGGAACATAGGAAATTTGCTGATGCCAAATGGGCTATGAAACCTAATGAAGTAAACGAGATAGCGAGCATTGCTGAAAAGCTTGCTCCGATCAATCCTATATATCGCTATCAGCGCCTCTTCATCGAACGTGATTTCGATCTATTTGAAGCGAAGGGTGATTGGAGAGAACAACAAAAAATACTTGATGAGCATAGGCAGAGGGCAGTGGCTGAAGTCTTTAAAGAAGGGGGTATAGAGGAAGTTCTAGTGTTTGTCAGGATTGTCGAATCACCCTGGCGCGTGGGCTTTGCCTTTGGAGTAATTGCCCCAATTGAGGCTGAATCTGCTGTTGTGCCAAGATTACTGGATTCGGAAGACAAATCCATTATGCAATTTACTAGCGGATTCATCCGAGGAAGATTTCAGTCTCGCCAATGGCAATGGATCGATGAGATTGATACCAAAAAATGGACTCCATCTCAAATAGGACTACTTCTTGCTTTTCTGCCATTTGCCTCAGATACTTGGAAACGAGTAACTCAGCTCTTGCGAGAGGATGAGTCACAGTACTGGTCCAAGACCAGCGTATTACCATATGGAGATGATCAGAACCTTGAAATGGCCATTGATCGCTTAGTCGAGCATGGAAGAGCGCGTGAAGCAATCATATGTTTTGAGCAGATGCGCTATAAAAAAAAGAAGTTGAATAGCCAGCAAGCGATTCGCGTGCTTCTAGCTCTGCTTCAGTCACCACAGGGATTTCATGACCTGGATTTTCATGCGATCATTGAAGTTATAAAGGAGCTGCAAAATGATCTAGATACCAATCCTGATGACCTATTTCATATTGAATGGGCATTTCTTCCCCTACTTGATGGGTTTCATGGTGCATCCCCTGTGCTGCTGGAAAAGCGATTGGCAAAGGATCCTGTATTCTTTTGCGAGGTAATTCGCACTGCGTTTCGATCAAAGAAGGAAGATCGTCCGGTTGAAGAACCTACAGAGCAACAAAAGTTAAACGGAGCAAATGCATATCGTTTACTTCATAATTGGAAGACTCCGCCTGGAAGTCAAAAAGATGGAATATATAACGGCGATGCTCTAACAGCATGGATAGAAAATGTCAACGAAATCTGTCGTGAGTCTGGACATTTAGAGGTTGCTCACACAATGATTGGCCAAGTGCTTTTCAACACGCCGCCTGGCACAGATGGATTTTGGATGAATCGTACAGCAGCAAATGTACTAAATGCTAAAGATGCCGAGAAAATGAGAGATGGATTTCAAACGGCCGTGATAGCCTCGCGTGGCGTCTATACATGCACAGGTGGTGAGGAAGAGAGAAGACTTGCTGAAAAGTACCATATGCGTGCCGAAGAGGTAGATGCACAAAAATTTCATCGATTGGCCGAGACTTTTAGAGATATATCGGCTTTCTATAAACGAGAAGCTGAACGGGAGGCGTCAAGAGACAAATGCAGTTAAACGAGGTTTTGAACGCTTAACTGTTCCCTCACCCACCAGGGGGTCGGTGCCATCGGGTCAATGTGCTTCCCCATCTCCTCACTCCCCCACCCTCGCCACCCCGCCCTCCACCCTCACCCTCACCGATCCATATCCTTTCAAGGCCGGCCTGAAGACGGGCCCGGAGTTGGCCATTTGCGCCCTGACCAGTGGATCGTAGTAATCAATATCCCAGGAGCCGTTCTGAGAAGAGGCGTTTATGGCCACGGCATAAGCTCTCCAGCGAAAGAGCTTGACTTGAGGCAGCCTTTCGGCAGCATCTATTGCTATTTTCGCCTCCGTGATGCTGGAGGCCACGGTTATTTTGGCAAAGGCCGAGCTGTTGGTGACTTTTCCATTAAGAGAGTCGTACCCATAAACCAGGAACTGAATGCCGTCATTCTCCAAAACTGCCCACGAGAAGAGATTGGAATCCGGGTAGATTTCTACGTTCTGGCCGTTAAAGAAGCTCTCCGCAGCCGCTTTCCCTTCAATTCTTATCCCGCCCACGATCAAGAAAAAGAGCAAGAATACGAGAAATAGATTTTTATTAAACTTTATCCGGTGCCTTTCCCTTACCAGCACGGCCAATACCAGGAGGCTGGCGATCAGCATAATCGGCTCTATTTGGGAAAAAATGTTGGCCGAATACCTGACTGCCTGCCAGGGATAGAAGAGAGGAACGCCTCTCGTCGTGGTATAGTCCACAAAGAGGTGGAGGAGAACACCGGCATAGACAAAGGCCATGCTGGTGGCGGAAAAGTCAAGATCGAATTTGATGAACCGGGCAAGAAAGCTCTTAATCTGCTCACGAGAGGCGAGATACAAAATAAGCAGAGCGAAAAAAAATCCAAAGAAAAGAGTATGGGTGATCCCTCTGTGCACCAGGAGAAATGTGGTCGGATAGATGTTATTGATCCAGGCAATTAAAACATCCAGGTCGGGAGCGATCCCGCCCAGCACCAGGGCTGCGAGAAGCTTTTTATCAAGGCCGAGAAAGCTGCCCAGGATATAGGCCAGCAATGCATGGGAAAAGAAGTCCATTAGATTATTCCTTGATCCTTTGGGCTATTTTCCTCTTGTGGCTGACAATTGTGCATGCCTTTTTTTTGCTGGAAAAAAGAAAAAAGAAATATCCAGAACCCAAGGTCGGTTCATCTTATTCAAGGCTCACGTTGCTCAGCCATCTGCCAGCCACGGGAACCCTTTTGCCAGCCAGGATTGTCTGCAAAGCGGTTGGCGTGTCTGTCTGCGGTTCGGTTTGGTTGATGTTTTCGGAAAGAACCGTGGTCTGATTGGTCTGCAAGCTCGAATTGAGGGTTAAATTGGACGGCATGGTTACATCCGGCGTTGATACCGGGTAGGGCATGATCATCAGGCATGGTCCCTGGCCGCTCTCTCGTGGCAGGAAGGAAATCTCCGCGCTGCTGTTGCTGATCGCCTCCAGGAGGAAGGATATTTTGTCTCCCTTTGCCCTGGCATCCCTCAGCTTTTGGGAGACATCAAAGGCAAAGATGCGATCGCCATCGGTATTGCTGCTCATGGCCGTGGCATCGTTCTTCTTGATGATATTCCAGGCAGGCAGGATATTGACCAGAAATGTGGTGTAGTCCGAGCTCTCATCCCAATCAGAACCGATGGACATCAACGCCACCATGACTGGATCATTTTGCTTCTGCATGGATGCGGCTTTGAGCACCAGAATCGCAACGTCGTTATCTGTGATATTAAGGCCGGAAATATCAAACTGAATTACAGGAGCGCCAGGATAACGAACCATCTCGGTCCGGTTACCTGTCACATCGACGGCACAGAGAAGCATCTCGGTTTGATTGTAAACAGAGACTCTATTCTCTCCCATGCTGATGTAAACATCCTCTGAGGCCGTAATGGTGGTCACATTGCTTTCTGCATTACAAAGCGCATTGCCGGCGAGCAATGTCGCCAGCAGCAAAAGTATTATCCCCCTTTTAAGCATAAACTCTCATCCCCTTCTTTTCCGTAATCTATCTATGCCATTCATATTTAAATTTTTAGATTCAGTTTCAGTTCACATGAAGTCTGCCAGGCCCGTCTGTTTGGCCTTGTCATTCTTGAAGAGGGAGTTGATCTCTATCTTCAAAAGCTGCAGCCTCTGCTTGGTGTAGCTGCTTACATCGTACTCCTCGGCCACCTTTATGGAGACCTCTAGATATTTGCGAACGCTGCCCTCATGCACCGTGAGGATTATCCTGCCGCCGCACTTGGGACAGGTCTCTTTCAAGGGAGGACGCCGGAATTTGGCCCCGCACTTGACACACCTCACCTTCTGCTTGGAGAAGGCATGCAGATTGCCGATCAGATCGGGCAGAAAGTGGGAGTTGATAACCCGCTCAGCTACATCCTGCGCATCCACTGCCCGGATCATGCGCGCCAGCTCCAGCTGGGCATCCATCTTATCGACCATGGTCTCCAGGGTCTTGTAGGCGCTGTACTTGGGACCGGCGGCTATATCCGTGGTGCTATGGCTGAAATTGAAGCCCTCGTACTGGGCATCTGTGCCCAGCCGCTTGGAGACCAGATCAAATTTCGCCTCCAGGTCTTTGGGGTTTGTCCCCACCAATGTGGCCTCATAAAACTCCAGAGGGTAGACGCGCGTCACATCGAGGTTATGGGCCTCTTTATCAACCTCGGAAGGATTGAGAATGGTGGTCATGACCAGGCAGGCGTCCATCTTCCCACCTCGCTTGGCAGGAAGATAAGACATGGAAAAGTTGAGCAGCGCATCCATGAGCAGCATCACGCAGTCCTCATCCCCGTCGCAGTTGCGCCGTTTGGCGGCATGAAAGAAGGGATGGCCAAAGCCGGCTGAGGCCGTGCTGTAGCCGATGAGCCGGCAGAGCACCCCTGCCGAGGTATGCGGAGCCAGGCCCACCATGAGAGTGCCGATCAGGTCTGCCGGAGTCAATGCATTATAATAAGGCGCAAGGCCGTAGAACTTGACGAGAAGCTCATCCACGAACTTGGCCACTTTGAGGAGATAATCCCCGGCATCCCCGGCTAAGATGATGTCCTGCACGCGTAGCTCGCAGACCTGATCCGTTGCCGTCAGGGGCAGGCCGTGCATATCCTGTGTGTAGCCCAAACTGCACAAAATCTCCGGGCTGGTGCCGATCTCATCCGAGCGGAAATGAGTGAGAGGCAGATCGGTGAGATCGTACCTCACCGTGCCGTCTTTGAAGATGTTTATGCCGTGCTTGGCGCGCAGTATGCCTTTCTCTAGAGGCTCGGGAGTCTTATCTCGGGAGGAGAGGCCGAGGACGCCCTTGAGCGACTCCGGCTCGCGCTCGCCCAAACGCTCCAGCGCCTGGTGATACAGCTTCTTTACGTCGATCTGCATCTTGGCAGCGGCCGAGGTATCCTTACCGCATTTGGGGCACTTATCCGGGGCGGGAATGTTACATTTAGGGCAGACTCTCTTTTTTTCTGTGTGGCCGCCGCACTCGCAACGAAAGGCAAAGCCCACCTTACCGCAGTCTTTGCATATCCGCCGCTCGATCTCCACATTGATGATGCCGGTGGTATTGCTTGTGGAGTGCTTGGCAGCCTCTTGAATGGACCTTGATTTGCCGCCTTCCTCTCCGGCCGGAAAGAGCACATGCGGCGGTGGGCGCATCAGCCTTTTATCCGATTTCTCGGGCCGGCCCATGCGAGCACCGATGCGCGTGGGAGCCCGGGCGCGAACAACCAGGCCGGAGAGTCTGTTAACGGCGTCCAGTGCAACGCATTCTTTCTTTTCTGCGTCTGCCTTATCGCCTTCTGACCTTTCTTCTCCGGTACTGTCCTCTGCCGTCTGAAGGCTGCATTTTTTCAGGCCGATGCCGTCCGGCTCCAAACCCAGGCAAAGCAAGAGAGGCAGCGGATCTTCGATGATTATTTCCCCCTCTCTAACCTTATGGAGGACCAGCAGCGTCTCCAGGGATTCCTTAGCAGGCAAGGGAAGCCTGAGGGTCCCTGATTCAAGGCGGCCTTCTGAGAATACCAGAGAGACGAGACTCTCCAACTCCGGCATAGAAAGATCATGCCAGAGATAGGTATGAGCCGGGTGCAGGGGCACGCCGTATTCTCGGGATAAAGCTATGGCTTCCTGTCCAGTGATCTTCTCTTTGCCAGCGGGATTGCCGCCCGCTTTCAATAGCTCCTCTGCCCACCACTCAAAGACATAAGAGGCAGGTGCCAGGGACCGGTTGTTCTCCAGGAACTCACCGTAGCTGATTAATATTTCGCCAATGTCTAAAATATTGGAGACGTGGGCTTTAAGCGCCGCATGAATGGTCCTGGGATCCTTGCAGCTTTTGGGCATCCATTCCAGGATATCCGTATCGGAATCGAAGCGAACCACATCGCCGTTTAATAGCCTCACCGTCGGCCCCTCGATGGAGCTGACGGGGGCCACTGCCGCTGCTTTCCCCGGCTGCTCCACCTTGATCTGGGTTCCGGCCGCCATGAACTGACCCAAAAGCAGCATGCTGGCGGGATTGACGCCGGCGGCGGCAAGGCCCGTATTTCTGGCTCGCCCATAACGCAGCCGAAAGCCGCCTGGCCGGGAGGGATGGGAAAATACGGGACGTCCCGCAATCAGGTCTCGCAAAAACTTGGGGGTAGAGTCTCCGCCTTCCTTTTTGCCGCTGGCCAGAGAATCGAGCCACTCCCATCCGGTAATGCCCAGTTTTACGACATGCTTCTTGAGCTTGGGCCTCTTCAGAGCGATGCCCTCCGCTGAGACCAGAGCGATGCCACCCCGCACGCGGTTGGTCTCGATCCTGGCAAGGTCGCGGTATCCTGAGACCTCCTCCTCCTCGGTGGGCTCGCCCTCGATGCAGATGGGGCAGTTACGCACAATGATTCGAATCTCGTCGTCCGAGGGGGAATACTGGAGGCCAGCCACGCGTTTGTAAAGGCCGATCTCCTCTACATAGCGCTCCACCTCTTCGGGCCTTGGTTTCCAGGGAGAGATGCCTACGGCCCTCCTCACATAATCTGCCACAAGAACAGAGAGAGCCTGGGCCGTTCCGCCCGCGGAGCGAATGGGACCGGCGTAGTAAACCTTGAGATATTCTGTTCCATCATCGTTCTTGCCCAGGTCCACTCGAGCGATTCCTTCAATGGGCGCTGCCACCACGCCCTCGGTTAGCAGGGCCACTGAGGTGCGAATGGCGTTTTCCACGGACTGGATCTTGGTGGCGCCTTTTCCCAGACGCCCTTCCGCGAAATCAATACCGATGGCCAGAGCGGCTTCTTCCCGGCTCAAGCCCTTCTCTTCCAGCTCCCGAATTCGTACCGCAATGCCGGGAATGCCGATCAGCTTCTCCACTCTTTCCGCCAGGTCCACGGCCAGCGGTATCTCCACCTCGGTGCTGGGGTCCAATCCCTGGCTACGTGCGGCCTGGGCTATGTCCATGGCGTTTTTAAGACCCTGTTGTAAATGCTCGAAGTATTCGTCCGTCTTCATTTTGACTCTTTATCTACCACTCATCTTTTGCTCTTCAACCTTCGTACTTCAATCTCATTACTCTTCCCCCCATAGCTTGAGACCCGTGATAGAATCAGGTACTCTTTTCAGGGGCAGGCCGGAAAGCTCCTGCAAATAAAGCTCGGCGGCAAAGATGGTGCCAGAGGTCAGGTGGCCACCAAAGGTCCTTCCCGTCCTGTCCGATAGAACGGCATGAGCATGCACAAAGGGCCGGCCATCCCGCATGGATATATTTCCAGAGCAGGAGGCCAATTCCACTGGCTCTTCCAGGGAAAATGTGCCGTACTCGTGAGAAAGCTGATCGTAGTAGCCAAGTTCTGCCCGCGAGAGGGCACCGATAGCGCTCAAAGCACCCGTCTCAATTCCATTCTCCTCGGCCAGATTGGTGATCTGACTGATGATATCCGCACCGTGGTCTAGCCTGGCAAAAAATATACGACCTTGCCAAAAATTCCTGATCAGCATTTAACCTATCTCCAGTCGTTCCTCATTATTGCATGAGATCATAATGCTTTCGAAGGGCAATTATTCTGCATGTTGGAAAGTGAGAACTGTTTATCTCTTCTTTAAAGGACCATATTAAAACGGGATCTCATTGACGATAATATGGCACTTGATGCATATTTAAGCCAACTTCATATAATATATTACCATTTAACCCCCCGGCTTCGCGTGTGGCGATGCCATAATGTATATCGTTTGCGGGGAATAAAGCTAGATTCATTTATTATTATTTTTTAATAAGTTATGGTTTTTCAATAGCTATAGAAACTTTAAAAAATTCTTTGTGACATTTTTCCACTGGAGCCAATCCCTGTTGAGATTTCCGGCTGAGAATCTTCTCCCCAGAACGCGGGACTCTTCATTCTTAGCCGGGAGTTTAAGAACCTTGCGCCCCCTCAAAGCGTCATCTATTTTTGATCAAAGCCGCAAGATTCTGCAATGAATCTGGAGTCTCTGGCATCCCAGCTGCGAGGATTTGTAGGCATCACTCGCAAAAAGCAGATAGGTAGCCTCATGCAATTCTTTCCCATCGAGTCCGAACGCATCATCGCCTCCTTTGGTGAGGATGCGGCAGTTATTGACGACGGAGAGGAGGTCATGCTCCTGGCTGCGGACGGCATCTGGTCCAAGCTCATGCAGGTCGATCCGGAGTGGTCCGGCTACTGTTCCGTTCTGGTCAATGTGCACGATATCGCGGCCATGGGCGGCTGGCCGGTGGCCATGGTGGATGTGCTCTCCGTGGATGACCCGGAGATTATGGAAAAAGTCCTGCGAGGCATGAAGACCGCAATTGAGAAGTTTCATGTGCCCATTATCGGCGGCCACCTGCATCCGGACACGCCTTACAGCGCTCTGGACGTGGCCATCCTTGGCAAGGCCAAGAAGAGCGGCGTCATTCTGAGCAGCACGGCCAGGGCGGGCGAGGTGGTAGTAGCGGCTGCGGATATGGATGGCAGGGTGCACCCCCGGTTCGCTATAAACTTCGACTCCACCAGCTTCAAGGACAGCAAGACCCTGCTCATGCAGCTAGGCAGTATGCAGGAGTTGGGCGAGAGGGGGCTGGTCAAGGCGGGCAAGGATATCAGCAATCCGGGACTGCTGGGGACCCTGGGCATGCTGCTGGAGACAAGCCGGGTGGGCGCCGTGGTGGATGTAGAGGCTATAGCCGTTCCCGCGGGCCTGGATCTGGCAAGCTGGCTGAAGATGTATCCGGGAATGGGCTTTGTCGTAACCGCCAAACCTGAGAATGCGCAGGAAAGGAAGCTCGTCATTTTGCAGGGATCGGAAGAGATAGTCCTTTTCGATCTGGAAAAGGAGTGCGTAACTGGAATTCATTGAAAGTCGTCTTCATGTTTAGGGTGGTAGTAGTGATAATTAAACCAAAGGTTACGGAATTTAACCACAGAGGCAGAGAGCGCACAGAGGACGAACGTACGGAGAACTACGATTATCCCGGAAACGAGAAGCATTAATATGGACTCTAACTTTGTGCGCTCACTACAGGAAAAGGCCAGAGCCAGGCATGCCCGCATCGGCATTGGCATCTGGAATGCAGATACAGAGCTGATCGCTTCCCTGCAGTCGGCCACGGAGTATGCCGATCTGCTCCTGGTGGGCGATCCGTGTTGCGACTGCGCTCTGGATTACGTCGCCTGCAAAGAGCCCTGGAAGGAGCTGGTGCGCCTTTTGGCCGAGGGCGAGATTGATGGTGCGGTGAGGGGAAACCTGCCCGCGGGAAGGACCATGCGGGCCGTTGCAGAGCAGTTTCAGATCCGCGTGCGGCGTCTGGCCCTGCTGGAGCTGTCCGGCTGGGCCTTCCTGCTGGGGCCGGTGGGCATCGATGAGGGCGAAACTGTGTCGGACCGCCTCGAGCTCTTGCTGGGTGGAGCGAAATTCCTGCAGGGCATGGGCCTGGTGGCAAAGGGGGCCGTGCTCTCGGGAGGCCGTATGGAGGACATGGGCCGATGCGAGCGCGTGGACCGAAGCCTGTTGGAAGGAGAACTGATCGCAGCCCGGGCAGAGGAAGCGGGCCTGCAGGCTCGCCACAAAGGGATACTGATCGAGAGCTGCCGGGGAGACGACATCGTCATTGCGCCCGATGGCATTTGCGGCAACCTCATCTTCCGAACGCTATTACTATTATGCAAGGCTTCGTCCTATGGCGCGCCGGTGCTGATGGACAAGGTCTTCGTGGACTCCAGCCGGGCCAGGGGAGGGTTCGACGGGCCGGTGATGCTGGCATGCAGTATGGCGGGGATGAGGGAGAAAAGGGATTAGTATTGCACCATTCGCCCCCTTTGCGAGAAGATCAATTCCACTTGATTTCATGGCCAATGAACCAGTCCCACCTTTGCCGCTCTCCTGGTGGCATTGCTGACTCCTGCTTTGGGATCAGCGTTCCTGAAGTTATTGATGCTCGTAGTAAACATGTCCGACATCAAGCCACCTGGATTCTTTTTGAATGCAGTGTTCTCAAATATAACAGGATTCAAGTTGGATAGATCGATAGCGAGCGGATTTCCCCAAACATATCCCGGGTCCATAGGATTTATTATGGTCCGGTTGATCGATTCGTTGACGACATCACGATTAGGATTTATCGTGTCCGAAGGTGATTCCGCAAGAACAGGAGCTATCAAGGCCATCAAAACGGCTGCAATTACTGCTTTTCTCGAATATTTCATATAACGCCTCCTAGATGTGCATTTCTTCTTTCAAAACACTGAAAAGCCGCCCACTCTACGGCAGATGACGATATTAACTATGGCAGATTATATACTTTGCGGCGTTATAACGGACTGACTAAAATTAAAATAATTAAATAATACTATCCTGCATATTCATAATGCCTGTATCCCTGATGATCAATCCTTACCAGGGCAAACTCGCCCCTAGGCGGCAGCACGCTCTTTTCCTTCTTCCCTTCGTGAAGCCTCTCATAATCCTGCAAAGATATCTGCCTTCTCTCCTCCAGCCTCTGCAGCAGACCTCTCAAGGGCACAGATGCGACCTTTGGCTGGGCTAGGGCCGAGAAGAAGAGGGCCGAGCATCCGCTGCCGTAAGCTCCGAAGCACAACCGTTCTTTGGCATGGATCTTCTGCATCTCCAGAAGGCTGGCCAGGCCCAGATAGATCGATCCGGTATAGATGTTTCCCACCTGGCGGGAGAGCGTGGCCGTATCACTGACTTTGGCCTGGTAGGCTTTCAGGAATTGCTTTGACTTTGCGAAGCGCCGGGCATAGTCCGCCTCTGCCGCTTGATACTTTTCGGGATCATCATACTCCAAGGCTTTCGGCTCTCGTCCCAACTCTTGCTCGATCTCCAAGCTTTTGCGGCTTTCTCTCCAGTCATGCCTGAAGACGGCAGCAGAAGCGTATTCGACCATTCGGGGATAGGGAATATGAAAGAGAAGATGATCTACGAAATCGGTAACGCACTCGCCTTTTTCGGGCGCTATTACCTTCAATCGCTTCGCCTTGGCGGCAAATGAATCGAAGGCTCCTCGCATGGCATCCAGATAGCACTGATTGCTGTGCTTTCCGTTTACGACGGCAGTTGTGCAGCCCATGGGCCGGAAGAAGTCGTTCTCGTCCCTGGTGAAGGTGCCGTAGATCTGCTCCAGGGCCAGCAACCGGGGATTCTTTTTCACCAGCAGGGCCACGCTGCCCGCTCCCTGCGTGTACTCGCCAGCGGAGGCCAGCGGGTACTTGGCCACATCCGAGGCGATGACAATGCCCACCTTGCCTTCTTCTTCTTCTTCCGCAGCAGCCCAGTAGCTGAGGCTCTCCAGGGCAAAGGTTGTGCCGATGCAGGCTGCCTTAAACTCAACCGTACTGCATTCTTGAAAAGAGCCCTTTCCGTAGATCTGCTCCAGCATGCCGATGACGTAGGTCCCCAGGGCCTTGGCCTCGTCCAGGGCCGACTCTGTTCCCACATAGATTTTGCCGATATCTTCCGGACGAAGGCCCGTTCGCCTCATCAGATCCAAGAGAGACATGGCCGCCATGGTGGCTGCATCCTCATGCACATCGGGAACGGCCATGCGTTCGATGCCGATACCCTTAATCAGCTTGCATGGATCAATGCCTCGGTTATTGGAGAACTCTCCCGCCAGGGGAAGAAAGAGCCTGGGCACATAAACGGATAGATCATCGATTCCCACAGCCTTGTCTTCAGGCACATTCTTTGTAGGCATGTCTTCAATACTCCCGCTCAAGATTTGGCATATCCTCACTGCTGGCTCATGCGTGGCTGGATATTATTTCAGGTTTTTGCTTACCTCCAGAGGAAAATATATCAATGAGAAACGCCAGACTATGATCTAGAATTTTAGGAGTGATGGATATATGACAGACGGAGATGTATACAAAATAATAGAACTGGTCGGAACTTCCAAAACGAGCTGGGAAGAAGCAGTTAAGACCGTTGTTGACAGGGCTACCAAAAGCCTGAGAGACCTTCGCATCGCTGAGGTCAAGGAGCTGGATGTCCGGCTGGAGAATGGAAAGATCGCGGAGTACAGGGCCAAGGTAAGGCTCTCCTTCAAGTACGAGGGAGAAGATTAGATCTAAGCCCATAACTATTTTTGCACAAAAATAGTGTTTCCTGCTGAATTTGCCGTCTAATCGCTGCCGGCTTCAGGCACCAGCTTGATCTCGAAGAGCTTAGGCCACAACTTTCCCGTCACAAACAGCCTATCTTCTAACGCATCGTAGGCAATGCCGTTTAGCACATCCACAATACTTCCCTGAATATCGCGTTCTTGCAAGATTCCTTGCATATTTATTTTGCCTTTCACCTCGCCGCTCTCGGGAGATATTATCACTATCCAGTTTGTAGGCCAGACATTGGCATAGATCTGCCCTTTGATATACTCCAGCTCATTTAGGCCCTTAAGCGGCGTGCCGTTGGCTGTGACCAATATCCGCCCCTTTTCCGCAAAGCTCTCAGGATCAAGAATATGCAGGATGTCTGTGCCATCGCTCATGATCAGGCTCTTGTTGTCGGAGGTTATGCCCCAGCCCTCTGTCGGGTAGCTGAAGTTGCCGATCTCTGTCAAATTCTCTTTGCCATAGACCAGGCCCCGGCCCGACTGCCAGGTGAGCTGAATGATCCGGTCTTTCCAGAGGGCTACGCCTTCCCCAAATAAGGTGCTCAAGAGGTGCGTCTGATCTAGAACGCGGCCCGTTTCCAGATCGACGCGGCGCAGCGTTGATCGCCCGTACAGCCCCGTTCCCTCGTAAAGCACTCCTTCGTTATATACCAGGCCTTGAGTGAATGCTAGGCTGCTGTGAGGATAGGTATTGACGATTTGGTAGCCAAGGACCGGTATAGAGTCCGTCTCGACAAAATGAGAGCTGCCCTGCGCGGCAGAGAGCAAAGCTGCTAAGAGCAGAACAGCCGGGAAGGCCAGGAGAACGAATCGTGATGAGCAGGATCTTTTTATCATGGAATCAGAAAGGCCTATTGGCCTCTGGCTTTAAAAATTTTCCGCTATTGATCAGGGATTTAGAATCGGACTCGATCGAGAGAAAAGAATCCATTTCCGATCCGGATCGCATAAGTCAAGCCATTTGTGCCTTTGCCAACGATCTTCATCCCGTTCTCTTTGCCACGATCAAAGACCTTGATATTGATCTAAGGCAGAATCAATTCCAAAGGTCAACGCACCCTATTTCTGATCATCAAGGAAATGACCAGGGCCATCACAGAGGCCACAATTCCCAGCATAGCAGCGTGGTGAAAGCCCAAGGCGATTATCTGGGAAGATGCGTGATGTACAGAGGCATCGCCCTGGGTCGTAGCGCTGAAAACAGTCTCGAATAGGGCAATCCCTAATATCACTCCCATGTCCCTGAAGGTCATCATAATGCTTGAAGCCAGTCCTTGCTCACGGGGACACTGGCCCAGTACTATGCTGAGTGTGGGTGGGGCAAACATACCGTAGCCTATTCCCATGAGTACAAGCGCAAAGGGAAGGACGATCTTCTGGGAACCGCTTGCGTCCACGTCCAGGAAGAAGAATAGAAGGAAGGCGAGGAGGGTGCTGGCGGAGGCAGCCAGGCAGGCAAGTCCTGGACCTTTGCGGTCATTTATGGCTCCTCCGATTGGCGCCGATACTGCTGCAGCAATTGATGCGATCATCAAGAATAAGCTAGCGACAACGGTCGGGAATCCCAGACCCAGCTCCATATAAAAAGGCAGAACAAATAGGGCTCCCGCAAAGGCCAGCAGCATTAGCAGAGCCCCTAGGTTAGGCAGTACGAAGTTTAGATTTTTGAAAAGATTCAGGTCAACTAAAGGTTTTGGATATCGCCTCTCTCTTATGAGAAATCCAATGGCGCAAAGAACGGCGAGAGAAAAAGATCCCACTATCGGGTTAGATTCCCAACCAATCTGTGTCCCTTGGTTCAGACCGTAGATAACCAGGGCCAGGCAAGCGAAGATCAGGCTTGCCCCGAGAAAGTCGAAGCTACCTTTGATGCGGGGTAGATCCTTGGGTAATACCTTATAGCCGATGAGTGCGGCCACAATACCTATTGGAGCGTTCACCAAAAATATCCACCGCCATCCAAGGTAAACTGTGAGAAAACCGCC
Organism: Methanothrix sp.; assembly: GCA_026394555.1. Lineage (GTDB taxonomy): Archaea > Halobacteriota > Methanosarcinia > Methanotrichales > Methanotrichaceae > Methanothrix. Next base: position 32,315 of record JAPKXZ010000017.1, read on the forward strand.
AATGACGGGACCTAGCGCCAGGCCAATTGAGGCGGAGGTTATTACGTATCCTAGAGCTCTGCCTCTAATTGTCGTGGGAAGAAATGCTGAAATCATAGCCGGACCTACGGCTACTATTATTCCCCCACCTATTCCCTGAAGGACGCGAAAGAAGATTATCTCAGCAATCCCAGGGGCCAGAGCACAGAGAAATGAGCCGGTAGCGAAGATCAAGATCCCCCACAGGAAGATCTTTCGAAAACCCAGCAGGTCTCCCAGCCTGCCGAAGGCCAGAAGAAGGCTGGTTACAGTAAGAAAATAGGAAAGGATTATCCAGGATACCTCTCCCGTACCTACATCGAAGTACCGGGAGATGGTAGGCAAGGAGATATTGACTATTGTTGTGTCCAGGGTGGCCATAAAGATTGATAAACAGACGACTAAAAGGATGAGCGGAAAGGATTTCTCCGGGGTGCGGGTATCGATGATCATGGCACTGTTTTCAGGACGGCATGCGATTTGGATCAATGACAAATTCAACCTCTCCGTCAAGAAGAGGCAGCTCTGCCTGGGGGATGTCCTCATCTATTGGTTGCATCAGCTTATCTTTGTATTCCTGAGGGAACAGATCTTCGAAGTTCAATCCTTCTAAGCAGCCCGATTCTCCTCGATCCCACTTGCACACTAATTCCGATACCATACAGGCTGCCATGCGATCAATGGGAACCAGCATCTTGTCATTGATGACTAAAACATCGTTTGTAATTCCTCCATTCTTGAGCCGGACGTTTATGGGCGGAGACTGTCCGACTACAGGTCCCGCGTCCACTTCCTTGGTGACCCTGTGAACTGTGACCTTGGAGCACTCGGCCTGCCTGGCAATCAGATCTTCATAGGGCTTTGGACCTGCCCCGTGATGAGAGACCAGATCGGCAGGATGGAAGTTGTATATGCCGAATGCCGGATAGTCGGTTATAGGCTGGTCCAAGATCTGCCCGAAGACGCATACTAAAATAGCTTGAGGATTGCATCCGGCCAGCAGCTTCCGGAAGGATTCTGTCTTCACATCTCCGGTGAAACATGGAATGCCAAAAGCCAATGCCGATTCGATCATAACCCTCTCAAGCTGCACCTTTTTCTTCATGTCGAAGAGCCGCCAGATCCTCTTCTCTGCAGATATCCTGGCCTTGAGATTAGCGGGATCGTCTGTGACCAATCCCACGATGTTGATCTTCCCCGGATTTCTCCTCTCCAGCTCTTTTAGCGTTTCTAGAAGGAGATAACCGAGGAGGAAGCTGGCAAAAACCAGGATCCTAAAACCCTCCTTTGCCTTCCCCGTACTTTCGTCTGGGGCCGGCAATATCAATTCTCCCCAGCTTGAATCTTTGAAGGATATGATCTTCCTGCCCGGATTATCCAAAAAAAGCTCCTGATTGATCAGCTTCTCATCATCCAGATTTGCCATGTATTATCGTTTACGTTTCCATCATATATCTATTTGCGCAAAGATGCGAAGTATCTGGACCATCCATATGATTATTCTGCGTATTATATAATTAAGTGGGGATCGGGTTCAATGTGGCATTTATTGATGTATTAAGTTGCGTCACATCATGGCCACGAAGGAAAGATACCTCATCGTCCTTAACCTTCATAGCCTCTTTCAGCTTTTCCGACCAATCCTAGCCGTGGCCAGCTCCTCCCTCGAACTCGAAGCCAGCCATGGCCCGATTGGCATGCTCACTCTCGGCCTGTAGCTTATCTGCCTTCGCCTCGTGCTTACGGTGGCCTTCGTCCCTGGCCTTCTCCTATTCTTCCCAGGTTATGGAAGATGATTGGGAAGCGTTCAGACTTATATCGGTCCTTTAGGTCCTATTCTTGTATACGGGTAATACGGGTAATCATCGATTACCAATAAGACCGCTCCGAATGTTTCAGGAATAGAACTGTCGGCCCTGGAGAGCAGATCCTTTGCCCATTCTGATTTAAATTCGTAATCAGTTAGGATCGACGCCGTGTAAATCAGTGTGCCCTTTGTCTCATCATACTGGGGCATGGTCAGCTCCACCACAATCATGTCACTATCTTCTTCTCCATCTTTGAGCATCACCGCGGCATTGGGTGGGTCTCTGGGATCAAAGTTGAATCCTTTGAGGAACTGCTTCATCTGTGCAAACCCGGCATCACGCGCAGGACGGTCCGAGAAGTAAACTGTATAAGGAATTACTCCTGTTATTGTCAACGTGTAGTTGCCTGACCCGTCCTTCACAAAACTGCCGTTTGTCCCTTCCTGGAGGAAGATATAGGTGTTTGTCTCGTTCTCAATAGCATTCTCTGCGGCTGCAACACCGGTATCATTCACACCCGCCTCAGTGCCGGATACCATTCCTGCCAATGCCAAATAACATAGCATCGAAATCAAAATTGCGCATTTCATATGACACGCCTCCGTCCAACTCATTTAAGGTTACTACTATTTTAATCGTTGATAATTATGAACATATATGTCTTATGCTGTGCAAGGTAGGAGCAAGAAGGAGTTTCAGGAGCTGCTGAAATACGGGAAGTGTCTCGACTACCGCCAGGGAGGCTGCGGCAGGACCCGGATGCTTGCACCTGATGGAGCAAGGAAAAAAGAATGTGATGACTGGATTTCTGCCCTATTATGGGCGAATTTCAGACGCCACAACATCCGCCACAGAGTTTGCAGAAGTATTGATGCCAGCAGCTGCCATGCCAATCTGAACCGCACTCTTCAGAGGGCAAACTATCTCCAGTCGCTCGAAATCCTCTAATAGTAACAAATGATAATTACGATCGATCTATTTAAAAAAAGGAGGATTTGATATCAAACAATCTACCATTATGATATCCGCTTTGGTTAGAACTGTCTGTGCCGTCTGCATCATTTTGGCTCTTTCTATTCCGGCGTTTGGATGCACAACATTCGGCATAACCAAATCAGCTTCATCCGATGGATCTGTCTTTGTGGCACACAGCAACGATGGCTTTGGACCGGGTGAAGTTGGCACCACCATCCGAGAGGATGCAGTGGCATTCTCTTATATTCCGGCTAAAGATTTCACCCCTGGATCAAAGCGTCCCATTCTCTATGATCCAAACAGTGGAGGAGAATTCCGGGGAAGCGGCGTGACATCGGATGTTGATGAGATTATCATTGGCAATATCAGTCAGGTGAATCATACCTATGGCTACCTTACCGGCTCGTATGGCATGACCAACGAACATCAGCTTATCTCTGGAGAATGTACGGATTATGCGAAAATCCACCCAGATGCAGAGCAAGGCAAACGGATCTTCTACAGCTCGGAGCTGTCAAACATCGCCCTGGAACGATGCAAGACTGGCAAAGAAGCCGTTGAATTAGTAGGATCACTCATCGATGAGTACGGATATTACGGGACGGGGGAGACGCTGATCTTTGGAGATCCAAACGATGTCTGGGTTATAGAGATGTGCGGAGGGACACCTTCCGGGACTGGAGGATACTGGGCGGCACAGCGAGTTCCAGATGGCCAGGTTTTCGTTGCCGCTAACGAGTTTCGCATCCGGGAAATCGATGCCAATAATCCTGACCAGATATTTTCTAAGAATCTCTTTAGCGATGCTGAGAAGATGGGATGGTGGAATCCTGACAACGGCTCCCTTGACTGGACGATAACCTTTGGCGCTGGCGAGTATTCCCATCCCTATTATTCCCTTGGTCGGGTATGGCGCATCTTCGACAAAATCGCGCCTTCGCAAAATCTGTCTCCTTATGTGGAAGGACCTTTCACCACTGCCTATCCCTTCTCTATTGTACCAGACAAGCCGATCAATATCACAGAGGCGTTTAGTCTCTTCCGGGATCATTACGAGGGTACCGAATTTGATTTAACGGCGCCGCCTGCGGGAGGGCCATTTGGCAATCCGTACCGAAACTGGGGAGCATACGATTCGCACGATCAGTTAAATCCGGGTGAACTCAAACCGGGAGCCTGGCCAAGGCCCATCTCCACCGATCCATGCGGTTACTCGTATGTCGCTCAGGCGAGAGATTGGTTGCCGGACTGTATTGGCGGAATATGCTGGCTTGGACTATCTTCGCCCGCGGAGACCTGCTACGCGCCATTTTATGCGGGAATCACAAAGCTGCCAGCTCCATATCTGAATGGATCGCATTGGAATCTTGACTATGATACTGCATTCTGGCCTTTTGAAATGGTGCAGAATTGGGCCCGGCTGATGTACGTGGATATGATTCCAGTCATCAAGGCAGAACAGGTGCGTCTCGAGGGCGGTGCACTTGCTCGGCAAGCAGACATTGAGCAGCAGGCTGGGGGTTTATACAAAAAAGATGAACTTTTAGCTCGTGCTTTTCTGACAAATTATACGAATGCTACAGCGATAGAGAACCTTGAGAGCTGGAAGAATCTCTTTGAAAAACTGGTTGTCACCTACCGCAATGGGCAGTATAACGATGTTCAGAATAAGACGATAACGAATATAGGATATTCCGATTGGTGGCTCGAGTATGCGGAGTACCAGTATGGTCCGAGAGTATATGATATCCAATCCCTGCGGGAGATTCCGGGAGTCAAGTATTCCGGCGAAACTGTAAATGTCACATCTTTGGATCCC
>JAPKXZ010000004.1 GCA_026394555.1 Methanothrix sp.
AATTTAGAATTTTTAAGTAATATAATCACCTAAAGGATATAAATGCTTCGATGCATAACGTATATTTCTAATGCAGAACTAATTATTAACAGACATTAAGTTAAATTGATAAGAGTTATATACTTTCCCGACGCCCTCTATGCAGGAATAGAGAACATCGTGAAGGGCAAATCCGATATAGCGATGGCCTCCAGCAAGGTTGCTGAATTGGATATTATCAGCTCAGGCTATAAATTCAAGGAAAGACTGATCGGCCATGACGGCATAGTTATTGTCGTGAGCAAGCAGATCTATGATACAGGCGTGACCTCTCTGACCAAAGATCAGGTCAAGAGAATCTACTCGGGAGAGATCAACAACTGGAAGGATCTGGGCGGCCCGGATTCGGAAATGCTGGTCGTTGCCAGAGAGAACGGGTCTGGTACCAGGGATGTCTTCAATGAATATGTCCTGGGCAGAAAAATGACGGAGATGCCAAGTGCATGCATTGTGGCCGATAGCAATGAAGAAATGAAACGACTCATAAATGAAAACAAGACCGCAATAGGATATCTTGGGTTTAGCTATTCAGAAGATGGTTCTGTGGGCGTGATCACCCTGGACGGTGTCAAGCCGACGGCTGAGGCCATAAAGAATGCTAGCTATGAGCTTGCTCGCCAGCTGTACTTCTATACCTATGGCGATGTCAAACCGGGAGCCCAGGCCTTTATAGATTTCATGGTAGGACCCAAGGGTCAGAAAATTGCCAAAGAATATGGGTTCGTACCACTTTAAACACTATGAATCGTTACCTGCATAACCCCTCGTACTGATATCCATCCAGTGCGTCCGTTGTTATGGTCATCAGGAAGTAGGCCAGGCAATCACTCTGAAAGGCGTTCTCCTCTGGAGAGAAACTGACCCCAGTGATGCTACAGATGAGCTCTGCTTCCTCCGTTTTCCCCATCATGCGGCGCAGCCAAACAAATAGCAATATCTGTAGGGCTTGCAGCCTCCCCTCCTGCCTGGTGAGGCTCTCTATATCCTTTTGAACCTCTGGATCGCCTCTCTTTTCCCGCAGCATTTTTACGAATTTTGCCGTCCCCAGGCAGTCAGAGTAGAAGCATATCAATTCCTCACCCTCCATATCGAGATCGAGCATAGGAAATGTCCGGCAGATGCGTGGCCTATGGCTGTAGATCATGCACCTTTTTGCCTTAACATCAAAAAGGCAGCAGCTTTTATCCGGCCCGATGGTCTTTAGGGTCCTGCATCCAGGATTTTTTTCCGGGTCAGGATCCGTAAACCTGGTCCTCGCCTCAGATGGGCTAATGCCCTGACTAGAGGCCATCTCTTGCAGATCCGCCTCATCAACCAGCGCGTAGCCTTCCTCCCGGCAGCATTCCCCGCAATTCTCGCAGCGGAAAAGGACCTGGGCGGCAATCTGAGGGAAAAGAGTTTCGGGAATTTCGCTAGAAAACCACTGCAGAAATGATTCTTTATCCATCATCATGCTCCTGCCAACGCCCGGTATAAGTTCCAGACCCCGGTAGCCACAAAGCTCACCGCCACTCCACCTAAAATCAGCCCCATAATCCTGGTCATGACCATTATCCCCGTAATTCCCAAGGCCTTATCAATGTACTGCGAGAATTTGAGGATGAAGAATGTGGCCAGGAATGTCAGACTGATGGCCAACAGCACCAGGCCCTTTTTCGTCAGGCTGTCTGCCGCGCCCATCAAAACCACCACGGTGGTTATGGCCCCGGGACCTGTAAGCAGCGGTATGGCCAGGGGAAATATGGAGACGTCCTCCCGCGAATTCGCATCCATGAGCTCCGCCTCAGTGACCTTGTTTTGCCGGCGTATGCCCTGCAGCATGTCTATGGCCACCAGGAAAAGCAGTATGCCGCCGGCCACGCGCAAGCTGTCCACGGTGATGCCGAAGATGCGCAAAACTGCGTCTCCGGCCAGGGAAAAGAGAATGGCAATGGCGAAGGCAACCAGAGTGGTGCGCCTGTAGATGTGCCTCCTCTCTTTTGAGTTCAGAGTGGTAGTGAGGGTGACATAGACCAGTGTGGCCTCGATGGGGTTGACTATGATGAATATCGTGGTAAAGGCATACACAAAGTAGAGCAGCAATTCGCTTATTTCCATAACATTTCCTTTTTAGCTGAGTATTCCACTGATGACCATTGCTTGTCAGGATTATGTCATTCTTCTTTAAAAAACACCCTGATGGGATGGCAAGGAATGGCATTTTATACCGCCGAGTCGTAACAAGGTTTGTATGAATGGTATGCCAGAAAAGCCACGAATTCTTCTCGTCGTAATGCTTGCGTTCATCTTGTTGGCCAATTGCGCGAACGCAGTCGTCTTTGTCAAGCCGGGTGAGCGAATCCAGGCGGCCATAGATGCCGCCCCTCCGGGAGAGACAATTGAGGTTTCCAGCGGCACCTACCAGGAGAGTCTGGTCATCGATAGATCGCTTATCCTCAAAGGCATAAGCTCCGGGAGGACCCGGCCTCGCGTGGAATCGGAAAACGGCCCGGCCATAACCATCAAGGCGAACGGAGTTATTTTGGAAGGCCTATGGGCTAAGAGCAGAAGCGGCTGGACGGGAGATGCCGGCATATTGGTGCTCTCCAATGACAATATCATCCAAAACAATATGGCCAGCGGCAGCGGTAATGCCGGGATTCTCCTCCAGAAGTGCAGCAATAACACCGTCTCTGGCAATGTTGTTCAGGGTAACGGCAACGAAGGGCTTTTGCTGGAGAATGCCAGTTTCAATCGACTGGAAAAAAATGAGGTAAGCGATAACCGCTACGGATGCAAGCTGGTTGGCAGCCGGGAAAACGTGATTTTGGGAAATAAGTTCTTGCAGAACACATTTGATGCCATCAAATTTCAATGATCCTGCCGAAGGCTGCAAGGGCATCAAGATTTGCGACGCTGAGATGCAGGTCCCCGGGGGCCCTAGCGGGGACCGCTACCCAAAGGCAACCCCAGTCCCGGTTCTCGGTCGATCCACGGGCGCAGGAGGAGCGGCTCTGCAGCTTTCCGGCAAGAGCTATCTTCCCGGTGGCAGGATGGATTTGAACTTCACAGCACCCGTGGGAGTGGAGGTTGGGGTGGGGCGGGCCGCGGCCTCGGGCCAGAATGGGCAAGAAGATCTCTATTTAGGGCAGAATATCTCGGGAGATGCCTGGCTCACCGCCCCAGAAGAGGAGGGCTCCTATCTGCTGGCCATGCATGATCGGAACGGCACAAAGGTTCTGTCCCTGCCCTTCAATGTGACTGTGCCAGTGCTTTCTGCAAGCCCGGCATCGGTGTACACTTGCGAGAAGATCATCGTCGCCTTCCGAGGGGCTTTGGGCCGGAAGGATGACTGGATCGGCATGTACAAAGATGGCTCCTCGAATGCTGCCCTGCGGCAGACGCTAGGTAGCCGAGATCAGGGAAACGCCACATTCTCCGCACCTGATGCGGGCAGCTACCTATTCAAGATGTTTGCAGGCTGGGTCGATCTCCCCCTGGCCTCGAGCAATGCCGTTGAGGTGAAACCAAATGCCGGCCACAAGGTGATTGCAGAGCCATCGCAGGTAGCTCCGGGTGGATTGGTTACCATCACCTTCTGGGGCGCGGCTCCGGCCAGCGAGATCGGCATGTATGGCATGACCCGGCCGGACAGATTCGACTTGGGAAAAATATCTACAGGTGGGCGAAGCTGCGGCAGCATGGTCAGGCGGCATCCCAATGCCCCCGGCCAGTACGACTTCCGCTTGTTCCAGGATGACATCAACCGGCCGCTCCTGGCCCAGAGCAGGGTGGGACGGTGTCATAAGGTTCAACCATACGGAATAGTCAAGAACCTTCCTTTTTTGCCGCAAGGACTATGGCTTTAAGGCAAGAGTGTGAATGAGTGGCTATGGATCTTGAGACCAAGGCGCTTCTCCTCTCCGTGGGGACGGTGCAGCTGGCAGAGCCCTGCGCGGGCGGACGGGCCTCCACGGCGGGTCCGGGTGCGGGCGGCCAGTCCATCTTTTTCCAGTCCGGACCGCACCTGGCCCGCCTCTCGGTGGCAGAAAGCTCACCCCTGCGACTGGAGAGCCGCGAGAATGGAGTGGCCATTTTAAAGGACGGCAGGGAGATCGCCCGCGGTCGGATGGCGGAGCCGCTCCTGCACTGCCCGGAGCAGGCCTACATCACCGTCTCGGAGCGCTGCATCTATGACTGCAAGTTTTGCGCCGTGCCCAAATTGAGCGGTGGCATAAAGTCCAATCAGACAGTCTTGCAGATGGTAGAGGAAGCGGCCCGAACGGGCAGCCTGCAGGCCATCTCCCTGACCAGCGGCGTGGAGGTCTCGCCCCAGCATGAGGCGGAGCGAGTAGCCGGGATCGTCATGGATCTAAAGCGCTTTGGCGTCCCAGTGGGCGTCTCTATCAGCCCCTTTCCCGGCGTAAATCAAATTCTCAAAGATGCCGGCGCGGATGAGGTCAAGTACAACCTGGAGTGCGTGGACCGGGAGCTTTTCCCGCTGGTCTGTCCGGGCATCTCCTACCGAGAGATCATGGATGCCCTGCAAGAGGCCGTGGCCATTTTTGGCAAGAACCGGGTCTTTACTAATATCATTGTGGGCCTGGGCGAGTCCGATGAGCTTTTGCGCCGAAGCATCGATGAGCTGACGGAGTGGGGCGTCATCCCGGTCTTGCGGGCCGTCTTTCCCCATCCCCTACGGGCCGGGGAGACGTGGATGGAGCGACCCTCGGCGGAGCGGCTGCTGGAACTGGCGCGCTACCTGAAGGCGGCGCTGGAGAAGAACGGTCTGGACGGGGCTGCAGCCCTCACCGGCTGCTACCGCTGCACAGGCTGCGATCTTACGCCGGGCAAGGATCTTTAAGGGCGCTCAGAACTCAATATCCTCATCACGATAGTCAGACAGGCCGGATCATCATTGCGCCGGGGACCATTGCCAAACCCCACAGAAATCATGCAATTTCTCCAGTTATGGTCTTGCTAAGGGCAATAAGGAATAACGCAAATAGTATAGATCCCAAAATCTTCTCCGCAAGAGCCAGGTTCTTGTATTTTCCTGCCTTTTTGAGGTTGCTGGAAATAGACAAAAACGGCCCTGCACCGGATAACAAGACAATAATACTAAATTTGAGCGAATCCATGGAAGTCATGCCTAAATCCAGTGCACTATAAATTAGCCAGAAGAATCCGATAAGAAAAACAGCCCAATATATCGGAAACAAGGGCTTTACACCATAACCATAGAGATACAGTGCAGGATACTCAAATATCTGATAAGGCCACCATACCTGGGATAAATGGGCTTTTCTGTATTGGTAATAGCAATCATTTGCGTCATCAAATAGACCTAAATTTTTAAAATTTTTAATTAATAATAGGTATGTTGTAGCAGTATAAAGGAACTTATCCGGTTTTATGCTCGACCAACTAATATAAAATTTTTCATATTTTGTCCTTGTTAAATCTAGTCCATCCTTGAAAATAGCATTTTCGAAGATGGCATCATCCTTGAAACGGCTGCGTCTGAAGCTGGTACTGCCGCTGAATATCGCATTGCTAAAATCAATCACTTTGTTAAATATAGCGTCTTCAAAAGTGGCCTTTTTGTTAAAAGTGGAACCCTCGAAGCCAACATCGCCATTGAACGTAGCGTTCTTGAAGCCAACATCGCCATTGAACGTAGTGTTCCAGATGTTGATAGTAATGCCGTTGAATGCAGCGTCCTTGAAGGTGGCAGTGTAGTCAAACTCAGAACAAGTAATTTCGACAATATCATTAAACTTGGATTTATCGAAGATGGCAATGCGGTTGAACTTAGAATAACTGAAATCTGCCGCTCGGTTGAACTTGGAGTCCCAGAAGGTTGCCTTGAGGTTGAACTTGGAGTCCCAGAAGTTTGCAGGGCCATTGAATGTAGTGTTCTTGAAGTTTGCAGGGCCATTGAATGTAGTGTTCTTGAAGTTTGCAGGGCCATTGAATGTAGTGTTCTCGAAGTAGACCTCTTTATTGAATATAGTTGAAGAAAAGCTTACCGAATTCTGGAAATACGTATTGTTAAAATGAACTAAATTCCCAATATTCTGTACATTGATATTTAAATCACCTAAAATGATGCAATCATCAAATTCAGCTCTCTGACTCTCTTTGATATTATCTAGAACGTCGCTGGCATTAACTTCTCTTAATACGCAGGCTCCGTTAGCTATCGAAAGTGTCATTAGGATAAAAATTAGCGCTAGGCTTCGCCTCGTATGACCATCTCCATTTCCATCATGAGTTCTTCTGAGTTCGAGGCCTTAAGCACTTGATCGATTGCTTTCTTAGATTGATTTGGTGATAATGGACCCAGACTTGTTAAAATTCCGCTTATTTTATCACATATAGGTTTGTAATCTGGATTCAGCATCTTCGCCCTTTCAATGGTTTTTTCGCTCAGATCTTTATCACCTCCACTAAAAATAATAGTTAAGCCCAGTTTGAGAGTGACGTCTGGTGATTCTTCTCCTTGTAGGGATGTGATAAGTTCCTGTAAATCCATTTCTTCATTATTTATAGGTTGGAATTCTATTAATATTAGCTCATTATGTGTCGATAAGATAGACCCATCTGGACGATCGATTCTTTCATTAACGTGATTTGATGCACTCTTTTCTACAGCGAACGCTGGACTTATGAGGAGGATTGCGCACAATATCAAATATGACCGTGAGGACATGATCATCTCATATTATAAGATGCAATAGGCCTAATATTAACAAAAGAAGCCAGAAGGTGGCTCAAATACCCAGCTCCTTGGCATGGGCAAGAGCTTCTGTTGCCTCACTCTTATGATTGCCACCCATCTTCTGAAGAATCGTACCTTTTGTTTTCCAGTAGCTAGCCGTTTCTGGAGACAATTCAATAGATACATTGATAGATGCGAGAGCGTCATCGTATTTGCCAATTTTAAGAAGCAGAATTGATTTCATTTCCCAGTTCTTGTCATCTTGAGGAGCTAAAGCGATAGACTCATTGATGGCGGTTAGAGCATCCTCGTATTTACCTAGACGTGTGAGGGTTAAGGATTTCCAGGTAAATGCCGAGGCACTTCTTGGGTTTGCCTTGGTTGCGTTGTCAAAGCAGGCAAGTGCTTTTTCGTAATCTGATGAATCTGAATATAGACGAGAACCCATGTTGACCCAGGCTGAGTCATAAGATTGATCAATCGCAAGAGCTCGTTTGTAGTATTCCATAGCTTCCACTGTTCTGCCTTGCGCGCTAAGCATTAAACCTTTATAATTCAAAGCAATTACATTTCGAGAATCGATTTTTAGCGCATTGGAGATAGCATCTAACGCCTTTTGATACGAGTCATATGAAGAATACCTTTCCGAAGTACCTATCCAGTAGTCAATCGTGGCAGAATCAGCGGATTCCGGGTCTGGCTCGGTTTGGACTGAACTAAAACCAAAACCGATTAGAGAATACTTATAACCTTCTGTATATAAGTCCCCAGTAACCATTGGCTCACCCATGCCAGTATCATTACCTAAAAATTTGAGCTCCTTGGTCAGAAAGACGCTCTCTTCGTAAGTACCACTTGATACAACTATTGTATCATTGGTCTTGGCTGCATAGACAGCAGATTGAATGCTCTGATACTCGCACCCACTTGGACAAACTGTTATGCTAACTGCTTGTCCAAATCCTGCTAACAAAATGATAGCGACTACGACGAGAATCAATTTCAAATTAATCTCCTCTTGGGAAGACGTTAAACTCCATAGTTAAATATTTTGCTAATCGAGAATGCATAATAATATGAGGAAAGAACCACTCTGATATTAACGGCTCTCAATTTCAGGATGTATATCTCAAATCCCACAGTATATATTTTTGAAAGCACGAATCTTTAGGTTAATTATTTGAAGAAAGATTTGCTAAATAGCGCTGAATTCATAATATTAAGAAATATCCACTTTTTCCCAATATCTAGCAAGAAAAATGCCTGTTAAGATAAGTGATGCTAAATGCCTGCATTGGATCTACGTTTTGAAAAATGTTATGTGACGAAAAACCATTTTTAGAAAGATCGTACCTGCTGGATGTGGGATATGTCTGCTTGACTGAAAACCCAAGTTTGTAGCTCGCGACGAAGAATTCATACTGATTGGATAAATTAAAACTTTAGCTTCCTCGAAGACGCCAATGACTGCTACTATGATTACCGCAATGACCGCCGAGCTACCTTGCCATGGTACTACCAGCCCGTGGACTACGCCCTCATGCTCTTCTACGGCTACGGCGTGAAGCCGGATCGGCCAGTTATCTGGTCTTTCGCCTTCATGGCATTATTCGCCGCGCTCTTCTGGTGGCGGCAGGGGATATTGCCGGTGCGGGAAGAAGAGGCGAACCGTTTCAGCTTGCTGGAAGCTGCGGCTTTTAGCGCCATGACCTTCCTCTCCGGAGGGAAATTGGTCTTCGATCCGCCCGAATACAGAATAGCTCATGGAAGACCGTGGCGCGATGTGCAGATCTCCAAAGCCCTCTTCATTTTGGAGAGGCTTTTGGGCATGGTGCTGATCATCATGTTTGCCATCGCGGTCGGCAAGACGATAATTCTGGGCGGAGGATAATGAAAATGCTGCAAATATGATTTAATCTCGTAAATCCTCAGGGCATAAATATTCAGCTACGAATATTAACCGCAGAGACGCAGAGTTCAGAGAGACGTGAAATTTGGCTTATTACCAGCACTTGAAAATAATTGCATATTTGCTTCTGAGCAATAGTCGTCTCCGTTCGTTCGTCCTCTGTGCGCTCTGCGCCTCTGCGGTTTAATTCAGGAAGACAGTTGAGAAGAAGTCAAGCTACTGAGAACCATTCCTCGCGACTGATCCCAGCTTCATCTAAAACAGTGTCCAGCAGAGAGGGATCTATCTCCTCACCATGATGTGGGTTTGGTATGCGTGCGGTTACCATATATCCATCGATGGAATTGGCAACCCCAATCTCAAGCGTAATGCTATCCAACCTTCAATAACCTCTACAAGCTCGGTACGTGCTCCTTCGATAGTCTTGCCTGTAGCCCAAACACCTTGCAGACCAGGGACGGTAGCAATATACTCGCCGTTATCCAGGATTTTATAAATGGCTTTGGATAGTGCCGCCATAATGTACTCAGCAAACATGTCAAGACCCTATATGCCTTGAAGGGATTTAACATTATTCACCGCAGGCGCTACCCCAGCTCAGCCGGGATTTGAAGCTGCACCGGCATTGCTTGGCATCACTGCTTCATTCGGGCTGTTCTGCGGAAAAAACTAGCCTCGCATAACCCATTATTCTTTTAATTTTCAATTTTTTATTATTATTATAGTTTTCGCCTGCAAAAGGAAACGAAAGTGATTAATGCCACCCAGACATCCATCCCAGCACTTCTATGAAAATCGCTCTCTTGCAGCTCAATCCCACCGTCGGAGATCTCCCGGGCAACAGTGCCCTCATCGCCTCCGCAGCCCGCCGCGCGGATGATGCCGATTTAGCCGTCACCTCCGAGCTGGCCCTCCTGGGCTACCCGCCCCGCGATCTGCTCCTCAATGCCGATTTCGTGGAGCGCAGTTGGGCGGATCTACGCCGCCTGGCCCAGGAGCTGAGCGATCTGCCGCCTATCCTGGTGGGCCTGGCCGAGCCCAACCCAGGCGAGGCGGGCCGTCCCCTCTTCAACTCCGCGGCCCTCTTACGGGAGGGCAAAGTGGAGAGGACCTTCAAAAAGACGCTGCTTCCCACCTACGATGTTTTTGACGAGGACCGTTACTTTGAGCCGACGGCTGAATCGCAGCTCCTGGAGCTCGGGACCACGGTCCTCGGCATCTCCATCTGCGAGGACATCTGGAACGATCGCGACCAATGGCTGCATCGGCGCTACCACACCGATCCGGTGCAGGAAATGGTGGCGGCGGGAGCGAAGGCCATCATCAACCTCTCCGCTTCGCCCTTCACAGCCGGTAAGCAAAAACACCGCGAGGCCATGCTCTCCGACCTGGCCAAAAAGTATCGCGTTCCCTTCTTCTACGTCAACCAGGTGGGCGGCAACGACGACCTGGTCTTCGACGGGCGAAGCTGTGTCTTCGATGGTAACGGTCGCCTGGTGGCCCGGGCGCGGGGCTTCGAGGAGGATCTGATAGTGGCGGATATGGCGAACCAGGCCTGCGAGGCAGCCGCGATCGCAGAGGACGATTTCACACCCGAGTCCGAGATCTGGCGGGCTCTCGTTTTAGGCACTCGCGACTATGTTCATAAGTGCGGCTTTTCCGAAGTTCTTCTGGGCCTTTCCGGAGGCATTGACTCCAGTCTCGTCGCTGTTGTAGCCGTTTCTGCTCTCGGCCCACAAAACGTCCTGGGGGTGCTCATGCCCTCCCCGTACACCAGCCCACAGAGCGTGCAGGACGCTATGGCTCTCGCGCAAAACCTGGGGATAAAGACGCTTAACCTGAACATCACCGATATCATGAACTCCTTTGACAGGGAGCTGGCAAAGCCCTTCCGGGATCAGCCAAAGGACGTGACTGAGGAGAACATCCAGGCCCGCATTCGCGGCAACCTTCTCATGGCCCTCTCCAACAAGTTTCGCCTGGTGCTTCTCACCACGGGAAACAAGTCGGAGCTGGCCGTGGGCTACTGCACCATCTACGGCGACATGTCCGGGGGTCTGGCCGTCATCTCCGATCTTCCCAAGACCGCAGTCTACCGGCTGGCGAAGTGGCTGAACGCCAGGGGTAGTGAGATCATCCCTGATGCGGTTCTGCATAAAGCGCCCACGGCCGAGCTTCGCTTCGATCAGACCGACCAGGACAGCCTGCCTCCCTACGAGGTGCTGGATGACATCCTGGAAAGATACATCGAGAGGCACCAGTCAAAAGAGGAGCTCTTTGCCCAGGGATTTGAAAAAGCGATGGTGGAAAGAGTGCTCAGTCTGGTGAAGAGTGCCGAATTCAAGAGGCGGCAGGCAGCGCCGGGACTGAAGGTGACGGATCGGGCCTTTGGCAGCGGCTGGAGGATGCCGGTGGCCAGCAGGGCCTGGTGAAGGGAATGGCGTCGCGGCGAATAATTTTGAGTGTCGTTTAAATAGATTCAGGCTAAAAGACGATATTTGTAATGAAAGGCGGCGGCAAGTGGAGCGGGATTATGCACTGGAATACGGCAGTAACATTAGTTTTTGTAGCCGCCTTTCTCGCTATTTCGGCTCATGCCCAGGAATCCGACGTCACCGTTGGGCAGAGTCTGATCCTCAATGTCTACCTGGATAACGCCGGCAAAGCTCTGGTCACCGGCTATGCTGAGGACGTTAGTGGTCTAGCCTTCCTCGCAAACTCACAGTTCCGGTTCGAGAACGATTCTCATCAGCTCTATGCCCTCACGGACGATCTGACGGCAAAGAGGGGCGATCTCTGGACTTTGAGCTTTGATGCCATGGGCAGTTTTGATGATTATCGTGTCACATTCTACCTGCCTAGCGAGACCAGCCTGGGGGAGATAAACGCCTCGCAGGGTCTGGGATATCTGCTCTCGGCGTCCAATGAGTCCCTGGTGGCCGATGTGCAGGGATATGAGGTTTCTGACCCCCGCATTTCTATTCAGTATCAGCAGCCACTGGCTGCCAACGGCAGCAGCCTGCCGACTCTTCCTGGCTATCCGGGCGAGGGTGCGGCTCTGATCATGCTTCTCATTGCCGCCGCTCTCCTGGTGGCGGGCTTTGGCTTTGCCATCTTCTTGCAGAGAAAGAAGCGCAGCTCAATTGAGTTGGCAAAAGAGACTGCAACAGCTCTCCTGCCTGAAAAGCCCGATATGGCGGGGCCGCCGGACACGTCGTGTGCTGCCATAGAGGCCTTGCCTTCGTTCGAGGTGGATTCTCGCCTACCCCCAACAGAAGAAGATGATGGTGTATTTCTTTCCGAGACATCACAAACACCCCTCGCGAATGAGCCTGGCCGCATCGAGCCCTCGCCCCATCAGGCAGACGAGCCGGCTTTACCAATCGAGCCGGTCGGAATCCAGGGCCAGAACTTTCCAATAATAGAACCTGCGACAACCCGGGAAACACCGACTGCGAGCCGGCTGCCTCTGGAGCCGTCCGTGAAA
This sequence comes from Methanothrix sp., assembly GCA_026394555.1. Taxonomy (GTDB): domain Archaea; phylum Halobacteriota; class Methanosarcinia; order Methanotrichales; family Methanotrichaceae; genus Methanothrix. The sequence continues at coordinate 12,139 of JAPKXZ010000004.1, forward strand.
AACGTTATCGTAGTCAGCTCTGAGATGGAAGCGGTCATGCAGACCCTCACCGCTCGAGAGCGAGCCGTAATGAGCACATTAATTGATCATGGGGGCAGAATGACCCAGGCAGATATCCGGTATGATACAGGAACGCCTAAATCGTCCTTAACCGGAATTTTGATATCTCTAGAGCGCAGAAAACTCGTAAGCAAGAAGGAATGGGGACGAACCAATATAATAGAACTTTCGGATTGGTTTTTATCAAAAAAGGAACGTTTATGAACCTTTTTTATCCAGCATGCAGATGCGACTACCTCATTTTAAACCGTTCGTTCGGCTCTTACCTTTTCTATCGTTCCTGAGTATGTTGTCTTGTCGGACTAGGAAGCTTATGGCAGCTCCAGTTTGACGAACGGGTAAGATGAGTGGGAAATGATTGTTGATTATAACGAATTCGAGGTTTGATTACAGATGAAATTTACGGAAATATCAGGAAAGATCGCTCTGATCGCTCTGGCCGCGGTCTGCCTTTTGGCGGCACCGGCTCTTTGCATGCCAATGGATAACGGCCCTGGTCGGCAGGGACATGATGGAATGTTTGCCCCCATGAATAATCTGACGGCAGAAGAGTTGGCTAATATGACTCTAGGCGAGCTGAAGGAGATGCGGCATACGGCCTGGAATAATACGACCGCTTGCTCTGCTAAAGAGGCAGGACAAAACTGCAGTCAATGGGGAAGGAACGCCAATGAATCCCTCGGCATGAAAGGAAAGGGCATGGGGGAAATTGGCATGGGCGACAATAGGAAGAGAGACGGCCAGAAGGATGGTATGTCCGGGCGCATGGGCGGGGCAATGTGCGGCCAGAATGACAAGAGCGGTGGGCGCGACAAAGCTCTCCAGGGCATGAGAGGAGCCTCTCCAATTATGCTGCTTATAGATGATCTGACTGTCGATGATTTGGGCAACATGACTGTCAATCAGATCAAAGATCTCTCCGAGAAGAAGATGCAGGAAATGGAAAATATGACCCTTAACCAGATCAAGCAGCTTCAGGACAAGAAGGTGGCAGAGAGAGACAACATGACCCTAAACCAACTCAAGGAAGAGAATAAGAATATGCGGGAAATGGCCAAGATTTTGGAGGGTTTGGGCTCCAAACGCCATATCAAGAATTGATTTAATCAGGCTTTAATGGTGGTTGGGCTTTTTGCCCATCTCCATTTGCGAAATTATATAACTAATGGATTGTGAATTCCGGGAAAGATGTTGGGCCGTTTTGGCAGGCGAATTTTGATGATTGATGTTTGCAGAAGAATTTTATGTATAGGGCTGGCGAGTTTGCTATTTATCGGTCTGTCCGGCATGTCTCTAGCTGAGCCCAATGAGGACCAGAATATGAATGAGCCCCGTGAAGTGATATGTCCTCAGGATGGCGAGATGATGCCGCCCCAAAATGCGGGCTTTCCCATGGGCGTTCCCGTGGAGGTCCTGTTTAGCGGTCATGGTTTTGCAATATTAGGCAATGAGTCTCATCTCCTCCGGCTGAAGGTTGAGGCCATCATGCCTTTAGAACCCTGCCAGATCAAAGGTCTCCTGGCCTCCAACAAGAGCCTGGAGGAGATCAGGGATGACATCCGGGCTAAAGAAGGCGAGAAGACCAATCGCGGCAGCATGATTCTGGATCGCAGCATCTATCCACTCATAAATATTGCCGTATCTGCATCAAGCAATAATTCGACTGCCCTGAAGGCCGATCTTGCAGATTTGGGCCAGCGTTCTACCGCCAACGATACGGCGATCTTGGGCAGCATCTCCATGATCATCTCTCCCTCCGACGGGGGCATGATCGGAAATGGTGAGCTATCTATCGATCAGGGCTCGCTTGCCGCCAGATACTCTCTCCTGCTTGACATGGAGCCAACCCGGCATGGCCAAAAAATGATGATGAGGAGATGAGTTGATAGCTTCCAGTCATCTCGATCTTTTGGAGTTGCATTGATGGCATCCCTAAAACCGGCGTGGGTAACTATGTCATTGCTTCTCCTCTTTTCGCCAGCGGCCCTGGGCCAGGGCGGGCAGCTCTTTTTGAATGTCTATGTGGATGGCACCCCCGGAAAAGCGCTGGTCGTGGGCAACGTGGACGATATATCCGGCCTGGCCTTCCTGAACACCTCCGACAAAATCTACGAGGATAACGGCCAGCTTTACGCGGTTTGCGATTCTCTGGTCGAGAAAGACGGCAATGGCTGGAGTCTGTCGTTTCCCGCTGGCGGCTATTACGATGAGTATCATGCCGTTTTCTTCGTCTCGGGAGGCTTTGCCTTCCAGGAGATCAACTGCACAAAGGGACTGGAGATTCTCTCCTCCGCCCACAACGACTCAATAGTGCTGGATGTGCAGGGATTCGGGCTGACCGATCCCGCGGTTCATTTTAGCTACGCTGCCTCATGAATCTCAGATCAACGCAGTTCGGGCTTGTTGCATCGATTCGGAGGTCAAATTACAAAATCTATAGTTTGTGTCAGAACAGCTATAAAGACAGAAAAATAGTACCTAATAGCTAAAGCGGGACGGAAATAACGTGATACCTTGGTTTCTGGCAGCATCAGCATCGTTGGTTCCAAGCGATATAGACGTCGGGTTTGAACCACATGAGCAAACGGAACTTATCCTCTGGCTCATTGTGGCCGCAGTATCTTTAATTCCACTTGTGATATTTTCCATAAGCTATAGCCGAGTAAGAAGCCCGAAACTGCTAATAACTACCTTGGCATTTTTGCTTTTCTTTATCAAAGCACTGATTTTGGCAATGAAACTATTCATGCCCAATTACGTAGACGAAATCTGGTGGGCAGTTGCGGCTGTATTGGATATCATGATAATCAGTCTAATCGCCTATTCCTTAAGCAGGAAGTCATAAAATCATATGCAAGATGATGTCACCCTTGAGAATCGAAGGCTAATCTTCGACTATATCTCAGAGAATCCTGGTGTTCATCTAAGAAAAATCTCAAGAGATATTAATATTCATCTAAGTACATTAAGATATCATCTCGATTATCTTGAATCAAAAGGATTAATAACAAGCCAAAAGGAAGATAATCTAAAAATATATTTTGCTTCTGGTAAGCTTAATCCTCAGGAAAAAAAGCTAACTCCTTTGCTTCAACAGAAGCGTTTTAGAGACATAATCCTCGCCATAATAGGATCTCACGAGCCTACGTCATCGGAAATAGCAGAAAAATTGTTGATGAATCCATCAACAACTTCGAAATACATCAATATTTTAGAGGAACGGGGGATAATATCCCACAAAAAGATCGGCAGAGAGAAGAGATATCATATAGACAACGAAGAAAGCGTTGTTAAGCTTTTGCTGACTTATAAAAAATCATTTTGGGATTCCTTTGTTGACAATGTTTTAGAGCTGTATCTCGAAAGATAATGGTTTACACTTTGTACTACAATTGACATTTTGTGTCAAAAAGTCCTTATATACATCAATACATGTTAAGGAATATGCTAATCCGCGTCCTCCAATATCACATCCCTCTGTACGGATATGCGGATTAGTCCTCCTAATTGTAGGAAATACAATCGATATGAAGAGATCTACGAAATGCGGATTGGTGCTTCTTACCATGCTTATGGCGCTCTCAATCGGGGTGGCCTTGAGAGGAGAAGGACCCGGCTGCCAACAAGGCAACCGACCAATGATATTGGGGTGCCAAAAATATGAATAGGAAAGTAGTAATTGTTTTTATCCTTACACTCATAGCTCTCGGTTTCTTAACATTCTACTCATTCGGGCCATCTTCGATAACACGTATTGGCCCGCAAATTAATCCGGAGTCATTAAAACCTGCAAAAGCAGAAGCCACGAATCAAAATAATGAATCTGTTGAAGTTTATCATAACAAGGATATTGCTGAAAATTTCTATGTCGTGAGTATCCCTCAATCCTGGCAGATTCAGTCAACTACATCTCATCCAGGTGGATACGATTTCGTATACAATAGAGGAACGTCAAAGACCGAGCTTATGGATGTCCCTGATAACAGTACTCTTGAGCTTTTCGTACTAAGCCAGGAAGAGCCCCGGCTCAAGAGCTTGCTCCCCGACTACAAGCGAATCGATTATCAAAAGAAAAAAGTAAATGGCTACGATGCATACCAACTCTCTATTCTAAGCGACGAGAACGGTATTCGAAACGAAAGCATCAAAACCTACATCATGGGTCCGGATCGGGCTGCCGTTATTACCTATTCGCTCCCGCAAGAAATGGTCGCATCACTTCAGAATACGTTCAACCTTGTGACTAGTAGTTTCCACTGGGAGAATAATTAACATGAGACAAATTTTTCTTTTTATATCACTGGTAGTGTTAAGCTTTGGTCTCTATTTGAGGCTCTTTTATGATGTTCCCGATAGCCAAGAAAAAATCAACTTCTTTGTAAGTTGGTTCTTGATCATAATCGCTCTTTCAAGCTTGCTGATAAATCTCTTCTGGGACACCAAGAAAAAAAGAACTGATGGGGAGTGAGAAATCTGACAGACATAATCATTGCAGAAAACCTTACCAAGTCGTATGGGAATAGAAAGGCAGTCGACGACCTGACACTCCACATACCGGAGGGAGAATTCTTTGGATTCCTAGGACCAAACGGCGCAGGAAAAACGACAACCATAATCTATGAAGAAAAAATTAGTGAATAGAAAGATCGCCCTGGCATTTGTGCTGATGCTTGTGCCTGCAATCACGCTCTCGTATTTAGCAAGCGTGTTCACTGTCTTGCCCTTCGACCTGAAGTCCTACCACGAGTTGCAA
>JAPKXZ010000025.1 GCA_026394555.1 Methanothrix sp.
AATGCAAGCATGGGAATCAGAACCCTCGGACTGAGGGGGATAGCCTGTGGAGAACCGACCTATGGCTTTGGCCTATGTACAAAGTAAGCGTCGGTTCGTTGAAGCAGGAAGCCCCATCCTTTAGGGTGGGGAGGAAGTCACTAGAAGAGGAAACGCTGGCAATTGATCCTTGAGCGAAAAGCAAGAATCAACGCCAGGTTTATTCCTTAATGGCACGGCCAAAGTCATCAGGATTTGTAAACAAGACTCGCTTTTTTTTCTTGTTCATCTTCTCCTGCTCAATGATAGATTTGAACCCTACTAAGCGGCTTGTTCTTTCTGTCAACCACGAGTACTTCTTCTCCTTCCTCAATTCCCTGATCTGAATATCTCACTTGTCCTGAGAAAAGCCTGCCTCCACGGGCAATGAAGGGAACTGCCGCATCTGATACAACTACCTTACATATTGATGGTTTATCTGCTTCGGACATGACGTACACTTCTGTTATGTGATCAAACTAATATTGATATTACTAAGTAATAAACTTTTCGATAGTATTGCTATCGCTATGCGGTGAATTGCAATTGCGGAAGATAATTTCTTGTTGCCGCATTATGCAATTCCTATTCTTACCATATTTCATAATATTAGTTACATAAGAGTTATTAACAAAAGATACTTATATCAAATATAGTCTTAAAGAAGATTATCTACGTGAGGTATTGATATGAGAATACAGCTAATTTCAGCTCTGGTGTTTATTCAGTTAGCAGCACTGCTCCTCTGCGGCTCTGCCTGGGCGGTAGACTATCCCCTGTCCATCACCGACACTGCCGGAAGAGAGGTCGCCTTCCCTATGCCCGTCGAGCGCGTAATCGTTCTCAGCTCGGATGCGGCCGAGGCCGTGGTTATGTTGGGCGCTGCCGACAAAGTGGTGGGCGTCTCGGATACCGTGCAGAAAAAAGGCTACTACTTCCCAGAGCTCAGCAAGAAGCAGAGCATCGGCAAGTGGAATGCACCGGACTATGAGATGATAGGAGAGATCGCCAAGGGCGGAGAGGAGAACATTACACCCGACATATTAGTTATCGGATACAGCTATCCTGACAAGCCCTACGGAATATTCGGCGTGGAAAAGGGCCTGGCTCCATTCAAAGATATAAGGGCAGTAGCCCTGGAGTTCACCAAGCCCGAGAACATGACGCGGGAGATCGAGACATTAGGCCAGATACTTGGCAAGGAAGCAGAAGCCCAGGATTACATTAACTGGTACAATGAGAAGAGGTCTGCGGTAGAGCAAGCCGTAAATGGCCTGAATAAGCCCAAAGTTTATGCAGAGTGGAGTTCGACCGCAGAGCTCTCCACATTGGGTGCAGGTTCCGGCTTTGATCAGGTTTTAAGCGTTGCCAACGGCTACAACATCGCCAAGAAGCTGGGAGATGCCTATCCCAAGGTGGGCTGGGAATGGGTCATCACCCAGAATCCGGAAGTCATACTCAAGAGGCAGACCCAGTCATCAGATCAGACGCAGATCGGATGGGCAGCAGGGCCCTCTTCGGATACTGTCAAGCTGCAGGCAGCACAAAATGAGCTACTGGCTCGATCAGGAGCAAGCGGGATTTCTGCAGTCAAGGCGGACAGGGTTTATGTTATGGACTGGGATGTTTTAAACGGCCTGGACCAGGTGGTGGGCATAACTTATCTCGCGAAATTGCTTCATCCCGAGGTTGACCTTGATCCCGTGAGCGTTCACAAGGAATATCTGCAGCGCCTGGGCCTCGAATATCCAAAAGAAAGGACTTTCGTCTACCCGGAGCTTGCGAGTGCTATTTAATCTGAAAGCCAACCATTTTATTTTTTGATATAATTAGCATTTGTCTTATTACTTGGACGAAATTTATGATTAAGTAATACATAATCCAAAATGTTTATCAATAATGACTTAAATTGCAACATGAGATGTCCACTGAAATTACAGCCAAAAATGTCTTGCTGAGGGAGAAGTATCAACGGTTCGTGGGCAGAAAGATGCTCTTCCTCATCCTCCTCTTGATCGGAATCGTTCTCCTGGCAGGAGTGGCTGCGACTTTGGGTTCCGCCAATATCAGCGTCCTGGACGTCTATTCTGCTATTTTAGCCAGGTTCTTCCCGGGCAGCTTTCAAACATCCTGGTTTGCGGATACTATCGTTTGGGGACTGCGACTGCATCGCATTCTGCTGGCAATCGTAGCGGGCATGGGTCTCGCTATTGCCGGTGCCGTGATGCAGGGCATCCTCAAGAATCCCTTAGCCAGCCCCTTCACATTGGGCATCTCCTCCGCGGCCAGCTTTGGAGCCGCTCTTGCCATAGTTTTAGGGGCAGGCTTTGTGGGGGGCGAGTGGATGATCATTAGCAATGCCTTTGTCTTCACTCTGCTCGCTTCCATGACGGTCTACGGCCTGGCCAAATACAAGGGTATCACACCCGAGACCATGATTTTGGCGGGCATCGCCATCATGTACCTCTTCCAGGCCATGACTTCCTTTTTGCAGTACGTCGGCCACGCTGAGCAGGTGCAAGAGGTGGTATTCTGGATGATGGGTTCCATGGGCCGCTCCTCCTGGGATAAGGTCTGGATCGTAACTGCGGTCATAGCTATCTGCTTTCCCTATCTCTTGCTCAAATCCTGGGACATCAATGCCCTGGGCGCGGGGGACGAGACGGCCACCAGCCTGGGAGTGAACGTGGAAAAGACGCGAGTCATCTGCATGATGGCAGTGTCTCTCATAACGGCAAGCGTGATCTGCTTTACAGGGACGATCGGCTTCATCGGCCTGGTCTCGCCTCACATCACGCGCATGGTCATCGGCGGAGATCACAGGTTCTTGCTGCCCGCCTCGGCCCTGGTGGGCGGACTGCTTTTGCTCGCGGCCGATACGGTAGCGCGAACCATCCTAGCCCCGGTGATCCTGCCCGTCGGGATTATGACCGCCTTCCTTGGTGTGCCGTTCTTTGTCTATCTGTTCATGAGGCGGAAGAAAGAGTTTTGGTGAAAAAGCAAAGCATTTGCAGAAGAGGAGCGCCCCGACCGAGCCGCAAACCCTAGGGCGGCCAATGGCAGATTGGCCAGGGCACATCATTCATCCCATTTCACTTTGGCAGGTGAGCAAAGCCAAGAGCATTATGGTAAAGGAGGCCTTTGCACTACGCACCTACATTCATAAGTTAATCGTACATAGTAATAAATCTTTTGCTAATAGTATTAATAAATTGGTCACTAATATATATTGATAACAAAAGACACTAATAATAGAAGGATCTATTAATTGCAAGGTCAATCTTTAGATTTGATTATTAGTAAAAAATGGCATTAAAAAATAAATGCATATTAACTAAGATGAAAGATCGATAGTGATTCGGCTGCGGGTAATTTGAGACACGCCCCAAGCGTTGGTAAGTGACCATCATTTCAGGAGGAAGTCAATTGGTAGATATCACCATCAAAGGCCTTACATTCAGCTACAACAGTCACAAGATACTCGATGATCTCAATCTCGTTATCGAGAACTCGGAGATATTAAGCCTGGTGGGGCCCAACGGCTCGGGAAAGACCACGCTCATCAAGTGCATCGATCGCATTCTCAAGCCCAGGGGCAGCATCCTTCTGGATGGCTTGGAACTGGAGAAAATGAGCCGCCAGGAGGTGGCCAGACAGATAGGCTATGTGCCCCAGTCCAGCTCTACTCCCCTGGCCACCACGGTCTTTGATACTGTTCTCATGGGCAGAAGGCCGCACATCGGCTGGAGGGTCGCTGACTCTGACCTGGATAAGGTGGCCGAGGTTTTAGAGAGGCTGCACATGGAAGATCTGGCCATGCGCGACTTTTCTCAGCTTTCCGGCGGCCAGAAGCAGAAGGTGCTCATCGCCCGGGCCCTGGCCCAGGAGCCTGCCGTGCTCCTGCTGGATGAGCCAACCTCCAACCTGGACATGAAGCATCAACTGGAGGTAATGGAGACCGTAAGCTGCCTGGTCAAGGAGAAGAAAATATCTGCGGTCATGGCCATTCACGATCTCAATTTAGCCTCCCGGTTCTCTGACAAACTGGTCATGCTAAAGGAAGGCAAGGTCTATGCCGCAGGTGAGCCAAAGGCCCTTCTTAGCAAGGCCAACATCAGCCGGGTTTACGGCATCGAGGCCATGGTCTTGAATGCACTGGGCAGACCCTACATCGTTCCTCTGCATTCGCTTAGCGGGGGGTTGGCATGCGATTAGCGGCTTTTTGCTGGGCCAGCGATGTTGCTTTGCTTTTGCAGGCGGCCGGGGAGACAGGCACCCATTTAAAAGTCTGGGCCATCTCTGAGCTGAATGAGGAGAACCTGCAAGAGTGCATCAATTCTCTAAACGCCGCCCAGGCTATACTCCTGCATGCTTCTCGACAGGACAAGCTCTTCGAACGCGTTGTGGAGAAGATCGACCCGAAGATCCCCGTCATCTCCGTCGGTCTTGATCCGTCCCTGTGGTCCTTTTCCACCGTTTCCAGCAAGATCGTCTCTACGGCCAACGCCTATTTGCTCTACGGAGGAGAGGAAAATACGGCGAATATGATTCGCTTTATCGGAAAAGAGGTTCTCGGCCACGATTATAGCTACGATCCGCCCCAGGAATTGCTCTGGCAGGGCCTCTACCATCCCGATTCCAGTGAGGCTTTTTCTAACGTAGCTGATTATTTGGAGTGGCGCACGAGAAAGCATGAGCACTGCGTGGGCATCCTCTTCTTTCGTACCTACTGGGCCAACGGCGACCTTTGCATAGTCGATAGCCTCATCCGGGAGCTGGAAAAGGATGTAGATGTTCTGCCTGCTTTTTGCTTGGGCATGGGAGACCGGGACCTGGGAGCCAAATCCAGCGGTGAAGTAGTGGAAGAGTATTTTCTGGGAAGAGTGGACGGCGTCATCAATTTGCAGTCCATCTTTCACGTGGGAAGCGTAGAGCAGTCCGTCCAGGCACTGAAGCGACTGGACCGACCGGTTTTCCATCCCCTCACCGTTTATCACAAGAGCCAAGAAGAGTGGCAAGAGGATGTGCACGGCCTTTCCAGCTCCGAGGTAGGCTGGACGGTGGCCCTCCCCGAGTTTGAGGGTCTCATTGAGCCCATCTTATTCGGTGTATCAGCCAGAGATGAGATTGCCGGAACGGAGTACGAGCGCCACCAGGGCGTCATTGATCGCATCCAGAAGGTCGCCCGACGTGTCAAAAGGTGGATAGCTCTGAAAAATAAACCGCCCTCCCAAAGAAAGGTGGCCATCATCATGCACAACAATCCCTGCGCCTCGGCGGAGGCTACCGTGGGCTCGGGCGCACATCTGGATACATTGGAGAGCGTGGCGCAGATCCTGGCCAGCATGAAAGAGGCAGGCTACTGCATTGAAAATCCACCGAAGAGCGGAAAAGAGCTTATTTCCGCCATCATGGAGAGAAAAGCCATCTCGGAGTTTCGCTGGACGGCTGTGGAGGAGATCGTAAGCAAGGGCGGTGCCCTGGCCCTGGTAGAGAAAGAGGACTACCAGGCCTGGTTTATCACCTTGCCCAAGGATGCCCAAAAGTTGGTCTGCGATGCCTGGGGACAGCCGCCCGGTGAGGAAAAGGACGGCGTGCCTCCGGCAATGGTTTTTGAGGGCAAGATGGTGATAACAGGAGTTGCCTATGGAAATGCCATCATCTGCGTCCAGCCCAAGAGAGGCTGCGCCGGAGCGCGCTGCGACGGTCAGGTCTGCCGCATTCTGCATGATCCCGAGGTCCCTCCGCCCCATCAGTATCTCGCCACCTATCACTGGATCGAGGAGAGCTTTGGAGCGGATGTCATGATTCATGTGGGAACGCATGGAAATATGGAATTTCTGCCCGGCAAGTCCGTGGCGCTTTCGGCAAGCTGCTTTCCCGATATAGTCGTGGGCAATGTGCCCTATCTTTACATCTACAACGCCGATAATCCGCCGGAGGGGGCTATAGCCAAGAGGAGAAGCTACGCGGTGATTGTGGATCACATGCAAACGACCATGACTGCCTCGGAGATCTACGGAGACTTAAAAGAGCTGGAGGATGCAGTCGCCTCCTATAAGCAGAGCAAAATCTCGGAGAAAGGCCGGGCGCACGCTTCAGAGCATGTTATCATCGATCTGCTCCAGAAGACCAATTTAGCCGAGGAATTATTGCTTGACGAACTCCTGCAGTCCGGCGCATCCTTCGAGAGCATATTGGAAAAGGCGCACGACAAGATCTCGGAGATCTACGCTACGCAAATTCCGAACGGCATGCATATCTTCGGCCAGCTGCCGGAAGGAGAGAAGCGCATCGATCTGATCTATGCCATTCTGCGCTTCGACTCGGAGATGAAAAAATTCCTCTCCGCTCTTATGGACCGACCGGTAGCAGAAAAGGAGCAAGAGGCTTTAGCCAGAGAGTTCATCAGCGCATTTCTGGCTGGGGATACGGATCCATCGGCACGCATCCTGGGTGGCCACCTCATGAACCGGAACTCTGAGGCCATCTCCCTCCTGCAGGAAAAGGTACAGGACATCTCTCGACGAATTGAGGCCTCCCTGGAGATGAAGAACCTGCTGCATGGCATGGAGGGCGGGTTCATCGAGCCGGGCCCTTCCGGCCTGATCACGCGAGGAAAGCCGGATGTGCTGCCTACTGGCAGGAACTTCTACTCTCTGGACCCGGCCACTGTGCCGAGCATTGCCGCCTGGCGTGTGGGCAGGAAGCTTGCCCACCTGCTCATCACCAAGTACCAGGAAGAGCAGGGCAGGATTCCCGAGAACGTGGCCATGTACTGGATGGCCAGCGATATCATGTGGGCGGAGGGGGAGCAGCTAGCCCAGATGCTCTTTCTCCTGGGTGTGGAGCCGGTCTGGAAGGGCGGGCGGGTGAAGGGCTACAAAGTGTTGAGCCTGGCGGATCTTGGTCGGCCCAGAATTGATATCACGGTGCGAGTGAGCGGCATCACCAGGGACTGCTTCTACAACTGCATTGAGCTTCTCGACTCTGCCATCCAAGAGGTGGCCGCCCTGGACGAGCCGGAGGAGATGAACTTTATCCGCAAGCACTCTTTGCAGGGCAGCAGCCCGGCTCGCATCTTTGCCAGCCGACCGGGAACTTACGGCAACGGGGTGAACCTGGCCGTCTATGCCAGCGCCTGGAAAGAGGAGAAGGATCTGACGGATGTTTTCATGCAATGGAACAGTTATGCCTACGGCAAGGGCGTCTTCGGACAGGAGGCCCCTCAAGCACTGGCGGCACAGCTTAAGAGCGTGGACTTGACCTTCAACAAGACCGTTACTGATGAATACGACCTCTTGGGCTGCTGCTGCTACTTCGGCACCTATGGCGGCCTGACCAATGCCGCCCGCGAGCTATCGGGCCATGCGGTCTCAACTTATTACGGGGATACCAGGGACAGGGAGAATGCAGATATCAGAACCCTGGCAGAGGAGGTGCGCCGCGTGGTTCGTACTCGCCTGCTCAATCCCAAATGGATCGAAGGCATGAAGCGACACGGCTACAAGGGCGCAGGCGACATCTCCAAGCAGGTAGGCCGGGTTTATGGCTGGGAAGCGACCACAGAGGAAGTAGACGACTGGATCTTCGACGACATCGCCAGGACCTTCATCCTGGATGAAGCGAACCGCAAGTTCTTCCAGGAGAATAATCCCTGGGCCATGGAAGAGATGGGCAGAAGACTCCTGGAGGCTAGTTCGAGGGGTTTGTGGAAGGCAGACAAGGAGGTTCTGGACGCCCTGAAATCCAGCTACCTGGAGACGGAAGGCTGGATGGAGGAGAAGATGGGTGAGATCGAAGGCAGCTTCCAGGGAGGAAGCATCGATGTCATGCCTTCCCAGCATGCCGGGAGCCTGGCGAGGGCCTGGAGGGAGAAGATGTCCAAAGTCTGATGATATCTTATTATCATTACAAAACATTTTTATTTAGAGATCATCTTACCCCTATCTGATAGATGTCATCCACAAACCTACATATTTCTTTCAACACCACCGGATCGTTCACCCAGATTCCGCCCTCGTAGTTGGCTTCGGTACCGCCTTTGGTAAGGTTGGCAGAAGTGACTATCGCCTCCTTCCGGTCTACCATGTAGATCTTGGCATGAAGCTTTGCTACCAGCACAACCTCTCCACCCAGTTCGTTGACCTCCTCCTGCAAATTGTCGCTCAGGCCCAAAGAGTAGTCCGACTCGCTTCCTCGCATGAATACCCTCAGCTTTCCTCCTCTTCGGGAGAACTTATGTAGTGGCCCTTTCATCCGGTCCCAGGTCTGCCTTTTTATCCAGGGTGACACTATTACTATCTCGAATTTGGCATCTTCCAGCATGCAGTGCAGTTCGTCCTCGAATGCATGCCTTCCCTGGGGAGAGCAGGTGCCCAGGAAAAGAACGCACGGATCTGTTTGAGGTTTTGCGATGGAATCTTCCAAGAACTGCAGCCGCTGCGCAGAGGCATAATTCTCTGTCTGCTTGGATCTCTTAAGCTCCTCTTCCAGTTCAAAGGCCCGTTCTTTCCACTTGAGCAATTGGGCAAAGCCACGCTGGAGCTGATCAATGCTGCCTTCTTTTTTCCTCAGTTTATCCTGCCAAAGGAGAAGGTTTTTTTGCAATTGCCGGCAGTCTTCTTGCAGCCGCTTGCTCCGGCCTTCCTGGAGCTGGATGATGCATACTGAGAATATCGCCAACGCTAGAAAGATCAGCCATATCAAGTACTCATCCATTGCCATCAACCTTTAGAAATGTCTCTCTTGCAAGTTATATAAAGATGGCGTAATCAAAATGAAATAGAAAGAAAAAATAAAAAGGGATTTCTGGCATCCTCTGCCTAGAACATCCCCGGCGGCATGCCGCCCATTCCACCCATGCCGGGCGGCATTCCCATACCACCCATTCCGCCCATGCCTCCCATTCCGGGTGGCATTCCACCTGCGCCGCGTGGTGGAGGCGTCTTGGTCGAAGCCAGAACATCATCGATGCGCAGAATGAGGCAGGCGGCATCAGTTGCCGACAAAAGAGCCTGAATCTTGACGCGCAGCGGCTCGACCACACCCAGCTTCAGCATGTCCTCGATCTCGCCGGTGTAGGCGTTAAGCCCCATGTTCTTGTTCATGCCATGCTTGTTCTTCAGTTCGATAGCCTTGTCGATGGCATCAAAGCCGGCATTCTCGGCCAGGGTTTTGGGCACGATCTCCATGGCCTCAGCGAACTTGGTGACCGCCAGTTGCTCGCGGCCCTTTAAAGTGGATGCATACTCCCGCAGGCACATGGCAAGCTCGATCTCAGGGGCTCCGCCGCCCGCCACCAGCTTGCCGTCCTCCACCACATCGGCCACAGCGTGAAGGGCATCGTCTAAAGCTCTCTCCATGCCGTTTAGGACCTGCTGAGTGCCGCCCCGCAGCAGAAGGGTTGCCGAATGGTTCTTGGTGCCGGTGATAAAGGTCATGATACCGCTTCCCATGCGCTTTTCCTCTACCAGGGCGGCGGTGCCAAGATCGCTGGGACCTAGCTCATCCAGGCCCGTTACGATGTTAGCTCCCGTAGCTTTGGCCAGCTTGTCCATGTCCTTTTTGATGACGCGACGCATAGCCAGAATTCCGGCGTTAGCCAGGTGATGCTGGGCCAGATCGTCGATGCCTTTTTGGCAGAAGACCACTGTGGCGCCGCTGGCAATCACTTTATCCGCGGCCTCTTTTATCCTCAGTTTCTCATGATCCATGAATAGCTGGAACTGAGTGGCGGAGGTGATCTGCAGCTCGGTCTTGGTCTCGGTTTCCTTGGATTCGATGGCTGTGGAGAGAAGAGCAATTTTGGCATTCACAACCTTGCGGGGCATGTTCTGGTGGACGATCTCCTTATCGATCACTATGCCTTCAATGATCTGTGAATCCAGGGTGCTCTCGCCGACCTTCTTTTCCACATTGACCCGATCCATGTCAAAGCTTTTCTTGCCGTTGTAGGTCTCAATGGCGTTGAGGACCAGGTCAACGGCATAACTGGCCATCTTGCTGTCCGGGGACTCGGCCAGCTTTCCGGTCATGGCCGTCTCGGCGATCCTCTCCAGGAGAGCGCGATCGTTTTCCGAGGCATCAACGGAGATGGATTTCACAATCTGCACGGCCTTTTCCGCAGCCATTCTGTACCCCTGCACAATCATGGTGGGGTGAACCTTCTGGTCTATGAGGACCTCGGCTTTCTTGAGCAGCTCGCCGGCCAGGATGGCCACGGTGGTGGTGCCGTCGCCTACCTCCTTATCCTGGGTCTTGGCAGCCTCGATAAGCATCTTAGCCGCGGGATGCTGTACATCCATCTCTTTTAAGATAGTAACGCCATCATTGGTGATGGTTACGTCTCCAAGGGAGTCCACCAGCAATTTGTCCATGCCTTTGGGGCCCAGGGTGCTCCTCACCGCATTGGCCACGGCGCGGGCAGCCATGATGTTATTCGAGATAGCATCTCTTCCCGACTCTCTGCGGGTGTCCCTTAAAATGATAATTGGCGATCCGCCCATTCCTGCCATTTTGATAATCCTCCAGTATTGCGATTTCTCAGGTTCACAGTATTTGATCTTCTATAAAAGAATTTCCCCAAAATACGACAGCATACGATTGTTCCAAGGTGGCCAATGATTGGCCGCGAGGATATGCCAGAAACTATAAGTACAGGAAGGTCATCAGTACCCATGCTAACCCAATCAGAGGAATCAAAAATGGTAAATGGAACAGTTAAGTTTTTCAACAGAGTCAAGAGCTTTGGATTCATAGCAGGCGACGATGGTAAGGACTATTTTGTACACGTTACTGGCCTGAAGCCCGGTGTCACTATCGATGAGGGTGACAAGGTAAGCTTCGAGGTCATTGAGGGCGAGAAAGGCCCCAAGGCTGACAAAGTAGATAAGCAGTAAACACTCGCAGTGACAGTTTAGTAGGAAAATAGAAAGAAAAGCTGAGAGGCTTTGCTTTCTGTTCTTCTATTATCTTAGCTCCACTTTTTAGTAATATTTGCATTATTCTGTTTTGCATTTTACTACTTCCCGCTTCGACTTGATATGCAATGCCCATTCCTGCGATTAGGATTGAATTAAAAGTAATCAGCTGAGTAATTAGCGATATCCTTTCTTGACTTGATGCAAAATATATCCCGATTCCAGCTATCTAAATTATATCAATAGCCACAAGCGCTATTATAAAAATCGCCCATTTATGTCTACTAATATTATCTCGCATCAAGCTGACACTCTGCCCGCACATATGTACAGATAATAATCAGTGATAGCTTAAAGGTTTTCGTAAAACGCTTTCTTTCGAGGATCTCTAAATATACCTCAAAATCAGCGGCAGCATCAGCACCCCCATGGCATGCGTCCTGTGGATTCCCGCCACAGGCGCAATTAAGCCCACCACCGTGGACAGAAAGAAGATGAACAGCCCGAAGAGCCCCGTGAAAGCATAGGTCATGGCCACCAAAAAGACCAGCACTCCCAGGCAGAGCAGCCGGTAGTTGAGCCGGGATATGGCCCGCCCAGCTAAGCGCGCCGCGCCGATGCAGGCCAGGTAGGATGCTGCCGCCACTATTACTACAATTATTATCATCTGGATTAGTGTGCTCTGGTCGAGAGCCATCAGCTCCTGGATAGCCGCAGCTGCGCCGCTCCTAGGTTTGTTGATCACATAAAGTGCCACCAGCGAGAAGAGGGCGTTGGCGGTGTTCACCCCGGCAATGGAGACCAGGAACTCTTCCGGGCTAGGAGTGGCACCCAGGCGCGCCGTGATCGCGGCAACGGAAGGCGAGACGCCGGGAATCCAGGCCACTACCGATCCCCCCAGGCCGCCGGAGATGATCGCTTTGGCCAGGGCGCAGGAGGAGAGCTTGATCTTGCTCTCCTTCTGCACCGGAATCTCTGTCTCTGTGGAAAGGCTGAGCAGGAGAGAGGAAGCGCCGAAGATGCCGGAGAGGAGGGGCAAGAGCACCTGCGGCTCCAGGCCAAAAGGCGAGCTCGCCAGGTTTTCATGATCAAAGGCGAATGTGCCGAGAAGGCCGCTGGTCAGGAAAAGCAATGCCGCGATGGCCTTGTACTTCCAGTGCACCCAGGAGCCCTGCCCATCGATCCAGGGACCTCTTTCCGACTTGATCATCATGAGGGCGATGGCTAAAAGCAGAATGCCCACATATTTTGTGAGGTAATCATTGTAGCTGGAGACGATCCAGGAGAGCGGGATGATCAATAAAATAGCAAACAGCACTGAACCCGCACTGCCCAGAGCAGAGAGCCGCACCGCCTCGATGCCTCGCCCCTCCAGCATGAGCCGCTGGCCGGGCAGAACGGTCAAGGCCGTCTCGGAATCGGGCGCGCCCAAAAAGATGGCCGGAATGGCATCAAAGAAAGTCTGAGAGATGCTGGCGGAAAGAATGATCGCGGCCATTTGAAAGGGCGAGAGACCCAGGGCTAACAACTGCGGTGAGACGGCCAGTAGCATGGCGGCAAAGTTGTTCAGATGCAGGCCCGGGGTAAGGCCGCTCAGTATTCCCAGAGCAAAGCCAAAAGCTATGCAGGCAGGTAGGAGGATCTCGACCATTTCACTTCGAGGTATTTTTATTACAGTACCTTATTATCTTACTTTTGGTTAGTACTTTAAATCCGCAATAGATCTATCTGCCTTGGAGCTTACTTCCCATACTGAAATTCTTATGCCGCCTTGCCTCGCCTTTGGAAAACCCTTAAATACTGGCACATTGTCGATCTAAATATTCCGCACAGGGATAATGATGCCCTGGGCGCATGAACCAAACGACAGGTTCGAACGCGCGCATTTCACGCGTGAGTCGGTCCGATTGGGGCCGTGCGGAGGATAAAAAATGGCATTTGAAAAAACAAATCCAAGGATAGTCCGTCTTATCGGTGAACTTAAGGCGGCCACTCGCGAAACTGGCGCACCCCTCTGGCGCGATATCGCCAAGAGACTGGAGAAGCCCAGTCGCAACTACGCTGCTGTAAACCTCAGCAAGATCAATAGGCATACCCAGCCTAACGATACTGTAATCGTGGCCGGAAAAGTGCTGGCAGCCGGCGATCTGGAACACATTGTTACCGTGGCAGCTTTTAATTTTAGCAGCCAGGCATTGTCCAAGATCCAAGCAGCAGGCGGGAAATGTCTGACGATTGAGAAGCTGATGGCTGAGCATCCCAAGGGATCGGGCATAAAGATTTTGAGGTGAAGCAATGATAGTAGTAGATGCAACTGGATTGGTCCTGGGACGCCTGGCGAGCGTAACCGCCAAGAATCTCCTGGCAGGCGAAGAGATCAAAATCGTCAATGCCGAGAAAGCACTCGTTACCGGCGGGAAAGATTCCATTTTCATTGAGTATGGCCAGACAAGGGACCGCGGCCATAAGGAGAGAGGCCCTTACTTCCCCCGTCGACCAGAAATGATACTCAAGAGGACCGTGCGTGGCATGCTTCCCTACAAGATGAGGCGGGGAAGAGATGCATTCTCCCGGCTGCGGATATATGTGGGCATACCCAGAGAGCTGAAGGGAATGCCATTAGAGCAACCAGCCGCTGCTAAGATGAGGACCGCGAGCAATAACAAATATATTGAGCTTGGGGCCTTGAGCCGAAGACTCGGCGCAAACTTCTGAAGGACTTCCTATGAAGATAATTAATACCTCAGGTAAGAAGAAGACGGCAACTGCAAGGGCCACTTTAAAAGATGGAAAGGGCGTTGTGCGCATTAACAAGGTGCCTTTAGAGATTTATGAGCCCCGCCTTGCCAGACTCAAGATTCAAGAACCCGTTCAGATCGCAGGAGATCTGATAAAAACAATGAATATCGATGTCGTTGTCGCTGGCGGCGGTACCATGGGCCAGACGGATGCCGTAAGAACGGCCATCGCCAAGGGTATTGTGGAGTGGACCGGCGATACCGGACTGAAAGAAGCTTACTCCGAGTACGACCGAAATCTCCTTGTCAGCGATCACCGGCACAAAGAGAGGAAAAAGTTCGGCGGACTTGGTGCCAGGTCTAAGTACCAAAAGTCCTACAGGTGAAACTGCTTGATTCCAGTCAGGTGCTATTCCTGTGGCAAAGTGGTCTCTCATGTCTGGGAGGAATACCGGGAGCGCATCAAGACAGAGCCTCCCGGCAAAGTCTTGGATGACCTGGGAATAGACAAATACTGCTGCAGGCGCATGCTTCTCTCTCATGTGGAGATCGTGAACACGCTTAGGCGGTACCAGTAGAAGGGGTTGTAGGGTAGCCTGGTCCATCCTACAGCGTTCGGGACGCTGTGACCTGAGTTCGAATCTCAGCAACCCCATCATACTCTTCCTTTTGAGGTGGCTATTTGAAGGGCGAGAAATATACAAGATATGAACGTGCGCGCATCGTAGGAGCACGGGCTTTGCAAGTTTTCATGGGCGCTCCAGTGTTGATCGATACCAGTAATACCGACCCTCTCGAAATAGCGCTTGAAGAGATGAAACTGGGCGTAATTCCCATCACCGTAAAACGCGATCGATTAGGTAGGTGAATTAGTTGGTAGAAGATGAGGTGATAACGGTAGCGGGAGAATACGAGACTCTCATACCAATCGACGAGTACTTGGCTGCCGGCGTGCATATTGGTACTCAGCGGAAGACGAATAACATGATGCCCTACATTTACAGGGTGAGGACAGACGGGCTTTACGTACTGGATGTCCAGTCCACGGACAAGCGCATCCGGCTGGCTGCCAAGTTTCTGGCAAAATACGATCCGGCAAATATATTAGTTGTATCTGCCAGACAGTATGGCCAGAGGCCGGCCACCATGTTCGCCAAGGCTATAGGCTCCAACGCCAACGTGGGTCGATTTGTACCCAATACCCTGACCAATCCGGCCTTCCGGGGCTTCATGGAGCCCGATGTGCTCATAACTACAGATCCCAGCGGCGATGCCCAGGCGGTCAACGAGGCTGTGGATATTGGCATACCGGTAATCGCTCTTTGCGATACAAACAACATGACCTCCAATGTTGACCTGGTCATACCCACCAACAACAAAGGCAGGAAAGCTCTAACGCTTATCTACTGGCTCTTGGCCCGTCAGGTGCTGCGCGAGCGGGGCGAAGAGGATCGATTCAAATACACTATCTCAGACTTCGAGATGGAGTTTTGATCCATGCGGCTTCCGGCTGTTGCAGGTCAGTTCTATCCGGATAGCGGAGAGGAGCTAGAGCATCAGCTGGACGACATGCTGCATCCTGAAAAAGAGATTTTGTGTCAGGGCGCAGTGGTCCCGCATGCCGGATACATCTATTCGGGGCAAGTTGCAGCAAAAGTCTATTCTCGTCTGCCTAAAGTGGAAACCTATGTGATCATAGGGCCCAATCATCACGGCCTTGGCTCTCCGGTGGCACTCTCTCGTGAATCGTGGAGAACGCCTCTGGGCGATGTCGAGCCTGATCTGGAGCTGGCTGATGCCTTAGCTGGCAGCATTATCGATCATGATGAGACGGCTCACCTGCAAGAGCACTCTATTGAGGTTCAAATCCCTTTTCTTCAGAAGCGATTTCAGGGGTTCAAGATACTTCCCATCTCGATGAGATTGCAGGATGAGCAAACCGCGCTAGAGGTCGGGCAGGCGCTTTCGCGAGCCGTGCAGAAGCTTAAACGTAGCTGCATCGTGATTGCCAGCAGCGACTTCACCCACTATGAGCCCCAAGAGACTGCCAGGAAGGTGGACGCAAAGCTCCTGGAGGCCATCTTAAATATGGATGTTCCAAAGCTTTACGAGAGAGTGTATCGCTACAGTGCCACAGCATGCGGCTATGGGCCGATAGCAGCAACTATCACGGCCACCGTTGCCCTGGGAGCTAAAGCCGGTCAGCTGCTTGCCTATGCTACCAGTGGAGACGTGAGCGGCGACTACAGCCAGGTAGTTGGGTACGCAGCGATTGCCTTTTCCTGAGGAGGCCCTTTATTGACTACGGCATCGGCTCCCGGCAAGATAATCCTTTTCGGAGAGCATGCCGTCGTTTCTGGAGTAACAGCTCTTGGCAGCGCCATAGACCTGCGAGCAAGAGTCACTGTGCAGGACCTGTCCGGCAGCGTGCTCATAAAGACGAAGGAGCTTACCCTAAAAGGATTCTCCTTGGATCTGACAAGCGGTCGGCTCGAATCTGCCCAGGCGGCACATGCTACCAGATATATCTCTGCCGTGCTCAGAGAATTTGAGGTCAAAGATATTCAGGTTTGCATTGATTCCAGCCTGCCGCCGGCGGCAGGACTGGGATCATCGGCTTGTATCGTGGTGGCCGCAGTGGCCGCCATAAGCGCGCACCATGGGCTTGGCCTATCCCTAAAGGAGATCGCAGAAATCTCCGGTCGCCTGGAAAAGAAGGTTCAAAAGGGACTGGGAAGCCCCATGGACACGGCTTTGGCGACCTACGGAGGCTATCTGCAGATCTCTCGGGATATTCAACCCCTTGATCTACCACCACTTGAGATGGTAGTTGGATATACAAAAATGCCTCACGATACCAAGTATGAGGTCGAGAAGGTGCAAGACCTGAAAAAACGTTACTTTGAGCTGGTCGATCTCATCTTTCAGGCCATAGGGGCCCTTTCGGAGAAGGCCGTCCCCCTCATCCGAGAGCAAAATCACGCGGCTCTGGGCCAGCTGATGAACGTCAACCACGGCCTTCTGATGGCTTTAGGTGTCAGTTCCAGGGAGCTGGACGAACTGGTTTATGCGGCGACTGGTGCAGGTGGGGCGTTCGGCGCCAAGCTTACCGGAGGCGGAGGCGGAGGCTGCATGATTGCCCTGCCGGGGACCGCTGGCGTAGATGCACTTATGGTGGCTATAAGACAGGCGAGAGGAGTTCCGTTTAAGGTTGTGACAGGCTGTGAGGGTGTGCGGCTGGAGGGCGACTTGTGACCAGGGTTCTAAAGATCGGGGGAAGCATTTTAACCGACAAGAGCAGGGAACTTACGGCACGCCCGGACGAGATCAGGCGCGTGGCCGAAGAGATCGCATCCTGCCCGGATGATGTGGTGCTCGTGCACGGAGCCGGCTCCTTTGGACACATTCCTGCTAAAAAATATGGTCTGCCCCATGAATTCAACCGTGCTGGATTGAGAGTGACTCATAGCAGTGTGGCAAAGCTCAGTGCAAAGGTCGTGGAGGCGCTGAGCCTGGCCGGTGTCGAATGCCTGCCGGTTCATCCCCTCTCCTGCCTTTACCTTCGGGGGGGCAGAATAGACAGCTTTTTTATGGAGCCCATAAAAGAGATGCTAAAGAACGGCATCATGCCGGTGCTGCATGGTGACGTGGCAATGGACGCCACAGGAAAGGCTGCAATAGTCTCCGGAGATCAATTGGTAGCCTATATCGCTAAAGCTGTGCAAGCCGAGGTAGTTGCCGTAGGAAGCAATGTTGATGGCGTCCTTTTTTCCGGCAAGCCTCTCTCCAGGATTACCCGAAAAGAGCTTTCACAGGTAGAGAGCGCCATTGGAGGCAGCGCGGGTGTGGACGTTACCGGCGGCATGAGAGGAAAGCTGCTGGAACTTTTGGATCTGGCCGATTTGGGAATCGACTCCATGATATTTAATGCCGGCATGAAAGGAAATATTGCCCGGGCCCTTAAAGGCGAATGCGTGGGAACTAGAATTGGGAGGGCGAATTGACCACATCCAGCCGCAAGCTCGACCACATCAGAATCTGTATGGAAAAGCCGGTAGATGCGAAAGAGTGGCCCTTCCAAGATCTGGTGCTGCTGCATAAGGCTCTGCCGGAGATCGACGAGGCGGATATCGATACATCCTGCCACTTCCTGGGGAAGAAGCTGAAGGCGCCCTTTATGATCAGTGCCATGACCGGAGGTCATCCCGAGGTTAAAGAGATCAATGTTCGCCTGGGAGAGGCGGCTCAAGAGTTAGGCATTGCTTTAGGGGTGGGCTCACAAAGAGCGGCAATAGAAGACAAAAGACTGGTGGACACCTTCTCTGCGGTCAGGGATGTCGCACCGGACATTCCCATCATCGGCAACATCGGAGCCGTGCAACTGAAAAGATCCGGGCCGAAGATCATAGAGCGGTTGGCTGAGATGATAGATGCGGATGCCATTGCCGTTCATTTGAACTTCCTGCAAGAGAGCATTCAGCCGGAAGGAGACAAAGATGCCGGGGGAGTGCTGGAGATCCTGAAATCGGCGGCCAAAGGATCGGTGCCGATCATGGTTAAGGAGACCGGAGCCGGTATATCTCGGGAAGTGGCCCAGGATCTGGTCTCTGCGGGAGTGAAGATAATTGACGTCTCGGGTGTAGGAGGTCTCTCCTGGGCCAGCGTTGAGTCTTTCCGTGCAGCAGAGGTCGGGGACGATGAGCTGGAGATGATGGGAAGGCTATTTGAAAGCTGGGGAATTCCAACACCGGTAAGCATTGTCGAGTGCAAAGCTGCTGGAGCCTTTGTCATCAGCTCGGGCGGAGTGCGTAGCGGCCTTGATGCAGCCAAAAGTCTGGCTCTAGGCGCCAGCCTGGCGGGCGCTGCCCTTCCCCTGCTAAGGCCGGCCACAAAAGACAAAGAAGCGGTTGTTAGGGTTATGAATGCTTATATCCGTGCGCTGAGGATCACGATGTTTCTCACCGGATGTAAAGAAGTGACGCAGCTTGCAAAAGTTCCTCTCGTGGTTCTAGGAAGGACCAGGGAGTGGCTGCAGGCGCGAGGTTTCGATTTGAGAGCATTTTCTGTTTATAGAGAGTTGGCAAAATGAAGGATATTTCAATAATCGCTGTGGGCGGCTACAATGAAATTGGCCGGAATATGACGGCGATAAGGATCGGAAAAGATATCGTGGTAATGGATATGGGAATCCGGCTGGATCGGGTGCAGATTCACGAGGACACAGACGTGGAAGCGATGCATGCCGCCGACCTGATCAACATGGGGGCCATTCCCGACGACAGTATCATGGAAAACGTTGACGGAACGGTAAGGGCGATCGCCTGCACGCATGGTCACCTGGATCACATTGGAGCCATCTCCAAGCTGGCCCACAAGTATCATGCACCCATCATTGCCTCGCCGTTCACAGCGGACCTCATAAATCAGGAGATAAAGTCCGAGAAGATCTTCGGGGTGAAAAATCCCTTGCATGTAATGAAAGCGGGAGAACGATTCCAGGTTACACAGGACATCGAGCTGGAGTTCATCCGCGTGCAGCACAGCATTGTGGACTGCGTCTTTGCGGCCATTCATACACCCATGGGCACCATAGTCTACGCCAATGATTTCAAGATCGATCGGTCTCCGACTTTAGGCGAGCCTCCAGACTTCGCCCGGCTCAGAGCCTTAGGAAAGCAGGGCGTGCTGGCACTCATCACCGAGACCACCAATGCTTCCATCTCCGGGAAGACGCCCTCTGAGAAGATAGCCAAGGACCTGGTTTGGGATGTGCTTCTCGGCACAGAGGAGTCGAAATCCGGTATCATGGTCACCACATTCTCCTCACACATTGCCCGCATCAGGGCCATAATCGAGGCCGCTCACAAGATGGGACGTAAGCCCGTGCTCCTGGGTCGCTCCATGGAAAAGTATTGGGGCACTGCGGTGAGAACTGGCTACGCGGGCCAGGGAGATGTGACCGTCTTTGGCAGGCGTAAATCGGTGGACAAAGCCCTGAAGAGGATCATGACCGAGGGCAAGGACAAGTATCTACCCATCATGACCGGTCACCAGGGAGAGCCGGGAGCCATCTTGAGCCGGGTGGCCAATGGCGAGACAGACTATAATGTGGAATCGGGAGACAAGGTCATCTTCTCCGCAGGCATCATACCCCAGCCGCTCAACGAGTCCAACCGGCACACAGTTGTCACCAAGCTCAAGATGCGGGGTGGCAGGATTTATGATAATGTGCATGTCTCAGGGCATGCCTGCCGGGAAGATCACTGGGAGCTTCTGCGCATGATACAGCCGGAGCATGTCATACCCAGCCACGGAAACCTGGGCAGCCACACTAGCTATCTCATGATGGCCGAGGAGACGGGATACTCGCTGGGATCCAATTTCCATTTGGTAAGAAACGGCCAGGAGCTCTTGATCGATTAGGCAATCGAGGAGTGGAGCCTGAATGACGAAGACCATTGCGAAAGAGCTGGACAGAGAGCTGCAGATGCGAGCAGACCTGGTGACGGGAGCCATCGAGGAACTCTTGCCCGTAGTGCATCCGCGCCCCCTTTACGAAGCCGGACGGCATCTGGTGGATGCCGGGGGAAAGAGGCTGCGCCCATCCATGTTGCTGCTGGCGGCAGAAGCCGTGGGCGGCGACGCGACCGCAATAGTCGCGGCTGCGGTATCCATTGAGCTGATTCATAATTTCACGCTCATTCATGACGACATTATGGACAATGCCAATGTTAGACGTGGGCGTCCCGCTGTGCATAAGCTCTGGGGTCTGTCGGGAGCCATACTCGCAGGAGACACACTCTACTCCAAGGCCTTTCAGGTGCTGGGCATGACGAAAGCCCGGCCGGATCTCATTTTGGGGGCCATGAATCTGCTCTCCAAGACCTGCACTGCCATCTGCGAAGGCCAGTGGCTGGACATGGAGTTTGAGGCAAAAGAGCGCGTCTCTGAGGCTGAGTACATGGAGATGATTGAGAAGAAGACGGGCGTTCTCTACGGCGCTTCGGCCGGCATGGGGGCACTTCTGGCGGGGGCCTCTCCCAGTGTGGTCACTGCGCTGGACGAATTTGGCAGGCTGACCGGCATGGGCTTTCAACTGCAAGATGACGTCATTGATCTCATCACACCCGAGAAGGTCTCAGGAAAGCGGCAGGGTGGAGACCTGATTGAGGCCAAGAAGACATTGATCATGATCCACGCCTTTGCGAACGATATCCCGGTAAAGGTATTCGGCAAGAAGGATGCTACGCCGGAGCAGATTCAAGAGTCCATATCTCTTCTGGAGAAGAGCGGCTGCATCGAGTACGCCAGATCTCGGGCGGAGGAGATGGTACAGAAGGGCAAGCTGGCTCTACAAGTTCTGCCCGACTCAAAGGCAAAAGCCACACTATTGGAGCTGGCCGACTACATGGTCCGGAGACAGTATTAGGAGTCGTTCATTATGCACAGCCATGATTTAAAAGGGCACAATTTAACCAGGCACGAGGCGGAGCACCTCCTGCATCACTGGAT
>JAPKXZ010000063.1 GCA_026394555.1 Methanothrix sp.
CGGCGATCTTGGTGACCAAGATATTGGCTTCCTGTGCACGAACATCCGCAGTCGAGCTGTTGGTCACATTCTGACCGTGCTCGGGCTTGCCCTCCACACCCACACGGTTGGTCAGAGTCAGGACGCCGGAAACAGGGCCGTCGATGTGGGCCACGATGAAGAGTTGCTTGCTCTCTCCAGAACCCAGGGGACCGATATCGCTCCAACTAACCGTCTGGCCACGTTGCGTGCTGCCTATCGAGGATGAGACGTAGCTCATGCCTTCTGGCAGAAGGTCCCTGACGAAGACATGAGGCAGCAGAGCGCTGCCGGTATTTTTCACCACCAGAGTGAAGTTGGCATTGGTGCTCGGTGAGCCAAAAGTTGGATCGGCGGTCTTGGTGACAGTGATCTTGGACTCGCGCGCTTCTATGGTTGTAGTAGTATTATTAGTAACATTGTTGCCGTGCTCGGGCTTGCCCTCCACATCCACACGGTTGGTCCGATTCTGGATGCCGGAAATTGGGCCGTCGATTTGGGCCACGATCCAAAGCCGCTTGCGCTCTCCCAAAACCAGGGGACCGATGTCGCTCCAACTGACGGTCTGGCCGCATCCAAAGCCGCTTGCGCTCTCCCAAAACCAGGGGACCGATGTCGCTCCAACTGACGGTCTGGCCGCTGTGCGTGCTGCCTATCGAGGATGAGACGTAGCTCATGCCTGTTGGTAGAAGGTCACGAACGAAGACATGAGGCAGCAGAGTGCTGCCGGTATTATTCACGACCAGAGTGAAGTTGACATTGGTACTCGGTGAGCCGAAGGTGGGATTGGCCGTTTTGATAATGGTGATTTTAGGCTCGGATGCCTTCACAATTGCAGTATCATTATTCGTAACATTGCTGCCGGATTCGGGCTTGCCCTCCACATTCACGCGATTGGTCAAGGTTTTATTCCCGGAAATCGGACCGTTGATACTGGCTTTAATCCACAACGGTCTGCTGGCCTCGGGCAGCATTGAGCCTATATCCGACCAATTTATATACGGGGAGTTGATAAAACCCTCTGGCGAAGAAGATAGATAGCTCATTCCCTGCGGAAGAATGTCGCTGACAAAGACATTTTTCAGAGTTATATTTCCCGTATTCTTGATCGTCAATGTAAAGTTCACAACTGCACCCGGTGTGCCTGAGGAGATGTCGCCTGTTTTGACCACACTGATATCCTGCTTACGAGCGACGATCGGGATATTGTCTTTTGATGTCACAGACTCGTTACGCAGGTTGTAACTCTTGCTGGTAACTTTGTTGCTGAGTGTACCCAAACGGCTGCCGCTAACTTTGGCCTTGACCTCGACCTCATATTTTCCCCCTACTAGGAGGATTCCCTGAGTTTGGCTCAGATTCGACCAGTAAAGAATGGTAGTGCCGTTGACATTAGGCGATGGTAATGCAACTGGATTCGATGAGACATAATCAAGGCCGGCGGGCAGAAGGTCCCATAGTTCGGTGCGATTGAGCAGTGTATCGCCGGTATTGTTCACAAAGATCTTGAAGGAGATCTCTGAGTTGATGCCGCCTTCCGAAGGACTGGCGAATTTCTTGACAACCGAGTTAGAGGAGTATTTGCCTGGGACATTTCTTTGGAAAAGGCTGGTTACTCTATTTCCACCTACCGGCTCCCATGGTGGATAAGCCTCAGCATCGACGGTATTGAATATATCGAATAGGCCGGTGAGCGCATGGCTCCCTGGTTTCCCGATTATATCATCCTCCTTGACGATATAATCGTAATATCCCGTGGCCGTATCACCTGGCTCCAGGTAGTTTTTATCAAGAGTTATGGTGGTATTAATGATCGCATAAGGGGAATAGAGAATATCCCGTGTAATTCTAACATCATGAAGAGGTACTATATTGGGGTTCTTAACCGTTATCCGATAGACTACCCTATTTTTGATGGAAATCGGAGTGGTCGGTGACACCAACCGTTTTTCAACATCTATGCGACCACCAAAGCCAAGGGCGAGCTGGAAGCTGGCTGTATTGGACGCCACTGGTTCCACTGAAGGCCCGAGGGCAGTCGCGATGGCATTATTTCGAAGGGGTCCGGGCATATCTGTCTTGTTTATCTTATGCTCGAAAGGAACGCTAAGATTCTTGCCCGGGTCTAAGGTGGTCTGACTTAGGGGAATGATACCAAGACGGTCATCCACCAGCATCAGAGAGGAAAGTGACTCGGTTCCTGTATTTTCGATAACGTAGGTATAGGTTACAGTCTCCTCGAAGTTGGCATCGTATACGCCGCCACATGTCTTGGTGAGTTTCAGCCCCAGGCTGCCCAGGGCAACACTGGAGGATAGCATGATGATGATTAGACAAATAATCACGATTCGCATTTTTCGAATTCCTCCCCGATTTATGTCCTCACTCCCCAGCCGGACGAGTGGAGATGACCCGGGAACCATTGGCATCTAGGTATCCGGAGTAGCCTGTGGCTATCGCAAAGCTTGCGTTATTCGAAACCACCGATCCACCAGGTCCGCGGGCATTGGCCAGGGCAACGTTTCTCAAAGGAGCGAAGACGTCTTTAGGCGTTAATGTGTAATTGACGCTCATGCTGTAGTTCTCACCCACCGCCAAGCTGCTCTTGTTCAATTCATAGATGCCAAGATGATTGTCATTGAGCACGAGATTAGTCAGAGTCCCATTTCCCGTGTTCTCCAGGAAGAAAGTATAGGTCACCTGATCACCAAGATCGGCATCAAAGGTGTTGGCGGTCTTGGTGAGCTTCAGCTCTCCCAGGGCGAAGGAGGGGAGAAGGAACATGCCCATCAGGGCCACCGCCAGGGCGATATGGCGAATTGATCTCGGATTCATTTTGCATCATCTCGATGAGCCCAAGTAACTCCCCCGAAATTGATCAAAGTTGAGCAGAGACTGATGAACACCGTCCCAATCCCGGCGGCTGACCTGATATACCTGTTTTGCATATATACCTCACAAATATAGATTAAGGTTAGGTCATTTGATAATAACATAATATATATACTTATTCATTTCAGGCAACGCAATCACCGCTCACAATACGGATTTAGTAAAAAATATAATAAGTCTTAATATAAGAAAATCGGTTTTCATTTTCATCTTATATGCAGCGATAAACTGTAGATATAACACGATTAAAAATTGGAATTTAGCACTAATTGCGTTCTTTTCGAAAAGCCCAAATTGAGGAAATATCATAAAAAATATTTGTTTAAATAGATATAATATAATAAATTATTGATAATTATATAATTATTAATAATGAGAGGATTATCAAAAATATGTAATGGCAGACATCCTGGTGCTCTCGCGAATAAAAACCGGCGATCAGCCTTTGACTGAATCAGTAGCCTCGAGGGCCGGGCAGCTCAGGAGGCACCCCCCATCCTCTTCGCTATCCCACTGCATCTCCATCTGCATCGCGTCCAAATAGTCGGTCTCGTTGGCTCTCTCCAGCCCAGAGCAAGCGCAGCTTATGTTCGCAGCAGCATAGATCACTCCCCCGGCCCGCTCTTGCGGTGGAAGGCCTCCCAGCCAGGCCCGGTCGATGACGGATAGATTTTGCGCAGCCACCTGGCCCAGGCTGCAATTGCCCACGACGATAGCACGGTTGATGATATCCCCCTGGCATTTCTCCACATTCAAGTTGATGCCGATTCTCAAAGTATCGCCGATGGAAAGATGGAGCAGTGTCCAGTTGGAGCCGTTCTGGCCGATCTGGTTGGGCCGCAGGGTAGAGTTGAGGAACCTGGCCCCGGACGGGAAGATATCTTGCAGGAAGAGGGGCCCAATGGTGGCGTTGCCGTCATTGGTGATAGTGATAGTATAAACGGCCACGTCCCCTATCCGCAGGCCGTCTTTGCGAAGACAGAGATGGGGCCGATCGTATTTGGCAACGCCGGAGATCATGATCCTTCGCGAGACTTCGTAGTCGCCCATGAGCGTATCATCCTGGTCCACGACAAGGGTTCCGTTTGTGACTACGGCGGTCCGCAGCTTCGCCGTCCCGGAAAAGTTGGCCTCGCTCAAAAGCTCCCTGGGGCTGGCCGCCACGGCCTTCTTTTTCAGCCGGTTAGCGCTGGAGTACTCTTCGGCGATGAGACTGGATGGGCTATGGAGCCGCATCCCCTCCGACCACTTTTGGGAGATGTTCAGAAAAGTGCGAGGCGTAACTATGTGGCTTAAGCTATGGTAAGACGCATCCAGATCCTTGGCCATGAAGCCGGAAAATGTGTCGCTGCGCTCTTCCGAACGATAGGCTCCTGTGCCGGACTCGTAGCTCCTCTGCCCCCGGCCCTTCATATCTTTGGCCACATAGCCCCGGCCGGAGGCGGAGCGGTCCATCATCAGGCCCTGGCCCAGATCGTGGACACTCTCCGCGAGCTGAAAGCTGCCGGCATAATCTTCTACCGAAAAGATATCTTCTTCCCGCCCCGGCGCCGGTCGCTTCAGTGTCCCCAGGTGGGCCAGTCCTTGAAAGCCGGACGTTATCTGCATCAACGATCCGTTTTCATCAAGATCAAAGAGGCCCTCGCTCTCCAGATTGGCGGAGTATCGATACGATTCTGCAAAGGAAGTGTTAGTGATGCCGTTCTTGGCCAAAGCTTCCTCGTGCCAGAGGCAGGAGACCTTCTGCAAGCCGCTTCCCGGTAGAAGAAGAGTTGTGGGATGATAGCTTGCATTCACGCTTCTCTCCAGCCGGATGGATTTGTTGGTAGTGAGAAAGCGCAAATCTTCCTGATTTTCGTAATCCCCGCTGCCGTGCTCACGCAGAGATAGCTCTGTACCCTCTTCAGCCAATATTTTCACATTTGCGATTGCAGAGAGCTGCATCTGGTCGGAGGAGACGTAGACGCGATTGGTGAGAAGGCCAGCCGGGCGGCGGGTGCTGTAGTCACGGTAGGATCGAACGAAGCCCTGGCCGGTGACATTCTGTTGGCTCTGGTAGAGGACGTCCGTTCTGGGAACTCGCACCGTCAGGCCCATCTGGACGCACTGGCCGGGCGCAAGAGAGGCGAAATGCCAGGCTTCGTCTTCGCCCATCTCCGGCCAGACGGAGATGAGTTCCACAGCGGAGGCGAAGACGTCGCGCACGGTGACGTTGGTGGCGGGCTGCCCGCCCTTATTGCAGACCGTTATGATGTAGCTCACTTCCTCGCCCCGACGCACCGCCTTTTGTAGCGGCGTCTTGTTGATGGAGAGAAGAGTTCCGTTCTGAACAGGTGTGTAAATGCTGCCCGATTTCGGCCTCAGCTCATCGCAACTGATGATGAAGCGATTTTCCAGCAGGACGCCGTCGGGCAGGTCGTCGTGCACATGCACTTGCAGGCGAACGGTGTGCGGGCCATCCGGATCAAGGCTGGGAACGGTCCAGGCCATGTTCCGGGTGTTGTTTTGGGATGGGGCCGGATGGGCGGAGAGGAAGGTGACGCCAGGATCCAGATCATCCGTGATGTTGACATTGTGGGCGGCCCCAATGCCCCGATATTCATAGGTGAGGATGTAGGTGAGTGTCTCGCCTACTGGCACGGGATTGGGATCTGCGGTTTTGCTTATTGTCAGGCTCGCGATGTTCACGCGGGCAGTGGCCCCTCGCCGGTAGTCGTTCACCCCTCCTGCACCCGTACGCTCCTGGGCGCTCGCGCCCGCCCGGCTGGTCCAGGTCACCTCGGCGCGCCCCTCCATCAGCTCGCCCGGGGCGGCGCGAGCCGTGGCATTGAAGCGCAAGAGAGCCTTTTGGCCAGCGTTCCACTCCAGGTCAAGGGCGTCCAGGTGCCATCTGAGTTCTTGGTCATCAAATGCCGCAGCGGGTCCAGCTAAAACCTGTGCCGAGCCCGGCTCGTAGGCCAGCCCCGCTGGCAGCAGGGCCTGCAGATCCAGGTCAAACGCAGGCGCATGGCTCTGGTCGGAGTGGTAGAGGAGAAGAGTGAAGGAGACTGGCTCTTCCGGGGCGGCAAAGGGCCGGGAGACCTGCATCTCCAGCACCAGCTCGGGCTCGACCACAGTCAGGGAGCCGGCCTCGTCGGCATCCGCTTTCAAAGCCGGGCCATCTTGCCAGCTCATGCGGGCGATCGTTCCCCCAAGGACTGCGCCGTCCTGGTTCTCTGGCTCGTTTGCCAGCAGGCAGTTGTAAGTGATCGCAATGGTCTCTACGGGACCGGCGTCTCCAAAGAACCAGCCAATCTGCTGGGTGCCGTCAGAATTTTCGGTAACCAGCTCGCGCCGCATGCCCGGGCCCTGCGTGGACAGGCTGCTCTGGTTGTAGATCAGGCCCTTTGCAATGGTATCGTTGATCCACAGATCGTGAGCGCCGCGGGGCAGGTCGGCAGAGATCTCAAAGCCCACGGTTTCGCCCACGGTCAGGCGGCGAGGCTGGTCGGGCTGCTTTCGGATGGCAGTTCTTGCCCCTAGCTTGGAGAGCTGGCGGATCTCCTGGCAGGGACCAACGCCCCAACGGGCTTGAAAGGTGCTGGAGTAGCTGCTCTGGGCGGATACCGCTCTGGCCTTGAGTATGATCTGCTCCGTCTGGCCTGGCGCAAGAGATGCATAGCTCCAGTTTAATGAATCTATTTCCACAAGCTGCAAGCCCGGATCTAGTGTGACATTGGCAGCGACGCCGTAGGCTGTCCCATATCCGTCGTTTTCCAGCAGAATGGTCCAGGCGATTTCATCGCCCTTAGCGATATCGAATCTATCCGGCGAGACGGAAAGGCTCAAGTTTGCCCTTCTGATGTTTAAAGGAAGTGTCGGCGCGAGGGTCTTGCCGACAGAAGTGATCATCTCCGCCGACAACTGGGCCTGGCTTTGTGCGCTGCATCCGGCGGTGAGATTGAACTCAAAACTCAGAGACTCACCTGCATAAATATCGGCAGAATTTCCTCCATTAGAACTTCCTGCAGTTGCCGCCTGAAATTTCCAATCCAGATCGCTATCCATGTCTTTGCCGTTGGGATAGCGCCCCCAGCAGAGATTATTGTTCTTATCATCCTTGGCCGCAGGGGTGCGGTCAACCTCTTGGCCGGAAGAATCCAAAAGGGAAATGCTGCTTGGGTAAGAGTTGACCAAGGAGCCATTGGTCCAGGTGAGGAGTTGATAGCCATCAGGCACAATAACTGTGCCTGGGGAAAAAGAAACCGACTTCTTGTAGTAGCTATCGACGAGCTTCCACCCGCCGATATTGACTGCCTGGGAAGTCGGATTGTATAGCTCAATCCATTCCATTAGAGTGTCAGTGCCTTCCGGATTTTGCTCCCATTCGTTTATTATGATGTGTCGATTGGATTTTAGGGCACTAGAAATGTCCCACTGTAGAGACTGACCGCCATGGTTTGGCTCACAAGATGACTTTGTGCCGTGCCAAATGATATTTGCATTTCCTGGGGAGCTGAATCCCAAAGGAAGCTGGAGCTGTGCAGACAGGCTTCGAGCATCATCGCTGGAAATAAAATTCATTTCGTAAACGCCTTCTCCCGAGATATCTACCTCGGAGGGGGCAAAGAGGCTCAGGGATGAGGCAGCGGCGGGCAAGAGAATAGTGTGAAACAATATAAACAAGGTCAGTAAAATATGAAGTGACGTAATTGTTCTAATTTTAGTATATATTATTGGTGTTTTGGACTCAATGCATTTATCTGCATTTGAGCAGGAGCTTTCTAAATACGATTCTATCAGCATGTATGGGGAGCCACCTGGAATTAATTCGTATCTTTGGTACTGATCTGTAATACGAATATCTTATTTAATTATTTCTGTCAGTTTCTTTAAAAAAGGATCGGTTCTAAATTTAGATAAGATAATCAAAATTAAAAAATTGTCCAGCGTTTCTCCCCCTCTTGCCCCATCCTATGCCAATCTCGGGCAGACCCGCTCAGCCACATGCGGGCGGGAGACGCGCCCGTCCGCACTCGCCCCGCCACGCACACGCGCGCGCCTGGTGCAGCGTCACGGATCGCTTCAGAGGTGCGCGGGGGAGGAGGGATGGCCGGGAGCGCGCGATCCCCGGCCCCCAGCCCAGGCGCCAGCCCCGCTGTCGCGGTCAGTCGAGCCGCGGGTTGGCCATGGCTTTGCCTCGGAATATTGGTGAGCAAAAAAATTACTTGATCGTCTTTGTGCGTACTTTGTGAGCTTCGTGAGCTTTGTGGTTAATATTATTATCGTGTTGGTTAATATATTTAAAATGCCTCTACGGATTTTCACCACAAAGATCACAAAGCGCACAAAGAACTCACGAAAAAGGTTGAACGAAGCCGGCCCCGACGGGCCCGGACGCGCAGGCACGCGCGCGCACGAGCCCACGGGCGGTGGCCAACACAGCGGATCACCCCATTGGCCTAGGGAAGAGAGCTGATCATTTCAGCTTCTCATCAACCTCAGAGGGGCAGACGATGATCTGCACCGGCTCAATGATGATATTGGAGGTGGCCACCGCATTTCCCCCTTGCATGGTGTTTATGGCACTTACCGATATATCATGAACATCTATTCCCAGATAATTTCCGGCATGATGTAGATCACTATTTTCATGTTCTTGGCCGCCAGTGCCGTCTTCTTGCCAATTCATTTTGGCGACCTTATCTTCAGATTTATCATTCCCCGGGCCAATCACACTTATATTCTGGGAGTTCACCATTCCTTGATTGCTTGCATCAGCATCCGGGGAGTCCTTGTAAAGCAAATCTCTCTGTTTTAAGGAGTTTATCGCCGAAAGATCCCGCACATTTGCCGTTGAATTGGTGCGATCCATCAAGATCTCTTCCTTTTTAGAGGATGTGGAGACGAAACCGGAAAGGTCGGGACGAACCGGCGGATTTTGTCGGTTATACCAGGGAAAATAGATGGTATCAGCGCCCACTTTTAGTATTCCCAAATCAGAACTCTTTTCAGGATGACGCTCTTTTAATTTATTGATCGGTTCCAGGCCATTTAACTGCGGCTCAGCTAACGCTGGAGTCAAGAAGATGCTAATAAATAGAAATCCCACTAACATAAGGCTAGTGGGTTTGATCGATATCTTCATTTCGGTCCTCTCAAATCGGAGACTGGATCTACTGCTGATTGGCTACGATCTTAACGTTGTTAGTGGCTGTTGCGAATCCAAAAGCCATAGCCTCCCTATTGCCTACCTTGATCTGATCTATATTGACCTTGATGCAGGAGTCTTTACAGCCAATGGGTATAGGATCCGTTGGGTCCACCGGCAATAGATTGCAGGGCGCACATGCACCGGAATCCTGATTCTTCTTGATCTCCAGGTTATTGGTAGCAGTGGCGGTGGGAGTCTTCTGCCAAATATTCCCAAATGCCAGTGCCTTATCATTACCTACATCCAGAGTGTCGATATTGGTGTCTTGAGCCTCCGGGAACTTGATGAGGGAACCATCCGTCTCAAAAATCCCAGTTCCGAGAATATCCACACCGCCGCTTCCAGCCAAGCCATAATTGCCCTCTGCCATTGCAGGAAGGGATAACATGGCTATAGCCAACGCCAATACAATACCTATTTTTTTGATAATCTCACCCCATACATTCTTTAATATAGACGGATGTTAGCATTGATAGTATTTATATTTTTTGGTAATACATACTAACTTAGGTATGACCTATAGCACATAGGCACCCAGATATTCCATAAATGCCATGACTCGCTACTATCATAAATGAATAGATGTAACCAATTATCAGTATTAATATTTATTTTAAATATATCTTTAAATCAATAATTTAACAGGATCATAAAATATGAAGTCAAGCATATTTGCAAAGATAATTTAGGCAGAAGACGATGTGTTAAAATTTAAATATTAATAAAGTATAAATCAGGCCTCGGAGAATATCAGCTTGCGGACCTTCATAGTAGCCAGATCGACAATGGGCACCACCGCCGGCACCGGCTGAATGTTCATCTTCTTCTGAAAATCGGTCTGAGACTGCCAGGTTCCGCTATTAATCACAGCCACACCCTTGTACCTGGCAATACCCACGGTGTGAACGTGTCCGCAATGCAATATGGCCGGTGGCCGAGATATAACATAATGGTCTTCATGCTCGGGTGCGATGGAGACGCGACTGCCATAAATCGGAGCTAGATGCCGCCTTCTCAGCATCTCGATCATGGCCTTCTCCGGCGCGGCGTAAGAGATGCCGGGCAGACGCAAGACGAGATCATCTATGCTTCGACCATGGTAGATCAAGACCGATACCCCGCTCAAGGTCACCCAAGCGGGATTGCCCACAAAGAGCATGTCTTTTCGGAAATACCTCTGCACATCCTCGGGAAGAGAGGGCTGAGGCTCTGCCTGACGCACAATGTCGTGATTGCCGGGGGCAATGATCACTTTTATGCCCTTTCGTATACCGTTGAGCCACTCTGCCGCCGCTTCGTACTGGGCATATATGTCCATGATGGCCAGATCATTTTGTTGACCGGGATAGATGCCAACCCCGTCCACCAGATCTCCGGCAATCACTATGTACTGCACCTGAGAAGCCAGGCCGGAAGCATCGTCCACCTCGCCGTTGAGCCACTGCAAAAATCTCTGCCAGGCATCAGCCATGAAGTATTTGCTTCCCACATGCAGATCAGAGAGCAGCAGAGCATAGCCGCTTCCTTTTTCCAGAGGAGCTGTTTGATTGGGCATATCCGGCCAGAGCAAAGACTTGACAAAAAGCCTTCCATTGCCGTCAGAGATACCCGTGACGCCTATGACCTCATCCGTTATGATAAGACCGGACTGCTCATAGACCTCAGCATCCTTTTGAATGACGGCAACTATCATGCCGGTAGGGTCCTCCAGCTCGATTACGCGATTACCTTTGGCAGTGGTTTTAACATCCATGACCATGCCGATGAGAGACACCTCTCGACCGGTTGTGCTCTTGCCCAGGGATTCGATGGGCCGGGAGTTGAGCCGTCGAGAGAGAATTTCCCTGATTTTTGAGTATCTATCGCGAAAATAGTGCACGAAATCATCGTAATCACCAACGCAAGTAGACCGACCGGTTATGTCGCATTTCAGTTCGACAGACGAATCCGGCGAGCATGAAAACGATGAGGAAGATAATGGAGGCAAGTAAGGAGAAGAAGGAGAGGAGGAAAGAATGGAGGAAGAAGACGAGGGGAAAAGCAAAGAATGCGAGGACGGTACAGCCTTTGCAAGAGATGTCCTTTTTGCAGCGGCAAGATCGAGATGACAGGATACCATTGAGGTCCTAATTACGGCTACCGATCTATCCGCGCTGCTGATGATGCGCGCCAGCAGCTCCTCTTTGCTGCCGGAATAGCGGCAGATGATCTCCAGGGCCTCCGGCTCTAATTGATAACCAAGCTCGGCAAACCTCTGCACGATCTCTCGGTCCACCGCTTTGCTCTGGCGGATGCCACGTGGCAATATCTGCTGCATCGAAAGGAGTATAAGAGCCTACCAACTGATAAATATGGTTATGAAGATCGCAGAGTGGTTTGACAATTTGCCTCTTCCGGGCCTGGTCAAGGATATAATTTTCGTGATTGTGGTAGTGGGTGGCATATCCCTGCTATCTCAACTGGTATTGGGCCTCTGGACGCCCATGGTTGCCGTGGAGTCAGGAAGCATGGTGCCCAACCTCAATATTGGAGACATAGTAGTAGTTCAGGGGGCATCGCGCACGGATGTAATTCCCTGGGACGAGGCAGAGAAAACCGGCTATACGGCCTTTAATAAGCCGGGGGATGTCATACTCTACCGGCCCTATGGCAAGGCTAGCCCTAATCTGCTGGACCAGTTCAAAATGCTTCTGGGATTTGCACCCGGCAAAGAGAAAGCCACGCCCATCATTCACCGGGCTCTACATTATGTGAAAGCAGGAGAGCCCATGTGGGAAAACGGCCCCGCTGCGCCATTCTCCGGCTATATCACTAAAGGAGACCATAATGATGTGATTGACCAGATGGCAGGTCAGATCTTCGGCACGGCCAATGCATCCTATGTCGAGACAAACCGGGGCGAGATTATGGATGTAGGCAGTGATGTATACCTGGACAAGAAGACGGGCCTGCTCATTTACA
Source organism: Methanothrix sp. (assembly GCA_026394555.1). GTDB lineage: Archaea > Halobacteriota > Methanosarcinia > Methanotrichales > Methanotrichaceae > Methanothrix. The sequence continues at coordinate 12,065 of JAPKXZ010000063.1, forward strand.
AGACCGAAAATGGTACCTTTGTAGGCGAAGGTATCAGCTTCCTTACGCCCGTAAAGGAAGAATGGGTCATTGGAGTGGCAAGGGCCAAGATCCCGCTGGTAGGTTATGTCAGACTTCTGCCCAACATCATCTACGACGGGATTAAAAAACTCATAAGCTAACCTGCATGCTAGCCTGCATGGCAAAATGATCCTGGTGGAATGGCTGAAGATCCATAACATGCAAGAGATCCAGACCTTGCATATTTTTCGTCTCTGCCTGAAGAACTGCCTCGGGACTGGCAGTTACATCCACCGAGCGCGTCTTGAGCATGAGAATGAGCTCGCCGCCGGGCTTTAAGTAGCGAGCGGCGTTTCTGGAAGCGATCTCGGCTTGACTACGCTGAGCTACATCTTGATAGATCAGGTCTACCGGCTCGACAAGAAATGCATACTCTTCGGGCCTGGCGGCATCGGCAAGGATGGGCACTATGTTTTTGCGCCTCTCGCAAAGCCGGACTAAATCGCGCATGGAGCGAGGCGAATACTCCACGGCATAGACCAGACCATCGCGAACGATATCGCTAACATGGCTGACTGTGGTGCCCGTAGCCGCACCCAGATAGAGAACCTTTGCATCGCTTGCCAGTACCGGCCGCGTGCTACGACCCTTGAGCAGGAGGGCAGCGAGCTTGGAGCGAAAGGGATCCCAGAGCCGGTAACCTTCCAGGATGCGTTCCCCATAAACGGGAACCGAGTCATCTGATCTGGTCGCCAGCTTCTTTTGCCCATCCACCTCTAAGATGAAGACTCCGGGTGTAATTTCTAGAGGAGGCATGATTATTTGGCCATTAGAGCTCTTTGCCCATGGAGGTCGTGGTGAGTTTGACGTGCTTTACGCCCTTTAGAGACATCATCTTCTCGGCGGCTTTTCTTACATCCTGGCCCTCGCCCCGCAAGACGATAACCTCCAGACAGTTTTCGTGGTCCAAATGCACATGCAGGCTGGACTGGATAATGCCTCCCGCTTCATGCTGAATCTCCGTCAGGTTCTCCACCAGCCCGCGTTGACCATGAGAATACACGAGGGAGATTACGCCCACCCTCTCGCCCTGCACATCGCTCATCCATTCATAATGGACGATGTAGTTTCGAATGGCATCTCTGATGCCCTCTGAACGCGACGAGTAGCCGCGATGCAAGATAATCTCATCAAACCGGGAGAGCAGCTTCTCCGGCAGAGAAACACCGATCCTCATTAATTCTTGGTCCATATATAATCGCGATCAATATACCAATGTTATTTAGTAATAAACTTAATGGAGAAAAATGAACCATAAAGGTTTTCCCTAGATAGGGTAATAAAAGATAGTAATATGTCAGATATCGCTCTCATCGGCGAGAGAACCTATCTCTATGAAAAGCTCTTCGCAGATTTAGGAGTAAGCTTTCAGTTTCTCTCCACCGCCGTCTTAGGCAGCCCCTTTCTGCCCCAGTTCAAGGCGGTCATAATTCCCACGGGCTTTGCTAATCCAGAGTACTCCAAGACACTGCCGGCACTACAGAGGATGAAGTCGAATATATCAGACTTTGTGCAAAAAGGTGGAGTGCTGACCGTCTTCGGGCCAATGATGCCAGAGCACGACTATGACTGGCTGCCCCTACCGCTTCACTATGTCTGCTTGCTCTCCTCCCAAAACATTGCTCCCTCTGGACACGAGTGCTCCTGCTTTCTCAGTACCAGTGCACCGGAATGTGACGGCTACCTGGTCCCTAGCGAGGGCTTTGAGACCGTCTTGAAAGACGAAAAAGACAGAGCCATCCTGGTCCGGGCAAAGTATGGAGAAGGGCTGATCGTGGCCACATCAATACACGAATTTCCTGCGGCGCAGTACTTAAAGTGGGCCTTAAGCCAGGCCAAACCATCCAAGCTCTGAGGTGATAGGTATACTGCAGGAAGAAATGTCCATCCATGAGGAGATGCCCATAAAAAAGAAGAGCAAGCTACGTGAAGAGATAGAAGGCTTGCTGAAGGAGAAAGGAATTACGCGAGAAGAGCGGATAACGGTCATGAGCCTGGATACTGGGGAAGCCTATTATTTCGATGACTATCCAGAGGCCCTGCAGTTTCTCAAAGAAAAGAAAGGGCGATGGTACCTGACAACGCCGGGGATTAGACGCAATCTATCTGCAGATCAAATATAGTACAATGCAATCTTTGATCGCCTTAAGATTAAGACAGGTCTGCTTGCGGAATTGGCCACATCATAAGCGGTGCTTCCGATCCTTCCCTTCTTTATGGACACGGCGCCCTGAGAACTAATAGCAATAAGAGAGACATCCTGCATCTCTGCTTCATAACGAATGGCCTCCACGGGATGCCCCACCACCACCTGGGCTTTGACACTTATCCCTTCTTTGGAGAGTTCCGAGGATAGCTCATTGATCTTTTGCCTGGCCTTGGCAACGTTGGCCTCTATCTCTTCCTCTGTCTCGCCACTAGAGACGACATGAAGAAGCAAGAGCTCTCCAATTCCCGGCAAACCCTTCAAGAATGAGAGAGCAGCTTCCGCAGGTTGAGAGAAATCGGTGGGAAAGAGCACCTTGGAGAAGATTTTTTCGCAATGCTTCTTTAGCTCCTCACCCTCCAGATTACGATAGCGCATGAGCAAGAGGTGCGTATTTCCATAACGCAGGACATTTCGGGAGCCACTTCCCAAGAGCACGCTCCTAATGAGGCTTTTTCCCCGCGCCCCCATGGCTACAAGGGTGACCGACTCATCCTCAGCCACCCTCTGGATGGCGCTTGCCACCTCACCCTCCAGAACGGTCACTGCCTTTATTTTAACGCTCACGCCCGGAACCATAACGGCGCTCTTCATCTCAGAAAGTCTCTTCTCAGCCTCTTTGACCTCAGCCACCGGATCCCAGAATCTGGTAATGGTCGGCCTTGCCACAACATTTAGGAGTAAGACTTCTTTTACACCAGGAATTTCGCCAACACACTCGATGACCTTTTTTGCATGATTGGAAAAATCTGTGGGAATTAGGACCTTTTCGAACATAAGAGATCACCACAGGGTAATATGTCATGCCCATAATATTTCAAACTATGTTCCCGAAGGACTGCTCCTCCAATTCCATCAGCTCGGTCCAGGTAGATTTGCACGGGCAGTCCAGGCTCTGCAACGGCGCGACGTCCTGAGAGAGAGCGTGCGTCCGAATGGCTTCGGCAACAGCGTCATCACACTCTCCGCAGTTATGCGGGCCGCGACGGGTTCCGGCACCCACGGGATCGCAGACGATGGGTCCCGGCACGCTTTTTAGCACCTCCAGGGCCGACCAGAGCCAGGGTGGCCGAAACTCGCCTCGCTCCCACATGCGCTCCACCACAGTATTACGCTGCACATTGCAAAGGTTGAGAGATAGAATATCCGCGTGGTCGCGAGCCGCCCGGGCAGAGGCTATGGCGTCTCTCATTGCCTGGCCCTCGGTAAGCAGGGGCGGCTTAAGCAGCAGATAGGCCTTGACTCGCCCACCCTGCCGGTGCACAGCCTCGGAGGCGTCGGCAAAGTCCTGGAAGGTGAAGCCCTTGCGGATAGCGTTCTCCCGGATGAGGTCGCTTGCCGTCTCCAGACCAATGGCAAACTCCGTGGGAAGGCAGGTCTGGCATATCTCGACCGTCTGGGGCGTTACATACTCGGGACGGGTCTCGATGACCAGCTTCTTGATTCCCAGTGCCTTTAGCCTTTTTAAGATCTCATCGCGAGCCTGCACCGGCATCTCGGCAGGATCCAGGAAGCTGCCGCTGGTGTAAATCTTGACCACGGAAACGTCCGTTGAGGACCTCTCCATGGCGCACTCGAACTGGGCGATCAGGTCCAGGGCTGAGGCGGGCGCGCCCTCCCCGGCATAGCCGCACATGGTGCAGCGGTTCCAGCGACAGCCCACGGTGCGCAGGATCATGGTCAGAGATTCTGCGCTCCGGCCGTCCTGGAGGTCCTGCGAACGCCATACGGTAACGGGCCTTCTCAGATCCAGAACTCTTTCTTTTGCCATTGTCTTATCCCAGATATTGCAGGGCGCTGATGCCTGCCGATGCGCCGCTGCCTATGGCGGTAGCCACCTGCAGCCTTCCGCCCGTCAGGTCTCCGGCCGCGAAGACTCCCGGCATGTTCGTCTCCTGATTGAGCCGGTTGACCTTCACGTAGCCGCCGCTTGTCATCTCCAGACCCAAGGCTGCTGCCAACTCGGTGTTGGGCTTCATGCCCATCTCCACGAAGACGCCGTCCGCCTTCAGAGAGCGGGGAGTGTTGCCGACCTTATACTCCACACTGGTGACGAACTGGTCACCCAAGATCTCAGTGATCTCTGCTCCAAAGGATGCTGTGTAGTTGGACAGCTTCTTGATACGGTCCAGGTAAACCGGCTCGGCGACCAGCTTCTCTCGCAGGGAGAGCAGATGCACCTTATCGGCGATGTTGGCTAAATAGAGAACTGCCCTGGCAGCGCCGTTGCCATAGCCCACCACGGCCACGGCCTTGCCCTTGAAGAGCGCCCCATCGCAGTGCACGCAGTAGGACACGCCCCGTGCCGTCAGCTCCTTCTCGCCAGGCACGCCGATGGCACTGTGGCTGGCGCCCATGGCCAGAATGACGGCTTTGGCCTCGTACTGCCAGTTCTCCGTCTTGAGGCGGAAGGAGTCGCGTAGAGGCACGATCTTCTCCACCTGATCGATCTGGTTCTCCGCCCCGAACTTCTGCGCCTGGGCCAGCATCCTCTCTGAGAGCTCTATGCCCTGAATGCCCTCCGGAAATCCGGGGTAGTTTTCATAGAGGCCGCCCATGGACTGCTGTGAGCCGTAGATATTGCCCAAAACCAGCGTCTTCTTTCCGCCTCTCGCGCAGTACATGGCAGCGGTCAGCCCAGCCGGGCCTGCTCCTACTATGACGACATCATGCAAGCGAATATCACCATAAAGAAGCCCCCCTTCAAGGTAGATAAAGGGTATGTAGCCTTGGGGGCGAGCCTATGGCAGGGCTTTTTACCCGCAATGTTTTTAGACTAGAAGGTGATTGTAGGGGATGCTTCGTGAAACACGATAGCGCCGATAGTGTAGCGGTTATCACTAGGCGTTGCCAACGCCTAAACTCGGGTTCGATTCCCGATCGGCGCATTTCAAAACGAGTTGATTAGAAATCCTTTATGATTTAATTCTTTATAAATTAATATATTCTATTAGATCAAATGGCGACTCTGACCCGCGCATGGGTGCGAGCTGCCCCTGGCTTTTTCAGATAGACAGGTGGGAAAAATACAGAAACGAGGTTTCAGGGTTGTCCGTCTTTGTACTTAATGTCCCAATTTTAGTCGGTTTTTCGTGCAGGTACTAATATCAGTAATTTAATATCAAAATGCGTTGTTTTGGTGGACTGATCTTGTCAACTCAGACAAATTTCGGGTGCATGCGAGAGACTTTACGTGCAATAATAAGGCAGTTATACATCAAAAAGGGTTTATATCTTCACTACAATTTGTGGCACGATGAATAATGAACTCGTTCAGCAAATGCAGAGCCATTTTGATTCGTTAGCACATAAATTGGATGACGGCACTGAATTCTGGTTTGCCAGGGACTTGCAGGAGCCGCTAGGATATGCCCGTTGGGAAAACTTTCTCACAGCCATCAAGCGGGCCGTAGAGTCCTGTGAAACAACTGGTTACAATGTCTCCGATCATTTTCGTGGCGTCACGAAATTGATCACCCACGGCAAGGGCGGACAGCGGGAAATCGAAGATTTCATGCTCACACGCTACGCTGGCTACCTGATAGCCCAGAACGGCGACCCCCGCAAGGAACCTATCGCCTTTGCCCAAAGCTACTTCGCTCTCCAAACTCGCAAACAGGAATTGATAGAAGACCGGATGCGCCTCCAAGCCCGTCTTGAAGCCAGAGATCGGCTGAGGGAATCGGAAAAGACGCTCTCGCAAAACATCTACGAGCGTGATGTGGACGACGCGGGATTCGGACGCATCCGGTCGAAGGGCGATGCGGCTTTGTCCGGTGGATACACTACTCAAGAGATGAAATGCCGCTTCGGAATTACCCGGAGCCACCCATTAGCGGACTTTCTGCCCACCCTGACCATTGCCGCAAAGAATCTGGCCACGGAGATGACCAACCACAACGTGCGGCAAGACGACTTGCGAGGAGAACCGATCATCACCCATGAACATGTCCAGAACAACAAGAGCGTCCGCGAAATGCTTGGGCAGAGGGGGATCAAGCCGGAGAAACTCCCTCCAGAAGAGGACATCAAAAAATTGGAGCGCCGCGTGAAGTCGGATGAGAAACAACTTGAGAAGCAATCCGGCAAATTACCGGAGCCTGGAAAGGATTCTCAAGTATGAGTGAAAAGAAGGGTCTGCCTCTTTCAGCTCCTTGATTGACTCCCGTCTCATCCCGACCCGAAAGAGATGAGTACAGAACCAATGCCTACAGCAATGAACTGGTCTAGCATGAGATGGAAGACCTCCCTTGTCCTCCAGTTTTCGCTTTAAACACCGACCCGATCACGGGAACGTAGGCGTTCCCATACCGGGCATGCTGGCCGAGCTGGGGATGCTCATGCCTCTGCCACTCATACCGCTGCTGGATGGCAGGCTTGATCCAGAAACATCGGTGCGTGTTAAATTATTGGCGTCGCGCACATTCGGCAAATCCGTGGGAATATCCGCAGGTACATTCCTGGAAATGGTTTGCATAGACATCTCTTGCCTTCCGCCGTTCTTGCGAGAGACGGCAAGAGAGGGCGAATCCGATCCGCCAAAGGATCCGGTAAGGTCCATGGAAACGGCATCATCGGGCCGCAACATTAGATCGAGGCTCTTAAATGTTGAAGTGGCCCCGCTCGCCGGATCAAGGGTAGTCATGAGAAGCTCTAGCGTTCCCGGCTTGAGATTTCCGAGCGTGCTCATGCCAAAAGCTCCCAGAGCCGGATTCATGGAGATGTTGATTCTGCCGGATGGATCTATCTTCAGGCCGCTAAGAGTGATTCTCTGATAATCGGTATCTATTGAAATTGTGGGAGACAATTGACGGTTGGCGCCGATGCTGACATTATAGGCTTCTCCCTCCGAGAAAAGATCCATGCGCTGCTGCTGGCCCTGCCCCAGGTCAGGAACGGAAGAGGCCAGGGCAAAGCCGGGGGCAATGATGGCCGTATCGGCCTGATTTCTCACGCTGCCGTTGGCTGTGCTGCTGATATTTATGGCCAGGTGAGAGGCATTTATCAGGGCCAGAGGGAGCAGAATGACAGGCGGATGAGCACTTGCCACACCGGCCAGGCCAAACTTCAAATTGCGAATCTCTGCCCCCGGAATCTCATTTACCAACTGGCCCGACTCCAGGACACCTACTCTTTGACCGTTTTCATCTGTGACCAGGGCGCGAGCTTTGCCGCTCTGCCAGATCTGGATGTTTTTTGTACTCCCGGCAGCACTTTCCTTGCCAGAGCCACTCTCCTTTCCACAAAAATCGCACTGCTGCTGCCCGAGGCGCGAAGAGAGAGAGACAATCTCCAGATTCTTGGTGCTGGCGTTGCCGGAATAAAGGCTGTTTGGCTCATCCGGATTGGACGATGCCAGGTAGCGCCAGGAATTGTTGAGCGTGTCCACCTCGATGAATCTGCTGTCCTTGGGCCAGTTATTATCATATACCAGAATACGGGCCGTGCCGTTGCCGAGATCCTCAACAGCATAAGGCGTAATAGCATGGCCACCACTACCGTCAGGCAAATAGATGCCCATGACCCACATTTCTCCCGCCCCAGAGCCATTGCCAAAGGCACTGGCTAAAGTTTCCAGCACGACCTTTGGGGACTCCAGAACCTTCTTCGACCCGCCTGGACTTGTGACCTGGGTGGTCCACCAGTAGCCTATCTCGCGCTGTAGCAAGACATCTTGCAGCGAGAGATCAATGACGCTGTTACCTCCAAAAAGGCCGGGACTGGTCTTGTTGTAATACAAAAGGCTAGATAAGACTGCGATGCCTTCGCAGTGTCCGGATTTCATAGCAGAAACGGCCTGATTCATCCAGCGCTCGGCAGGATAGGTAAGTATGCATTTGCCACCGACGGTGCTGGCGCATACTTTGTCTCCAAACATGCGCTGTAGCTCTGCCGGGGTCAGGTCGACGGTCACGGGGTTATCGGCGTAGTTTTGAAAGCTGAATCCATCGATATTGGGTCTAAAACCGCTATCATTTATCTCCGCGCCCACCAGAAAGACGCTGCTGTTATTCTCGGCCCCCATTGCACAAAACATTAGAGATAATAATGCCACCGCTGCAAGATATTGCTGCTTCATAGTTTCCCCGCTCTCGTTAGATTACAAAATCGTTTAGTTATTTTTCCTAGAGGCATATACATCTTTTGCCGCAATACGAACGCAAAATTTATATTTTGGGCGGGATGACGGGAGTTAAAAAGAGAAGAGGTGTAGAAATGAAGATATCCATAGCAATGACATCCATGCTTCTGTTCGTATTCGCAGCCCAAGTTTTTGGCCTTGCCTACGGGACACAAGAAGCAACCGCAAATGATTCGATGAACGCCACAGAGATCAACGAAACCGTCAATAATGCAACTATTACTAATGAAACATTGGGTAATGATACACTTGAGAATATAACTCTCATCAATGGTACACTTGAGAACGTATCTTTATCCCAGAACGAGTCTGACCCGTTCACAAATGCAAAGAACCGCAAGCCAAGCAGCAGATAGATCTTGGTATTTTTTATTTTTTTCTTCATCGCATCCTTCATATTCGTGGACTAGCCAACACTCATCCGATGATCTACGATCCAATGATCAGCCGGCCTAACGTCACCAGAAATAGAGCCATAAGCAGCCATCCTACAATGCCCTCCATAATTCCCAGGTATTTATATCGTCCCCGCAGAGGAAGCCCTTTTGAATTAGCAGTAAAAGCAATTGTGCTGTAGAAGAGAGAGGCTATCATGAGCTGGTGACCGTGAATGTCATGAAAGCCTTCCACGCCCCTCCCGGTCCAATAAATAAAGGCGAAGATAAGAATTATCACCATTCCGCAGAAAAGTGCATAGTGAGGACGCACTCCATAACCACAGGTGAGCCAGGCCACCGTATCCAGAAACTTGGAAAAGCCGATCGATTTGCGATCCTGATTAAGATATCGATACTCATAATAGCATTCATTGGCATCGTTGCTCTGGCCGAGGTCCTTATAATTCTTGATCAACGATAGGTAAGCCGCAGTGTCAAAACTGAGGATGTCACGTATCTGACTCCAGCTCACGATCAGCCGGTTGATATCTGCTTTGGCCAGATACAAGCGAGATGCTTTGCCGAAGGTTGAGCCGTCTAATACCATCCTGACAATCTTTGTGCTATTTAATTTCAGATCGCCGTTAAAATCCGCATATGATAGATCTGTGGGCGCCTGGAATTGTGAATTATCAAAATTTGCATCTTTGCAAAATACAGTGTCATTGAAGAATACAGGTCCATCGAAGTTGGTACTCAAGAAGTTGGCCGTGTTGTTGAAGTGAGCTTGATAAAAGATGGAATCCGCAATAAAGCGAGATCGAGCAAAATCGGCCTGTCCAAAAAACCACGTTCGGAAAAAGCCTACGCCATTTGAGTATTTTGTTGCATGAAAGTCTGCATTCTTCTCCAGTCGCGCATTAGCGAAGGTGCAATAAGTATTAAACTGACTGCCGTAAAAATAGACGTCTCCAATGCAGCGTGCGGATTCAAAGTTAGCATAAGCACCATTGAACTCGGAGAAGGAAAACTGAGCGTCTCCCCTAAATGTGGCATTATAAAAAGTAGCGAATTTGTCAAACCAGACACTTTCAAAATTGGCTACACGATTGAAACAGGTAAAATCAAAAGTTCCACTATCAGGAAAGCGAGACATATTGAAGGTTGCTTCTCCCAGGAAACGAGTTGCATTAAAATTTGCCGCCGTTAAGAATTTTGTTTCATTGAAAATAGCATTTTTTTGGAATGTGGTGTTCTCGAAATTCACATCTCCATAAAACGTTACCCCTTTGCAACTTACATTATCCTTGAATACTGAATTTGTTATCCTTAGGGGATTATATTGATTATTATTTAAAAATAAATCGCCATTGATGATTACCCGGTCATAAACGGTAAGGCTATTATTTGCATTGGCCATGACCTCTTGCGCTGATATCTCCCTCATCGAAGAGGATTCCAGAAAAGGCAACGCATTATCCGAAGCTTCCCCGTTCACCAATGCCGTTAGAATTATCACCAGTAACAGGAATATCCTCAAGATCACCACTTCGCTTAAATCCATTATAAAGTCAGAGACCCAGTCGAGCTTGCTGGGGCACATTGACACTACCTAAAACCTTCAGCCGGTAATCCTGTTGCAACGTAGCCTTGAGCTTACCAGAGTAAACACTAAGAGTGATCTCTTTGGTCCGACCGTATCTACCTTTACTGATTACAATCGTATGTAATATGCCCAGCATATCCAACTCTGCAATGAGATCCGTTATCCTGCGATGGGTCAAAAAATCGGTCTCGACCAGAGGGCAGAGTTGTTTGTACATGTTGTAAACGGCGCTGGTGGTGATGTTTCTTGTTCCCTGTTCCTCTAATAGAACAATGCTGTAGAGCACCAACTTGGACTGGGTGGGCAGAGTCTTGATTACCTCTTCTACTCTGTCTTGCTCAATCTTTTCTCTAGCAGAGCGTACGTGATCCTCGGCTACAATAGCTGAACGTGCTCTTTCGGCTAATTCTCCAGATATGCGCAGGAGATCCAAAGCTTTACGAGCGTCGCCATGCTCTTGGGCTGCAAAAGCAGCACACAGTGGTATGACGCCTTCTTGAAGAACACCTGGACTAAAGGAGAGCTTGGCTCTCTGTTCTAGGATGTCTCTAATCTGCTCGGCGTTGTAAGGCGGAAAGATGATCTCATCCTCTCCAAGAGAGCTCTTTACTCTTGGATCGAGAAATTCTGTGAACTTGAGGTCGTTGGATATGCCGATGATGCTAACCTTGGAGCGGAGCAGATCAGAGTTAATACGAGAGAGATTATAAAGAACGTCGTCTCCCTTTCTTACCAGCTTGTCTACTTCATCTAGCATTATTACGACAACTTGTCTCTCTTCATCTACTGCATTTCGAAACTCGGCGTAGACCTGATCTGTGGGCCAGCCAGTCATTGGAATTTCCTTATCAAAGTGTCTTGCTAAATGAGCCAGAATTCGGTATTGAGTGTCTACCACCTCACAGTTGATGTAGATTACAGTACACTTCATATCTCCAAGACTTGCTTCTTCTAGCTCTTTTCCCACGTACTTGGCAACTGCAGTTTTACCGGTACCGGTTTTTCCATAGATGAGGACATTGGAGGGGGTTTCTCCTCTTAATGCAGGAACTAGAACGGATGCCAGGCCGTTGATCTGCTCGTTTCTATGAGGCAGTTCGCTTGGCGTATAGGTAGGGCGCAGGACATCTCTAGACTGAAATATACCTCCTTGCGCCAATAAATCAGCAAATAACCCTTTTGAAATAGATATCAAGTTAATTCCCCTCGAACAATTTTTCTAGGTCTTGGGGGATATTAAGAGTTATGGTAAACACCCCTTTATTTCCAGTGGAACTACGACCCCTCACCCCATGGTTTCCAGTGGAATAGAAATAAAAACGGCTTATTTTCTCATGATTGATAATGAAATAAAAAAGCCTGTTGTATGGTTTATTTTATTTGTATATATACTTTATTGTTGTATAAGCAGTTCTTATTAACATTATTATTACTGTAGAAAATTTTGCTTCGTAGATCTCGTAGATCGCGAGGTAGGTTCATATCTGTACTTACATGTAAAAAATTAAAGGTTGGTTCGTGTAAACCGGTTATCAAAAATTCAGCTCGTTTAAACTAGTTCTCGAGAGACCATCTAACTGGAATCGACAGGATGAAATCGATTCGCATAGATCAGTTAGCAGTCAGCTTGCGAGTTAGCGGACAGGAGGAACATAGGTTCCAGTGGAAATCATACGGTCTCTCTCGATCCTTGCTTTTTCTTGTCATGCTTTTTTTTGAGCTAAAAGACTACGTATTACCAGTAGTATATGAAAGCTGAAGCTTCAAGCTACGGGTATGGTCTCCAGCTGGCTGGCAACATTCCATATCAAAGTTCTGGTGTGAAGAGGAATATTGGGATCATTGCTTATCTCGTCAAGTATGGAGATAGCAGATGCAGCCTTGATTGCTTCGCTTGTGCTCTCTTTCATTAGTATAGATTTGACATTCTCTGCGGAGCGCCTGATGTTCCTTGGTACGGCATCATCGCTCATAATACGTTCTATTACCTCAACGCATTGCTTAAGGACATTTTCAGCTGTCGTAGAATCACCACCCATGTTTCTGGGAAAAAGGTTAATGACGGTATTCGTCTTAATCAGTTGAGAAGTGATGATATGGTCGTTGTATTTAAACGTATGTGGCACGTAGGTGATGGACATGGATGAGGATGAAGTTCTTAGCAAGATAACCAGGCTTCTGGAACAGGGTTGCACTATGTTGGCTACGCATCATGACTGTGGCGCACCTCTTTTTCGTCGCAATGGTGAGGTCGTCTGTCCGGTCTGCTCTTTTGCCGATGAACCCAATTCGCCGGCAAGAACGCAGCCTTCTGACTTATCCGGAGCAGAACTTGACGAAAAATCAAATGATCAGTCTCTAGGTAAAGGAGCAAAACCAGTTCATAATGGTGGGCAGGATGATGACGACTTGATGGTCGCAATAGGCAATCTACGAGCTTCTCTCTTGCATAGGTTGCATGAGCTCACTGCCGCTCTGGAAGAAGAACGTGATCTGGATAGGCTGAAAAAGCAACTTGACTGCCTAGAAGGATTGCTGCGAGTGTTCCGATCCTTGCAGGGGTGATCTCTCATCTCTTCGTTTTATATAGGCCCCAATGCCGAGATTTCCCGGTCTCCACTGGAAATAAAGGGGTTGATCAATTGGCACTAATTTTTTTTAGTAAGTGTGGTATACCTCTAATTTTATTTCCTCTTATCCTGGCATTGTTCTCTATGACGGGCTGTCTGGAGAAGGCTCCCGAGCTCTCTGTGACGCCTTCTGTGCCACATTCTGTGCAACAGGATCAACCGGCAATGCAGATGGATTTTGATGCCGAATTGAGTAGCGACCTTTTTGGTGTGCGAGGCAATATTATGCTCCCTGGCAATAGCTCGCTTGCTTATCTCATGCTCAATGCCACCCTTTGTCAGGGAGAGAAGGTGCAATTTAACACCAAATACCTGCTGATGCAGATCGAGCCTAACCGGGATTACAGCTTTGAGATCACCAAGAATGTAAAAATTCCGGCTGGAGAATATGATTGTATTTTAGAGGCAACGGGTCCCCAAGGCGTTTTGGCTAAAGAAAGCAGGAAAATCAGCCTTACGTCCGGACAAAATCCGGTATTTGAGCAAGTACCATGGCCGGTAGAGCTGGATGAAAAGGTCTCCGAAGAAAAGAATGAGGAGGTTTTGCCCAAAGAGGAGAGCATTGCGCAAAAGTATGTCTCAAATGATGATGCAAATGATACTGCTGGAAAGAAGGATCTCGTCGCGATGACAGGCAAGGAGAGTGAGAATGGCAAGTTTATGGGCAGCATAACCTCGAAAAAGTACCATCGTCTGGACTGCCGCTATGCTCTCAAAATAAAGCCAGAGAACCGCATCTACTTCCAGAGTATAGAGGATGCAATGGGGCAGGGCTATCTTCCCTGTAAGACTTGCGCTCCGTAAACCTTTGCCCGGCCCCGCATTCTGCCTGATCTGTTAGAATTCGCCTATGAAAACGCAGGACAGGCCGGGAGCCTGGGGCGGGCAGGCGGTATTGGCCCGATAGATCTTCTCCTCCGGATAGCCTAGGTCGGTGAGAGCGGCCACATCTCTATGCAGCCCCTTCGATTCCAGATATTGGCAGAGCTCTGGCAGGTTTGTGCCCTCATCCGTAAGCAAAAAGACGCATTTTCCCCGGCTTAGTTCAAAGGCTATAGCGTCCGAATCCAGGCTGCGGCCGTGAACCGTAATGGGAATCACTCTGATCTGACTGATCTTTAGGCGGGCACAGGTTACTTGTAGGCTGGAGATGCCGGGGATTACTGTACCATTGAGATATCCTAGGCCGGAGAGCATGGGATCGCCCGTGCTTAATACCACGGTGTCCTCGGCAAGACTGTGTAGCTTCTTATAGTCCTCAATGACTCTGACTGTGCATTCCGGATCTATGTGCTCCATGACCAGATCGATGGCTCTCTTTGATCCGTAGATGAGCCTAGCCTTTTCTACGGCCTGTGCGCCCAGTGCTGTCAGCATCTGCGGGCCGGCTCCTACTCCTACTATGATCATGATTTTGCCTGCTCCATATTTGCTCGGCTTCTCTTGCCAGCGTTATAATTTACCAAAATATTAAATTCTGCTTTATGGCACATCTGCGAGAATGCTTCCATCTTTGTGCAGCAGAACGATGCGCGTTTCAGGCAGCTTTTCTTTGGCCATTCTTAGAGCCTTGGCGATGTTCCCATGCTGCGGCTCTATCTCTACCATCTCGGCCACTGTGCCATAACCGGTTTCATCCAGGATCTGGGGCCAAGCCCATTTGAGAATGAGGGCGGGCAGCCCGCAGAGGATGCTCTCCTGGTCTTTTTCAAATGCCAGTCGGCGTAGCTGGCTTCCCATAAGCACCGCTTTGTGTTCGGGAAAGATAATGCGGCAAAACTTCAGGCCCGTTCTGCCTGTGGTGACGAGCACCTTCCTGGCTCCTTTCAACTCCAGGGCCCGATCGCCGATGAAGTGATCATTCCAGGGTTCCACAAATCCGGTCGAGCCCAGGATGGAGATACCTCCCACTATGCCCAGGCGGGGGTTGAGGGTCTTATTGGCCACCTCTTCCCCCCGTGGAATTGATAGTTCCACCTCTGCTCCTGTCAGGCCTGTCTCCTGCAGCGCCTGCCCGATGGCCAACATTATCTGTTTTCGGGCCGACGGGCTGATGGCGGGTCTTCCCACCTCGTCGCATAGCCCCCTGGCTAAAATCCTGCCTATTCCTTTTCCTGCGACAAGAGTTGTCTCCTCTGACGATCTAGCCGAAGCCGCAATCTCCAGTCCGGCTGTGACATCGAATTGATGATCTCCGCCATCTTTAACGGCTATGCAAAAGCCCCTCTTGGCAACGATCGGCAAGGAGACGCTGATGCCGGCTGGGGTCGCGACCTCTGTGGTTTGGACCGATCCTTTCAGGGAGAGGACGGCTCCCTTGCAGGCTGCTGCTGCGGTCGTTCCTGTGGTCAGGCCGCGTCTGCAAAGAAGGCCGCTGGAGAGAATGACCCATCTGCCGCTTTGGATCTTTTGCAAAGCCTCTGGATCGGAGCTGAGGCTGATCCATGCGGAGGGAATGGCAAAGCCTGTGACGGGATCCTTTGCGGGATTGGCGACTGTGTCAGTGCATGGCTCGAGCATGGGCATTTATGATCTCGTTTATGGCCGCGACGGCGATGGGAGTTCCTCCGCGCGTGCCTGCCGTAGATATGGACGGCACATCGATCTCTCTTAGTCTTTCCTTGCTCTCCGCGGCATTGACAAAGCCCACGGCAGCGCCTATGACCAGTCGCGGCAAGACCTTTCCCGACTCGATGAGGTCGCACAAGGTTAGCAGAGCGGATGGCGCATTTCCTATTACTATTATGGAGCCGGAGAGCTTTTCCTGCAAGGCCATGACCCCGGCCGAGGTGCGGGTAATACCCTGCGCTACCGCGATCGCATCCCCCTGGCCGATGAAGGCCTCAATGGGGCTAATATGCCCCTTCTTTAAAACCCCCGCTTGCACCATCTTTATGTCCACGAAAATGGGCGCTCCCTTCTCCAGAGCCAGCAGGCCCGCTTCACCTGGTCGGCCATGAAATCTTAAAATATCGGCCACGCTGGGGTCGCCGGTGGCAATGACGCATCTCTGCTTGATCCGATCTTCCAGTGTGCCGTCCCCAATCATCTCTGAAATGATCCGCCGGCTCTTTCTGCTTATTTCCAGGGCCTCGGGGGTTATAGCTCCAATATCCGTGTATTCTTCCATCATGGGAAATCAGCTCGAATAAATCTAGTAGCTGTATTTGCTCTCATATCCTCGTTTGGTGATTATCCTTCCTTCTAATATGCGGGAATTGGCTGAGGCGACAAGAAGTGTGAAGCGAAAACCTGCCGGCTTTGCGGCCAAAAGATCCTCGGCTGTGAGAATCATAGTATTTTCTCCCTCTCGGGCCACATCCTGGGCCAGAACAACGGGCCTCATCGGGTCGACCTCTTCCAGCAGATGGGCAATCTCCTGCCCTTTTACATTGTAGGCCACCACGGCAAAGCCGGCACCGGCCAGCGCTGAAAGGCTTGCCGGATCATGGGCCGAGGAGAGAAGGGCGAAGTCGTTAACCAGAGGCGCGCCTGCTTTGGCGGCCACAGAGGAAAAAGCGCTCACTCCAGGAGAGATGTGCACGGGCAGCGCGGCCTGATCCAGGATTCTCCAGCCAGAGCTGAAGATGCAGGGGTCGCCGCCCGTGAGGATGGAAGCCTTGCCGCCGGCCCCGGCAACCTGGAATGCCTCTTTTTGGCGGGCGGCCATTCTCTCCGGGCAGGGGCCGCTGTGAGTGACCTTCTGGGCTGAAGTGAGATCCCCAATCAATTGCAGGTATCTATTTGCCCCGTAGATCTTTTGCGAGGCTCGTAAGATGCTCAGAGCTTCCTCTGTTAAATTCTTGGGATGGCCCGGGCCGATGCCCACCAGGTTTACGGCAGCCTCTGATGCTGCCTTTCCTCGGAAAGCGCCCCGGCCAAGGATGATGACCAGAGAGGTCATATTGATTCTCTCTCGCAGGCTTTCATCCGCCAGCAGCTTTTCTGAGCTGGTGTAAAAGATCTCCTCGCCATCGCGACCGACGTTTTTTGCTACCAGGACATCTCTGGACCCGCAAATATCTAAAGCTCGTAGGAGCTGCCAGTCTCGCCTCTTGCTTTTGGGATTGTAGAGAGCCACAGGCATCTGTGTCTGGGCAGCCAGGCGTAGGCGGCCTTCAATCTCTGGCCAGGGTGTGAGCAGATCGCTGAGGCTGATCACGGCCACGCACTCCCGGAAGGCGAGGCCGGCGTGGCAGGAGGCGGCGGTAAACGAGGTGACTCCAGGCACAATCTCGACGGCAGAGGGCTGCTTAGCCAGCTCCAGGCCGAGACCGGCCATGCCGTAGACATTGGGGTCCCCGCTGCTCACCAGGGCTACCGACCACTTTTCCTGGAGTTCGACTGCCGCCGCGACTCTATCCACCTCTTTTCCCATGCTGCTGGAGAAGACCTGCTTTCCCGGCAAGAGATCGCTGATCAGTTCCAGATAAGGTTTGTAGCCGACCACGAAGTCTGCCGAGAGGATGGCCTGTGTGGCGGCAGTGGTGCGAAGATCTCGCGATCCTGGGCCGATGCCCACGATGGAGAGTTTGTGTCTGGACTGGCCTGCCTTTGCAGCCATCCTTTCGGTTGGCTTACTCACCGATGGCAACTGTTACCCTCCCGTAGGCTTTCTTGGCAAAAATGAGCTTGGTGGCCAGGGCCAGGACGGCAGGCTCGGCCACGCCGTTAAGTCCCAGGTCGCGGGCCCGGGAGGGTGTGCCTGGTGCTTGAGAATTGAGGGCTTCCTGAGAGAGGCAAACCATCTCTTTCCCCAAGATGCCGGCGGCTTGCAGCATGCCTTCTTCCTCGCTCTTCAGCCAGGCGGTGGCCAGGATGGCGATCTCCTCGCGCCTTCTGCCTGTCTCTTTTAGTGCTTCATCAATGGCCTGCAACACCTCCGAGGCAGAGACGCCCTTCCGGGCGCCGATGCCCACAACCAGGCCCCTCGTTTTCAAGACGGCCACATCCTCATCCACTATTACTATCCTGGGCCCCTTCAGCCTCAAAACGGGAACCTCTTCCTTGAGGAAGGCCAGGTTGACGGCTTTAGAGGACTCTTTGTTGACGACGGTGGCGCATAGGCGCGTTGCCACCTCTTCCAGGCAGGGCCGGCCAGAGGCGTCGGTGGCGGTGGTGACGGCGGCATAAAGGCCGAGTTGAGACGCCAGGAAGCGGGCCAGCTCATTGGCGCCGTGATGGCCTCCCACAACCGGCACAGCGCAGGAGAGCGCGGAATCTACGGCTACCACGGGCCGGTCCGTCCACTTGTCCATAAGGCGAGGGCAAAGCATTCGCACAACGATTCCTACCGCCATGACTGCTACCACCAGTTCATATCTCTCCAGCATCATCTCAATTTTGTCTTTCTCGTAAAGGATAATAGTAGGAGAGTAGCGCTCCTGCAAAGCTTCTGCTATCTTCTCCGCTTTCTCCATGTCCCTGGAAAAGACAAGAATGGCTACTGATTTTTGTGCTACCGATCTCTGTATAGGTGAGACCTCCGAAATCCGGTTCTTGTCACAACGCTCCCCACCAAGATGAGGGCGCTCTTGCTTATGCCTGCCGCCTCTACCTTTTGGGCGATATCAGCCAGGGTTCCCTGCAAAACTCTCTCATCCGGCCAGGAGGCATGGTAGACCACAGCCACGGGCGTATCGTCCGGCCGGTCCAGGTTATCGACAATGTCCCGGATCTTGTCTATGCCCAGGAAGATGGCCATCGTAGTATTATGTCGGCTTAGAGCTGCCAGCTCGTCCTTCTCCAGGGTGGTGCCGGCGGGCCTTGTCACAATCAAGGACTCTGAGACTCCTTTCAGGGTGAGCTGGGTTTTCAATGCCGCAGCCGAGGCGAAGAGGGAGGAGACGCCGGGCACGACCTCCACCTCCACACCCGCTTCTTCCAGCGGCTTCATCTGCTCGAGTATAGCGCCGTAAAGCGAGGGGTCGCCGCTGTGCAGGCGCACCACCTTCTTGCCGGAGCGCAGGGCAGCGATGATCCGGGCCGTGGTCGCCTCCAGTGAGACGCCGTTGCTGTCCAGCGTCTCCGCTTTCAGGCCTTCTAAAAGAGCGGGATTGACCAGAGAGCCGGCATAAACCACCAGGTCCGCCTCCGCGAGCAATCTTTTGCCCTTGACGGTGATGAGGTCCGGGTCTCCCGGCCCCGCTCCCACAAAATAAAGCTTCATCTCCGCCTCCGGGCTAAAAGAACGGAAAAGTAGTCGCTTCTCTCCGGCATCTCATCTCGGATGATTTTCTCCTGGGGGGTGCAGAGCATGGTTCCCAGCACAAACTCATCAAAACCCCTGGCGCGAAGCTCTTCTGCCAGCTTCTTTGGCCGGGTGGCCTTTATCCGGATTACCATTTGCACAGGGGAGCCGTCCGAGACCTCAAAGGACCCTTCCAGGGGGGCGGCAAAGCGCGAGGCCAGGGTGGGCACCACCCCCACGCCGGGAATGGTCTGGATCTCAATTCCAGGATGATGCTGCCGGATCACCCTCTCCAGGTGGCTGAAGGTGGAGAAGGTATTGACATCCCCAATGCAGGCAAAGCCGGCGCAGCCCTCGGCAGCAGCCGCTACTGTATCTGCATTCTCCTTCCAGATCCTCTCCAGCTCCTCTTTATCCTCAATCATGGGAAACTGCAAGATCTCTGGTTCGCAGTAGGCCATGGCCAGCTCTGCTGCCATCTCTCCCGGCACAAAGACCTTTGTGCAGCTCTTCAGGGCTGCTGCTGCCTTAAATGTCATAAGCCCCGGGTCGCCCGGGCCAAGGCTGATGCCGATCAACATTTACCAATCACCATGAAGATGGGGTTCACCGGTCTCAAGGCTATGTCCCCCCCTAAATCGTAGCCCCTTGCGATATGAATCTGGATAAGCTCCCGGAAGATTTTGGCCTCTTTCATCAGCTGCGCCAGCCGGGCGGCTATGCCCAGGCGGGCCAGATCGGCCACAATTACGCAGCCGGGTGCAGCCCTCTCCAAAAGCAGAGGCAAGAAATCATCGATGCCGCGCGTGCCGCCAATAAAGCATCGATCTATTTGAGGAAGGCCGGGCAAAAGGGCGGCCGCCTCGCCCAGGGAAAAGATTCCTCTAGGGACCTTTGTCCTGCACATCTGCACTGCCTCCTCTCGCCGGTCGATGCCGTAGATCCGGTCCGTGTAGCGAGAGGCGGCCAGGGATACGGCCCCCGAGCCGCAGCCGATGTCCAGGAAGACCTGGGCCCGTTTTATGTCCAGCTTTCCCATGGCGATGGAGATGTTCTCCTCTTCTGTCGCCGTGCCCGGAAGCTTCATGGCTTTGTGGAGAATCGGGCTGGAATAAAAGGTTAATGCAAGCAAAGTTGATAAAACTAAAGTGAAATGAAAGAATGCTTTGTGAACATTGTTTTCCAATATTTTTAGAATTTTTATCTGATGGAATCTGAATCTTGATTTGTTTCGGGCTATTGGGGTATTTTCGCCGATTGCATCCGAATTATATAATTTAAATATATAATATATTCTAACTAAGAATGGCATCTCCACAAAAAATATATATAGTTTAGGCTCACTTATTATTTGAATAGGTAATAAGACATGAAAATTATAACTGTTTTAATATTTGCTTTAATCATATCAGTCGCAGGAGGTTCAAATGAAAGCATAAATATAGTTCATGCTAACGAAATTATTGAAAAATTCAAAAAAGGCATGGATTTGAATTATGATTCTAAATATATTGATGGCAATTTATTTTTGAATAATTCTTTAAATAGCAAAAATGAGCCCATTATCTCAAATATAACAATTGAAAATTCCATAATAGATGGTGACATCAATTTTAGCTATATGAAGTTCAATAAAGTTTCATTTTTCAATTCTACTTTTATAGGAAATTTTAAAGCATCGAATAGTCACTTCCTTAACGATACAAATTTTTTAAATTGCAAATTCCAAGGTTTTACGGATTTCATAAGGTCCCAATTTTATGAAAATGCGGATTTTGGGGGGGCATCGTTCAACTATTCATATTTCAATAGTATACTAGTTAAAAAATATGCAAATTTTAAAAATTCGAAATTCTTAAGACGAACCTTCTTTGGTGGGGCAAGTTTTAGGGGATCATCTTTTGAGAGATGTGTTTTTTCAAAATTTGTAGATTTTTCAGCATCTCAATTTGATTCGATGTCTAATTTTAAATCCATCTGTTTCAATGATGGAGCCAGATTCTCTGGCAGTAACTTCAATTATGATTTAAAAATTGATAATTCAACTGCCGCTAGGTCTATTGATTTTAATAACGTTGTATTCAAAGGAGTAGCTGAGTTCCAAAATTCAAATTTCACTGATTTCAGTTCTTATGGATGCGAATTCAGAGAACGATGTGATTTCCGCAAATCAATATTTAATAAAAATACGACGATTAGTGAGAATGAATTTATTAAAGATGTTGACTTTTCTTCGTCCGAATTTAAGGGTGATGCAGAATTCAAAGGATCGCATTTTTCGGGAAATTTGAACTTTTATTCATCCAAATTTAAAGGAGATGCAGGATTCAGATATTCCCAATTTTTAGGGGATTCGGACTTTTCTGGAGCCGAATTTGATAAAACCGTGGATTTTTCAAACTGCATTTTTAATGATACACTCCTGTTGAGAAGATCAAATTTCAATGGTTCTGTGTGCTTGATGGATTCTCGTTTCAAAAAAGATGTATTTGCGGATGATGCTGTTTTCAATGGAAATCTAAACATGAATCGGACACAGTTTAGCAATATATATATAAGATGGTTTAATATTAAGAATGGTATTCAATATAATGAAACCGCATATTATTTATTAATAAAAAATTTTAAAAACTTAGGTTTATTTTCAGATGCCAACGAATGCTATTACGCATTGATGAGCGAGATGAGAAATCAGACTGTACACCAGAGCTTTTCAGGCCAAGAGAATAAATTTCTTATCTCTCTCCTCTACAGTTTATCCCAAATTCTATATGGATTTGGAACAAAGCCAGAACTTCCTTTGGCTTGGTCAGGACTATTCGTTATTGCATTTGCTCTTTATTGGTATTATATATATCAAAATATGATTTCTGGAAGCATATATGATAGATATGGAACAATGAAACGCAATATAGGTGCCCCCGTAAATAAAAAAATCTATAGCGAGCTCTTGCGCTTATTAGATGCTATTAAATTTAGCCTAAGTATATTTCTCTCTGGGACGACATTATTCTTCGATCCTCCAGAGATACCAAAAAGGTTAACCGGGTCGAGGGTTTGGATGAAAAGAATATACCTGGCAGAGAGAACTCTTGGCGCAGGCTTTTTCTTCCTTTTCTTCTTTGCAATAAGCAAAATGCTATTGTCTTATTAGCCCCATGGAAACCACCCTCCTCCACCAGGAACCTCTCCTCCACCAGGAACCTCTCCCCCACCTTGGGCGGACACTGGAATATTAACCGAAAGCCTTCCGCCGGATGCTTCGAAGCAAGAGATCTGGACAGATGTTGATCCTTTGTAATTAACGCCACCAGCCTCTTTGCTTGCCGATATTTCGATGTTGCCATCGGAATCTATGGGAATGGTAGCTGCTCCATAGCTTCCAGTTTTTGCCACCCATTGATTGTCAAAAACGATATCGAAGCCACCAAGATTGATGCGTTCTCCTGTGGATAATTGAATCGCAATTGCAGAATAGCATTGGCTACTAGCGATGCTCAAAGAAGCAAAGAACGCTAACGCTATTGCAAACAGAATTGTACTGGACAAAGCCGCTCTAATTTTCATGATGTCTTTCCCTTAATTATGCATATATATATCTATATTATTCTCAGGAAAACCTTGCCATTCTCCGGTCTGGCCATTGCCGTTAGCGGTGATTCTATATCTAATGCTCCTTTCCAGCCAAGTGTAAAATGCTCCCATATTGTCTGAATAACCGCTATCTACTCTATTGCCTCCGTCCCAAACTTCCACAAAAATATTATAGGCAAGATTTCCGTTGTTTTCATGCACAACGATCTGGAACCGGTCCGACGCTGAAGCTTGCAGCGTTAGAGCCGCTATAGCGATAATTACCAATAGAATGACCTTTTCTTTCATAAAATTCCTCCGATGCAGAAGCTCCGTATTTCAAATTTACTTTCCTAAATATATCGGAGTCTATCTATTTATAATTTTCTGAAACCTTTGATGTATTAATAATACCGTTTTATTTATATAATCGAATGGCAACTTCAAGATGATTGAATCTGCAAAATGGCGAAATTATCTCATACCCTTCGTGGTTAAATGTCCGCTTCGAAATCATCCTTTGTTTCCGCCAAATCGAAGTATCCTGTTATGCGCACGATGTCCAGCCGGGAGATGCGGTAGGCTCCGCCCTTTCTCTCCAGTGGTGGGTTGATCTCGATATCCCGCAGGGAGAGGCCCGGCTCTCTGGCGTTGTATCTCTGGAAGATCTGCCCCCAGGGAACCAGGTGCGCGCTCCGCGCCTTTCCGGCTCCGTAGCGAAGCTCCACCGCCAATATGCCCTGTCTTCCCGAGCGGGTGATGAAATCCGTCTCGCGCGTCATCTGATGCCCTCCGGCGGCCAGGCTGAAGTGCTGCTTGAAGTAGAGCGATTTCGTCTTGCGTGCATCCAGGCTCTTGCATTCGATGGCCAGATAGTACTCGGGAATCTTGGAGTCCACTAGTATATCCATAAACTGGCCGGAGAAGCGCGATTGCTTGAGCCGGTAGGCTATGGCGGCGATGCCGTCCTTCTCGAAGAATGAGTTGAGAGCGCTCACCAGCGCCCACTCGAAGTCGCCCATTGTATGTTGTTTTATGCGGATCTCTAAAAATATCTTTTCCTCTGATTACTTTCGCTCCACACCCATTCCTCTCCTTTAATAACCTGGCAAAGAATCTCTTGCGATGCGCTCTGCTGGGGGCAGTATGGTAGTAGGAAGGACTCTGTGGGACTTTATTATCGAGGCATTTCAAACGCCGGGCATCGGCGTTATCCTCATAGCTCTGCTTATCCTATTCGAGCTTATATTAATATTGATATTATTATTAGTGCATAATGGCCTACTCGACATAAAATTCAGCTATGGCGGCCTGGGTCTGGAGCTGCACCAATTAGCGGCCCTGGTGGCGTGAGTAATTGATCGTTAGTTTCTAAAACTTAAAGTACCTTGCAGAAGAATGCCGATCTCATGGATATTGAGGAGATCGCCAGGAAGTACTGCATGAGGGATCTGAAGCCCATCGCCAAGAAATACGGCATTGGAACACGTCGCGTAAAGGTAATAGATATCATCAAGGCATTTCCGCCCGAGGCGCTGGCGGAGCTGACGGGCGAGAAGCAATAATTGGGGTTCTCATGGCAAGACTGGGCAGATTCATTCGGGCCAGAACCATCTCTGATGCCTGGCGGCGGGGGCTTAACCTCATCTGGCGGCAGGGGGCAGAGATCACAGATGAGAGGGGCACCAGGATTAAGGAACTCTTATCCATGCAGGTGGTAGTGGAGGATCCCTATCAGGAGATGATTCCAGCCCAGTACTCCTGGCATGAGGAGCGTCTGGAAGAGTACGCCCAGCAGCTTTTATCCGGCAATAATCCCGGCTTTGAGTATACCTACGGCGAGCGTCTGCGTGCCTGGTCTCTGCCGGGCGTGCCCGCATTGGACCAGATCGAGCAGGTCATCTTGCGGCTCAAGGCCTCGGCCAATACCCGTCGCGCCACGGCTGTAACCTGGATCGTGCCCGTAGATGCCTGCAAAGATGAGGTCCCCTGCATGATTGTGGACGACTTCAAGCTACGCGACGGCCGCCTGCATCTCTCCATCTTCTTTCGCAGCCACGACTTTGCCGGAGCCTATCCCGCCAATCTCTACGGCCTGGCCAGGCTGCTGCAATACGTTAGCCTTGAAGTAGGCGCAAAGCCCGGATCGATCTCCACCACCAGTGCCTCAGCGCACATCTACGAGCATGACTGGGACTTTGTGGAGAAGATGCTGCTGGGGACGGGGTTGGAGGAGATTTGAGAGGTTCTTGGGAATTGGATATTAGAGTCCTCTGAGCGCTTCTCATGCCTGCGATTAGGGTAGTGTCGTCAGCCATTGGGCTATAATCAGCGGCTAACGACGTTTTCACCACAGAGACACAGAGCGCACAGAGAACGCTATAAAATCGGAGAGTCCATCGCGACCCAATGGCACCGCAAAGAATATCTGCTATTATCGATTTCTCCCTTCGTTTATGGTCGATAGCCTCTTAATGATCAAGGCCGAGGAGATCCTGGAAAAGATCGAGCAGGGCAAACCGGTGGAGTATGAGAACGTCATCATCTACGGGGACCTGGATCTGCACCGCCTGGACCTGCCCTTTAATAAAAATAAGCTTAAGATCATAAAATCAATAATAAAAATCGAATACTCGGTTATTAAGGGCGATGTATTCTTCGATCACGCTGCCTTCTTTGGGCTGGTGGACTTTGACGGCACGTCCTTCACTAATGCGGCCAACTTCTCCGGCTCTCACTTTCAGGAGGATGCCGGCTTTTCAGATGCACAGTTTCAGAGAGAGGCCAACTTCACCCGGGCCCACTTTGCCATCGATGCCAATTTTTCCCGCGCCAAGTTCAATGATGCCGACTTTGGCCGGGCGAGGTTCGAGAAATATTTTCACCTGGCCAATGCCAAGGTGTACACATTGAATCTGTCTGATGCCGTCTTCTCGGAAGGATCAAGCATCCACCTCAAGGACTTCAATTTTAACCGCATTGCTGTGCGCTGGAATTCCATCAAGGAGCATATTCCCTTTAACGGCTCAGTGTACCTGACGCTTACCAGAAACTTCAGAAACCTGGAGCAGTTCGAGGATCAGGACGACTGCTACTACCAGTATCGAAAGCAAAAGCAGGCGCGCTCGCACAAGATCTTTCCCCAGCTCTTCGATCGTATGGCCTGGCTCTCCTGCGGCTACGGGGTGCGCCCTTCGTATACTATTCTGCTGAGCGTGATCATCATCCTTCTCTTCGCGGGCGTCTTCTGGGCAGGAAACGCTCTGCAGCCGGACGGAGCGGATACGCACTCGCAAGTAAAGGCGAGCGTATCGCCAAATGATGCTTTCTACTTCAGCAGCATGGAGTTCTTAGGCAAGACCCCCCAGAATTTCCGCATCATCGAGGGCTATGAGGTCCTGACGGTGATAGAGACGCTACTGGGGTGGCTGCTCATGGCTCTCTTCCTGGTGACATTGAGCCGGGTGATGCTGAGATAAGAACCGCAGCGCCGTACAGACGTTTGCGGAGGGCATGGAATGGGGGCTCTGGGGATGTTCGCGAGCCCATGTCCTACTTAGCTATGTGCAGTCTGCATTATGCCGATCTCGGACATTTCTCTTGCTGCCAAAGTCTCCTGTTCTTCGATCTTCTTGAGGATGATGGTCCCATCCCCGAGCTGGTCCACGGCGATTTTGTCACCCGGCAGCAGATGCAGTCCGTATCTGATGGCAAGAGGGAGCTGAATCCTGCCGTTGGCATCAATATTGGTAATCAAACCCAATTCACCCGAGCCTTTGGTCTAGCTCCTGGTTTATAAAAGACTTATTTTGAGATGAGGTTCATATGAGAACTAGGGAGAAGAGCTGAACGAGATAGTGAGTTAAAGTGGACTATCCCTGGCGCGAGGGGCCCGTGGGCAGAATTTGTGACTCTTAGCAGTCTAAGCCGTCGCAGCCCGGCTGTCTCTTCTCATCCACGGGACTTTCCCGGAACTTAATCATCTTCTCGACTTCGAACTTGCCCGTGAAGGACTCATGCACCTTGAGGTCCTTGCTGAACATTTTATGCATATGGGCGTCCGTCTGCCAGGTTCCATTGAAGGAATTCTTGGTCTGGATGCCCACGGTGTGTACAGGGCTTGACTTTAGCAGCTCTTCGATCTTCTTAGGATCGGTTATGTAAGAGGCGGGATTGGTTGAGGCGAAGTAGCTGCTGCCTTCCCTCTCCATCTCTGTGACTGAGAAGCTCTCTGTGATCTCTGCGCCGATGCCGCCCCAGAAGGCCTTGGAGTTTATATATTTCATTCCCACCATGGGGGTCTTGCCGGAGTAAGTGAGTTTGTTGCTCTCCCAGAGGTTGAGCGGCACAGCTATCCCGTTCTCCATGCCCGGAAGCTTGGCTGCCCTCTGTGCTTCGACGGTTGCGGTGTCCATCTCCAGGTCACCGTCGCCGTACATGAAATTGTCGTACTCGAGAGCAAGCTGCCGATCCTTAACCGAGACGCCCACCTCAAAGGTGCCCGTCCCCGTTACCTTCAGCCTGTTGCAAAAATCTCCATCCTGGATGGCTTCGGTGATGGCCGGGGTGGCAAAGACCGGCTCCAGGGATAAGAGTAACATTAGCAACAACGCTACGGCAATACCCTTCGTTGTTCTACCCCATTACTAAGATCTTATTAGTATCTTCTAGCTAAAAAAGTTATTGTAGCTTTTGCTGCAAAAGTTTCATCTCACCCCTTGAACATCCAACTCCAAGATGCATAAAGATTTGGCCGTGGTCATGGATGTGGCAGGAACCATACTCCGGATGTATCGTGTGGCCAAGGATATCGAAAAGGGCGTCATTCGGTTGAATGTGGTTACCTGGGAGCTGATTATGGAGAAGAAAGGTCGAGTCCTGGTTGTCCCTCAGATCGATCCCGATCTCATGTTATCCTGTCGGCCCGATGATGCTCTGGGGACGCTTATGAAAGGTCGCGAGCAATTACTGGAGATAAGTTGTGCCAGCAGTCCCATCTCCAAAGATGAAGCGGTACGCATTCTAGGCAGTTCTCAAGCCAGGGTTCGTGACCTTGTGGAGGTTTATCGGGAAGTATTGGCCAGGTGTCCTGGTAATTATCATACTGCCGGCATGATTGTCGATGTTTATCTGCAGGAGGTTGTTTATGCACTTAGCACGGGGGGCTCTCCCTTTCCTGGACTGCGGGATGTCCTGGCTTGTCTGAAAGATCATGGGGCGGATGTCTATGTGGCCTCCGGGGACAGCATGAGAAGCCTTGCTTATCTCCAAGAATTAGGTATAGATTTGTCGCGAGTTTATCCTGTCTCTGGCCCCAAGCGGAAAAAAGAGATAATAGTCGATCTGAAGAACCAATATCTTCAAGTGGTAATGGTGGGCGACGGTCTAAACGACCTTTATGCTTTGAGGGCGGCGGACCTGGGCATCTTGACCGT
Organism: Methanothrix sp.; assembly: GCA_026394555.1. Lineage (GTDB taxonomy): Archaea > Halobacteriota > Methanosarcinia > Methanotrichales > Methanotrichaceae > Methanothrix. The sequence continues at coordinate 40,284 of JAPKXZ010000063.1, forward strand.
GCAGCAGGACACTCGTCCCACTTTGAAGCTTCGTGATGCTGCCGATAAGATAATAACCGATATAAAAGAACTGCCTAAAATACTGATGGATTACTGTTAGATTATTATTTAGATTAGCGTGTATTCGGAATTCCCCACCTTCTTTATCCCTCTAATTCGGGTGGTGGGTGAATTAATTTGATGAATGGCAAATATTTGTGAATCGGATAATTCTGGGAAAAGTATATATACTTGGATCGTACACTCTTACTTGTTAACATTTTAAATTTGCTTCGAAATAAGACCATACTAGAATATACTAGGAGTAGCGCACAAATGTTCGAAGAGCTTTTAGAGATATACAAAACAAAGGCCGAAGAGATTGAGAAAAATAGAAAAGAAGCACAAGCTATGCTTTTGCTGGTTTCAGCCATCGAAAAGATATCACTGGAGCTCGACTCCAAACAGAGCGATGTAGAGCTCTTAGGCAGGCTGATCGATCAGGTTGATCGCCTATCCAAAGATGTATCTGATCTGAAGAGCCAGCTTCGCACCCGGCAGGGACGACCTGCGCCTATCCAGGAAACGAGCTCTGGAGAAGGGAAGGTCCTGGATAACCATGCGCGATCTCTCATCGATATCATGGAAGAGAGGCCGAGCAGGTACACAACCAGCGAGCTGGTGGACATGCTGGGCTTAAATAAGACTACGGTAATAAGCGTGATGAAGCGCGCTCATGAACTCGACCCGAAACATGTCAAGATGACACAGGGAAAGAGACGCAAGCTCTACCTGTCTTATGTGTCGGAGGGTGAAGTGCAGACGACGGCAGAAGCGTCGCCCGGATCTGGCGAATCTGATCGGGCGAAGCTAGAACTGATGGCCATGACCTAAAGTTAAGATAAGCCGGAAGACAATCCATAAATTCAAAATCTGTTAAAGGTCGAGCGGCCTGTTGTTCTTCCGGCTGATTTGTTCATTAAACAATAAACAATCCTTAGGTGCAAAAATAGAGGAAATCATGTCTTCTTCTGCTTTCTTCTATACATGTATGCAACGACCGCAACTATTATGATGATAATGACAATTGCCGGCATGAGCAGAGACGTGGCGGCGGCCTTGACCACAACTGGTATCTTCATGCTCTCCGAGATCACGAAATCGCCATTAATATCGGTATATTTGATCTCGCTGTTTATGCCATAGTCCTTGGGCGTAGCGTCGGAATCGACGTCAAGCCGGAAGACGACGGTCTTCTCTTCTCCCGGAGCCAGCGTTCCGATGAATGCCTGATCATCGGTGGAGGAGAACGGTTTGAAGATGGATAGCCTGGCGATAGCGTCTCTGACGGGGTCCTCTCCAATATTTTTGTATGTGGCAACGATTTGTGCCTTCTTGATGCCGGCAGAGAGCGCGCCCGTTGCATTCACGATCAAAAAGTCCGCCTGCTTCTTGACGTTGATAATGATGGGTACGGTCTGATTGGCCTTCTGGTAGATATAGGATACCTGGTAATTTGCCAAAGTAGGCGAGGATCCGCTGGTAACAATCTTGGAAGCCTGCACCCGGACATTGTCCTGATAATCATAAGATAGGTTCAAACTGAGTGGATAAGTCCCGGCTGGGGCATGCTCACCTATCTTAACGGTGAATTTCAAAGGTGACGAAGTCTTATCACCTGATTTCAAAGATTGAACAACCTGGTCACCTGACTTTATCTCGATCAAGGGATTGTCGGAGAGCAGATATGCCGTGATTCCGAGGGCCGTCGGCTTCTTGTACTCTTCTTGCAGTTCGGCGCTGGCCAGAGCGAACTCCTTGGGGTCCTGGGGAGTTAGATCCTCCTTGAATCCCAATATCCGTCCATAGTTGGTCAGATCCACGTAAAGGGAAACGGTATCTCCACGCTCAAACTCATCGGTTCCGGAAACGCTGGCTGAGATATCCGGGCTGCCATACATGGTGTAATAGTTATCTCCGCCCAGCTCCAAAGGTATGTAGGTGTTTTGAGCCGATACTGCGGCAATCAATAGGCAAAAGCCAACCAGGGCCATTTTAAATATCATCCGTCATCCTCCTCTCGCTATCAGCTTGAGGGCTTTCTTCATTTCGTATTTCGCATTTTTCACCATAGAACGTCGAATCTCCATGCGGTACATCAGCACAACGAAGACCGTGAAAGTCGTGAGCAATGCGAATATTATTGCCAAAACTGTAACTGTCCCAAAATTGTTGGTGATCAGGAAGGGCGAGGACATCAGGGCTGCAAATCCAAATACGGTGGTAAGGCCGGAGGCGATTAGTGCGGAACCTATACGTCTTGATGCGATCTTGAGCGCCTCTCGGGGCTGTCCTATTATGGCCAGCTCCTCGTAGAAGCGCTCCATCATCAATATTGCGTATTCAGATCCTACTCCCAGAATGAGTGCGCCCAGGCATGCTGTTAGGGGCGTGTATTTCATGTCTGCTAGGTACATAACGCCACCCATCCAGCCGATTACCACCAGCATGGGCAGTACCGGCAGCAGCGCTTTAATCAGGTCCCGGTAGATGAGCAGCAGCACGACAAAGATCAGCACCAATCCCAGCAGAGTCATCTCCGTTCTGCCTTGTGTCAAAGCGGTGATGACGGTGGTCATCACTACAGCGTCGCCCGTCAGTCGCACAGACACTCCGGGTGGCGGTTGATGCCAGGCGATGTCTTTATCGATCTCTTTTATGAGCCGGTCGGTGCCCTCTGCGCCCAGGTTGGTCAGCTCCTTGCCCACATTCAGCTTGATTAGAGCCGTGTCGTGGCCATCCAGTTGCCTAGCTCGCATCTGGCTAGGAAGGGAATCGATCAGCCTTCTTATCTCAGTTTGATCTTGAGGTATCTCGCCGCCATTGGCCCGTTTTACCAAGGAAGCTATGCTTTCGAAGCCGTATACCTGATCTCGGGAACTCTTCAGATATATGCAAAATTCATCCATCCAGCGCAAGGTATCGTGGTCGGTAATGTCATCGGCCTGAACGATGAGGTCTACCGTATCCGTGCCTCCAAAGATGTCGCTCATATGTCGAAAGTCGATGAGTGGAGGCAGGTCCTGAGGTACATAATTCTTGAAGTCGGTATTCACCTGAACTTGGGTATCTGCATAGATGCCTGCCAGGGAGAGGAAGAGTGCGCAGGCGAGTACCAGATGCCATCTTTGAATGCAGATATCAGAGACCTTCTCAATGATGCTTCCGATCATCGTGTCTTTGGGCACATTGGCGGCGACGTCCTTCCTCATCATTGCTCTCTTAGATGAGCCTCTCTTCTCGATAATGTAGAGCAGAGTGGTTCCCACGAAAAGAGCGGATAGATAGCAAAGAAAGAGCCCGACCAGGCATAACAGTCCGAAATCTCTGGTCATGGGCACGGATGAGGTGAGGAGGGAGACGAATCCCATGGCGGTTATGATCAGGGCTATCATGACCGGCATGGAGACATGGCTTACTGTTTGTATCACGGCTTTCGTAGGTGAGCCGCCTTTAGTGAACTCCTCATCGATCCTGTTGTGAAATTGGATGGCATAGTCTATTCCGATGCCGATCAGCACCGGGAAGGCGGACATGGATACCATGGTAAACGGTATGTGCAAAAATCCCATAGCTCCGAAGGACCATATTATGCCCAGGAAGACGACGGGGATGGGGAGCAACGACCATTTCACATGGTTAAAGGAGATGAGCAAAGCCACGATCATGAGCAGGCCGGCTAAAGCAATAATGGGGCCGTTGCTCTTGGCCATCTCTCCTGTTATTGAATTCATAAGCGCCGGTTTGCCGGTGACGGTAACGCCCACGTCCGGCGGAAACTCGGCCATCTTCACCTGGCCGGACGTTTCTTTGTAAATCTCGCTCAGTTGGGATTCCTTCAAAGAAACCGGCAGATCGATAGAGAGCATGGTATGCTTTTTATCGGGCATCATGGCATTTACGGCAGGAAGATTTGCAGGATAAGAGAGAATTTCGTCTATCCTCTCCTGGGCGGGAATTATTCGGATACCGCTTTCGCTCTTCTCTGTGTCTGCCACGATATCGGCGATGCTGGTCACAGCCAGCACATCGGGAGCTGTGCGTATCTTTTGCGAGAGCTTATCCATCGCCCTCAGAATGTCCGGTTTAGTGACATCTTCCGCTTCAATGAGCACAGCTATAGACTCGGTGGCAAACTTCTCCACATAAAGGTGGTCGAAAAGCTGGTAGAGTGGAGAATCTTTGCCCACCATGCTCTCGGTGGTCATGCCTTGCATCTCAATTTGCTGGGCATAGTGCAGGGAGGCGAGAGTTAGAAGAAGTGCGGCTGCCATGATTATGATCGGATTATCTGCGATCCATTGGCCGAGCCTTTCTGTGCTTTTCATTCGCGGTCTACCTCAGTTCTGTTCGGAAATTACCAAACGTCCGGAAAATGCGAAAAGTACTTAAAAGTTGTGGTCTTCTGGAGATGGATGGATCGAGATGAGGCGGATATCTTGAAGAGATATATGGTTGACGCCTGCGTCAAAGTGGCCAACAGCTACGGTTGCTGCGATGCAGTGGGTGTTTTGCGCGGCACACTGTTTCTGGCGGACAGGCCCGTTTCCATGGACGAACTGGTGGAAGAGACCGGCTACAGCAAGTCCACAGTAAGCTCTAATATGAGCACTCTGGAACGAATGGGGTTGGCCAAGAGGGTGATAATCCCGGGCGACAAGAGATACCACTATATTCCAGTTACCGATCCTGATTCCCTCAAGAAGGAAATGATAATCAATATGAGGCATGAGATGCAGGGAATCATCGTCGCCATGAACAGGACGGAAGTGGATCTTCGAGCCAGTGAGCTTGTGTCAGAAACGGCATTGGAGAGGATTGGCAAAGCCAGACGCTTCTATATGCAAACGGACCTGCTCTTAGATCTGATATCCCGGTACAACACCGAGGAATTGATCGTGCTGTTGCAGCAAGGTTTTCAAGAGAAAAAATAGCCCATATCTTGATTAAGAGTAACGATGTCTATTTGTTAGAAGCAGAGGCAGTGATAACCTTTGGGCGAAGAGAAGCTTGCAAGCAGCGATCCTGAAACGAAGATCGAGCAGATGCTGCGGAAAATAGCAGATATGCTGGAATTGGGCGGCAATGCGGGGCAAATGCCGGTGTTGCTTCAAGGCCTAAAGGAGAACCTCGAAGATCTTTTGGCCTGCTTGCCGATGACAAAAGCGGTAGAGGCAGTTCCCACGGCCATTGTACTTACGGATCTCTTTGGAAATATTGAGTATGTAAACCCCAGCCTCTTGAAAATTTCCGGTTTTCGCGACATATCTGAGGCAAAAGGCCGGTCAGTATTCGATTTTACTAATGCTGAGGGTAAAAACAAGCTGCAAGAAGAGGTCATACCCGCCCTTCATTCCATTGGGCAGTGGCAGGGGGAGCTTTTTTTAAAGCGGTCGGATGGCCAATCTTACATGGCGGAGATGATATGTGCACTGGTCAAAGACGACTCTGGCAACCCCATCTATCTATTGGCCAACTTTTACAATATCACCGACAGAAAGCGCGCGGAAGAAGCCCTGCTTCTGGATGATTCCCGGCTGGAGGCTCTGCAAAGGTTAAACCAGATGGATGAGGCCTCCATTAAAGAGATCGCAGACTATGCTCTGGAGGCTGGGGTCAAGCTAACCGGCTCTAAGCTCGGCTACCTGGCTTTCGTTGACGACGAAGAAAAGACGCTCTTTATGCACTCCTGGTCCAAGAAGGCCATGCAGACTTGTGACATTGAACATAAGAGAGTCGTCTATCATCTGCAGGAAACGGGTCTTTGGGGTGAGGCTATTCGGCAGAGAAAAGCGGTGATAACCAATGATTATGCTTCCTGCACCCAGAGAAGAGGCACCCCCCTAGGACACGTCAATGTTGTCCGTCACATGAATGTGCCCATCATGGACAAAGGCAAGATTGTTATTGTGGCGGGTCTGGGCAACAAGGAGGAGGAGTACGATGACTCCGATGTGCGCCAGCTCACGCTGCTCATGAGCGGCATGTGGAAGATCATCCAACGACGAAGTGCAGAGGAGACGCTGCACAGGCGCGATTTATTGCTGCAAGGGGCGGCCAAGGCCACCAACTACCTTCTCACACCCGATCCCCTGGCCGTAAAGAGAGCTTTAGGCATTCTAGGTGAGGTGGAAGATGTGGATCGGGTTCATATTCTGGAGAACCGGTCATTGCAGAGCGTTGTGCGACTGGAATGTCTTCCTATGCAATGGTTTCGAGAGCCGGCAAAGCCATTTTCCGGGGATCTGTCTTGGGTGGAGCATTTTCCAGACTGGCAGGATATGCTCTCTCGCAGCAATCCCCTCCAGGGCATAACTTCAGAGCTCAGGGTTCCTGGTGCAACGGTGCTGCTGGAGTTAGAAATTCGCTCTTTTCTGCTCCTGCCCGTCTTCATCGAGGGTCGGTTTTTTGCGGTTATATGTTTTGAAGACTGTCATAATGAGCGGCGATGGGTCGACAGCGAGATAGCTGTACTTCAGGCGGCGGCGGGTAGCATCGGCGAAGCCATTTTGCGTAGGAGGACGGAAGAGGCCCTGAAAAAGACGCAGGAAGGGCTGGAAAAGAGGGTTTCGGAGAGGACGGCCTGGCTCCTCCGGGCCAATGCGGCATTGCAAGAGGAGACGGTCTTGCATAAAGAAACGGAAATCGAGCTTCGTTCGGCGCAGCAGGCGGCAGATACGGCTTGCCGGGCGAAGAGCGAGTTTTTGGCCAATATGAGCCACGAGATACGTACTCCCATGAATGCGGTAATTGGCCTCGCCGGGCTCTTGCTGGAAACCCAACTCACCGAAGAGCAGCGTGATTTCGTGGAGACCATTCACAGCAGTGGTGATGCGTTGCTTGCCATCATCAATGATATCCTGGATTTCTCCAAGATAGATGAAGGCAAGATGAAGCTGGAGCATTTGCCCTTCATTTTACGTGACAGCATCGAGTCCTCGCTGGATATGGTGGCCACAAAGGCCGCGGAGAAAGGACTGGATCTGACTTATGATATTGACGAGAAGATTGCCCCAACAATTCTTGGGGATTCGGTTCGGCTACGCCAGGTCCTGGCCAACCTGCTCAGCAATGCGGTTAAATTTACGGAAAAAGGCATCATTACCATTCATGTCAAGCCTGGTGAAAATGCGGATGAAATCCACTTTTCGGTTATCGATACGGGAATCGGCATCAGTCCAGAGGACATGAAAAAGCTCTTTATCTCCTTCAGCCAGGTCGATGCTTCTACTTCCAGAAAATATGGGGGGACGGGCCTGGGCCTGGCCATAAGCAAGAGGCTGGTGGAGCTGATGGGCGGCAGGATCTGGGTGCAAAGCAAGCTGTGCGAGGGCTCAACCTTCCACTTCCTGATTTTTGCCCCGCCATTTTCCGGAGAGGCTGTAAAGGTGCATATGGCCGGCAAGAAGATAATGGCTCTGCTCAGCAGCGAAGGCTGCTTGAAGGGATTGTTGGATTATGCCCGCACCTCGGGGATGCAGATATATCCAGTGGTCTCGGCCTTTGAGGCGCGGGAAATGGTAGAGAGCCGTTTTGATGCCGCAATTTTGGATCTGGATGTTCCGGGGGCCGAAGAGCTGGCCGAGGAGATAGAAGAGCGTCTTCCTACCATCACCTTCGCTTCGCCCGGAAAACATCGCATAGGCAAAAAAACTCTAATCAAGCCGGCAATGCAAAGCAGTATTATCTTCGCCCTGCAGGAGGCTTTAATGCCCCCCAGTCATAAGAAGGTGCCTACCTGTAGCAGTGCGATGAAACAACCGGATCTGGACATATTGCTGGCGGAAGATAACCTTGTCAACCAGAAGGTTGCGCGTCTTATGCTAAAGAAGCTAGGCTACAGAGCCGATGTGGTCTCCAATGGCCGGGAGGTCTTGCAGGCTATTTTCAAAAAGAGCTATGATGTGATCCTCATGGATGTGCAGATGCCGGAGATGGACGGCCTGGAGGCTACCCGTGCAATTTTGGATCTTAATTTAAAAACAAGGCCGAAGATTCTGGCCATGACCGCTTATGCGTTAGAAGGGGACAAAGAGAGATGTTTGCTTGCCGGCATGGACGGTTACATTTCCAAGCCGGTGCAGCTTGAGGAGCTGAGGTGCGCTCTCTACGGCCTGAAAAATATCCCTCTCGGTGCGCCGGCTAAGACTGCTTAATAATCACATCCTCCAAAGGTCGCCTGGGGCTGGGACGCATGGGCTTGGCCATCCCCAGGCTGAAGATAAGCTGGGGGTGGCCGCGGTTGACCTGCATCTTCAGCTCCTCTCGCAAGTAGGCAAGGCCTATGGGCTGGCTGAAGAAGGATGCTCTTACATCGTAAAAGGTGGCCCTGAGCAGCAGATTTTCCAGGGCGAAGCCGCACATGGTCCAGGTCTGCTTATCATCTTGGTCGGTGGTAAGCACGGCAAGGGTGGAGCAGTCGTGGATGAGGCCGGAGTCCCGGTAGATGACCGGCAAGGAGAGGTCGAACTCCTTGAAGGCGGCGGGAAATCCCAAAGATACGACATCCGGCACTCCGAAGGTATAAAGGGGCATGCCGTCAGGCTCGGTCGTCCAGTTACCGCGCAGCCAGTCCCCCAGATTATGGCGAAATTCCTTTTTGGCCAGTTGAGTCTGATGGGCGCGGGAGACCAGATCTGCCATTTTCGCCTTGGCATCCTTATCGGGCAGGTAGCTGAGATAAAGGCCGGGGAGATTTATGTTCCTCTCAATCTCCTCTAAAATGAAAGGTTCGATTTCTGCATTTTCATATCTGTCTTTGGTGGTGTGCCTTCTTTGTATCTGGGGGAAGAGATCATCTTGCCCAGGCACTGGCCTTCGGCCAGAGGGCAAACTCACCTTGGGGGCAAATCCAAAATGCGCTCCGGCGACGGCCAGGTTGGCGATGGCGCAGCCCACGCTCATGTAGAGGGTGCGGTTGCTGGGATCAACAAAAGGCAAGGCCCGGCTTAAATCGGCGAAGACGGAAATGCTGTGGTCATGAATGGCATACTTCCAGGGCTGGGTGTTGGGGCCGGAGGGGGCCAAAATTGCATAGCGCAAAAGGAACTTTAGCCTCTCCTCCATGGGACCATTCGCGGGGTAGTCGGCCTCCGATACATCCCATGCCTTATAGTTATTAGCAGTCAATTGCAATTCCTCTCTCGAAAGATTCTACGCCACTATTGGCATATAGCTTTTCGCCAGGCATTAGATTCTTTTATTTACAAAGCATATGGCACATCAGCTATGTGGAGGTGAGCCAGGAATTGAAAAGCACTGTTTATTTTGCCGGGGTCAGGGCGAGAAGCTTTCAAGATAACAAGCAAAACAGGATCATGGGGCTCTTTGATGCCGCGGGTTTGGATGAAGTGGTACAAAAAGGCGACCTCACCGCCATCAAGATCCACTTCGGGGAAAGGGGAAACGATTCTTATGTAAATCCCATCCTGGTCCGGCCCATTGCAGAAAAGATCCGCTCTCTGGGCGCAAAGCCATTTCTTACAGATACCAATACCCTTTATGGAGGCAGCCGGGCCAATGCTGTCGATCATCTGCAAACGGCCAATGAGCACGGCTTTGGTCAGGCTGTGGCCGGAGCGCCGGCCATCATTGCCGACGGCCTGCAAGGCGACAATTTTCAGGAGGTCTCCATCGATCGCAAGCATTTTCGATTTGTCAAGATCGCAGCAGAGATCGCCTCTGCTAATAGCATGATCGTAGTATCCCATTTCAAGGCCCACCTTCCTGCCGGCTTTGGGGGCGCTATAAAGAATCTGGGCATGGGCTCTGCATCGGCGCTCGGCAAGGCGGAGCAACACAGCGCCAAGCCCATATTCAACGCAGAGCTATGCAGCGGCTGCCGCTCCTGCATGGAGGGCTGCCCGCAGCGAGCCATCACTGTGGGAAAAAAGATCTCGGCAATCGATTACCATCTATGCACAGGCTGCGGCAAGTGCCTGCGCGTTTGCCCGACTCACGCCCTGGACTTCGACTGGTTTGTAGAGGTGCCGCCCTTCATGGAAAGGATGACTGAGTATGCCTTTGGTGCGATAAAGGGAAAGGAAAACCGGGTAGGGTTCTTCAACTTCCTGCTCAATATCACCCCGGACTGCGACTGCGTGCCCTGGAGCGATGCATCCTTCGTGCCGGACATCGGCATCCTGGCCTCGAAGGATCCGGTGGCCATAGATCAGGCCAGCTATGATCTGGTGAACAAGCAGATGGGCCTGGCAAACACGCTTTTGCAAAAGAATCATGCTCCTGGAAAGGACAAGTTCCTGGGCGTCTGGGAGAGCACTCTCGGAAATATCCAGTTGGACTACGGGGAAAAGATTGGTCTCGGAAATAAAGAGTACCGTTTGATTGAGATCTGAATACTTTTTGTAAAATAAATAGCAGGGAGAAAAATAATCGTGAAAGTTGTGGCATTTAACGGCAGCCCTCGCAAGGATGGCAATACCGCCACCCTCCTCGGGGTTGTTCTCAAAGAGCTGGAGGGCCAGGGCATAGAGACGGAGCTGGTTCATTTGAAAGGGCCACTTTCCGGCTGCATTGCCTGTTTTAAGTGTTTTGAGAAGAAGAACGGCAAGTGCGCCCTGGATAAGGATATGGTAAACGGATGCATCGAGAAAATGGTTGGAGCGAACGGCATCATTCTGGGCTCGCCCACCCGATTTCGCCGATCTCACGCCCGAGCTAAAAGCCCTCATCGACCGGTCCGGATTTGTGGGAAAGGCCAACGGGGATATGTTCAAGCGCAAGGTGGGCGCAGCGGTGGTGGCTGTGCGCCGGGCGGGAGCCATTCACGTCTTCGACTCCATTAACCACTTCTTCCTCATCAACCAGATGATAATAGCCGGCTCAAGCTACTGGAATATCGGCCTAGGCCTGGCGGAAAAAGATGTGGAAAAGGATGAGGAGGGAATACAGATCATGAGAATTCTGGGGCAGAACATGGGCTGGGTGATGAAGAAGATCAAAGAGTAGAGGGATTAATGGGCGAAGTGTGGCAAGACTGGCAAAAGTTGGGTGGGGACAATGGAAAATGTGCGGGGTTTGCCCAGCGGGCTCGCAAAGCCTTAAGTTCCTCTGGATTTATTGAGAAGGCATGCCCCTGGATTATCAGACATTGGTTGCATCAAACCTCATCCTGCAATTGATCCTCGCTGCGGCCCTGGGCTTTGCTGTCTTCCTGGCCAAAAAGAAAAATTATCAGAAGCACTGCCTCGTCCTCCGCCTAGCGGTCACGGCTCAGATTCTGGCCGTCCTGGCGCTGATGTCTCCTGCCATGGTTCAAATCCTGGTGCCGGGCCGGCCCAACGGTCTCTTTCAGGCCGAGGTCTTGCTGCATCACGGTCTGGGCCTGGCAGTGGTACTGCTCTGGATCTACATCAATCTGGTTTGTCTGGGACGTTTGAAGGCCCGGCTTGCTCTCCGGCGGGCCATGCAGGCGGCGGCAGGTCTTTGGGTGGCGTCTCTTATTTTGGGATTTCACATCTACCTGAAACTGTATTATTAAGCGATTGCCCGAATGGTATAATCAATCATGTATGAAGGTGGGGCCTAAGGGCTGGCCAAAAAAAGGCTCGCTTCTCCCCGTCGCGTCGCCCTACTCCAGCCATTCGTAACCGGGATATTTGATCTTATTGAAATTGCGGATTAAGTCTGCTGCATCCTTTCGGCTGAAGTTTGCTTCCATCATCCTCGTGCAGACAAAGCGCAGGGCAATTTTCTGCGTTTTAACCTCTGCATTGTCATCCGGTTTAGAGGCCAGACCATAAGCCTCGAAGAGATGCTCCTCCTCGTTCATATGAGCGCTTTTGCCCCATTTTCCGAACATCTCCGCGGCGTGATCCAGAAGATTCTGATCAAACGTCTCGGGAAGCACGATGCCTTCGAACTGCTGCAAGAATTCGTCTTTTCTCAAAATGATCGACCCCCTTCGTTAAACCATCCGATGGGATTTATCTCTTTCCGGTAAATAGTGAATGAAAATAATAGTAGTGGAATTAATCGAAGTCAACAAAATAAAAAAAAATAAATTAAATATATACGGCGGTTCCTGCCTCCACGTTAATTATCTTTAGGACTCCTCTTTGGAAATACATGCTATTTGGGTAATTGAATTGACCATCGAATACCCTTACGTTGTGGTTTTGGTTGCCTATCACATTGAAGCTGAATTTCCCATCCGGAGCATCGCCGCCGGTTCCTTCCGTGCCGATTAAGACTTCATCCAGAAAGACCTGATAGCCCCTCATTCCCTGGGACTGAATGGTAACTGGAGTGTCTCCAGCCAAGCCTCCTGTTTGTGGTGGATAAGATGTGCCGTATGTCTGGTAAGAGGTCGATGTGCTGGTGGTGCTCTGTCCCAGGCCGCTCGTAGTGGTTTGACTGGCGGTAGTCGGTTGATTGTAGGCAGGCGGCATATTGGAAGAGGGCGGCATCTGGCCTGCCGCCGGGACCAGGGATACCGGTGGTGCCTGGCTGATCACATCTACAATGATGGAGTTGCTGGGCTGGTTATTGAGCACGAAGAGCAGAATGTGCCTGCCCACTTTATCCGCCCTGAAGTTCATGCTGTTGTAGCCGGAGTAGAAATTAACCCGCTTGCTGGTTATATTCAGAACATCTGTCTGAACGGTTTCATAGTAATCGGCCTGTCCGCCCGCCGGGGCAAAGGCGATGAACTGCATGCCTGTTCCTGCCGGAACGATGGCATACGCTGACCAATCAAGACCCTTCTGAATCCACAGCTCATTGCCTCTTGCAGTGGCTATGGCCGACTGGTACTGGGTATAGGTGACATCCCGGCCGCTACCGAAGTAGATCCTGGATGGCATCTTATGCGTGACATCGAATTTCACCGGGGTAAAGCCGATCACGGGCACGCTGGTATTGATGTAGAACTCAGAGAGGAAGGAAGAAGCACTGCTGGTGTTCTCGAACTGTGGGCCAAACCACGGGCCGCTCAATTCCGTGCCCATGCCGCCGATGCCGAACAGGCTGTCTACGTAGTCGTTGCTAAAAGCTCCCCCTGTCATGTCAATGGACTGCTGTAGGGAAAAGCCCTGCGCTCCTAGCGCATCTGCGGCTGCGGCACCCAAGATTAGGGCCAGAATACATAAGCATAAGCAATTAAATCTCAATTATTACACCTCATTGGCTGCTATTCTGTCAATGTAATATTTAGCCTTAAGTCTCTCCTGAGCCTCACCTGAACATCATGGAAATCAGTAAGTTACCTCCAGGCTCCATTTGTTCAGCTTGCCTGTGTCTCTGCTTGCTAAATCCCTCATCCGAAGGATCCATTTGCCCTGCAAGGATTGACCGAGAAAGGCGACTAAAGAGGCCTTTGATTGGGAATCATAACTCTTCTGCAGATCCTTCTTGCCTATATCGGTGCGATTGTGCAGAATGGCTCTTTTTCCACCTGGTGAAGTGAGTTCTACTCTCAGGTTGGAGATGTTGTTGTGGCTTATATCCACTTCCACCACCAGCCTCTTCACCTTGCCATCTTGGTTGAGAGAAATAGCATTGACAAGGCCCGGAGGACTATTGTCGGGGATTATCTCACCGGATAGTGTTGATCCTTTGGCCACATGGTCGGTCTTTTCCTGCCCTATCACAAATGTTATGACACGGCCAGGCTCTCCGATATTTGATATCATGAGGCCCGAGTCCGAGCCGTCCCATAAGACCGAGGTGGGCCTTGTGTTGTGGCTGAGAGCGATTCCCATCATTCGGCCGAAGAGATCCTTTTCGTCACCCATGCTGCGGTTGGTTTCCAGATCCAAGCTGCCGTCCGCCTGCAAGAGTCCACACTGGTAATGCTTGGTTGCTGATCCGCCCTGCCATTCATTTGAGCCTAAAGTGTCGCAGTGAGGAAGGGAGGCGTCCAGATCTATCCCGGAGCGGTTCTCCACCAGGAAATACTCATTTATCTTGCCGGTCTCATAAATCATGGCTGTGCCATAATCCCCATGATCTGCTTGATACTGGCCGGGCTGGTTAAGGCGAACTATTTTATCGCACCATCCTACAAGGTTACGCAGGTAGACGCATACCGGTGCAGGAGTTCTTCCATCATCGTTATGATTGCCGGCGCTCATGAGGCAGAAGTAGCCAAGGCCGGCACTCTTCTCGAAGTCGCCGTCTCGATTGCCGTAATCGTAGAGGTCCGGCCAGCGGCAGATCATGTGACCGCTCTCATGGCAGAAGGTTCCAATAGATAGATCCTCCTTGCTTCTGCCCATGCTGGAGAGCATATAAAAATAGGTCTTCATATTTTTGTACTTGAGGTCTATGATATGGTTATGTGGCCACAGCTCGCCCAAATATTGGGTCTGGCCGGCGTAAAGAAAGCTCATGGCATCAACCATTCCCACACCTCGCGAGTCGAACTGCTCCAGCGCGAGACCGCCTTGGACGGCCAGGTCGAGGGCCTCTTTGACGAGCAGGTTTTCCGTATAGTATTGACGAGGGCGGCTTAGGGTTAGGGGCCCCACCACCACGTTGCTGTAGTCCAGCTTGCCGCTGGACATGAGGCGGAAATACTCTCGCACAGAGCAGAAGTTGCCGTTCTCATGGTAGTCCCGGCCATTGAGCAGGGCGTCTACATCCTCCTTTGTGACGGTGCTCTTCACATCCGTGAACGCGACCAGCACCGTCAGGCCTTTGATCTCGCCCTCGCTCACCCGCCTTCCTTCTAATAGTCCCTTTTCTGCTCCGAAGGTGCGAAGATTGAGGCTGGGCTTGAAGGCGGATGCCGGGGGGTTCATCTTGGCATATCTCGCCTCAAACTTGCGGTTTCTAACCTCTTCCGATTCTTTGAAGTGGCGGCGGACCCCATCGGGCGGGCTAAGGGATAAATCCACTCCACTGGAGACGAACTCGCCCAAGATCAGGAAGGCATAGCAGTACAGTCCATGGTCCTGATCGTAGACCACGGAATAACCGTCCGTATTCTCATAACGGGAATAGAACTCATCGCCGTAGACTCGAAGCTGCACTTCTGGTCCCTTCTCTTGGGGGAAGGTCAGAAACTCTCCAAATATCGAACTCATAGCATATCAGACTCAAGGATGCTTTTGTCGCGAGGCTCAAGTCTAATTGTTATCAGATAACTATTTAAATATTTTCTATGTTAAAAAAGTTTTACGAGTCATTAAGTGCGACCGATCCCCTTTTCCATGGCCTCTTTGGAAAGCCGGATGGCGCACAGCTCCGAGCACATGGTGCAGGTATCCGTCTCCACCCCGCGCCGGTGCCGGATCAGCTTTGCTCGGGCCGGATTTATGGCCGCGTTGAATTGTCCATTCCAATCCAGCTCGGCGCGAGCGTGGGCCATCTGCAAATCCCAGGCACGGGCTTTCTCCCGCACGCCGGAACGGGTGAGGTCCGCGGCGTGGGCCGCCACCCTTGTCACGTAGGTGCCCTCGATCACATCCTCAACGGTAGGCAGGTCCAGGTGTTCGGAGGGGGTGGTGGCGCAGAGGAAGTCGGCTCCCGCCATGCCCGCAATCACTCCGCCCATAGCAGCGGTGATATGGTCGTAGCCGGGCGCAATGTCTGTGACCAGCGGGCCCAACAAATAGAGGGGCGCGCCGTCCGTCAAATGCTTCATGGCCTTGACGCTGGTTTCGATCTCATCGGCTGGCACATGCCCCGGCCCCTCTACCATGACCTGCACTCCCGCGGCGCGCGCTCTCTTCACCAGCTCGCCCAGCATGATGAACTCCATGTACTTGGCCCGGTCGGATGCGTCCTCAATGCAGCCAGGACGAAGGCCATCGCCCAAGGAGAGGGTCAGATCATACTCTTTGGCCATCTCCAGAAGATAGTCGTACTCAGAGTAGTAGGGATTGTCCTCGCCCGTCTCGCTGATGTACTTCATGGTTAAGGAGCCGCCTCGGCTCACCACGCCCAGGACGCGCGGATCGAGGCGAAGTCGCTCCAGAGAATTCTTGTTCACGCCCACATGGACCGTAACGAAGTCCACGCCGTCTTTGGCATGCTTTTCCAGGGCGTTGAACATGCCCTGCGACGTCAGGTCCTTCTTGACGGCGGCATTGTAGAGGGGAACGCTGCCCACGGGAACGCTGACTGCATCCAAGATCATGCGCCGCACTGCATCCAGATCCCCGCCCGTGGACAGGTCCATCACCGCGTCTGCGCCGGCCGCCGCTGCCGCTAGCGCCTTTTCCACCTCGCTTTGCGGAGAGTCCAGGTTTTGCGATGTGCCCACATTCACATTCACCTTGGTGGTGAGCAGCTCGCCCACTCCGGTGGGCTGCATTCGTTCACGGCGGATGTTTCTGGGTATGACAACTCGTCCCGACGCCACCAGAGCGGCCAGCTTTGCCGGCTCTATTCCTTCGCGCTTGGCCACGGCCTCAATCGAACTGGGCACGCGCCCTCTCTTTGCCTCATCTATCAACGTCATTGATACCAACTAATATATTGTAAGAGCTAAAGTGTTACCTCATGGTTGAAGTGCATAAGGTTAGCGGTGCGGCATTCGATGGCAATGTCTACCTGATCCTGGACAAAAAGCCCATTTTGGTAGATGCCGGCATGATGGCCGGCCCGACCCTAAAAAATATCAAGAAATTCATCGATCCAACCCAAATCGAGATGATCGTTCTCACTCACTGCCACCACGACCACTCCGGCGCGGCTCCGGCGCTCCAGGAAGCGACGGGTGCAAGGCTCCTCTTAAGCGAAAGAGAGGTCGGGGCTGTAGGAGACGACATGGCCTCCGTGGCCTATCTCTTCGGCCAGCAGGCCTCGGATTATAAGGTGGATGAGCCCCTTAAGGAAGGCATGGTCCTGGATATTGGCGAATGGAAGCTAAAGGTCATGGAGACTCCCGGCCACTCCCTGGGCAGCCTCTGCCTCTACGAGGAGAACGCGAAGGTTCTTTTCTCCGGAGACACGGTCTTTCCGGACGGGAACATCGGCCGGACGGATATGTACGGCGGCGACACTCCGGAGCTGGTCAAATCCATTGAGCGGCTGACGACGTTGGATGTACAGACTATGTATCCTGGACACATGGAGATCACGAGTCGCGATGTGAACCGTCAGATACAGATGAGTCTCCGATTTGCCAAGAGCATTTAGAAAGAAGTGGAAAGCGCTGGACAAGCCAGGATGCCTTTAAGCTCCTGGATTTTTGCAGCAGTCGAGGCGGCGGTGGATGGTGCGGCGGAGCCAGCCCAGGAGATCGCGAGCTAGAAAACATCGCTACAAGACGACATCAAGATCTTGCGCTCCGGCGGCACCTGGCCAGGGCCTTCAGACATGAAAGTGCTTTCGCTCAAGCGCCAAAGCTCACAGTTTTATAGTTTTAAGACCTATATAGCTCAGGTGAAATATACTATGTTAAAACTTATAAAGAAGATTATAAAAATAAAGCTATTCGTGATTGGTTTGTTAGCTCTCTTGTGGTTCATGAAAAAGAAGCACCATTGCTGCCACAATGAGAAAGAATAGATCACCATTTTGAGGCGTGAGGGAAATTTATGGAAATGGGCCTGTAAACTCTCTTATTCCTTGGAGAGGATCAGAATGATGTGGCCCGGAAAGAACCCAAAGCAACTTGGGGAGTAGCATGGAACTTTTGGGCCGCAGGAATATAGAACCACGCTGTTTATCAAGCAGTGGGATGGCTGCCCAGGGCCGGAAAATGGGAGGGAGGGCAAAGTCGATGATGAAACCTGTAGGAGGGATAAAAGATGGTCTTGATCGACTTTTGCCCATGCGATAGTCGTCATTTAACGATATAAAGATGTGGTACAGATAAAATAGAGATCCAGCTATTCACCATGCGGATCAGGTGGGAACTCCAGGTCCGCGACGGGATGGTGCGCCATTAAAGCGCACGCTGTATCCTTCGCGAAGAGCGTACTATAAAATAGGCAAGACTCGAAGCAGTTCGCCAAGTCTCTTAGACCATCACAAATTATTCCAGGAACGAATGAGTTGTCGGGGCGACTGAGATGCTCTGGAGTTTTTGTTCCTGTATTGCTAACTCAAGATTGGTGGCTCCAATGTGTCCATCAACAGGTCGCGAGAATTCTCCGAGCGTTGATTCAATGTAGTCTGCAATGACCTTGTTCATAGAGTCTGTGCCATTTTTGTCATCCAAAACAGCATACGCTAAAAAAGTCAATGCGATATATCGTTTTGATTCGATATTTACCCGGTACACTGGGTGCTGCCGATCGGTCTCGTCTTTCTCCAGTAAACCCAACGAGGTTAGGGCCTTTAATGATGCTCTAACGGTTGGTGCTGATTCCTTGGTTAACATTTCCAAGTCAATTGGCCTATATTCTATATCAGGATCTGCAATAACTTGCTCAATCACTTTTATCAGGTTGGATTCTCCAAACAATCCGCCATATGGTAATTTTGGTTCTCGTTCTATGTTTTCATATCCATTCATTTTTAACCTCTTTCAGGCGGTGGTTAGTATATTCCTATTATGAAGATCCCACTTATCCAGACAATCCGAAAGATCCGCTTCTTGACCCTGTTTTGAGAGCCAGGCAAGAAACGCCGCCCCCGCAAGATACGGGTTGGGCTCTTCCAACTTCAACGGTCTTTTTGGATCAAGAGGTATCATTGGCTTTTGATGGAAGCTTTCAATTTAAATGCTTAATGCCAGGGAACTTTTTCCGCGAAATCCTTTTCATGATGGACGTAGTGGGATTAGAGGACTGAGTGAATAAGATGTAGCTAACATGCTGTTCAACTTTAGTATATTAGCACTTCATTGAGAATGCAATCAAGACGAAACCGGAATCAATACCTATGACCGACAAAACTGATCTGAAAGCCAGGGAATCAGAGGCCATAATCCAGACCTACGCCCGCCAGGATGTAGTCCTGGTGCGCGGCAGTAAAGCCCGTGTTTGGGACTCAGAAGGAAAGGAGTATCTGGACTTTGTGGCCGGCATCGCCGTGAACAACGTGGGCCACTGCCACCCGGCTGTAGCTCAAGCCATAGCCAGGCAGGCTGAGACGCTGATCCACACCTCCAACCTCTACTACACAGAGAATCAGGTGTTTTTGGCGGAGGAGCTGAAGGCTCTCACCGGCATGAAGAGAGCCTACTTCTGCAACTCCGGGGCAGAGAGCGTGGAGGCGGCCCTGAAGCTGACGCGCCGCAGCACGGGCAAATCGAAGATCGTAGCCGCTGAGCGCGCCTTTCACGGCCGCACCCTGGGAGCTTTAGGCACCACCTACAAATCCATCTACCGCGCGCCTTTCCAGCCTTTGAACGAAGCAACATTCGTTCCCTTTAACGATGGGGAAGCCCTCAAAGCTGCTGTGACAAACGAGACGGGCGCCGTCATCCTGGAGCCGGTGCAGGGAGAAGCCGGTGTCTATGTGGCTGACGCTGAATACCTGCGTGCCGCCCGGCAGATTTGCGATGATAAGGGTGCGCTGCTCATCTTTGATGAGGTGCAGACCGGCTTTGGGCGTACGGGAAAGTGGTTTGGCAAAGATCACTTCGGAGTTATGCCGGACGTTATCACCCTGGCCAAAGCCATGGCGGGAGGACTGCCCATTGGCGCCATGCTGGCGGCGGGCCCGGCGGCAGAGGCCTTCCAGAAAGGCGACCACGGCTCCACCTTCGCCGGAGGCCCCCTCATCTGCGCAGCAGCTCTTGCCACCATTCAGGTCATAAAGGACGAGAAGCTGGTGCATAGGTCGGAGGAGATGGGCGCATACCTGAAGAGCCAGCTCGGAAAGCTCGCGCCCCGCGAGATACGCGGCCTGGGATTGATGGTGGGCCTGGATCTGGACACGGACTGCAAGGCACTGGTGGAGAAGGCTCTGCAAAAGGGAGTTCTGATCAACAGCACCGGCGAGCACACCCTGCGCTTCATACCGCCTCTGGTAGTCGAAAAAGAAGAGATCGATAAAGTGGTGAGCGTGATTGGAGAGTCACTCTGATTCCTGGCGGCGAGCCAAGCTTCGGCCCGTCTTGAGTCAACTCAAGCCCTACGTGGCCGGCAAGGGCTTTGGCGAGATCTCCCGCAAATATGGCCTCGCCCAGGAAGATATTGCCAAGCTGGGCAGCAACGAGAATCCCTATGGCCCCAGTCCTGGCGTAGCAGAGGCTCTGGCCGGCATCTCCCCGGAGAGATATCCTGAGCCCGAGGAGTTGATAGCGGGCATCGCCAGATACACCGGCTTTCCCGAAGAGATGATCATAATAGGAGCGGGCATGGACGGGGTTATGGACACCCTGACCCGCCTCTTTTTGGAAAAGGGCGATCGGACATTCATTCCCACTCCTACCTTCAGCTACTATGAGATACTGACCATCACCGCCGGAGCCACCCCTTACCTCGCGCCGCGCGGGCCGCATTTTGAGATCGCTTGCGGAGTGCCGCCCGACACAAAGATGGCCTTTCTCTGCTCACCCAACAATCCCACCGGCAATGTGACGAGCGAGGAGGAAGTTCGCGCCCTGCTGGAGAGCACGGAGGCTATTGTGTTCCTGGACGAGGCTTATGTGGAATTTGCCGACAAAAGCCTGGTCAGGCTGGTGGAGCAGTATGACAACCTGATCGTAGGCCGCACCCTGTCCAAAGCCTTCGGGCTGGCCGGCATGCGTCTGGGCTATGGCATAGCTCCACGCTGGATCGCCGATCAATACAAAAGAGCCGCGCCTCCCTTTTATGGCATCAGCTGTGCAACGGTTGCGGCAGGAGTTGCGGCTCTGTCCGATCTGCCTTTCATGCGAGGGTCCGTAGAAAAGATCATATCCGAGCGGCAGCGGCTGCAAAGGGAGACAAAGGCGCATCCCTCCCAGGCCAACTTCCTGTACCTGGAAACAGAGCCCGCCTCCCGTGAGTATGTGGAGAGATTTCTGTCCCGAGGCATCATCATTAGAGATTGCCGCTCCTTTTGGGGGGCAGGCGAGCATCATGCTCGGGTGACCGTGGGAACGCCTTCTGAGAATGACCGCTTCCTTTCCGCTTTCCAGGAAATATGCAAATAGCACTGACAGGGACTCCCGGCACGGGAAAGACCACCATTGCCGCTCTTTTGCCCTACAATGTCATCGATATAAATGCCCTGGTGAAGGGGGGCATGAATTTCGGCAAAGATCCGGTGAGGGGCTGCCTGGAGGCGGATATGGATGCCCTGGCGAAGCATCTGGTCAGGCTGGATTCGGATGAGACCCTTATCCTGGAAGGCCATTTCTCCCATCATTTCGCAGACTGGTCCATTGTTTTGCGGCTTTCTCCAGCCGCGCTCAAGTCGCGGCTGGAGGCACGAGGCTATTCTGCCGAAAAAATTAGGGAAAACCTGGAGGCAGAAGCGTTGGATGTCATTTTAGTTGAGGCGGTAGAGTTTTGCGATCGGGTTGACGAGATTGATACCACGGGAAAGAGTCCCCCCGAGGTGGCCGAGCTGGTGGCGAGAATAATCCAGGGAAGGCTTAAGCTTCCCGCTGGCCAGGTGAACTGGCTGGATGAATTTTTTGGCTGATTGAATGATTTCGAGATCTCTAGCCTGGGGCGGTACTGGTCTTTATCTCGGCCAGCAGCTCCTCTGAGGGAAGCCGCATTTTATTTTGGTCGCACACATCCAGGAGATGACCGATGCGCCCTGCTGCCTTTTCCAGAAAGTTGAGGCAATAGGCATCAGCACAGGCAACGACCACCGCTCCCTTTGCCTCGCCGCCGCATCTTATGGGTGCCGACATCCAGCTATGCGGTGAGCCAGTCTCACATTTATGGACACGAGGCAGGACTAGAAGAAGGCCTAATTCCATTCCATTGATAAATTCGATTAGCTCCTCCACCGATCCGTGCAGCGCCCGCAGCACCAGGCCGCTCTCTTCCTGGAGAAATACGCCGCCGACCTGTACACCACCTACGCCCGCGATGAGGTGGGCCAGGGCATCAGTCAGCTTCTTATCCATATCGACCGAAGAGGGCAAACAGGTCTGCATTATGCCGTCAATGGCGGCAAGTTCCCGGTTTGTTTGCATTATTCCAATCTCCAGCTCTTTTCTTGCCGTTATGTCCAGGAGATTGCCAAGAATGGCTCTCTTGCCTTCGTACTCAATGGGAACGGTCCGAAACTCAATCCAGCGACAGGTTCCGTCTTTGCGCTGCACCTTAGACTCATAAACGGGTATATCGGACAGCAAGTCGCGCTGCAGGCGGCTCACGCACTGCATATCATCGGGCTTCACGAGTTGCCAGAAGGGCAGGCCAAGCAGGCTCTCTGCAGAACAGCCGAATATCTCGCCCAGTTTTGGGTTGGCCAGCCGGAAAGCCCCCTCCTGCAAAATGTAAATACCTGCCAGGGCGTTCTCCACAATATTTCTGTGGATTCTCTCCGATCGCTCGATCTGCCCACGCATTGCTCTTTCGTTTCCCTTGAATCTGGCCTCTTGAATAAGGTTCTCGAAGACATAAGGGAGGCTCTTAAAGCTTTCCAGGCTCTTGACCACATATTTGGTTGCCCTGTTTTCAAAGGCCACCACCGCCATCTCTGTAGTGCCGTGGCCGGAAACCATGACTACAGGAATGTCTGGATCAAGCTTTCTGATCCTTACCAGAACATCCAGGCCCCCAATACCGGGCAAGACCAGGTCCACGGAGATCAGGTCATAGGCGGTGGCGGCGATCATCTTCAGCCCCTCTTCACCAGAGGCCGCAAAGTCTAAGAAGAATTCATCATGCCTTCTAAATCCCATTTTAATCAGATCGGCATGCTCCGGATCATCCTCGATAATTAGTATGCGAAATCCTGCCATGAGAATCCTTCCCTGCTCAAAATAATGATAACCTTAACTCTGCGTTAAAATAGGGAATATACTCAAACCCAACCTCGCTTCAAGGGCCAATACCTTCTTTGGAACCTCAGAGATCAATTCTTGCTCACCCAAATCGTAATGATATACCTTCCCAAACTCAAATAGTAGA